>CALFLK010000028.1 GCA_937880095.1 uncultured Faecalibacterium sp. | reverse complement strand
GCGTTGCCGTCGGTTCCGGCGTTGCCGTCGGTTCCGGCGTTGCCGTCGGTTCCGGCGTTGCCGTCGGTTCCGGTGTTGCGGTCGGTTCCGGCGTTGTCGTCGGTTCCGGTGTTGCGGTCGGTTCCGGCGTTGTCGTCGGTTCCGGTGTTGCGGTCGGTTCCGGTGTTGCAGTCGGTTCCGGCGTTGCGGTCGGAGTAGGTTTCTGCAGCTCTTCCAGTTTTTCTTCCGCAGCAATCAGAACATCCAAATTCGTAACCAATGCCTTTTGCGCATCTGTCAAAGCTTCATATGCAGCACGCGCATCCTGAATTGCCTTCTCGGAATCCAGTGTAACTTCGCCGATTGCATCGATTGCTTTTTCCACTTCCTGAACCATCGGCATTACGGATGCACCTGCACCATACACCTCACGCAAGCACGGCCATACGGTTGCGCTGGGGCAGTTCAGGTAAATGCGCACATATCTGCCGGTCTGTCCCACTGTGACCTCTGCAGTCTGGTTTTTCTCCGTCAAGACAAGGTGTTCTTCTACGTTATAACCTGTAAATTCCGGATCATTCGAAACTGCAATCTGGTACTTGTAGTTGCCTGCCATATCGAATACGACTTTCATCTTATCAATTTGGTAAGCCTCTCCAAGGTCTGCCTGCCACCAGTGACCGCCCAGAGAGCTATCGCTGGTATCAGTTACCTTTGCGCACCACTTGGTGTTTTCATCTCCATCATTTGCATAAGATGCCAGCTCCTCCTGCTGTGCATTATTGATATTTACAGAACTTGCAGTAGCGTCCTTGCCGAGGAAGATGTTGTTATCGTAAGTAGAATCCGTCAGCTTTACCTGTACTGCAGCAGAAATGTTCTTTTCATTTGCTACGCCGGGAATCGGCGTCAGCTTACCAGTCACATTCTGTGTCGAAGTACTTGCATTGTTATAGCTGTCAGCATTCCACTCTACAGCCAGCTTTACACGAACATCGCCTTCCAGTGTAACAGCTACTTCCTGCGGGAGTTTCAGTTCGTCCCAGCTCTTACCTACTTTTCCGGTAATATCAGCAAGCTGTTCCACCTGCTTGATTTCCAGACCAGGCTTCAACGGATAACCACCACAGTTGACCCAGAAGCCATCTGTTGTGCCGGACTGCAGGCAAACACGAACGTATCTGCCCGTCTGCCCCAGCGTATCCGTTGTTGTTTCGCCTGCCACAGGAGCATCCATATGATCTACAATCGTTGTCCAGGTTTCTCCATCGGTAGACTGCTGAATCTGATAAGCATGGGACGTATCGGTATTCCAGGTCAGCGTGATGGAATCTGTCTCATACAAACCTGCTGCATCAAACTGCCAAGACGGCGCAGCGTCGTCTGCTGCGGGAATCCAATAGGTTTTCGGGTTGCCGTCGTTACCATGCGCAGGCGTGACGCCTTCTGCACAGGAAGTTGCTTCGGTTTTTGCGTTGTAATCAATACGATCCGCCGGGGTCAGTTCTTCACCAAGAACTTCAAATTCTGCAATTTCAATCCACTGCGCCTGACCACTTGCCTGCTTCTTTGCTTCCAAATTATTGACGCGCAGGTATCTTGCACGGATATCTGTATCCAGATGAATCACTTCGTTATTGATCGAGTCCGTCTGGTCATAATCCGACCAGCTCTGCACATCGGTCCATTTCTGACCATCCATAGAGCTTTGCAGCGTAAAGCGATGGCGGATACCCTCATTTGCCCATACAGAGGTCAAAGTAACATCGGTCACATGATAGGGCTTTTCCAAATCCACCTGCCACCAGCCGGGACCATAACCGCCTCTGTTCCAGAAGGTCGTGGGATCACCGTCTACTGCATTCTGAACATTGCTGCTGCCATCTACGCCAATCGCAGTTGCCTTTTTATTCAGCGCAATATTCTGGTTATTTTCGGTACCACTGACTTCACGCAGACACGGCCAGATGGTTGCACTGGGGCAATTCAGATAAATGCGTACATATCTGCCGGTCTGGTTTACTGGCACTTCTACTGCCTTATCTTTTGCCGTCAAAGTGGTATGTTCGCTCACCTTATAATCCGTGAAGCTCGGATCATCGGATACTGCGATTTGATACTTGTAATTTCCTGCCATATCAAAGACAATTCGCATATCCTTGATGTTATGGGATTTCTGCAAATCTGCCTGCCACCAGTGACCGCCCAGCGAGCTGTCGCTGGTATCGGTGACCTTTGCGCACCACTTGGTGTTCTCGTCGCCATCATTTGCGAATCTTGCTTCTTCCAGACCATTGCCGCCATTGTTGATAGAGCTTGCGCTGGCGGGTTTATTCAAGAAAATGTTCGGATTTTCTTCCGGCTGCGGAACAAACAGGGTTTCGTCTGCGTCACCGCCCTGCGGTACTTCCGGTAGACCTGCCACTGTTTCGGTGGGAATCGTGATGGATGCGCTCTGCAAACCTTCTGCGCTGGCTGTGAGGGTAATGTTACCGCTTCCGCGCTGGCTGCGTACCCATACTGCCCACTGACCGCCACGAACCGGCACCTGCTTTTCGCCAATCACAAAGCCAGGTCCCTCTGTGGTAAAGGTAATTTCATTTTTTGCAGTATTTACAACCGTGCCGTTTGCGTCCTTTACATCGACCCAAACCAGCTTGGTTGTGCTGCCGTCCAGCTTCAGGGGCGAATCATTTTCCGCCTGAAGCGTAATTTTGTTTGCCGCACTGGGTGCTTTGCGCACAAACTCTGCCACTTTCTTACCGTTGATATAGCCTTCTGCACGCAGAGTTCCCTGTCCCGGTGTATGTCCGGACAAATCAAAGGTAAACGGCGGGTGATCCAGATGTTCTGTAGATACCTCGCATCCGCTGCTCTGGCTCGGATAAGAACCGCCATCGGTATCCGGATACTTGCCGCGGGGGTCCCACATGGTCTTATCGCTTTCCTGCGATGCAATCAGCGTATCGTCCAAATAGAGCTTTACTGTATCGCAGTTACTAAAGACACGCACCTGATTCGGGGAATCCTCTGCCCAGGTGTTGGCAATGAATGTCATAGGACCGATCTGGATTCCGTAAGCGCTCAGATCCAGTGCCGGGTCAGTCTGGCTCTGGTAGAAATATGCACCGAATTTGGGGACACGGGCAACGTCTACCACGCCGCAATAGGTCAGTTTCTTGGTATCAAAACCTGCGTAGTCCGCATACTGCCAGAAAGCGCTTGCACCACACCAGTTGTGCTTGCGATTGGCAGAGAACGAGGACTGGATATTATCGCACTGAATCAGCATACCTTCATCGCCACCCTTGGCATCCGGGTAATGCTGCGGCTCTCGGGTCACACGCGTAGAGGACGTAAAGCCGCCCATGTTCCAGTCGCCATACTCGCTGACGATAATGGGTTTATTGCTGTACTTTGCTGCATCCGACACAACGCTTGCCTGCGGTGTACCAGCACCGATGTCGTAAACGTCCCAATCTTTCCAACCGCAAGTCCATGCCTTGGAAACTCCGTCATCCGGATATTCCTCTTTGGTCACGCGATTGATTTCCACTGCCCAGTCATGGGTAAAGTGACTCTCATTCAAGCTGGGCTCCCATGCGACAATCGAAGGATGGTTGCGATTTTCCCGCACCATCTCGCGCATCTGCTGGCAGCTATTCGTGCGGAATGCCTGAGAATTGTTATAGAACTGCCAGCCGGGCAGACAATCCAGCACCGTCACACCGTACTGATCGCAGGCATCATAGAAAGCCTGAGAGTGGGGATAGTGAGACATACGTATGAAATTGAAGCCGTACTCTCTGACACGCTTGATTTCTGCAAATACCGCATCATCCGGCACTGCATTGCCCAACATATAGGTTTCCTGATGCAGGTTGGTACCGACCAGCTCTACCCGCTCGTCGTTGATGTAGCAGCCGTCACGTTTCCACTCCACCTTACGGATACCATATCTGGTTTCCAAAGTGTCACCGACCGTTTCGCCCTGCTTTACCGTAGTACGCACTGTGTAAAGCTCCGGTGTATTGGGCGACCAGAGCTTCGGATTCTTTACCATCAGATTCTGGGTAACGCTTGTCTTCTGACCCGGTTTGATGCTCTGCTGTGTGCTGTTCTGCGCAACGACCGTACCATCTTTCACCAGCTCAGTCAAAACGGTCACCGTTGCTGCCGCAGTGGTTTCGTTGGCAACTTCTGTTTTTGCTTTCACCGTTGCTTCCGCCTTGGAAACCGCCGGTGCCGTAAGAAACACACCACCGCCGGCAGCCGTATCCGAAGAAACTGCATCTGTAATATGAATCGGGTTCAGCACCGTCAGCGTTACATTGCGATACAGACCGCCAAAATACTGGAAGTCCGGATTTACCTTGCCCGGTGCAAAATCCGCATTTGCTCTTGTATCCAGTTTCACCGCCAGCAGGTTTTCCTTGCCATCGTTTCGCAGATACGGTGTTACATCGAAAGAAAATGCGGTATAGCCGCCTTCGTGGGTACCGAGCTTTGTGCCGTTCAGCCAGACTTCTGCCTTCTGCATAGCACCTTCAAAATGCAGCATCACTTTTGCGCCATTGCTGCTTTCCGTCGGCGTTGCAAATGCACGGCGATACCAGAAAACGCCAAGATCCTTTTGGAAATAGTTTTCCGGTGTATAGTGCAATGTGCTGTGCGGTACATTGACATACAACCATGCACTATCGTCAAACTGGGGCTGCTGAGCTTCCTGTGCATTGCCGGCATGAAAACGCCAGTCGTTGTTCAAATTCAAAACGGTTCGACTGGTTTGCCCCGCTTTTTCTACAGTTGATCGCTGCATGGCACGGTCCGTTCCGGCAGCCAATGCTGTCGCTGGGAGCAACCCCAGAACCATAACCAATGCCATGAGCATCGAAATCATTCGTCTCATTTTACTGCTCCTCTTCTCTTCCTTAGAACTACAGGCTACTTGATTTGATATTCGTGAATCCTCCCCTTCTTTAGATATATTTTGTTTCATCTGATCTGAATTGCTTCAGCGAAAACATAGATTTATTTTTATACAGATTCATTCACATTCTGTCTTTCGTATCAATAGTCCGTTGTACGCATTCCTTTTATAGCAAACAGAATATGTCAAAATTCCTCCCTTATTTTATCACATATACATCACAAAATATAGAGCAATATGTAGTAAAATTCTAGTGAATTAGAGCAACATTCATACAACACGTCCATGCAGTCCTTTTCATTTTTATACACATTTTATGTTGTAATCCCTGCATACAAGATTTCCTTTTCTAACGAACACAAAAAGCCCTCGCAAGCCGAACCATTCGTTCCTGCTTGCGAGGGCTTTCGTTTCATTTTCCGTTTTGCTTTGTTTACAAAGCGACGCTAATTCCACTCTGGAAATCAGCAGCAAAGAATCTCTTTGATGATTACATCATTTCCGGACAAAATCTCCATATCTTGTCCGCCGCAATCCGGGCATACGAAATCATGCTCCATTGCATTAAATTCTCTGCCGCAATCTTTACACTTCACAATTCCGGGGATGGTTTCCATTTCCAGAACGGTATCTTCCATAAAGGTTTTGTACACGGCTGCCGGATAGCAGACTTCCATATAGCGCGGAACCACACCGGAAAGCTTCCCCACTTCCAAAACCAGCTTTTGTACTTGTGAGAGCCCCTGTTCCTTTACGATTTTTTCAATGCTGTTGACCATCGCACTGATAACGCCCAGTTCATGCATACGGAATCTCCTTTTCCGGAAGTTGAAATTTATTTGCCGATTTCTTTTACTGCGGTAACTGCAATCTTACCTACACGCTTGACAGCGTTTGCAGCCATCTTCATAGGCAGATGTTCGTAGGTGTCCGGCGTGCTATTGTGGGTGCGCACCAGATGGATTGCATCAAACTTGCACTTGGTCGTGCACTGACCACAGCCAACACACATATAGGAATCCACCTGTGCTGCACCACAGCCCAAGCAACGCTCGGTTTCCTTCTTCATCTGCTCTTCGGTGAAGGTCATGCGAGTATCCTTGAAGGAAATCTTAGCCTGCGGATTGTGACCAATCTGCTGACGCGGTGCGTTATCAAAGCCATCCATCACCACATTGTTCTTGTCGAATGCGTGATACTCGCGGCGGTCACGACCCAGAGTCAGGCTCTGACCGGGCTGTACATAGCGGTGAATCGAAATCGCACCTTCCTTACCGGCAGCGATTGCATGGATTGCAAATTTCGGACCGGTAAATGCATCACCGCCGACAAATACGTCGGGTTCAGCAGTCTGATAGGTCAGGCTGTCTGCAACAGCAGCATTGCCACGACCCAACTGTACCTTGCTGCCCTCCAGCAGACCACCCCACTGGATGGACTGACCAATCGACAGCAACACACAGTCAGCCTCAACCGTCTTGATGTTTTCTTCATCAAAGACAGGTGCAAAACGACCATCCTTATCAAATACAGAAACGCACTTGTGGAATTCTACGCCAGTGACCTTTCCATTTTCAGTCAGGATACGGCGGGGACCCCAGCTGTTGTTGATTGCGATGTTTTCTGCCAGCGTTTCTTCTACTTCTTCATCCAGAGCGGGCATTTCTGCGCGGCTCTCCAGGCAGAACAGAGAAACATTGTCTGCACCAGTACGAACCGCCGTGCGTGCTACGTCGATTGCCACGTTACCGCCGCCAATAACGACAGCCTTGCCGGACAGTTTCACATCATGTCCCAGATTGACCTCACGCAGGAAGTCTACACCAGTGATAACGCCCTGTGCATCTTCGCCTTCTACGCCCAGCTTGCGGCCGCCCTGTGCGCCGATTGCCAGATAGAATGCCTTGTAACCCTGCTCACGCAGCTGGGGCAGCGTTACATCCTTGCCCACTTCAACGCCGGTCTTGAACTCGACACCCAGCTCACGCAGAACTTCGATTTCGGCTTCGACCACGTTCTTTTCCAGACGGAATGCAGGGATACCCAGCGTCAGCATACCGCCGACCTTTTCCTGCTTTTCAAATACCGTGACATTGTAGCCGTCGATTGCCAGATAATAAGCACAAGCCAGACCAGCAGGACCAGCACCCACAACTGCAATCTTCTTGCCGTAGTTGTGGCGCTTTTCGGGAACAAAACGATGCTCGCTGTTCAGCTCCTGATCCGCAATGAACTTTTTGATTTCATCGATTGCAATCGGCTCATCAATATCGCCGCGGGTGCATTCGCTTTCACAGCCGTGCGGGCAGATACGGCCGCAAACCGCCGGGAACGGATTTTCCTTTTTGATCAGCTCCAAAGCCTCACGGTATTTGCCCTGGCTTGCCAGCTTGATATATCCCTGAACCGCAATATGTGCCGGGCAGGCAGTCTTACAGGGAGAAGTACCCTCCTCTGCAACGTCCTGGCGGTTCTCGCGATAATCCACGTTGTAGTCTTTTTCGCTCCACAGATGGTCACGAACGGTGCGCACTTCCTTTTCCGGTGCAGGATTCTTGGCGCACAGACGCTGCCCCAGCTGGACCGCGTTAACCGGGCAGTTTTCTACACACTGACCACAAGCCACGCACTTGCTGGAATCTACTTCTGCGGTGAAGTTTGAGCGAATCGCATCCGGTGTACGGAACAGGCTTGCAATACGCATGGAGAAGCAGGAACAGCCACAGCAGTTGCAGATTGCAAATGCTTCGCCCAGCTCCTCGGTATGGGGCATTTCGTGCATCATGCCCAGCTCTTCTGCTTTATGAATGATCTCTTTTGCTTCTTCGCGCGTGATCTGACGGGCACGACCGGTCTTGATGTAATATTCTGCACCGGAACCCATCTGCAGACACATCTCATGTTCCAGATGTCCACAGCCCTCGTCCATATGGCGGCGAGAAGCACGGCAGGAACAATCCGATACACAGAAGGTATCGTACTTATCCAGATAGTAAGACAGTTTTTCCCAAGGCTCAACACCTTCCACGCCATCCAGCGAAGATTCGATAGGGATAACGCGCATCATTGCCATGCCTTCGGGCAACATCGGCGTCATGGGTGCCAGACGGGTACGGGTGTACAGTTCGAATGCACGACCGATCTGCGGATGTGCTTCCAGCTGTTCCCGATTGTTGACCATCATTTCCAGCATACCGGGTGCAAAGATATTCACCCAGAACAGTTCCTGACCGTCCTCATGCCAGACTTTGCAGACACCGATCTGTGCCAGCTCCATCAGAACTTTGTGCGCATCTTCCACGCTCTTGCCGCTCTTTTTTGCCACATATTCAGCAGTGCGGGGTTTGCGCAGTCCCATTGTCAGGGCAACATCTGCCTGCTCATCGCTGACAACACATTCCAGTGCCATATATTCGGGGGAATCTTCGGTGATCTTATTCATAACACCAGCCAGGCCGCCGACCATTTGTGCCAGTTTTACGATTTTAGGTCTCAGTTTCGTCATTCCTCTTCATCCTTTCATTGTTGCGTGCTCTGCGGCAATCAGTTTTCCTGCCAAGCCTTTACCTGCGTACGCAGCCAGTTTGCCCACTCGTCAATTCCCTCACCTGTTTTTGCACAGATGGGAATCACCTGTGCCTTGGGGTTGCGCATATGCACATACTCCCGGTACTTATCCATGTCGAAATCAAAATAAGGCAGCACATCAATCTTATTGATCAGTACCACATCGCAGATGGAGAACATCAGCGGGTACTTCAGCGGCTTATCGTGACCTTCCGGCACAGACAGGATCATTGCATTCTTTACCGAACCGGTATCAAATTCTGCGGGGCAAACCAGATTGCCCACGTTTTCCAGGATTGCCAGATCCAGACCTTCAGTTTCCAAGCCTTCCAGACCCTGACGAGTCATCTCTGCATCCAGATGGCACATACCACCGGTATGCAGCTGAATTGCCTTTACGCCCGCATCGGAGATGGTTTTGCATCCACATCCGAATCAATATCTGCTTCCATAACACCGATGGACAGATCATCTTTCAGTGCCTCGATGGTGCGGGTCAAAGTGGTCGTCTTGCCCGATCCGGGAGAGGACATCAAGTTCAGCAGAAAGACTTTTTTCTTTTTTAGTTCCTCACGCAGCAGCTGTGCCTGTTTGTCGTTGTCCGCAAATACGCTCTGCTTGATTTCCAGCACTTTATATGCTTGCATAGTTCCTCCTTACGGCTCCGCCGTATTTTGCTGTGTTTTCAATATTGTTCCGCCCGAAACGCCTTACAGGCAGATGGAAATATCCGAAATCGGATATGCTTTACAAGAATGGACATAGCCGTATTTCTCGTCAGCCTTACGCAGCAGCATTCCCTTAGACAAGAACACCTTACCGCCTGTCAGCTGAACACGGCACAAGCTGCACTCACCACTGCGGCAGCAAACATTCATACGAACGCCAGCACGTTCCAGCGCAGTCAAAATCGATTCGTTTGCCTTAGCGGGAATCTGACGTTCTCCGTCTACCGTAATGGTGAACACTTCCTGACCCGAAAGTTCTGCCGGCCAGCCAGCTTCCTTGGTAATGTCCTTTGCTGCGCCGACCATTTCCCGGCGAATATTCTTTGCGGTAAGACCCAGCTCGGTCAGCTGGCCTACACAGAATTCATTCATAATTTCAGGGCCGCAAATATAAGCGGTTCGCTGTACATAATCCGGACACAAGCTGCGAATCAGCTCTGCTGTCATAAAGCCGCGTGCGCCAGACCAAACAGACTGCTCATCCGAAACGACCAGCACATAACGGAAGTTTGCAAACTTTTCCGACAGACGGGTCAGCTCATCATGGAACAGCGCAGCTTCCGGGGTACGGCAGCCATACAAAAGCACCATATCACGGTCAAGACCTGCTTCCAGCACCTCACGAATCATGCTCATAAAGGGTGTAATACCACTGCCGCCTGCCAGCATCAGCATTTTGGGGCTGTGGAACACCGGATGAAAACGGAACACACCCGCCGGGCAGGATGCAGCAAATTCATCCCCTGCCCGCACTTTGTCCAGGAAATAATCGGACACAAAACCACCTGTGGTGCGTGCCACAGTGATTTCATAATAAGCACGCTGGCGGGGCGAAGAACAAATGCTGTACGGACGGCTGGTGCGCACACCATCGATTTCCGTAAAGATATTCAGATACTGACCTGCCTCAAACGGCGGCAGATAACCTTCTTTCGCAGAAAGCCGGAAGATTTTTGCATTCTTGCCGGTGTCCTGAATATCCGTTACCACCAGATGCAGGCTTTTGGGATGAATCCCGGAAAGCACTGCGCTGTCCGGTTCTTCTGTATGAATCGGGTCGGGTGCAACCTGACGCAGAACACGAATCTGCTCCAGCGTTTCTTCACCATGGACCAAGGTGCCCAGCAAGGTTTCTTTGATTGATTTTGCCATGATTATACCTCCTGTGCGACTTTGGTCGCGACGGTGTCTGCGTATGTGTAGTTGGGGCCAAAACCGCAGGCATTTACCCAGCCGCTGGCAAACTCCAGACCCTCCAGCTTGCTCTCTGTGGGGAAGAAGAATACCGACTGACGCAGATCCTGCTCAAAGCCGTAAATTGCACCGCCCGGATGATGCAGATAGCGCATATGGGTCAAGGGCGTTGCAATTTCCATTTCCTCAATGTGAGAGGTAAATCCGGGATACATCTCTTCCAGACGAGCCACAATACGGCGACCTGCCTCATATTTCATTTCATAATACTGCTCAGGGGGCAGCTTTTCCCATGCTTCGCCATATTTAAGCGTACCAGCTGTAATGACGGATGTTCCCTCCGGAGAAACCTGACGGTCATCCACCGTATAGCAGGTTGCGACCAACGGATCGTTTTCCGGCAGCAGCTTGTGGGAATCCTCAAAATCACGGTTTACGTCGAAGCTCTTGTAGTTCAGCGTGAAGGAGGTGGTAAAGCCGATTTCCTCCGGCGGGCAATCCAAACCGATAAAGCAGGTAATGGCGGAAATGCCAACGGTATACGGTTTCAGGTATTCACGAGCAGCTGCCGGTACATCTGCCGGGTCCATCAGCTTGCCGTAAGTTGCCAGCGGAGAAATGTTGGAGATGATCTTCTTGGCACGGTATTCCTGACCCTTTTCATCCCGAACGCCTACGGCACGACCGTTTTCCACCAGAATACGCTCTACACCGCAGTTCATGTGCGCTACGCAGCCCATCCGCTTTGCTGCTTCCAGAATAGCCTGGTTCATCATCATGGATGTACCGCGCAGATAGTAGGGTTTATCCTCCATGTAAATGTAGGTGCATTTTGCCAGAATCGACCAAGGGAACCGATTGGGACCCATACCCATAAAGCACCAGTACACGCTCAAAGCCAGCTGCAGCTTCTGGCAGCCCGGGAAGAACTCATCCAGCACTTCCTGCGCGCTCTTCAAGCCGTACTGTGCCAATGCCGGGTACAGCTTGGGGAAGCCTTTTTTCATAATGAATTTTTTCAAATCGCCCAGTTCGCCCGTGCTTTCTGCACTCTTGGCTGCAAAAGCAGCTGCCTGCTGGCAGAAGGTGTAAACCGTTTCAAAATAGCGATGGATGTTGTCCGTAAACTCCGGGAACTGTTTGGAAAGAAAAGCCTCGCACTTTTCTCTGCCAACCGGGATGCTGATACCCGTTCCGTCCGGGAAATTCACACGATACAGCTCTTCGATTTGAATCCAGTCGATTTCATCCTCGATGCCATAACGGCGGAACTGCTCGCGCAGCGGACCGGGCTTTTCCGGTGTACCCATATGGCTCAGCTGGTGCAGTGCAACCTCAAATTCAAAGCGACCGCGCCGAAAACTGGTACCACAGCCTCCGGGAATGTTGTGCTTTTCAAAAAGGACAACGCTCTTGCCCTTTTCCGCCAGCGTAGCAGCCGCAGCAAGTCCGCCGTTGCCTACACCGATGACGATTACATCATAACTGTTCATCTGTAAATTCTCCTGTTCCGGGCGGGTATGCCCGATTTTTAGCCTATCTCAGGACGGATTATCAGTTCAGAAACAAGGGAGAAAACTCAAACTGAATACCGCCGTTCATCATTGTAATAGCGATGCAAGCACCAATCAGAACCAAGTTGATTACCATTGCAACGATCTGAACATTACGCTGCTTGGTCCACTTTACAAACTTAGAAAAACGTGCATTGGCAAATTCACGCTCGAACCAGTCCTTTGCACCGATCTGCATCCAGCCACCGATTGCCAGACTGTTTGCACGCAGCAACAGCCACATACCCAGACCGCCAAACACGCCCATGCCGGAAGTAAACAAGCAGCCCAACAGCGGAGCAGACAGGAAACCCACGTGCATCAGTGCAACAGAATCGCTGAACTCATTGGAAACGAAAATCCAGTTCCAGATGGTGTAAGCGATTGCGTACATCAGGGTAACAGCAGGAATCACGCCACGCGTCAGGTAGTAATTGCCGAACGGAGCATCCCACTGCCACAGACCGCGCAGAGAGATAACGCCCAATGCCAGCGCAAAACCGGAAATTGCGTTAAAGTATTTCTTGTAGCGCAGCAAATCGGTAAAGGTAGCTTCCAGAATATTGATAATCAAAGCCAGCATAATCAGGTCAACATAAACCTGCGGGTTAAACAGCTTCAGCGCTGCAAAAACGATTATGATTCGCATGGTCAGCAGCGTTGTCAGCTTGAGGCGCTCAAAGAAAACCGGTTTTGCGAAAAACAATACCAGAATGGACGGAATCACAATCATCGGCACGTTACCCGCAATGGGATAAAATGCGCTGAAAATTGCCATACCGGTAATGGCTGCCGTAAACATGATCCATTTGATCAAAATGTCCGCTTTGCCGCAAGCAAGTGTCTTTGTTTCTTTCATACAATAATTCCTCCTAACATATCTAACCCGTCTCACACCAAAAAAAGACGGGGCTTACCAAATCAGTGGGCGATATCTGCCGCAAAACAAGTAACTCTGTCGCCTTGAAAAACAGTCCTGCACTATTGTATAATAAAATGAATACGATACAGAGAAAGGAATGATACGGATGTCCGCTGCGGACCTCACGAAACAGACGATTGTTGCCAAAACCAAAGAGCTTGCCGCACAAAAAAGTTTTGAAAAGCTGTCTGTCATTGAAATCACACGGCATTGTGGAATCAGCCGCAATACATTTTATTACTATTTCAAAGATAAATACTCTGTCATCGAATGGATTTTCCAGACGGAAATCGTGCCGATTCTGACACCTTGTATGAACCAGAGCCATTGGTCCGAAAGTGTGATTGCGCTCTGCGAAAAAATGAAACGCGAAAAAGATTTTTATACAAGCGTATTGTACGATCAGGACTGCCGCTGCCTGCGCCAGTTGCTGATTGATTATTACAAAGTCTTTTTGATGGAAGCAGCGCGCGAGCACTGTGAGTACATTCATATTCCGGTCGAAAGCTGAGAAGCGATTGCTCTTTTTTACAGCCATGCCATTATCGGCTTGATTTGTGACTGGGTGCGTGCCGGAATGAAAAAGGATGCAAACTTTGCAACAAAAGCAATTCATCTGGCAGCAAAAGAGCGCTTCTTTGCCTGACAAAAGCACCACCGCAAAAGGTGTTCTGCCAGTTTGTTATTTATTTCACCGCTCTCGTTTAAGAATAAACAAAGTAGTCGAAATATGGTACTGTCAAAATAAATAACTGTCCGATTTTTGGGCAGATTTTGATTTTCGTTAAAAAAAAGAGCTGGCAAAGTAACGATCTTTGCCAGCTCTTTTTCATCTATTTGTCAATTTCTGATTTCCGGTTTTCTGCCTGTATCATTGCGTACTTTAACCGGTTTTCCCTATCAAAAAAAAACGGCTAGCGATATCTTTCACCAGCCGTTTGAAACTTATTTCAGCATATCCAAAAATTCCTGCTCTGTCAGAACCGGAATGCCCAATGTCTGTGCCTTGGTCAATTTAGAACCCGCCGCAGCACCCGCTACTACATAGCTGGTCTTTTTGGAAACCGAGCCACTGGCTTTACCGCCGTTTTTCACAATCAGCGCTTCTGCCTCATTGCGGGACATGGTTTCCAGCGTACCTGTCACGACCAGCGTTTTGCCCAAAAGAAGATCCGTCTTCTTTTCGCCGTGCCATTCCATATTGACACCTGCTTCTTTCAGGCGAAGCAACAAATCGGCAGTACCCTTCTTTTCAAAGAAAGAAATCAAGCTCTGCGCCATGGTGTCACCAAAGCCATCAATCTGACAGATTTGTTCTGCTGTTGCAGTGGACAATGCATCCATCGTGCCAAAATGCTCTGCCAGCAGTGCTGCTGCTTTATCGCCGATATTGCGAATACCCAAACCAAAAATCAGCTTATCCAGATTATTGCCCTTGCTGGTTTCGATTGCCTTGAGCAGATTCTCTGCGCTCTTATCCTTAAATTTTTCCAGCTTCAGCAGATCTTCCTTGGTGAGCGTATACAAATCCACAACGGTGTGCACCAGATCCTTTTCCGTCAGCTGGGTGCATACCGCTGTACCCAAACCGTCAATATCCATTGCGTCACGGGATGCAAAGTGAATCAAATTGCGCAATGCCTGTGCCGGGCATTCCGGATTGATGCAGCGCAGTGCCGCTTCATCTGCCAGATGTACGACCGGTTCACCGCAGCTGGGGCAAACCGCAGGCAAAACATAAGGCTCAGCACCCGGCTTTCGTGCCGAAACGCCAATCACTTCCGGGATGATATCGCCTGCTTTGCGCACCTGAATGGTATCACCAATATGCAAATCGAACTGACGGATAAAGTCCTCATTGTGCAGCGTTGCACGGGAAACGGTTGTACCTGCCAGAAAAACTGGATTGAACACTGCGGTCGGTGTCAGAACGCCTGTGCGACCCACTGCTACTTCCACGTCCAGAAGTTCGGTTTCCTTTACCTCAGGCGGATACTTAAATGCAATCGCCCAGCGCGGGAATTTATTGGTGGAACCCATGCGTTCACGCTGTGCGAAATCGTTGACCTTTACAACTGCGCCGTCCATATCAAAGGTCAGGTCCTGACGATGATTGCCGATATCCTGAATTTCCTGCAGCACATCTTCAATATCCGTAAACAAGCTGTATCGGGGCGATACCGGCAAACCCAGCTGTTTCAGATAATCTAGGCTCTCCTTGTGAGAATGCAGCTCCTTGCCGCGAATCTGCTGAATATTAAAGATGAAAATCGCAAGTCCACGGCTGCCGGTAACGGCTGCATCTTTCTGACGCAAGCTGCCTGCTGCAGCATTTCGCGGGTTTTTGAAGGGTGCAACACCATCCAGTTCCTGCTGCTCCCGCAGATGATAAAAAACATCATGCGGCATATAAATTTCACCGCGCACTTCCAGGAATTCCGGCGCACCTTCCAGCTTTTTGGGAATAGACTGAATTGCCATTACATTTGCGGTAACATCCTCACCGACTACGCCGTCACCACGGGTAGATGCACGAACCAGCACACCATTCTCGTACTCCAGACTGCAAGACAATCCGTCAATTTTGATTTCAACCACATACTCGGGCTTGACATCAAATTCACGCACACGCTGGTCAAAATCCCGGATTTCCTGTTCCGAAAAAGCATCCAGCAGACTTTCCATCTTTACCGCATGGGTCACCTTTGCAAAACGGCTGGATGCACGACCGCCGACGTGCTGCGTAGGAGACGATGCCTCTACCAGTTCCGGATAAGCAGCTTCAATTTCTTTCAGCTCCTTATTTAGCATATCATAATCATAGTCCTCCATCTCGGGGGCATCCTGTTCGTAATACAGGCGGCTGTTATATTCCAAAATCTTGCGCAGCTGCTCTGCGCGGGTGCGTGCAGTATTCAAATCCATTTTTTGCCTCATTTCTAAAACAATCTATCTGACCCGTGTTTACAGGGACAGATAGATTATGCTTTGATCTGTTACGATACTCGATATCCGATTGTTTTTCTATCCTATTATACCTGATTTTCATGGTAAAAAAAAGAACAAGCGGTTTTTTCCTCTCAACAAAAAATATGCGGCAGCAAAAATTGCTGCCGCATATTTTTTTTAACATGGAACGACATAGAGCAACACAAGAAGCGTGACTAAAGCCAGTAAAAACCACATCACAAATTCCGCGTCTATCTTGCGCTTTAGGGGTCTCTTACTTTTCATATTCCTTAATCAGCTGATATAGAAATTCAGCAGTTCCCCCTTCTGCGGTTTCCAGCCTTGTTACCAGCTCTGCCGCCAATTTCACACGAACCGGTGCGCTGGGCATTGCAACGGAATGCCCCGTCATCTGCAACAGCGACTGGTCACCGTGCTCGCCGCCAATCGAATAAATATCCGACTGCTGGATTTCGCAAATCTCTGCTAACTCACGCAGGGCAAATCCCTTGGAAACATGATTGCCCAGAATGTGGAATGCATTTTCCGATGCGCGGGAAAAAGAAAGCTCATCACTGGTGTTATGACGCTCCGCGTACTGCTCCAATCGATCCAGTTGGTTCGACTTATCCAGTAAAATGACACGAATCCACGGCTCGGGAATATCGCAAACCTGCGTAACCACATAGGCTGCGCGTTCCCGCTGCATATACTCGTAGGTATACGTATTCGCACGTGCAACACACAAAGTGCCATCCTGCCGCTGGATGATTACGCCCATATTGGGAAAAGCCATCAAAATTGTATCCAGCATCACAGCCGCTGCTTTTGTATTCAGCATCCGCTGCGCCATGTACTCTTTTGCATTGACATCATAGATGGTTGCACCGCCGCAGCAAATAACCGGTTCCGTAACTGGAATATCCCGCAAGACCTGCTGGACATAAACCGGTGTTCGGTTGGAGGCAACCGTAAACCGACCGCCTCTGCTGCAAAACAGACGAATCACCTCTGCGTTAGCCCTTGGCATACGACCATTTTGATCCAGCAATGCACCTTCCAGACCAACAACGACCATCACTTCTCCCAAGGATCGCATAGCATTACCTCCTGTGCAATGTTTTCAGGAAATGGGTAAAATACTCCGGCAGTTCCGAATCGAACTCCATATACTCGCCTGTGATCGGATGCACAAAGCCCAGCGTTTTTGCGTGCAGACACTGGCCCTTCAGGCTGGTGATGCAGCGATGCGGACCATATACCGGATCACCTGCTACAGGATGCCCAATCGATGCCATATGCACACGAATCTGGTGGGTACGACCGGTTTTCAGCTGACAGGCGATGTGTGTAAAGCCATCATAACGGTCGAGTACGGAATAGGCTGTATATGCATATTTTGTTCCCGGCGTGTCCATAGGATAAACCGCCATTTTTTTACGATCCGCTTTGGAACGCGCCAGCGGTGCTTCCACAAAGCCTTCGTCCTGCGAAATGCCGCCATACACCACAGAATTATAGATGCGGCGAATACTATGCACTGCCATCTGCTGGGAAAGCCCGATATGGGTTGCATCATCTTTTGCTACCACCAGCAAGCCGCTGGTGTCCTTATCAATACGATGCACAATACCGGGTCGCAATTCACCGCCGATACCGGACAGCGAACCCGCGCAATGATACAACAGCGCATTGACCAGCGTACCATCCGGATTGCCCGGTGCCGGGTGAACGACCATTCCCTTGGGTTTATTTACCACCAAAAGATGTGCGTCTTCGTACACAATATCCAGCGGAATATCCTGTGCAACCGTTTCTACCGGGCGTGCGCTGGGAATCTGCACTTCAATTACATCGCCCGCCTTGACTTTCAAGCTTTTGGCAACAAACTTTCCGTTGCAGTGTACCATGCACTGATCGATCAGATTTTGCAGTGCGCTGCGGGAAAGACCCGTGTCCTCCCCTGCCAGAAAACGGTCAAGACGAGCGCCCTCTGCCTCTTTCTCAACGATGAATTCCAAAATTTCCATGCTTTACTTTGTATCCTTTTCGTTTGTTTTCTTCTCTTCGCTATCGCTCAACAGCACATACAACACCAAAAGTGCTGCACCCACACAAACACAAATATCCGCAAAGTTGAACACAGCAAAATTCATAAACAGCGGATTGATATAATCCACTACGCAGCCGTTCAGAACGCGGTCGATCAAATTTCCGATACCGCCGCTCAAAATCAGCAGCAGCGAACTGCGCAGCAACAGGCTGTTTTTGCAGTGTGTAAACAAGACATACGCTACCGCCAGCAGCGCAATACTGGTTACCACAATCAAAAAGAACTGTTTACCGCTCAGCATACTGAATGCCATGCCGTCGTTCAAATAAAAACGCAGCTCCACAATGTGCGGAATCAAAGGCATAGCCTGTACGGGTGCCAGCACTTGTACTGCCCAGGCTTTAATCAACTGATCTACGCCGACCAATACGGCAAGAACCGCCAAATTAGTAATAATGTACAGCATTTTTTATCCTCTCTGCATGAAATAAAACAAGCGGCGCACCGAAAAAACGATGCGCCGCCCGACTTACGCGATTAGATATTCACGTCTGCGGCACAACGTGCGCACAGGGTAGGATGATTCGGATCGCTGCCAATGCTGTCGGAATACTTCCAGCAGCGCTCGCACTTCTCGCCCTGCATACGGTAAGCTTCGATGCCCAGACCTTCCATACCGGAAGCAGCACCGCCCTCGCCGTCGATGACTTCTGCATGAGAAACGATCATCAGGTCAGCCAGATCCTCTGCAGAGAACTCGTTCAGCAGCGCAAAGTTGCTGCCGGTGCAGTACAGCTTGATGCCAGCCTCCAGAGAAGAACCGATGACCTTTTCAGCACGCTTCTGCTCCAGAACCTTCTTGACCTCATCACGGATGGACATGATCTGTGCCCACTTTGCCTCGAACTCAGCACTTGCGGTGTACTCGCCAGCCTTAGGCATATCCTCGAACTGAACGTACTTGTTCATGCCTTCGGTCTTAGGCAGGTGATCCCAGATTTCCTGGCTGGTGAAGCACAGGATAGGTGCGATGATCTTGTCCAGAGCAACCAGAATCTTGTACATAGCGGTCTGTGCAGCCTTACGGCCCACACCGCTGGTGCAGTACAGACGGTCCTTGATTACATCCAGATAGAAGTTGGACATATCCACAACACAGAAGTTGTGTACAGCATGGTAAACCTTGCTGAAATTGTAGCTGTCGTAACCCTCGGTAGCCTCACGCATCAGATCGTCCAAAGCTGCCAGTGCCCAGCGGTCGATTTCCAGCAGCTGATCGTCAGAGACCATATCAGCGTTAGGATCGAAGCCGTCCAGGTTGCCCAGGATGAAGCGAGCAGTGTTACGGATCTTACGGTATGCCTCACTCAGCTGCTTGAAGATGTTCTTACCAGCACGCACGTCGACGGTGTAGTCAGAGCTTGCAACCCACAGACGGATGATGTCTGCGCCGTAGTCCTTGATGATTTCCTTGGGTTCAACGCCGTTGCCAGCGCTCTTGTGCATCTGCTTGCCCTGCTCGTCAACAACCCAGCCATGGCTCAGAACATTCTTGTAAGGAGCGACGCCGCGGGTTGCAACACTGGTCAGCAGACTGGACTGGAACCAACCACGGAACTGGTCAGCACCTTCCATGTACAAGTCAGCAGGCCAAGTCAGCTCCGGACGCTCTTCCAGAACAGCAACATGGGTAGAACCAGAGTCAAACCAGACGTCCATGATGTCGGTGTCCTTCTCCCAATCGGAAGCGCCACACTCGCAAACTTCGCTTGCGGGCAGGATCTCGTTTGCCTCGTACTTGTACCATGCATCAGAGCCTTCCTTGCGGAACAGCTCGCTGACAGCCTTGATGGATGCATCGGTGATGTGGTACTTACCGCACTTCTTGCAGTAGAATACCGGGATTGGCACACCCCAAGTACGCTGACGGCTGATGCACCAGTCGTTACGATCGCGCACCATGCCGTGCATACGGTCATGGCCCCACTCAGGCATCCAGTTGACCGTGTCGATTGCCTTGTAGACATCATCACGGAAAGCAGCCACAGAGCAGAACCACTGCTCGGTTGCACGGAAGATGATGGGTTTGTGGCAGCGCCAGCAGTGCGGGTAGCTATGGGTGATGTGCTGAACGCCCATCACAGAGCCAGCTGCCTGCAGGTCAGCCAGAATGGTCTTGTTTGCATCCCAAACCTTCTGACCAGCGTACTTGCCTGCCAGCTCAGTCAGGTAACCGCCATCGTCCACGGGGACAGTGATATTGACCTGAGGATACTTCTTGCTGACGTTAAAGTCGTCAACACCGTGACCGCCTGCGGTATGGACACAGCCAGAACCGCTTTCCAGCGTGACGTGGTCGCCCAGGATCACATAACCCTGCTTGGGCAGATAAACGTGGTGATAACGCATCAGCTCGAACTCGCAGCCGGGAACGGGATCACCAACAACTTCGTAGTTCTCGATGTGGCAGGCATTCATCACGCTCTCGATCAGGTCGGTAGCCATGATGTGGTACTTGCCGTCGATCTTAACGAAAGAGTAATCAAACTCACCGTTCAGGCAGATTGCCTCGTTTGCGGGCAGAGTCCAGGTGGTAGTGGTCCAAATTACAAAGTAGGTATCCTCCATGGGGATGCCATGCTTTGCCAAAACACCGTTGGGGTCCTCAGAAACTGCGAAGCGTACGAAGATAGAATCACACTCGTCATCCGCATACTCGATTTCAGCTTCTGCCAGAGCAGTACGGCACTCAGGGCACCAGTAAACGGGCTTCATACCCTTGTAGATGTAGCCCTTGGAAGCCATCTTGCCGAAAATCTCGACCTGACGAGCCTCGAACTCGGGCTTCAGGGTCAGGTAGGGATTCTCGAAATCGCCGATAATGCCCAGACGCTGGAACTGATCGCCCATGATACCAATGTGCTCGGTAGCAAACTCGTGGCAGATCTTACGCAGCTCCAACTTGGAGATATCTTTCTTCTTGTCACCAACAGATGCCAGAGCCTTTAGCTCGATAGGCAGACCGTGGGTGTCGTAGCCGGGCACAAACGGAGTCTGATAACCATCCATGCTCTTGTAGCGCAGGATGATATCCTTAATGATCTTGTTCAGTGCAGTACCCATGTGGATATTGCCGTTTGCATACGGGGGGCCGTCGTGCAGCACAAACTTGGGCTTGCCCTCGTTGTGCTTCAGCAGGCTGTGATACAAATCGTTAGCTTTCCAGTCCTCCAGCATGACAGGCTCCTTCTTAGGCAGGCCTGCGCGCATTTCAAATGCAGTCTTCGGCAGATGGATGGTCTGGTCGTACTTCGACGGGGTCTTTGCCAATGGTTCCACTCTCCTCATGTCTTTCCCGAAATGCACCATGCATTCCGGTTTCTTTTTTGTTTCCCTCTATCAATCACTAAATGTGATACCACGGAAGTTCTCGCTGTTGCCGGACATAGGCTCGGCGATGTCCTCCGTCAGGTCTTCTTCATCCTTCTGCCAGAAGTTTTCTTCGGCAGAAGTTTCTTCGACTTTCGTCTCGGGTTCTGCTGCAGGCTGCTCTTCCGGAGCAGCTTCTACAGGAGCCGGTTCCGGCTCTACTACTTCTTCCACAGCAGTCTGCTGAACAGGTTCCTGTGCGGGCTGTGCAGCCGGTGCTTTTTCATCAGCACCGGGCAGCTTACTCAAGGATTCAATATGCAGTTTGTACAGGCCCAGGACACTTGCCTTGAACTGTGCAACCTCAGATTTAATGCGCTCCAGCTCGATTTCCTGCTCTTTAATCTTTTCCATGCCGGCACGCAGGATATCCTCGGAACGAATGCGGGACTCACGCTCCAGCACATCTGCTTTCTGACGTGCTTCTTTGATCACATTCTCGCCCATACGCTGTGCGTTCAGTAATGCAGACTTCAGTGCGTCTTCATCATTGTGATAGCTTTCCAGCTTCTGTGCCAGCTCCAGCAGCTTATCCTTCAGCTCGTCATTATTGGCATTCAGCTCAGCAATTTTCTTTTCATCTGCTTCCAGCTGCTCCGCAATGCGATCCAAAAACTCGTCCACCTGCTCCATGTTGTAACCACGCAGGCCCTTATCGAAGGTAACGCTATGTACTTCTTGTGCAGTAACCATTTGGATTCCTCCGCTTACTTTCTAGTAGTTCGTAATCATTTTCTTAAAACTGAAAAAATGCAATAATGCTTCGATCTTTTTTACTCTTACCGGGTAAGTCCGTCAGTTTATAGCGGCCTTTTCCCCGGATGGTAAAAATATCATCCACATAAACCGGTGCATGTACGCTGGATACCAGCACATGATTGATCTGCACCCTGCCAGCCGCAATCAATTCAGCTGCCTGTCCTCTGCTGCAGCGCAGCATTGCTGCCAACACTGCATCCAGCCGCAAAGACGAAACCGTTGCGGTACGAATTTCCCGTTCCGCCTGTCGGAACTGTGGAACAACGTCCATTTCCGAACAAATCACACTGATATTACCAATGCGATCTAGCTCCATCAAAATCAGACGTGCTGCATTGCGCAATGCAAAAACGTAGGCGGTTCCGTTTTCATCCGGCGGTAAAACAATGTCGCCCAGCGCTTCCCGCTTCATGGAAAGCCCCATCAGGCTGCCCAAGTAATCTTTGTGCAACGGAGCGGACATACCGGACATCAAACGGCATTTTACCTGAATGCATACCACCGGAGAATCCGGGTAGCTGTCTTCCGGTTCCACACAAAGCACTTTTCGCTCTGCATCTTCCCAGCCGCCGTCCCAGTGCCAACAATCGCATTTGCTGCGATTCATAGCTGACTGCACTAGATCCTGCTCCCGATCGCTTAAGAAATCCGAGTAACAGGCAATCCCGCGGGTCTGCGCAATGCGTGCCAAATCCTCCGCATGGCGAACCAGTGTGCGTTCTGCATCATTTTGCGGCGGTAAAAAACCGCGGCGCTGTAAATCAACCGAAGAAGGCACCATTGCTCTCCAGTTCGTCCAGCAGATCGCCCATAATATCTACGTTGTACGGGGTAATGATAAAGGTGCTGTTTGCCACACGCTTGATCTGACCGTTGTTTGCATAAGCCACACCAGACAGGAAATCGACCAGACGGCGGGAAACTTCCTTGTTCGTAGATTCCAGGTTCAAAACGACGGTATGCTTACTGTTCAGGTGGTCTGCAACCGCGCTGGCGTCTTCAAAGCGCTCCGGCTTGACCAGAACCACTTTCAGCTGGGTGGTTGCATTGATATTGACGACCTTGTTGCGCTTGGAAGCGGCAGCATTGTCACGTCCGCTGTGATCTTCGTAGCCATCTTCCACACGCAGAGAAGGGTTGCCATTTACCATTTCAGAAGCATCATCAATGTAATCATATTCGTCCTCCTCATCCGGAGAAAAAATATTCTTCAGAGTGTCCATGAATGCCATAATCCAAACTCCTTTACTCTGTACGCCGGAATAACTCTAAAGCATACAGTATATTATCATACATTTTATTATTATCGTTTTTTTTAACGCAGATGTCAATATAAAAGAGTCTATAAAAGTTTTCCGTCGTACAAATCCTGACCGGATACGATGACTTCGTCGTACAAACGAATCTCGCTTTCCTTGCCGATGCCGCCATCCAGCGGTACCAGAATGTACTTTCCGGTCTGATCCCGGTAAATTTCCTTGATGCGGCGGAAGCGTGCCAGATTGCCATACTTTACATATACACCGGGCACATAATTTTCGCCCTCGTGCTTTTCGGTTTCCTCTGTGCTGTCGCTGTCCGGCTTTTCCAGTACATAACGCACTGCATCTGCATTCACACGCAAGCCCGTATAGGTTGCAAAGTCAATGCGAGCCGTTTCCTGCCCCAGCTTTAACACATCTGCATTGACATAATCACACTGCAGCGTGAACTTTGCTACATCATTGTCTTCGTCTTTTTCAACGCTGACCACGTTTGCCTTCAGTGTGCTTTCCATTTTACCGGGGAAGCTGATTTGCACCGTTTTCACGCCTTCAAAGCGTTCGCTGTCTTTCAGGCTACACACGCCGGTAAACTGCCAGGTATAGCCCGACACGATTTTACCCATCATGCCCGACATATCTTTTTCCAAGCCGGAATCCAGTGCATCCTGCAGCTGCTGCGGATTCATCGAGTGAATCGTTTCCTGATCCGTATTGATCAGCTGTGTATTTTCTGCACTGACAAAATAGCCACCGCTGGGCGATGCAACCGAATCCAATCCGGACAGCTGCGCCTGCAGCTGTTCTTTTTCCTGTTTCAGCTGTTCAATCAACGGGTTAAAGTTATCAATTTCACCCGTGGTGACCTGCAGCTTGTTTTGTGCCATCAGATAGTCCTTCTGCAAAGTATCGATTTTGTCCCATTTGTTTTTGTCGATGGCATCCAGCAGATTATAAATCGAGCTGCCACGCTGGGACATTAAAACGTCAATCTGCGTTGAGGCTGTATTCTGTGATTTTTCCAGCAGAGAAATCTGGGCCTCGATTTCTGCAAGCTGCGTGCTTACGCCTGCCTGCTCACTACTGGTGTAAATTTCAGCCAGCGGTGTACCCGGAGAAACACGTTCGCCATCCTTGACCAGATAGCCCTGTGTACCGCCGCCTTCCACAGGCGTTTCCTGATACAGCAGAACACCTTCTGCCTCCATGCTGTCTGTCATCTGGTACTGAATCACAGATTCGTATTCGTAAATCACCTTGGTAGCACTATGAATCTGAACGGCAACATATCCCGCCGGAATCAACAGCAGCGCCATAACAATCGGCGCCCAGGGTATTTTCTTTTTTCTCATAGTACACCTCTCACGCCTTATGCCCGTTTACTGTGCAGACGTCTGCAAAAACTGCCGCGCCTTTTCCAGTGCGATTTCTTTCACATCCGGTGCGCCTGCATCCAGCCAGCAGATATTCTCCATTCGGCGGAACCAAGTCAGCTGACGTTTTGCATAGTTTCGGGATGCCTGTTTCAGCTTTTCCACACAGGGTTCCAGCGCACTTTCCTGCTTGAAATACGGGAAGAACTCCTTATAGCCGATTGCCTGCGCCGCCGTGCGATATGTTTCCTGATTCTGATACACCAGCTCTGCTTCTTCCAAAAGTCCCTGCTGCATCATCAGGTCAACACGCAGGTCAATCCGCTGATACAGCTGTGCCCGATCCGGAAAATCCAACCCGAACACCAGCGAACGATAGGGCGGTTCTTCCGGCAGAGACATTTTCCGCTGTTCGGACAGGGTGTGTCCTGTTGCGCGGTAATGCTCCAGTGCGCGCAGTACACGCACCGTATTATTGGGATGGGTAGCGTGTGCGGCTTCCGGGTCAACCTGTTCCAGACGGCGGTACATTTCTTCTGCGCCTACTTCCGCCAATTCCTGCGAAAGCGCCTGACGGATGGCTGGGTCGGTCTTGTCGGGGGCAAAGCGCATACCCTTCAGATAACTTTCCAGATAAAGCCCTGTACCGCCCACCAGCAGCGGAATGTTACCACGCTGCAAAATCTGCTGTGTAGTCGCATTCGCCAAATCCACAAAATCCGCCACGCTGAAAGTTTCTTCCGGTGTGCGGATATCCAGACAATGATGCGGAATCCCGCACATTTCTTCCGGGGTCACCTTTGCGGTACCTACATCCAGATCTTTATAAATTTGCATAGAGTCGGTGCTGATAATTTCGCAGCCCAGCTCCGCAGCCAGGAAAACGCCAAGACTGGTTTTTCCGCTTGCGGTGGGGCCTGCCACTGCTAAAACAGCAGGTTTAGACAAGTCTGCCAAACTGTTTCTCCAACTCCTTTTTCGTCAATTTCAATACGCAGGGTCGTCCATGCGGGCAGAACGGCGGAATCTTGCCGGAAAGGATTTCTTCCGCCAGATGCACCAGTTCTTCCGGATGGGTGCGGTCTCCTGCTTTTACCGCTGCGCGGCAGGCAATGGAGTGCAGTACCCATTCGGTCTTTTCGCCCAAAGCATCCCGACTGCCCTTTGCCAGTTTGTCTGCCAGTTCAACCAGCAGACTTTCCACATCGTCAGGCTGTACATCGCACGGTACTTCACGGACGACAACGGTATTACCACCAAAATCGTCCACATCCATACCGGCAGAGAACAACATCTCTTTGTTTTCCAACACAGCCTGCTTTTCCGCAGCAGTCAGATTGACTGCCACAGGTGACAGCAGCAGTTGACCTGCCACATTGCCATAATCCTTTGCCAGCTTTTCAAACAAAATCCGCTCGTGGGCAGCGTGTTTGTCAATCAGACAAAGCTCGTTGCCGCGCTCCGTAATGATGTAAGTATGGAATACCTCGCCAACCAAACGCAGCGGTTCGATTTCCGGTTCCGGCAAAAATGACATCTGCTGCTGGGTTTCCAATTTTGCTTGTGTTTTCTCTTCCGGAATTGCCGGCAATGCAGTTGGTTCAGTGGATGTTTCCACTACTTCTTCCGGCTGAAATTCCACAATCGGCTCTTCTATGGTTTCTGTATTCTGTTCCGCTTCTTCTGGTTCAGGCTCCTGCGGTTTCTGCTTTGCCGACGATTTCCAATCCGCCAAATCTTCCGACACCGAAATAGGCGCTTCCGGCAGGATATCTAAATCACGGTCGTCCCCTACTGGCGCACGAAATACCGGGCTGCTCAAATGCAATTTGGTATCGTGCATCTTTCCCATAAAGGGTCTGGGTGCTTCCACCGGAGCTACCGTCAAAATATCCTCGTCGGCTGACTGGATGATTTTGACATCCGGTTCTGCTTTTTTCACCGCAGGTAATCCCACAGCACTAGGTTGCTGGATGGGTGCAGTACGTTTTACAGCATCGCTGTTTGAAACCACTTTTTCCGGTTTCAGTGCAGCCGGTTTTGCCTTTTCGCTTTCTGTGAAATGGAAACGCTGTTCGCCGGAACCGGCCTGACTCAATGCGGTTTTGACGGCGTGATACACCGCTTCAAACACATCATTTTCTCGCGAGAAACGAACCTCTGTTTTTGCAGGGTGTACGTTTACATCAATCAAATCCGGAGGCATTTCCAGCATCAGCACACCGCCGGGGAATTTACCCTGCATAGTGGTGCCCTTGAATGCACTTTCCAATGCCGCCATCATGGTACGATTTTTAACATATCGCCCATTGATGAAAAAGATCTGCATACCGCGGCTTGCACGGCAGCTGCGCGGCGGTGTAACCAAACCACGCGTAGTGTACTGTGCAGTGGATGCGTCCACCTCCAGCAAATCCCGCGCAAACTCCTTGCCCAAAACCGTATAGACTGCGCTGCGCAGTTTGCCATCGCCGGGCGTGACATACTGCACTTTGCCCTCTCGCACGAACTTAAAGCGAATCTCCGGGTGACTCAGTGCGGCATGGTTCACCACATCTGCCACAAAGGTTCCTTCGCTGGCATCTTTTTTTAGGAACTTCATGCGGGCAGGTGTATTGTAAAACAAATCCTTTACGCGAATCGTCGTACCCACACCGCGTGCGCCCACATCAAAGCCCAGTTCTTCACCGCCTTCGATGCGATAAGAACAAGCAAACTCGTCCATTTCCGTTTTGGTCAAAACCTCGACCCGCGCCACACTGGCAATGGATGCCAAAGCTTCGCCACGGAATCCCAGCGTATGAATGCTGTACAGATCCGATTCTTTTTCAATTTTACTGGTTGCATGGCGGATAAACGCCTTGCTGATGTACTCCGGTTCGATGCCGCTTCCGTCGTCACTGACTTCGATAAAGCGAACACCGCCCGATTCGATGGTAACCGTGATCTGGTGCGAACCTGCATCGATTGCATTTTCCACCAGTTCCTTTACCACAGAAGCCGGGCGTTCGACCACTTCGCCTGCAGCGATCAGCTCGGCGGTATGCTTATCCAATACATGAATCACTGCCATGGCGATTCCTCACTTTCCTCCCCTGCTCAGCCGGAAATCGATCCTTGCAGGGTCTTTTTCAATTCATACAGGAAATTCAGTGCTTCAATGGGAGTCAGCGTGTTTACATCCATCTTTTCCAGTTTTTCCATCAGCTCAGACGGAATTGCCGGAGAAGTGTACTCCTCCAGCTCATCAAAGCCCAGCTGCTCTACCGGATTATGGTTGGGCGCATTTGACTCCAGCACTTTCAATACCTGCCGTGCGCGGCGTGTAACGGTACCGGGCAAACCTGCCAGTTTGGCAACTTCGATACCGTAACTGTCATCTGCCGGTCCAGGTACAATCTTACGCAGGAAGGTAATATCCTCACCGCGTTTTTTAACGGCAATATTATAATTCTTAACGCCTTCGATGGCCTGTTCCAAATCGGTCAGCTCGTGGTAGTGGGTTGCAAACAAAGTTTTGCAGCCCAATCCCTGCGATTTATCCGTAATATGTTCTACCACAGCGCGGGCAATACTCATACCGTCAAAGGTAGAAGTACCGCGACCGATCTCGTCCAAAATAACAAGGCTCTTCGTGGTTGCATTTTTCAAAATCTCGGCAACTTCGGTCATTTCCACCATAAAGGTAGACTGACCCGCCGCCAAATCGTCCGATGCGCCAACGCGGGTAAAGATGGAATCCACCACACCCACATGGCACTCTTTTGCCGGAACAAACGAACCGATCTGGGCCATCAACGCAATCAGCGCATTTTGACGCATATATGTAGATTTACCTGCCATATTGGGGCCAGTGATAATCATACAGCGATTTTGGTCGCAGTCCAGCAGGGTATCATTCGGAACAAACAGACTGCCGGAGAACACCTGCTCTACAACAGGGTGTCTGCCTTCCATAATCTTAAGTTCGTCCGAATCATCCACCACCGGGCGGCAATAGTTGTTATCCACAGCGACCTGCGCCAAAGCAGCTGCAACATCCAGCTGGGCAATCGCAGTTGCGGTGTCCTGAATGCGGGTCAGCTGTGCAGACAGCATTTCCAGCACGTCATTGAACAGCTGACGCTCCAGAACGATTAGACGCTCGTGCGCACCCAGAATGCGATTTTCCAAATCCTTCAGTTCCTGAGTAATGTAACGCTCACCGTTGGTCAGGGTCTGCTTGCGGATATAGGTTTCGGGAACCTGATCCTTATAGGAGTTGCTGACCTCGATATAGTAACCAAATACGCGGTTGAAGCCGATTTTCAGCTTAGGAATACCGGTTTCCTCCCGCATACGGGCTTCCATTTCTGCCAGTACGCTCTTGCTGTCATCCTGCAAAGCGCGCAGTTCATCCAGCTCGGCATTGTAGCCTTTCTGAATAACACCGCCATCCTTCAACGAAGAAGGTGCTTCCGGCTGAATTGCTGCATAAATACGCTCCCGCACATCATCCAGCAAATCAATATCCTGTGCCAAATCGTGCAGTTCTTCACATTCCGGCTGCATTGCCAATTCTTTCAGGCGCGGCAAATGGTCGCAGGTCTGTGCCAGAGCAAAAACTTCCTTCGGCGTTGCGGAGCCGTACACGGTACGGGTCATCAGACGCTCCATATCAAAGATATAACGCAGTTCGTCCAGCAGTTCGCTGCGAACCATGTTCTCCTGATACAGACTGTCCACCATATTCAGACGCGCATTGATTTGCGCGCTGGATACCAAAGGCTGTTCCACACGGGTACGCAGCAAACGCTTACCCATGGCAGTACGGGTTTTATCCAGCACCCAAAGCAGCGTACCACGCTTTTCTCTGCCACGCATGGTTTCGGTTAATTCCAAATTGGCACGCGTTACCGGGGAAAGCTGCATAAACTGTGCTTCGCTGTAATTCTCTACGGTTTTCAGCCGCTCTACACCCTTGATCTGGGTTTCATGCAGATATTGCAGCAGAGCACTGAACGCATACCGTACCAGACCCTTCGGGTCAATGTCGATATGCGTACTCCAATCACGACCAAACTGGTTTTCCAGCGTGGTCTTGACCAGACCGGGCGAATAACATTCGTCCTCCATCAGCTCCATAGAGCACTGCATCTGCTTTTTCACATACGATGTGATTTCCCGTACATCCAGAGAATTTGCGTTCAGCAAAATCTCGCTGGGATGATAACGACACAGTTCGGTGATAATGGCGTTGGCGATTTTTCCGCCGGAAAGCTCCGTAGCGTAGGAAGTACCTGTGGAAACATCGGCAAAGCAGATGCCTGCTTTGTTGCCTTTCAGGTACACACTGCAAAGATAATTGTTTTTGTCATCCTGCAGCATACTGCTTTCAATGACCGTACCCGGCGTTACCACACGGATAATGTCACGCTTGACCAGACCCTTGGCAGTTGCCGGGTCTTCTACCTGTTCACAAATGGCTACTTTATAGCCCTTTGCAATCAGACGCGCCATATAGCTTTCATAGCTGTGGAACGGCACACCGCACATGGGGGCGCGTTCTTCCTGACCGCAGTTGCGCCCGGTAAGCGTCAAATCCAGCTCGCGGGAAGCAATCAGGGCATCGTCAAAAAACATTTCGTAGAAGTCGCCCAATCTATAAAAAAGAATGGCATCCTGATGCTGTTTTTTGACCTCAAAATACTGCTGCATCATGGGGGAATATTCCGCCACGCCTATCACCTGTCCTGTTCTATTGGAGTTTTATTTGCTTTGCACAAGCGGAATTAGTGGCAGCCACCGCAGGAAGCGCAGCTGCCGGTGCACTGGGTAGAAGGCTCTTCCACGGTCATGGGGTCGCCGCCGTTCATAGCGGTGTTGATGATAGCGTCGATATAGTTGATCAGACCTTCGCAGTCAGTCTTTGCTTCGTTGTAGTCGACCATCTTCTGATTGGTCATGATCTCGCTGTACAGAGAGTTGATCTTCTCGTTCAGCTCAGAGATGCGCTCGTCGCTGCGTTCGGTCTTGCCGATTTCGTTGTTCAAATCCATGCGAGCCAGATTGAAAGCGCCGATCATGTTCTGCAGTTCGGGGTCTTCGTCGGTTGCACGGCGAGCGGCATCCAGTGCCAGATAACGTGCGTCGGTCTGCAGAGCCTGTGCTGCGCGCTTAAACAATTCGATACAATCCATTTTTATTTCTCCTTTGATTTACAAATATAGTTTATTTTTTGATATGCTTACTGATCCAGCTCACCCAGCAAAACCGTTGCACGGGAGTCGGTCAGTTTCACGTTTGCATAGCTGCCAATCAGACTTTCGTCTGCAGCGAACTCTACGGTCAGGTTGTTGTCCAGACGGCCAACCAAGTTGCCCTCGGCACGGCCGAAGCCTTCCACCAGAACACGCACGGTCTGACCAACCTGCTGATGGATCAGATCCATTGCGATCTTCTCCTGTACGTCCAGCAGACGCTGCATCCGGTCGGTCTTTTCCTTGCGCGGGGTGGGGTCTTCCATTTCAGCAGCTTTGGTGCCGGTACGCTTGGAGTAAATAAAGGTAAACAGCTGCATATAGCCGACTTTCTTTACCAGTTCAATCGTACCCTGAAAGTCCTCTTCCGTTTCGCCGGGGAAACCCACGATGATGTCACTGGAGAAGGTAATGCCGGGTACACGCTGACGTGCATACTCCACCAGCTCCAGATACTGCTCTACCGTATAGCGACGGTTCATCTCCTGCAGCACACGGTTGGAACCGCACTGCACCGGCAGATGCAGGTGTTTGCACAGATGCGGCTGGGCTGCGATGGTGTCAATCAGCTTACGGCTGGCATCCTTCGGATGGCTGGTCATAAAGCGAATCTGATAGTCACCGGGCACAGCACACAGCAGATTCAGCAAATCGGAAAAATCGATATCCTCATCTAGACCCTTACCGTAGCTGTTGACGTTCTGACCCAGCAAAGTGATTTCTTTATAACCTGCTGCCACCAGCTGCTTAAACTCCGCCAAAATATCTGCGGAACGGCGGCTTTTCTCGCGGCCTCGTACATAGGGTACAATACAATATGTGCAGAAATTGTCGCATCCATACATAATAGGCAGCCATGCACGGAATTTGCTGTCGCGGCAAACCGGCATCTGTTCCACGATGACCGGGCGCTGTGCCGGGTCCATCAGGATACGCTTTTTCTGCTGCAGCTTCTGTGCCAGCAGTGCCGGCAGGGTGTCGATACCATCCACACCAAAGACCAAGTCTACATACGGATAGCTCTTGCGGATTTTATCCACCACCTGCTGCTGGTTTGCCATACAGCCGCACAGACCGATAATCATGCCGGGCTTTTTCTCTTTCAGGGGCTTCAGTGCACCCACATTGCCCAGAACACGCTGCTCAGCGTGCTCACGCACCGCACAGGTATTGAACAGGACCAAATCAGCATTTTCGGGCGAATCGCACAGACCAAAGCCAATATCCATCAGGACACCCTTGATGCGCTCACCGTCCGATACATTCTGCTGACAGCCGTAGCTGTGGATATAAGCCAGCGGCTGGGTCGGATATACAGCCGCAACCAGATCTGCTGCGGACTGATCATGTGTAAAGTTTAAGAATTCCAAAAGTATCTCCTAACCGCTGCGCTTTATCTTGTAGTAACAGGCGCAGCTATAACAATACATGGTAGATTATACATCATTCTACAGGGGATAACAAGATATCTGCCGGGCTTTTCTTATATCTCACATTTCCCTGAAAGCAGCTATTTTGCACCGGTTCCTCTTTGGATTTTATCAGGAATCCGTCTATTTTGCTTTTATCAGCACTTCCCCCGCCCCAAGATGGAATTTTTTTTGCAAAAAACGGACCCGAAACAAAAGTTTCAGGTCCGCCGGGTTACATTCCTGCTTTTTTACGACACTGCTCGCAGGTTCCGAATACAACCAGAGAATAATCCTGTGCTGTATCGTCGCCGCGCTTCACGATTTCCATAATAGCTGCATCGTCCAGAGAAATATCATCCACATTGCCGCAGACGGTACAAAACCGATGGCTGTGCTGCTGCAGCGTATGGTCGAAGCGATCTGCCTTTCCGGGAATAGAAACGCGTCGAATCATACCAGCATCTGCCAACACGTTCAGATTGCGATAAACTGTTCCCAAGCTAAGCCCGGGGCTTTCTTTCCCCGCCGCCTCGTAAATTTCTTCCGCAGTAGGATGGTTATGCATCGCATTGACTTTTTTCAGAATGAGTTCCCGCTGTCTGGAATAGCGCATTAGCTTCCCTCCTTTTTCACAAAATAATAAAAGGAATCGTTTCTATTTATAATATAAATCCCCATATTCATTTTGTCAAGATAGGAATTCTTCTCATTTTACTTTTTCTTGATGCGTTCCCAGTAAGCGCGCGCTGCCTGCTCATTCTTATTTTCACCATAGGTGTAGTAGTGCGCATCTTTCAGCACATCCGGCAAATACTGCTGTTCCACCCAATGATTGGGATAGGCGTGGGGATATTTATAGTTCTGCCCCTTTACCAGTGCATCCTCACCGTCAAAATGTTTGTTTTGCAGCTGACGGGGAATAGGTCCAGTTTTACCGGCGCGCACATCCGCAAGTGCTGCATCAATAGCGGTTTCTCCCCCATTGGATTTCGGGCTGGTGGCTACCAGAATCACCGCATCTGCCAAGGGAATCCGCGCTTCCGGCAAGCCCAGCATATTAGCAGCATCCACAGCTGCCTTTACAATCGGAATGATCTGCGGGTAAGCAAGCCCAACGTCTTCACACGCACAAACCATTAAACGACGACAGGCAGAAGGCAAGTCACCTGCTTCCAGCAGACGTGCCAGATAATGCAGTGCCGCATCCGGGTCGCTACCTCGCATGGATTTTTGGTAAGCCGACACAATATCATAATGGTCGTCACCTGCACGGTCATAGCGCATTGCTGTGCGGCGCGTCACCTGTTGAATCATATCCAGTGTAATATGCTTGGTATTATCCTGGATTGCCGCAGCAGTCACGGCAAATTCCAGACCACCCAACGCCTTGCGCATATCGCCACCAGCACTCTGCGCCAGATATTGCAGGGCTTCTTCTTCTATCTGAATGGAAATGCCGTCTTCTTTTTCAATCTTTGTAATGGCATTGCGCAATCCCTGTGCAATATCTTCTGCCCGCAGGCTCTTGAATTCAAAAACTGTGCAGCGAGACAGCAGCGCACTATAAATGTAAAAGTACGGATTTTCTGTTGTAGATGCAATCAGCGTTACACTGCCGTTTTCGATGCACTCCAAAAGGCTCTGCTGCTGTTTTTTGTTCAAATACTGAATCTCGTCCAGATACAGCAGAATCCCTTCCGAGCCGTTCAGTGTCCCTATATCATTCAAAACAGCTTTGATATCGCCGGTTCCGCAGGAAGTACCATTTAATTTATGCAGCGTCATACCGCTGTTCTCTGCAATGATCCGCGCCACAGTGGTCTTACCCACACCAGACGGACCGTAGAAAATCATATTGGGTACTGTTCCGCCTTCCACCGTCTGACGAAACACCTTACCCGGTGCCAAAAGATGCTGCTGACCGCATACATCCGATAAAGTCTGCGGGCGAAGCCGGTTTGCCAAGGGATCTCTCATATTCTCTACCCCTTTCTTGTAAATACCGTACTATTATAATACCTTTCCGCTTACGAAACAAGGTAAGAAATCCATTGTTCTTTTCCGTTCAATTTGTTATAATGAGAAAAATTCTCATTATTGCGGAGGCACCCTATGACAACAGCAAAAAAGAGCACTCGTGTTTCACCTGCAAAGAAAAAATTGGCGCTGGAAGTCATCCAGCGTTTGAAAGAAGCCTACCCGGAAGCTACCTGCACGTTGGACTATGCCCACGCATGGCAGCTGTTGGTCAGCGTTCGTCTGGCGGCACAGTGTACCGACGCACGCGTCAACGTGGTTGTAGAGGATTTGTTTGCCAAGTATCCCAGCGTTGCTGCGCTTGCCGCCGCCGAACCGGAAGAAATCGAAGCCATTGTAAAGCCCTGCGGTCTGGGACATTCCAAAGCACGCGACATTTCCGCTTGTATGCGGGTCCTGCGTGACCAGTATAACTGTAATGTTCCCGATACATTCGATGAACTGCTGGATTTGCCCGGTGTAGGCCGTAAGAGTGCAAACCTGATTATGGGCGACGTGTTCGGCAAACCTGCTATCGTGACCGACACTCACTGCATTCGCCTGTGCAATCTGATTGGCTTGGTGGACAACATCAAGGAACCTGCACGGGTGGAGCGTGCGCTTTGGAAAATCATTCCGCCGGAAGAAGGCAATGATTTGTGTCACCGTTTTGTCCTGCACGGTCGTGCTGTCTGTGTTGCACGCCGTCCCGATTGTGCAAACTGCTGTTTGGCTGATATTTGCAAAACCGGCAAGGCAACGATTTCCGAAAAGAACAACAAAGATGAAGCTTCCGTTTAATTTTTCTTACCTCTTAATAGAATAGGAACATCCACATCCTGTCCCTTGACTTTACGGGAATCTCGCCTATAATAAAACAAGACATGAAAACAGGGGCGCCGAAAGGCTGAGATCTGCTTGCAGAGTACCCTTTAACCTGATCCGGGTAATGCCGGCGTAGGAAGTTTGTTGTATTTTATCTGTACATACAAACTTATTATGCGCCTGCGTCCTTTGGATGCAGGCGCATTTTTCTTGCTTTTGTGTCAAAAAAGAAAGGAAGTTTTTACATGAAAACCCGCAACTCCGCAACCCACAGTCTGGTCGAAGGCGCACTTATGATCGCGCTGTCCACCATTCTGAGCTACATCACCGTTTTCAGCCTGCCCCACGGCGGCGGAATCACGCTGGTGAGTATGCTGCCCTTGATTATTATGAGCTACCGCAACGGTACGCGCTGGGGTCTGTTTACTGCTTTTGTACACAGCCTGCTGCAGCTGATGCAGGGTCTGGACAACGTTGCATATTGCCAGACCCTGACTGCACAAATTGGCTGCATTCTGCTGGACTACATTCTGGCATTCACCGCTCTGGGTCTTGCCAATGCGCTGGGCAGCAAGTTCCGCTCCTGCTATACAAAAATCGCTGTTGGCACGGTTGGTGCCTGCCTGCTGCGCTTTGTGTGCAGCTTCCTGTCCGGCTATATCGTCTGGAAGGATTACGACTATGCTTTTGAATGGCTGAACAACTTCAGCTGGGGCGCATGGGCAACCCAGACTTTGGGCGAGAATGCGCTGTGCTGGTTCTACAGCTTCGTTTACAACGCTTTCTATATGCTGCCGGAAACCATCCTGACCGTAGCAGTTGCTCTGATTTTGTACCGCACTGCTCCCAAAATCTTCAATTTTGACAAAGTCGAAAAATAATTTTTGAAAAAACCTGCTGCCTTGTAGATTAGGCAGCAGGTTTTTATTTCGATGAATTGTGAATTTTTAATCAATTCTACAAAAAGCACTTGTTTTTTAGGCAAAAAGTGAAAAGAACGCCGATTGATTTTGCAGTTTTTGTGATATATAATAGAACTAACGTGAGTTACACAAAAAAGGAGAGTTGCCAGTATGTTTAAAATCGTGGAGAAAACCGCATTGAACCCCACGGTGACGAAAATGGTAATCGACGCCCCGTTGATTGCCAAGAAAGCACTGCCGGGTCAATTTATCATTGTGCGTCCTTTTGAAGACAGCGAACGTATTCCCCTGACTGTCGCAGGCTATGACCGCGAAGCAGGTACTGTCACTATCATTTTCCAGATTGTTGGCGGCACCACCATGGAGCTGGATCGTCTGGATGCCGGCGAATATGTGCATGACTTTGTCGGTCCTCTGGGTCGCGCTACTGAAACCGAGGGCATGAAGAAAGTCTGCATCGTTGGCGGCGGCGTTGGCTGTGCAATCGCTCTGCCTGTTGCTCAGAAACTGCATGAGGAAGGCTGCGAAGTACATAGCATCATCGGCTTCCGCAACAAGGATCTGCTGATTCTGGAAGACGAGTTCAAGGCTTGCAGCGATGAACTGCGTGTTATGACCGACGACGGCAGCTATGGCACCAAGGGTCTGGTCACCAACGCTCTGGAAGAGCTGGTGCAGGCTGGTAACACCTATGACCGTGTCATTACCATCGGACCTCTGATTATGATGAAGTTCGTTGTTAAGACCTGCCAGAAATACGGCTTGAAGAGCATTGTTTCCATGAACCCCATCATGATTGATGGCACCGGTATGTGCGGCGGCTGCCGCCTGACGGTTGGCGGCGAAACCAAGTTTGCGTGTGTTGACGGCCCCGACTTTGACGGTGATCTGGTCGATTTTGACGAATCAATGAAGCGCGGCAGCATGTACCATGACTTTGAGGCACACGCACGCGAAGCAAGCTGCAACCTGTTTAAGAAAGAGGGAGTATAAAATGGCATTCAATATGGATCCGAAGAAATGCCCCATGCCCACCCAGGACCCCAACGTTCGTAACAAGAACTTTGACGAGGTCGCTTTGGGTTACACCGAAGAAATGGCAATCAATGAGGCAAAGCGCTGCATTCACTGCAAGAATAAGCCCTGCGTTTCCGGCTGCCCTGTCGGCATCAATATTCCTGACTTTATTGGTCAGGTAGCAGAGGGCGATTTCGAAGCTGCTTATCAGATCATTGCGCAGTCTTCTGCTCTGCCCGCTGTCTGCGGCCGTGTTTGCCCGCAGGAGAGCCAGTGCGAAGGTAAGTGCACCCGCGGCATCAAGAACGAGCCGGTTGCGATCGGTCGTCTGGAGCGTTTCGTTGCTGACTGGCATCGTGAGCACAACAATGTTCCCCCGGTTGTCCCTGCATTTAACGGTCACAAGGTTGCTATCATCGGTGCAGGCCCTGCAGGTCTGACCGCTGCTGGCGATCTGGCTAAGCTGGGCTACAAGGTTACTGTTTTCGAAGCACTGCACGTTGCTGGCGGTGTTCTGATGTATGGTATTCCTGAGTTCCGTCTGCCCAAGGCTATTGTGCAGAACGAAATCGACGGTCTGAAGAAGATGGGCGTTGACTTTGAGTGCAACATGGTCATCGGCAAGGTTCTGACCATCGACGAACTGATGGGCGAATATGGTTTCGAGGCTGTGTTCGTAGGTTCCGGTGCAGGTCTGCCCCGCTTTATGAACATTCCCGGCGAAAGCCTGAACGGCGTCTACTCTGCAAACGAGTTCTTGACCCGCTCCAACCTGATGAAGGCTTATCGCCCCGACAGCAAGACTCCTATCGCTGTCGGCAAGAGCGTTGCTATCGTTGGCGGCGGTAACGTTGCTATGGACGCAGCTCGCAGCGCAAAGCGTCTGGGTGCAGAGAATGTTTACATCGTATATCGCCGTGGCATGGCTGAACTGCCGGCACGTCGTGAAGAAGTCGAGCACGCAGAAGAAGAAGGCATCATCTTCAAGACGCTGTGCAACCCCACCTCCATTGTCGGTGACGAGAATGGCTGGGTAAAGGGCATGAACTGTGTCGAGATGGAGCTGGGTGAGCCGGATGATTCTGGTCGTCGTCGCCCCATCGTCAAGGAAGGCAGTGACTTCGTGCTGGATGTTGAGACAGTTATCATGTCTCTGGGTACCAGCCCCAACCCGCTGATCCGCTCTACCACGCCCGGTCTGGAAACCAACCGCTGGGGCTGCATCGTAACCAACGGTGACGATGGTCTGACCAGCCGTGAAGGCGTGTACGCAGGCGGTGACGCTGTTACCGGTGCTGCTACCGTTATTCTGGCTATGGGTGCTGGTAAGGCTGCTGCAAAGGCAATCGACGAGTACATCCGCAACAAATAATTTCGTTTTGTTTCATATAAGGGAACGCATCCATAAAAGGATGCGTTCCCTTTTTTTGTGTAAATTGCAACTTTTCTCTTGCTTTTTCTTTACAAAGTGATACAATTATCCCTTGTATGTATTTTATGTTTTATGTTTTAAGAATTGTATGAAACGAACGGAGAACTTTATGGAACAAGAAAAACGCGTAAACATGATTGATGGTCCCTTCCTGCGAAAAATTATTTTATTCGCTGTCCCTCTGGCTGCTGCCAGCGTTTTGCAGCTGTTGTTCAACGCTGCTGACATTATCGTCGTTGGCCGCTATGCAGGCGATTTTGCGCTGGCTGCTGTCAGCTCTACCAGCAGTCTGGTTACCCTGCTGGTCAACGTTTTCATGGGTCTGTCTATCGGTTGCAACGTGGTAGCTGCACGCTTTTTGGGTGCAAATGATGACCTTGGCACCTCGCAAACCGTCCACACTTCTATTTTCATCAGCCTGGTTGGCGGTGTCATCATGGGTATATTCGGTTTCTTTGCCGCCAATCCCATGCTGAAGCTGATGGCCTGCCCCCCGGAGGTTATTGATCTGGCAACGCTTTACCTGAAAATTTATTTTGTAGGTATGCCGGTCATGTCTCTGTACAACTTTGGCTCTGCCCTGCTGCGCAGCATCGGTGATACCAAGCGTCCTCTGATTTGTCTGGCAATTTCCGGTGTTTTGAATGTGGTGCTGAACCTGCTGTTCGTTATCAAATTCCACATGAGCGTTGCAGGTGTTGCACTGGCAACGATCATCAGCCAGGCAGTGTCTGCTGTAATGGTCCTGCTCATTTTGATGAAGGATCAGGGTCCTCTGCACTTGGATCTGCACAAACTGCGTATGCATCTCCCTGTTTTCCGTCAGATTGCAGTCGTTGGTCTGCCGGCTGGTCTGCAGGGCATGGTGTTCAGCGTTTCCAACGTGGTTATCCAGTCTGCAATCAACGGCTTTGGTCCCATTGTTATGGCTGGTAACGGTGCCGCAAGCAACATCGAAGGCTTCATTTATGTGGCTATGAACTCCTGCCATCAGGCTTGTGTTACCTTCACCAGTCAGAACGTCGGTGCACGCCGCTTTAAGAACATCACGCATATCATGCTCACCTGCGAAGGTCTGGTACTTATGATTGGTACCATCATGGGTACTATGTCGTATGTATTTGGTCATCAGCTGTTGGGATTTTACTCCACCGATCCTGCTGTTATCGAAGCAGGTTTGGCACGTTTGGCTATTGTTGGCGTGACCTACGCAACCTGTGGCTGTATGGATACGATGGTTGGTTCTCTGCGTGGTATGGGCTCCTCTGTTATGCCTATGATCATCAGCCTGCTGGGCAGCTGTGTGCTGCGTCTGGTCTATGTTGCTACCATTTTCCAGATGAACCCCACCCCCTCTACCCTGTACCTGTGCTACCCCATCACTTGGGGTGTCACCCTAGTTGCGAACGTCATCTATTTCATTTACTATCGTCGTAAAATCGAAAAGATCGCATAAAACAAACGCCGGAGAAGTATATCTTCTCCGGCGTTTTCTTATTCACCTACATACATAAAGCGCGGTCCATGATAGTTCTCTCGGTCAACATGTTCAAACCACATCGAAGCCGGACGAACCCAAATTTCCCGTTCGCCATACTGCGGCTGATAAATCACCATCATTTCTTCAGTTTCACTGTTCTTAGCATGACCCAGAACACGGTATTCGTTTCCCTTGAAATGGCGATACAATCCCGGCAGCGGCATCATCGTGCAGCTGAGTACATATCGGTCATGGGTTCCATACATGGTACGACGGCTACTGATTTGGAATCCACAATCCTGCATATTTTTCAGACTGTACTGATTTTTCGGGCTGACGGTGCATCCCATACCGATAATTTCCGGTTTGCGCCACTGGCAGAACACTTTGACCAGACGCTGTTGCAAACCGTTTCCACGCCAGACCGGATCTACAATCACTGTGTCAGCATTTGCCCAAAGCACTTTGTCGCTTTCCGGCACATCCAGATAATTGGCATAGTTCTTGCTGCCGACACCATCGTAATGCACAATCGCCAATGCAATCGGCGTATCATCCACCCAAACGCCAATCGTCAGGTGATTTGTGATGTTGTCCAGCATTTCTTCTTTTCCGTTCGGGATAAACTGGTCCGGGTCTGCCATGCTCTTGCAAACCCGATCCTGCAAGTCAAACAGTGCTTCCAATTCTTCCGGAACTGCTTTTCGAACCGATGCGGTCACTTCGATGGGCTGACCATCTTTCTTTGTCAAAATCCAATCCATAAAAGTCTCTCTTTTCTACATTTTTTGAGATATTATTCTTCAGATAGCATATCAAAAAAAAGCAAATCATGCTATACTATATGCAGTTCTATTCCATGTTCGGAGGAAAAAAGATTGAAAAACAATATTATCGAGCCGACCTGCCGTCTGGGCGGTGCTGTAATCAGCGACCGAATCGTAGCTGATATTCTGGAATCCATGCGCAACGGTGAGCTGTCGCAGGTGGAGCGTCTGCCTGCTGAAGTGGATTTAGCGGAATCCATGGGTGTCAGCCGAACCGTAATTCGTGACGCTTTGAGCGAGCTGGAGCGTGAAGGCTATATCGAACGTGTGCGCGGTATCGGCACAGTAGTAAATCGCGAGGTGCTTCGCCTGCGAAGCCGTTTGGACCAAAAACTGGAATACTACCCTCTGATTCGCAGCTTTGGCAGCTACCCCCACGCCGACAGCTTCCAGTTTTTCTCGGATGTTGCCGATGCGGACACCGCAGAGCTTCTGAATATTCCTGTGGGCGCCCCGCTGCTGTGTATCAAGAAGCGTGTGCTTGCGGACACAAAACCTGTTATTTACTCTATCAACTATCTGCCGAAATCTCTGTTCGGCAATCGAGACATCAGTCGGATCGATTTGACCCCCTCTGTCTTTGAAGTTCTGGAAAAAGAATGTGGTCAGCAGCCTGCCAGTACTGTTGCACATATCCGTGCCAGCTATGGTGATGAATCCATTCGTTCTTCCATGCGTCTGGCACCGGATGATGCTTTGCTTCTGTTAGACGAGGTATGTTATAACCGGCTCTGCAAGCCGATTATGCGTTCCTTTAGTTATTATACAAACTTTTTTGATTTTTCGATTCTTCGCAAGATGCTGTAAGAAAACTGGGAGGTACCTTTTTTATGCGTCATCTAATCGATCCCTTGGACTTGAACGAGTCCGAAATGCAAGACCTGCTGGATTTGGCATCCCGTATCCGTGAGGATCCGGCAGCTTATCAGGAGGTTGCTGCTCACAAAAAGCTGGCTACCCTGTTCTACGAGCCCAGCACCCGCACTCGCCTTTCCTTCGAAGCTGCCATGCTGAATCTGGGCGGTCATGTTCTGGGTTTCCCCAGCGACAACGTGTCCAGCGCATCGAAGGGCGAAAGCGTAGCAGACACCATTCGTGTCGTATCCTGCTATGCTGATATCGCTGCTATGCGTCACCCCAAGGAGGGCGCACCGCGTCGTGCAAGCCAGTACTCTCGCATTCCCGTCATCAACGCAGGCGACGGCGGTCACCAGCACCCCACCCAGACCCTCACCGATCTGTTGACCATCCTGACCCGCAAAGGTCGTCTGGATGACCTGACCATCGGTCTGTGCGGCGACCTGAAGTTCGGTCGTACCGTGCACTCTCTGATTAAGACCATGGCTCGCCGCAAGAACATCAAGTTCATCCTGATCAGCCCCGACGAGCTGCGTGTGCCGGACTACATCATCAAGGACGTTCTGGTTGCAAACAACATTCCTTTCGAGGAAACTGCAAGCCTGGAAGATGCTATGCCGAAGCTGGACATTCTGTACATGACTCGCGTGCAGAAGGAGCGTTTCTTCAATGAAGAAGACTACGTTCGCCTGAAGAACAGCTACATCCTGACCAAGGAAAAGATGGAAGCAGCAAAGCCCGACATGGCTGTTCTGCATCCCCTGCCCCGTGTAAACGAAATCGCTCTGGATGTAGACGATGATCCGCGCGCTGCTTATTTTGAGCAGGCACAGAATGGTGTTTATGTCCGTATGGCATTGATTATGATGCTGCTGGGTCTGACCGACCCCAAGACCGGTAAGGAGGTATCCCTGTGCTGAACATTGATGAAATCCAGAATGGTATTGTAATTGACCATATCAAGCCCGGTACTGCCATTGGTTTGATGGAACTGCTGGGTCTGACCCAGAACCGCAACGTAACCGTTGCTTTGATTCAGAATGCACGCAGCCAGAAGAGCGCAAGCGGCAAGAAGGATATTATCAAGGTCGAGGGCGATTACAGCTGGCTGAATCTGAATGTAATGGCTTACATCGACCCGGATATCACCTTTACCATCATCGAGAATGGTCACGTTGTTCGTAAGGAAAAGCCCCAGCGCCCCAAGCGTTTGGTGAACATCATCAAGTGCAACAACCCCCGCTGCATTTCCAGCGCAGAGGAATCCTGCGATCACATCTTTGAGCTGAGCAGCAACGGCAAATACCGCTGCATTTACTGCGAACAGGAGCTGCAGTTCCAGCCCAAGTAAGTTTGTCCAATAGAAAGCGCCCCGGCAACTTGCCGGGGCGCTTTTTTGTTATCGCATCAAAATGCCTGTTGGTGTATCTGCTGCATCGCTGCTTTTTCCAATCTGCTGACCTGTGCCTGGCTGATGCCAACTTCATCAGCAACCTCGGTCTGGGTCTTGCCATTCAAGTAGCGAAGCTCAATGATTCGCTTTTCTCTTGGGGACAACTTTTTGACCGCTTCCCGAAACAGCATCGTATCGATCCAGTTTTCTTCGCCGTCGTTGTCACCGACCTGATCCATTACATACAAAGCATCTCCCCCCTCTCCATAGGTAGGCTCATATAGACTAATGGGTTCCGCCGCGGATTCCAGTGCCAATGTCACAGTACGCCGCGGTAAATCCAGCATCTCACTGATTTCGGTAATACTCGGCTCTCGACCAAGTAATTTTTCCAGTTGCTCTTTTGCCTGCATGGCACAACAAGCTACATCCCGCATAGAACGGCTGACCCGAATGGTGTTATTATCTCGCAAAAAACGTTTGATCTCCCCAATGATCATAGGGACACCGTAGGTGGAAAACCGCACGTTCATGGACGGGTCAAAGTTGTCGATGGCTTTGATGAGCCCAATACATCCCACCTGAAACAAATCGTCTACGTTTTCGCCCCGATCTGCAAAGCGCTGTACTACGCTTAACACAAGCCGCAGATTGCCTTCTACCATCTGCTTGCGTGCCGATTGGTCACCTTTTTGTACGGCAAGCAGAAGTCTGCGTTTTTCCGCTTCAGACAAAACCGGAAGTTTTGACGTATCTACGCCACAGATTTCAACTTTATTATACATTTTCACACTCCAGATTCCTTTCTTTATCCGGAGTATGACCTGTTTGTGCCAAGTATTATGCAAAAGAACTGCTGGGAAATCTCTCCTTTTTTACAGCTCCGCTTCCAGCTGCCGACGGAGCAAAAGGATAATCTTTTTCTCTAAGCGAGAAATGTAGCTCTGCGAAATGCCGATTTCATCCGCCACTTCTTTTTGCGTGCGCTCATGTCCATCCAATAGCCCGTAGCGCATTTCCATGATTTGTTGTTCTCTGGGATTCAATCGTGCGATTGCCTGCCGCAGTGCCTGATGCTCCACAGCCTGTTCCAGCTGCTGACCCACCATATCCGGGTCACTGCCTAGAATGTCAGATAAAAGCAGTTCGTTCCCGTCGCTGTCCACATTCAACGGCTCATCAATGCTTGCATCCTGACGCCGATTGGACGCTTTACGCAAATACATCAAGATTTCGTTTTCGATGCATCGGCTGGCATAAGTTGCCAGTTTGATTTTCTTTTCCAGCGAAAAAGTATTTACCGCTTTGATGAGTCCAATGGTACCAATGGAAATAATATCATCCATGGCTACCCCACTGGATTCGAATTTCTTTGCGATATATACCACTAAACGCAGATTATGCACGACCAAACGATTTCGTGCCTCTTCATCCCCTTGTGCCAGCTTTTCGCAGCAAGACAACTCGTCCGCAACGGAAAGCGGCGGCGGAAGGGTCTGGGTGCCTGATATGTAATTGACTTCTCTACCATATACCAAGCCCCGAAAAAACTGTTTCAGCTGCTTTAGTTTATTCCATAATTTCATGTTGTTCCTCCCTATTCTGTTTATGAAATCGTTTTTGATTTTGTATTCGCTGCTCCAAATCCGCACCCAAAAGCGCATCGCATCGTTTATCCGCAGATGCTTGCATCGTAAATGCAAGTAAAATCGGCTGCTGTTCTTTTCCGATTTTTACACAGGCAGGCAGTGCCGGAAGCATCACCTGCCCCCCAATCGTATCGCACGCCAGCAAACGAAACCGATACTGTGACTCTTGCGGGATTTCTGAGGCAAACATTGCGTCTACTCCTTGCTGTATTGCCTGCGGCAACCAATTTTTTACAGCAGGATAATAGAGCAAAACCACATCTTTTCCGGTCAGCGGATCTACCACGGTCAGACCGGTATCGCAGTAGGCAGATACCTGTAGCTGCCATTCTGCTCCCTCTAAATCCAACGTGCGAAAGGTTTTGAATCCGCCCAACTGGTACCGAATCACAGAAAACAAAAGATACAGCCCCAGCGATGAACCCAGCAAAACCATCGGCGAAATCTGGAAATAGCAGGACAGGTTGTTGGTTTCTGCCCATGGAACGCCCCACACACAGGCAGATGACACACCGCCTGCCAGCAGCAGATTCATCAACACATACCAAATGCCCTGCCGTATAAAAACCCGAATGTCTTTCCAGGGAAATGCAATTCCAATAATCAGCGCTGCGCTCCCCATCTGGTACAAAATCTGCACCAAAAAAGGAAGCGGGGGCAGCAGTATCATCAAACTGACCCCCGCGGCAGCAACACCTGCCAGAACCAACCGACCCCATTTTACGCTCTGTCCACAGAGAATTGCGCAGGCTGCCAGCAGCACCACCGCAATCCAACCGTTGGTTAACAGCAGCACGTCCAGATAAATTACGGTGTGCACTGCGTCACCCCCTCTTTTATCATACGCAAATGCCCTGTGAAAATATGTCAAAAAAGCCACTGACTGTAAAAGTTACAATCAGTGGCTTTTTTCGCTTTTATTTACTTAAATTCTACAACTGTGACACCGCTTTCGCCCTCGCCGTACTGACCCAGACGGAAGCTCTTGACCTGCCGATGTCCGCGCAGATATTTATGAATTGCTGTGCGCAACGCACCGGTTCCGTTTCCATGAATCAGGTAGACCATGGACTGTCCATTCATCAATGCTTGGTCAATGAACATATCCACTTCATGCAGGGCTTCATCTACCGTATAGCCCAGCAGATTCAGCTCCATCTTGGTGGAGCGCTTCACACGCTCGACACGACCGCCATTACCGCGTGCATCCCCTGTGTTGCGGGAATAGCGCTTCTGCGCCTTGGTCATTGCCTTAGGCGCATTCTTGGCCATCTTTTCCGGCTGTTTCAGATTGCTCAGCGGAACCTTGGTTTTCATGATACCGGCACGCACCAGCACTTCACCGTTTTTATCCGGCAGCGCCATAACAATTGCCAGCTGGTCCATATCTGCAATGCAGACTTCCTGACCGATACGAACCTCTTTCAGCGGTACAAAGGCAGCAACCTTCTTCGCCTTGGGCTGTGCGCCAACCATCAGCTTTTCGGTTTCCTTCTTTGCGATTTCACGGGCACGCACTGCACGCTGCTGTGCAGACAGCTTTTCATTCTTTTGCAGCTGACGCAATTCATCTGTCAAGTCGTATGCCTGACGCTCCACGCTCTGAATCAGATTGCGTGCTTTTTCGCGCGCAACTTCCAACTCCAGCTCGCCCTGTTCAATCAGTGCGTCACGCTTCTTTTCTGCGTTTTCCAGCTGGTGGGCAGCTTCATATTTCAGGGATTCGATTTCTGCTTGGCTTTCCTTCAGCTGCAGCTTCAAGTCATCCAGCTGGCTCAGCACAGCATCCAGACGTTTATCGTCCGTAGACATATGCTTGCGTGCCAAATCAATGACATCCACCGGGATACCCAGCTTTTCACTGATTAAAAATGCGTTGGATTTACCCGGAACGCCCACGCTCAATTTATAGGTGGGACGCAGGGTTTCCACGTTGAATTCGCAGCTTGCATTTACGACACCCGGCGTTTCCAGTGCGAACACCTTCAGTTCCGCATAGTGGGTCGTCGCCAAAATCAGCGCACCGCTGCGGCGCAGGCTTTCAATAATTGCGATTGCCAGTGCAGCACCCTCACCCGGGTCTGTACCAGCGCCCAACTCGTCCAACAATACCAAACGACCGTGACCTGCCAGACGCAGGATTTCCGAAACCTTAGTCATATGACCAGAGAAGGTAGAAAGACTCTGCTCAATGCTTTGTTCATCGCCGATATCCACCAAAAAATCCTGGAATACACAAACCTGACTGTTCTCCGATGCCGGAATCAAAAATCCGCATTGCGCCATGGCGCACAGCAGACCTGCAGTTTTCATGCTGACCGTTTTACCGCCAGTGTTCGGACCAGTAACAATCAGGGTATCGTATTCCTCGCCCAGAGAAATATCCACAGGAACGCACTTGTTCTTGTCAATCAGCGGATGGCGGGCACGCTCCAGATGGAAGCTGTACTTTGCCGAAACCTGCGGCATAAATGCGCCCTGCTCCAGCGCCAGCTTTGCTTTCGCCAGCAGCACATCAATGTCCAGCATTGCCGCATAGCTGTAACGGAACTGGGTTTCAATCTGTGCTACCTGACCGGACAATGTGGTCAGAATGCGTTCAATTTCCTGTGCTTCCTGCGCACGATATTGCAAGATGCGGGCATTGGCTTCAACAACTGCCTGCGGCTCTACGAATACCGTTGCACCTGTGGAAGACACATCGTGAATGACACCCTGCACTTCGCCGCGATACTCACTTTTAACCGGCACAACAAAACGACCGTTTCGCATGGAAACCACGGTTTCCTGCAAATATTTCACCGAGGTCGTGTTGTGGATAAAGGTTTCCAGCTTATCACGAATGCTGTTTTCCGTCTTGCGGATTTCTTTTCGGATATCCAGCAAGGTCTTGCTGGCGGTATCTGCCATCTGGTCCGGTGCCAGAATGGAATCCGAAATCTGCTTTTCCAAACCCGGCTGCGGGCTGAGCGAATAGAACAAATCGTCCGTGGGCAGCATTTCGTGGTCGCTGGTATGGTACCAGTTGCTCAAATTCTGGAAGTTCCGCAGTGCGCCTGCAACTTCCAGCAGCTCCCCCATCGAAAGCACACCGCCCTTTACGGCACGGGATGCGATCGTATCCACGCCTTTTACGCCGCCAAATCGGGGCGAACCCTGCTGGATCAACAGGGTGTTGATGGCGTTTGTCATTTCCAATGCATAGCGAACCTCGTCCACATCCACCTGCGGAGTCAGTTCCCGCATAGTGCGTGCTGCCTCGCGGCAGACGCAGTAGTCCGCTGCTTTTGCAATGATCTTATCCAATTCTAATGTTTTCAGACAAGCACTCTGCATAGTTTATTTTCCCTTTTATTCTAAAACCGATTTCAAAAATGAATAACTCTTTGGTACGCTTTCCAGGTGGGTCAGCACATAGCGCTCTGCCGTTGTATATAGTAGTTTGCTACTGTGTTCCGCCAAGCGGAAAGCAAAAATCTTTTTATCGTCTGCCAGACAAATATGCCGCATGGCGTACAACGCACCAGGGTCCAAATTGGGTTTATGTCCTTCTCTTGCGGCACAATCCCGGCAAAGCAGTTTCCCGTCCAGCGGGTCCAGAAAGAAATCCTTTCCGTCATACAAACCGCATCCCTTGCACATTAAAAGCTGCGGCAGATAACCGCATATGCTGCACACGCGCATTTCATATACCGCTTTGACCTGCTTGAGTGGAATCGAACCTTTCCCCGCCATGTACAGGCTGTTCAGCAAAAGGCGTAACACGGTATCTGCTTCTTCCTGCGTGGGCATCAGCATGATTGCAATTTCACCCATATACATGGCAAGGCTCATTGCCTCTACCGAATGGGACAACTCGTGAAACACTGTTTTGATTTGTGCTTCGTCTACGGTGTACATATTTTTACCGGGATACAAGGTAAACTCAGAATAGCAAAAAAGCCCGCAGGCACTGAAAAGTTTATTTTTCAGCCGCAGGCTTCCCTTTGCAATGGCAGAAATCACACCGTATCTCGGCGTTAGTATCGTCAATATGCGATCCGCTTCTTTGTACTTTACTTCCCGCAGAACAAGCCCGGAGGTAACCACTGGATCAATCATACTACCCTTCCTAATCAGCCTTTTTTCTTGTCCTGCTTAAATCCAAAGCTGTTTAACAGGTACTCGTTGTCACGCCAGTCTGCCTTGACCTTGACCCAGCACTGCAGATTGACACGGCAGCCTAGAAAGTCCTCACAGTCCAAACGTGCTGCGCTGGCAATCTTTTTCAGCATACTGCCGCCCTTGCCAATGACCATCCCCTTATGGCTTTCACGCTCACAGTAAATGTTTACGTCAATATCAATAATATCCTGATTCGGGCGTTCCTTGAAACGCTCGACAACAACAGCCAGACCGTGCGGGATTTCATCACGCATGAACAGCAGAGCCTTTTCACGAATCATCTCTGCGACCAGCTCTTTTTCCGGCATATCTGTATAGGAGTCCTCATCGAAATAGTGGGGGCCCTTCTGTGCGTATTCTCCCAAAACCTGGAACAGTGCTTCGCAATCCTTGTTTTCGCGCACGCTGATGGCATAGACGTTCTTAAAGCGGCCCAGTGCCTCCAGCTCCTGACGACGTGCTTCCAGATCTTCCGGATTTTTCACCAGATCCAGCTTGTTGATGACCGCAATCGCAGGACCGCGAATGGCAGAAATCAGCTCCTGTTCTGCTTCGTTCAGGGCGCCGTACGGCTCAAACAGCATCATGGTCACATCCACGTCAGACACCGCATCCGTAGAGGTTTTATCCATGCGCTTACCCAGCTTTGTACGAGCACGATGCACACCGGGGGTATCCATCAGCACATACTGAATCGGACCTCTGGTAATAACACCGGTAATGCGGGTACGGGTTGTCTGCGGCTTGGAAGTGACGATTGCCACCTTTTCACCCACCAGCAAATTGGTCAGGCTGGATTTACCCACGTTGGGGCGACCCACCACCGCAACAAAAACCGAGGAAGTATCATACTGATTCAGATTGTTCTTTTCCACAATATACCTCTGTTTTTTTATTCTTCTGCTTCTGCACCGTAAGTGATCGTGCGGGACAATCCCAGCTGCGTCAGAACAGCTTCTTCCTTTTCACGCATACGAACCGCTTCCATACCGCCGTTTTCGTGGTCATAGCCCAGCAGGTGCAGCATAGAATGCACCGTCAGGAATGCAACCTCACGCTGCAGCGGATGGCCGTACAGCTCTGCCTGCTCCATTGCGCGCTCCATGCTGATAACGATATCGCCCAGCATCTTGCAGCCGTTGCTCTCATCCACATCATAAACACCGTTTTCGCCCAGAGGGAAGCTCAGCACATCGGTGGGCATCGGCTTGTTGCGATACTCGTTGTTCAGCTCTGCGATCTTTGCGTTGTCCACAAAGGTGACGCTGATTTCAGCAGGGTCTTCAAACTTTTCGTGCTCCAAAACGGCATTGCAGGCACGGCGAATCAAAATTCGCAGACCAGCCGGCACTTTTACTGTTTTCTGATCATTGGTGATCATAACCTTATTCGACATCTTTTTTTACCTCATCTTCCTGTTCCGCGCGGTTTTCTTCAGCGCGCTCATAAGCCTTCACAATTTCCTGCACCAGTCGGTGCCTTACAACATCCTTTTCGGAGAAACGAATCTGTGCGATTCCTTCCACATCCTGCAAAACTTCCAGTGCATCCACCAGACCGCTGCGCATTTTGTGCGGCAGATCGATCTGGGTCACATCGCCGGTTACTACCACACGAGAGCCGTTGCCCATACGCGTCAGGAACATTTTCATCTGTTCCGGCGTGGTATTTTGTGCCTCGTCCAAAATAATAAAGGAATCATCCAGTGTGCGGCCGCGCATATAAGCCAGCGGCGCCACTTCGATCACCTGTTTTTCCACCAGACGCTCAAACACTTCTGCACCCAGCATATCAAACAGCCCATCGTACAACGGGCGCAGATAGGGGTCTACCTTTTGCTGCAGATCACCGGGCAGAAAACCCAGCTTTTCGCCAGCTTCTACGGCGGGGCGCGTCAGGATGATGCGCTCCACATCCTTGCTTTTCAGTGCCTTTACCGCCATTGCTACCGCCAAATAGGTTTTGCCGGTACCCGCCGGGCCTACGCCGAACGTGACAGCGTTTTTGCTGATTGCCTGCAAGTATGCTTTCTGGCCCAGCGTTTTGGGACGAATCGGTCGACCTTTCGCCGTGACTGCAACAAAATCCTCGGTCAGCTCCCGCACTCGTTTCTCGGCACCTTCCCGTGCCAGACCGATGCAGTAACTGACGGTTTGTTCCTCCAGTGGTGTATGGTTCTCCAAAAGAAGGATCATGCCATCGATCGCACGCGCTGCATACGCAACATTTTCCGGCTCGCCGGAAAGTTTCAGCACCGTGCCGCGGCAAACTGCTGTAACGTCAAATTCCTTCTCCAGCAAACGAATATTCCGATCCGCTCTTCCAAAAACAGATGCCGCAATCTCCAAGCTGTTCAGTTCAATTTTACGTTCTGTCATAGCTATCCTCCATTGATTGGTCTATCTTATTGTATCACAAATTTTCGTAAAAGAAACTGTATATTTTACACAAAATCTAGTATTTGTTGTCGGCAACTATTTCACGCATATATCAGCCTCGATTTTTGCACGGTATTTATAGTGTAAAATTTCATTTTCCATCGAGAAAGATTCTTGTTCTGCTATGATTTTTGCATCTCCCCACTGCGCATACATCTCGTCCTGACAGTGTTTTTTCGCCTTTGCTTTTGCCAGCGTTTCGGTAAACATTCCGGTACTATTTTCCATCAAAAGTACATTTTCTTCTGTCCATGTACCGGGTAACGGCAATTCTCCCAACATAAACGGGTAATGCCGCACAACTGCATTTGCTTGCTCATCTTCTTTTTTCCCAAAGTGCTGATTTCCGATTTGCAGGCTGTGGCTGGTCTGCATTTTCAGGCAGGGACGCTGTATGTCATATTGCAGCGGCTGGTCATATTCCGTTTCCCATACAAAACTCGCCACCACACGTCCCGCCGCCTGACCTGGAACCGGTTTACCTTCTCGGTCAAGTTTATCCCTTGCAATCAGAATGTTCCCCGGCATGACCACGTCACCGGATTTTACCATTGCTGTTCCGGCTTCAACAGATACTGACACAATCTCCCCTGCTGTTTTTGCGATAATATCCGTATCCCGCGCTGTAAAAATAGGCGGTATAGGTTCCGCCGGGGCTGTTTCTACCAATAGGCGACCTTTTTCAAAGTTCAAACTTGCCCAGCCGAAGCCGATTTGTTTTCGGACCAGCTCTGTCTCTCCCAACGACAACAACTCTTCTGTGGATCGTACACCTTCATAAATACCTACCTGCCGTAAAACGGTTTCTGCTCGTTTTTTCTGCACGGAGTCCATATTGGGGAACCGAACGTGCCAAATGTATTGTTGACTGACGAGCAAACACACTTCGAAACACGCAATGCCCAACCAAATGCCTTTTCGCTTCAAGCCCTTTTTCAGCAAGAAATAAATTCCTTTTCGCTGCAAAACCCTACTGATTCCGCCGTACTTTCTCGCAGCCTGTGTAACTTTTCGGTATTGATTGGCTCGACAAGTGAATTGAATTTCCTTATTTTCCCGCTGCAGCCCGCGCGGGTCCACATTCAACTGTGTCAATTCCTGTATGAAGTCCTGCAGATCCACATTTTTAACGCTGCACTGTACCCATGCCCATTTCATCATATTGCCTGCCTTTGTCACCTTTCAAAATACGAAAAAGAAACCTGATGAAACTTGCCTTTTAATAAGACACGGCTCTTTTCCAGTGCTGTTGCCGTCAAGTTTTCCCCCGATACGGTTACATATCCGCTACCTGTTTCTACGCACAGTTTGTCTTCTTCCAGCAGAACCACGCGTCTGAAATTTTCCAGCTCCATCGAATTCCCGCTCCAATACATTGCCTCTTTTTGATAGAAACTGTGCGGTATCTGCAAGAGCCAGCTTTTGGGATCTCGCTTCGTTTTCTCTTTCGCCACGACCTTGCCCCCTTCGTTATTCTGTAAAAGGCATAACTGCGCTTCTCTCCTATATATATTTGGCAGGAGGTGTCTGTTATGATTTCTCGGCGCGATCTTCTCCGCATTGGTATTGCATTTCTATTTCTGCTATCTGTATTTTTTCTGTTTAACGAGCCAGAGCTGGTCAGAGATGCCATCAAAAAAAACCTGACACTCTGTACCGGACCGCTGCTTACATCGCTGTTTCCCTTTTTGATCTTGTCGAATCTTCTGCTTGTTTGTAACACGCACCAATATTTGGGACGTTTTTTCTGTCTGCCGGCAAAGCTTGTGGGAATTTGCAATCCCAGTGCCGGCAGCCCGCTTTTGATGGGATACACGGGCGGTTTTGCACCCGCCGCAGTGACACTCCGAAACCTATATATCAGTCGCGCATTGTCTGCACAGGAATGTACCGCTTTGCTGCCAATCTGTCTTTGCCCTGGACCCGCCTTTGTGGTAGTTACGGTAGGTGGTTTCTTCCACAATCGTCAGCTGGGGTGGATTTTGTATTTTTCTCAGGTTTTCGCGTGTCTGGGCTGCGGTTTGCTTTATCGCTTCTTTCACCATACCGAGCGAACTGACTCTGTTGCTTCTGCATCGGCAGTTCCCAATGCCACCGCACCTTCTTTTCCTGACGCAATTTCCAACGCAACAACGGCTTATGTAAAGCTCTGTGGATGTATTCTATTTTTTGGTTTTCTCTCCGCCTGCCTTTCCCACTATTTGCCACAGCCCTTTTGCAATCTGGTATCGTTCTGCATGGAAATCAGTTCCGGCTGCTTATACGCTGCGCAAATTGCGCCGAATGGGATTTATCTTTGCTGCTGTATCATCAGCCTGCTAGGGCTTTCCGCATGGATTCAGCTTCGCGCTTTGCTTCCGAAAGAAATTTCCCTGAAACCGTTTTTTCTGCTGCGCCCGCTTCATATGGTGTTTTCTATGCTTTTTACCCGGTTTATGCTTCGCCATCTGCCTGTCACAGATGTATATAACAGCCTTGCACCCGATATTTTATTGCGAAACCGCGTTTCCCCGCTCTATGGCATCCTGCTGTTTTTCCTACTGTGTCGGCTCGCAGCGCTGCTGTCTAAACTGCCCGATTGGCGGCAATCCCATTCCAAAATCTAATCACCCGTGAGAAAGGATAAACTTATGTCTCTGTTTGGAAGAAAATCCGGCAAACCCGGCACAACAATTTCTCCTGCCTGTGCATATTGCACACACGGGCAATACACGGTCGATCATCGCATGATTCTTTGCGAAAAAAGCGGCGTCATTTCTCCCAACTATCATTGCCGACGGTATCAATATGATCCGTTAGCGCGTATCCCAAAACGGCAGCCAAAACTCCCCACTTTTTCTGCAGAGGATTTTTCTCTGGACTAATATTTTCACAATCTGCATTTTACGCATTGACAAACGGATTCAAACCCGCTATAATTACAACTGCTGTTGAAGTGCTACTGTGGCTCAGCCGGTAGAGCAGCTCACTCGTAATGAGCAGGTCGTCCGTTCGAATCGGATCAGTAGCTCCAAAAGACTGAAACACATCGTGTTTCGGTCTTTTTGTTTTCTACAGCGCCCTATATCCAATATTTTTTGGGAGTATCTTTCATTATCCATACATCGCCTAAATTTCCAAAATAAAAGCCGAGCTGAAAATTCAGCTCGGCTTTTTATGTTCTATTTATTCTGATTACTTCTGCTTTTTCTTCTTTTGTTTTGCTTTGTCATACAGTTTCCCCGCTGTATCCAACACTAAGAACACCACCAGCGGAACTGTAAACAGGTAAAACAGTTCCCCATTGGAATAGCCCATCATTTGGGCGGCACTCTGATGATTTAACTGAATATCCGAAACTTTTATCATTACCGACGGCACAACGCCCAAATCGATGCGAACCTGACGCGTTCCAAAGGGATAGTTAAATTCATAATATCCATCTTTCATCTTGGCATACATCATTTTCTGTATGCCAAACGCCCCATCTGCCGTTTTATTATAAAAAGATACAAACTCACCGGGATTCTGCAAGAATTCGCATTTGATTTTAATGTTCTTTACGTTTCCATTGAAAATCAGCTGAGAATCGTCTGTCTGCGTAATGATTGTTTCATCGTCCACAACTTCAACGCCTACCGGCTCAAAATCCTGAATCTGCAGCGTGCGTTTTTCATATATACCGATCTGGTAGGCAATCAACTGACCTGCTCCCATCAGCAGATGAAACAGAACCATTACCGCCAATGCTGCAACATAAAATCGCATCAGCATTTTTTCCGGCTTTTCCTGCCAGCTGTTCCAAAAGGTTCTCACTTTTTCGTGCATTCTGTTACCTCCTGCATAGGAACGTCCTCATAAGTCACCTTATACAGTTTTCCATCCGTTAGACCATCCGAGAAAAGCGAGCCATACGAGTCCTTAAACTCCTTATCTGCCTCGACCACATAAACGTAATCAAAACCCGCGTGCATCACCTCTTCAAAGTAGTATGGTGCTGCTATATTATAGTGCTGCAGCTCACTGTTTTCATCGATTTCTTCCCGGAAACCAATGGAAAAATCCAACCCGATCTGCTTTTCATCAACACTTACATTGTTGGGCAGGAAATTGTACTGATGCCGAATAAAGGTCAGCTCATCCAAATCTTTATAAACCAGATACACCGAATCGTCTTCATCCAGAACTTCTTTGATTGGTTTCAACGTCTGCTCGATACGCAGCGCATCTGCATATGCATTTTGCGGTGCATCCAAAGCAGTATACGTCAAACCAGCCTTTGCAATGCTGCCCATGGTAACCACAAGGATTCCGCACAATACAATTTGTTTCACCAGTGCTTTTGTATGGGGTGCCGCCATTACAAGAACAAAAACAGTCATCATCCAAGCGAAGTAATAGCTTTGCATATAGCGCGGGTATTCCACCATTTCGCCGCTCCACAGATGAATCTGATATGCCACGATACGGCTGTAAACAAAGCAGCCCGCCGTCAATCCGATATTGACTGCCAAAACGCCCAGCCGATTTTCGCGCTTTGCTCCTTTTGCAGCCAGCAGCCCCAACAGAAGCAAACCTGCAATCAAAACTGCATCCCTGCCGAAAATCGTTTCATGGTTATGCTGGAAATGATCCGTCATATCCCACAGTGCTTTATGGTACTTGTCGTTGCCCAAATGCGGGAATACAATACAAAGCGGTGTATCGGTATTCTTCTCTTCCAGTGTATCCGGCAATTCGCTTTGCAGCTCTGTTTCCTGCGCACTGTCGGAAAGCAGTGATTCCTGCGGCTGTAAATTTGTGCGCAGCGAAAGGCCAAAGATACCGACACACGCCAACGGAATCAGCAATAGTGTCAGCAGCGCAACACAGCCCTTCTTGATTTTTTCCGGTATTTTACCGGCGGAGAAGAATTCGAAGCATACAATCACGCATACCGCCAGCAAAACGAAAAAGATACCTGCGCGCTTAATGGTCGCCAGATACACCAGCGGCAGCAAGAACCAAGGCTTTTTTCGATCCGCCAGATACAGACCGATCACCGCCGCAAAAAGTACGGCAATGTTAAAATCGGCCATTGCTGTTCCGTAAGCGTAGGACAAACTGCTGTAATCCGGCAAAGGTGCATGGGTCCTGGACATAAAGGGTGTCAAAAACAGCACAAAGTAGCTGGCGATTGCAGCCATATGATTTTTTGTTTTTTCATAAATCACACGAGCAATCATGCTGAATACTGCAAAATAAACCAGTGCGTAGGAAAGCAGCAAAATATGCTCCACAAATTCCGATGTGAAAAAGCTGAAAAAGTAATGGATCACTGCATTGCCTGCAGGATAATTACTATATTTTTGATACGGATTGATTCCTACCGTATGCAGATGATGTGTCAGCTTCAGGTATTTTGCCGATGGCCCCCAAAATACCAGTTCATCCCAGTAATACAGTCTGGGCTGCTGCAGGGTAAAAGTTACTGCGAACAATATGCTGGAAATCCAGTTTAACGCCATGTAAATATCGACGTTCTTTTTCACGGCTTCGAGCGTTTTCTTTTTGCCTTTTTTCAAAAAATAAAAGATGCTGAAGCCTAGGAGCAAAACAAATATCAACGCTGCTGCCGGTCGAATCATATCTACCAGCGCCGCAAGATACAAAACATTCAAAGATGCCATCAACAAAATCAAATATGTGATTGCACCGCTCTTTTTCAAATAATCTGCCATTGCAATACTGGCACAGCTTAAAATTGCAACAGGTATTAAAGCAACCATACATCCTCCCTATCCTGTCCGTTGTATCCAAATTCAAGAGAACCCTTTTCGCCAAAAAAACAGTGGGTCCTTGCGCAAAATGATTCCATTCGACTTTTACTTCTTATAACTCCCATAAAGAATCCATTATATTTTATTATAGTAAACACGTTTTAGGAGCAATGTCAAGCAATCGATTTGCCCTCTGTACTGTCTATTCCGGTCTGCTTGTTTTTCCGATTTCCGCTTAACTTCTCGCTTTTGATTCCGTCCTGTTCACTTTTCAACTTTTTCTGCTTTTCATTTCCGTATATCTCACTTTTTCAACCGACAAAAAGAACATATTTATACCTTTCAGCGCTTATATTTTGTTACTTTGCCCGAAACAAAAGTCTGTCTTTTTTCAGAAAGATTGACGAATGGACTGACAGAGACTATCATGGGGTTGTATGATTCAACGCTCCGACAAGGAGGTTTTTATGGGCGGATTTTATGGTGTTGCATCTCAAAAAGATTGTGTGATGGATTTGTTCTTCGGCACAGACTATCACTCCCATTTAGGTACGAAGCGCGGCGGTCTGGCAGTTTACGATGAGGACGGTTTTCACCGCGCAATTCACAATATTCAAAACTCCCCTTTCCGTACAAAATTTGAGCGAGATGTAGAGGACCTGCATGGTCATCTGGGCATCGGCTGCATTTCTGACTTTGAACCGCAGCCCCTGCTGGTCAACTCCCGTCTGGGCAGCTATGCGATTACTACGGTTGGTCGCATTACCAACACAGACGAGCTGGTCAACGAGTTCTTCCGGGAAGGTCACGCTCACTTTTTGGAAATGAGCGGCAAACAAATCAATCCTACTGAAATCGTTGCAGCTCTGATTGATCAGAAAGACAGCTTTGTCGAAGGTCTGCTGTACGCACAGGAAAAGATTCAGGGCTCCATGTCCATTTTGCTGCTGACTGACAAGGGTATTTATGCAGCACGCGACCGCATGGGTCGTACCCCCATTATCATGGGCAAAAAAGAAGGCGCTTACTGCGTTTCTTTCGAGAGCTTTGCATTCCTGAATCTGGGATACACCCAGTGCAAGGAACTGGGACCTGCTGAAATCATCTTTATGACCCCGGACAAGTACGAGATCGTTTCTCCTGCCCGCAAAGAAATGAAGATTTGCACCTTCCTGTGGTCTTACTACGGTTACCCCACTTCTACTTACGAAGGTGTAAACGTAGAGCAGATGCGCTACAACTGCGGTCGTCTGCTGGCAAAACGTGACGATGTTACGGTTGACAGCGTTGCTGGTGTGCCGGATTCCGGTGTCCCCCACGCAATCGGCTATGCAAACGAAAAGCATATTCCTTTCACTCGCCCGTTTATCAAGTACACGCCCACTTGGCCTCGTTCCTTTATGCCGACCAGCCAGGAACAGCGCAACATGATTGCCCGTATGAAGCTGATCCCTGTTTCTCAGCTGATCGACAACAAGCGTCTGCTGCTGATCGATGACTCCATCGTGCGTGGCACACAGCTGCGTGAAACCGCTGATTTCCTGTACCAGAGCAACGCAAAGGAAGTTCATGCACGTCCCGCCTGCCCGCCGATCATGTTTGGCTGCAAGTATCTGAACTTCTCTCGTTCTACCTCTCCGCTGGATTTGATTTCCCGCCGTGTCATTCTGGAGCGCGAGGGTAAAGATCCCGAGCAGGAAGTTCTGTTTGACTATGCAAATCCCGACAGCAAGAATTACGACGCTATGCTGGAAGGCATTCGCAGCCAGCTGGGCTTTACCACGCTGCGCTATCACCGTCTGGATGACCTGATCGAATCCGTCGGTCTGGAACCCTGCAAGCTCTGCACTTACTGCTGGAACGGCAAAGAGTAATCTCTGACTGAAACCAAAAAGCCTGACTCGAAACCAATCGAGTCAGGCTTTTTCTTTGCTTTATTGCGCTTTCATGCTACACGCATGGCGCCGTTTTCCCGTACACGCATTACATCGCAGCAGCCGGGAACAAACACAGCTTCCATTCTTTGGATGTATTGGGGCAAAAGATCCTTCGGCACAAATGCTTGAATTGTCCCAGCAAATCCACTTCCCTGCATCCGGTAGGCACCACGTCCCTGCAGCACGCTTTGCGATACCGCCAGTGCCAGCGAGATAGGCTGCTCCGTCGTATGGCAGAATGTATTCTGATTATACTGACAAATCGAGTGTTCGCTTTCCTGAATACGCCGCAAAAAAGATGCTACATCTCCGGCAGATAAATCCCGATATGCCTGTTCGGACCGGCGGCACTCCTGATAAAAATGCAGCGCACGCAGGGCAGCTCTGTCCCCACATACTTTTCGGATCTGCGGCAGTTGTGCCCACAAATCCTTTTCGCTGGCTTGCCGCAGTTTTTTGCAACCCAGTACCTTCGCCACAGATTCCATTTCATCCCGGACCTGCGAAAATTCTTCTGTCAGCTCACTATGGCTTCCGCCGGTATCTGTGATGCACAAAACAATATCCTGTGCAAACTCCGGATGTTTGATTTTGGAAATGGTCGGTGCGCCTTCCCTTTCCATATCTACGCAAATGATACCGCCTGTAGCGCAGGTTAATGGGTCCAGTACGCCGCTCGGCTTTCCAAAATAGGAATTTTCCGCATACTGACCGATTTGTGCGATTTCCAAAGGCGAAAAGCGCATTTCGTTGTACAAATCGTTCCAAATCGTCCCCATCATGGTTTCAAAGGCAGCCGAGCTGGACAGCCCTGACCCACGCAGTACATCGCTGGTGGTATACGCGTCAAATCCGCCAATCTTTCCGCTGCGCTGCTCTATCGTGCAGCCAATTCCACGGATCAAGCTGGCAGAATGGGTGTGTTCTGCGCTCTGTCGGTCTTTCAATCGCAAATCCACAATATCCAGCTTATCAAAGCCGTAGGATTTTACACGAACCACCTCGTTGTTTCGTGCTGCTGCCACAGCGATTATATCGCGCTCGACCGCAGCAGCCAGACCAATCCCCATTTGATGATCGGTATGATTGCCGCACAACTCTGTACGCCCCGGTACAGAATAAATCCGCACATCTTGTGCTGCACCGAAATAGCGGCCAAATTGGCGCAGCGCATCTGCATATCGCTTTCTTTGCCGCTGCAGTGCCGCTTTTCCATATAAATGTACTAGCGTTTTGTCTAAATCACCTTGCTGGATATTTTGTAAAAGATCTCTGCTGGAAGCCATTCAAATCGCCCTCCTGCCTTTACAATACCACTATTTGTGTCTATCGACTGCTTTTTACATAGATATAGTTTCATATTATAACATTTTTGCTTGAAATGCAATCATATTTCCTTCAATTAGATATGTACTTTTGTTGACTTTATTGCTATACTAGTCTAGTAACCTGATTGGGAGAGGATGTAATATCATGTCTGAAGTATACAAACAAGCGTTCAAACAAAATTACACAGACAATGTTGAGTTGTCTATTTTTAATTGCGGCGTAGAAAAGTGTGTTTCTGCGCATACTTGGGGTCCCGGTATTCGTGACCACTATTTGATTCACCTTGTTCTGTCTGGCAAGGGCACTTTCAAGGTAAATGGTGAGCAGTGGAACCTGCAGGCAGGCGATTTGTTTTTGATCAAACCCAGCCAGCTGATCGTATACACCGCTGACGCAGAGGACCCCTGGGAATACTGCTGGGTCGGCTTTAACGGTGCTTGTGCCAATAAATTGACCACACAGCTTCCGTTTACGGATTTAGCACCCATTCATCACGCCAAAAACGGTTCTGCTCTGAAAGAAGCGATTTTGAACATTTACAAGGCGCGCGGATTAGAGCCGCAGGACGAAGCCGCCATGGTTGGCTATCTGTATCTGTTCATCGCAGAACTGATGAAGGAAACCCGTGACAGTGAACCTCACGCTACCAGCTCGGCAAGCCAGTATGTGCTGAATGCCATCAAGTACATTCAGTTCCATTACTCTCACGATATTTCCATCAATGATGTTGCCAAGAGCGTTGGCGTATCCCGCAGCCATCTGTATCGTGTCTTTATGAGCAATGTCGGTAAAAGCCCCATTGACTACCTGACCGAATACCGTATCAACGAAGCCTGCAATTTGCTGCGCAACTCAACGCTTTCTATCGCAGAAGTTGCCGTCTCGGTTGGTTTCTTCGATCAGTTCTATTTTTCCCGTGTATTCAAAAAGGCTGTCGGTATGCCGCCAAGCAAATATGTAGCAGCCTTTGCGCACGCAGATGCCGAAACTGATCCGACCGCTCCGCCGGAGGGTGAGCAAAAATGAAAAAGGTAATCCAACGCATTCTCTTTTCATTCTGTTTATTATTGCTGGCGTTTTGGATTCTGCAGCAGTGGCTGGCCCTTTCGGTCACGGACAACACCGCAAAGGTTGCACTTTTCTATACAGACCTTGCATCCTATGCCTTGAACTATGATGACGTTGCACAGAAATTGACCGATCAAGGCATTCCGGCTCATGCAGCTGTCGTCGAGGATTGGCAGGGCGAAGCCATTCAGGCAATTACAGATGGCGCATCTTTTGTCATTGTGGGAGCAGATACTGCGCCGGAAAACAATGATTTATTTACCTGCGCCAAGCAGCATCAGGCTTCGGTAATCTTTGTGGGCAATTATCCCGGTAAAGATTATCTGGCAAGCTATGACAAAGCGTATTTTGTTGGTTCCCGTCTGGAATATGCCAGCGAACTGGCTGGCGAAGAAATGGCACGCGCTTTCAGAGAGCAGAACATCACGGATCGCAACGAAAACCTGTTGCTGGACTATTTGATTGCTTTTGATTTGCCGGAACATCCGCTTTTCTCTGATACATTAGAGGAATGTGAGCATCACGGTGTGTATGTCCAAAACTGTTTCCCACCCATGCTGAAACCGGAACCGGATGAAGGCGATGTGATCCTGCCTGAAACCCCTACCAGCTGGACTGATTGCACCACTGCCCCGGAAATGATTTTGTGCGGTAATTTCCATGACTTGGAAAAGGCAGTTGACTGGGTAAAGGAACATGAATGGCAGGATGTGTCCTATGCTGCTTTTATGAACCATATTGAGGAAGTAGAACAAGCTGCTGATCTGGGCTGTAGCATCATGGTATATTACGACACCAAGTATATCAGTGATACCGTCGCTCAGCTGACACAAGCTCTGATGCAGCATGAATCTATCGTAGATACCCTGCACTTTGCATCGGACGAAACAGGATCTTTTTGGATTCCGTATCAGCTGCGCACCGATGCGCAGCATGCTTCCGACGAAACTGCTGAATCGTCCGAAAATTCCGCATCAACAGACCCTGCAGACACGAACGCTGCATAATCATATAGGAGAAATTATGTCCGTTAAAAAGAACGATATTATTCCTTTGACAATCCACGGTCTTTCCAGCGATGGCAACGGCGTGGGCCGCTATGAAAATCAGGCAATTTTCGTCCCGGCTACAGTACCCGGCGATGAAATCCATGCGCGTATTGTAAAAGACTGCAAGAGCTATGCTTTCGGCATCGTAGAAAGTCTGGATAATCCTGCCGCAGACCGTATTAACGTGGATTGCTCTGTTGCAGCTCCTTGTGGCGGATGCTGCTTCCGTCATCTGTCTTATGAGGCTGAACTGGCTGCAAAAAAAGATTTTGTGGAAAGTGCTTTTTCTCGATTGGGCGGTCTGACACTGTCGATTTCTGATACACTGCCCTCCCCGCAGGTAGATCGCTACCGTAATAAAGCACAGTTCCCGGTTGGCAAAGACAAAGACGGAAAATGCTGCACCGGTTTTTACGCTAATCGCACACATCGCATCGTCTCCTGTGACGACTGTAAACTCCAGCCGGCTGTCTTTAACCAGATTGCTGCTTTCCTGTGCGAAGCCTTTGATCGCTTCTCCATCCCGCCTTACGATGAAACCATCCATACCGGTTTGATTCGCCATATCTTCCTGCGCCAGGGCGCACACAGCGGACAGATTCTGCTGTGCCTGGTTGGTGCCAGCAAAAAGGTACCGAACCTGAAGCCGTTGATGGCAGAGCTGCTTGCAAAATTCCCGGATATCAAGACGATTCTGTGGAACATCAATACCAAAAACACCAATGTAATTCTGGGTCAGGAAAATAAAGTCCTGTACGGTCCCGGTTATATCGAGGATACTCTGTGTAATGTTCCTATCCAGCTGGGTCCCATGTCTTTTTATCAGGTAAACACCCCGGCGGCTGAAATGCTCTATCAAACCGCTGCACAAATGGCTCAGCTCAAGCCTTCTGATTTGGTGCTGGATCTGTATTGCGGCATGGGAACCATCGGTCTTTCCATGGTGGACCAGTGCAAAGAACTGGTCGGTGTAGAGATTGTTCCGGAAGCAATTTCCGCAGCAAATGAAAATGCTGCCCGCATGGGTGCCGAAATTGCACAGCGCTGCCGTTTCCTTTGCGCCGATGCCGGTCAGGCTGCACAGCAGCTTTCGGCTGAAGGCTTGCACCCGGATGTTGTTCTGGTTGACCCGCCCCGTAAGGGCTGCGACCAGAATACACTGGACGCGATTTGCGATATGGCTCCGCGCACGATTGTTATGATCAGCTGCAACCCCGCTACGGCTGCGCGCGATACGCGCTATCTGGCAGAACACGGCTATCTCCCCGGTGAAGTGCATCCTGTAGACCTGTTCCCCCGCACCAAGCATGTGGAGACGGTTGTTTTGCTTTCCAAGGGAGAAATCGACTCGAAGAAAGTGCGGGTGGAGTTCTCACTGGAGGATATGGATATGTCCGGTTTCCAGAAGGGCGCGACTTATGAGCAGATCAAGGCGTATGTGCTGGAGCATTCTGGCTTGAAGGTATCTTCCCTGTACATCTCACAGATAAAACGCAAATGCGGGTTGGAGGTTGGGCAGAACTATAATTTGTCGAAAAAGGAAGATGCCAAAGTGCCGCAGTGTCCGCCAGAAAAAGAGAGCGCAATTAGGGAAGCACTGAAATTTTACAATCTTATATAGCATATAAATACAACAAAAAATCTAAACTTTTTAAAAGGCTGTACCACAGATTCTCGGCGGTACAGCTTTTTTATGGAGTTTATCCCTTTTCATTTTCGCTAACTCTCATACCGATGTATGGTCATTTTCTGAGATTTTTCCGATACTCTTTTGGCAATACGCCAAAATGACGCTTGAAGGTGTCTGAAAAACGGCTTTGACTATCGTACCCTACTTTTCTGGCAACATCTGCCACGCTCAAATCGGTGGACTGGAGAAGCTGCGCAGCGGCTTCCATACGGTGTTCACGAATATGTGCAGCAATCGATGTCCCATAGATTTCCTTAAACATATTTTTTAAGGTAGTTGGATTCATCAGATACTGTTTTGACAGGGATTCGATGGAGCACCGCTGTTCAAGATTTTCAATCAGCTGGTCATGTACCTGACGGATGATCTCCACCTGCTCTGAACGGTACTCTGTCAGGTGTTTTTCACGGCTGACTTCCATGCCGCTTAATACGAGCAGAAGCTCCAGAACTTTAACTTTTTGCCATGCTGTCCGCGTTTCTTCCGGCGATTGATAAAGTGCCTGAAAGATTTGCTGGACAATTTCGTTTCCTGCCAGCACCGTACATGTTCCGCCTTTACAATATTTTTCGAGCAACAGTTCCCCTGTGACAGAAGAACCTGCTAAAGGCATTGGCGGCGCATCAGTCAGCTGTTCCAGATCAATGCAAATCACGATACCTTCACAGGAACCGTTTGGAAGAGTGACAATGGAATTAACGCACGTATCCATTGTATTCAGCGAAAAATCACCTGACCCAAGATAAATCTGGTTCCCACCATACATATTCCATCCGATCTTACCTGATATACAATAGTTGATCTCCATCACATGAGCCAATGGCTCATGGCAGAATCGAAAACTGTCTTGACCGGATACGGAAAAAAATGTGATCCCAATACCGGGATATAGCTCTGTCATTTCCCCATGTGGCTCCCCTGTTTCACGATGGACAGCCTTCAAAATTTCTTTTTGCTTCTGTTTCACCTCAGTTTCCCCCTTTATTCCGGACAGGCAATCGCCATGACCTGTTCGATAGTTTTATGCAGCAGCCGGGCCTGACTATTGTCTGCGGCCTTATAATAGACTTCCTTGCCCTCTCTGCGGCTCACGATCAGATCACAGCTTCGGAGCGCACGCAAATGGTGGGAGACGGCAGGACTGGACATATCCAGCAGGGCAGAAATGTTAATAACACATTGCTCTGTGTGGCACAAAAGCCAGAAAATGCGTATCCGTGTGGTATCGCTAAGTTGCTTGAAAATATCTGCTACGGTTTCAAACCGGCTTACCTGAAACAGTGCTGTCTCTAAATTCGCAAGATCATGTGAAGCATCATGTTCATGGGGTAATATCTTATTTTTCACGCTCATTTCTCCTTTTTCGCTCATTTGGTAATTTCTTTCGCCTGTTTGGCAGTGGCTACACTGGATATATTGACTTTGGTGTCTGCGTGAATTATACTACAGTCATGACGATTAAACAACCACTTAATTGTTAAAAATCATTTTCAAAAGGAGATTTTTCTTATGAAGAAGACTTACAAAATTGAAGTTGACTGCGCAAACTGCGCAAATCTGATGGAAGATGCTGCCCGCAAGACTGCTGGTGTGGCCGCCGCTACCGTGAATTTTATGACGCAGAAGATGATCGTGGAATTTGACGAGGGGCAGGAACCCGGCGCAGTTATGCAGAATGTGCTGAAGGCCTGCAAGAAGGTAGAACCCGACTGCGAGATTGCCCTCTGATCATCGGATACCGCGAAAAAAGCGCCTGGACTGTACGCGGTTTTTCAGGCGCTTTTTTCACCAGAAACAAATAAACATTTGAGCAATTATTGAAAGGAGTGCTATCATGCAGGAAATGATCGAAAGCGGCCTTCTGGTCGTTGTAACGATTTTATCTATCATCCTTCTGTGCATCGGACAGGGAAAAAATAGCGGCATGACCAAAAAGCAAAAGGTCATGCTGTGGCGCATCTTGATTGCAACCGTGCTTCTGCTGGGCTTACAGCTTTTGGGCGCAGAGGCATTTGACCAACTGGGCGCAGCTGGGCGCTGGGTTCGTTTGGCGCTTCATCTGGTCGACTACCTGATTATCGGTTACGATATTCTGAAAAAAGCCTTCAAAGGCATCCTGAACCGTCAGGTGTTTGATGAAAACTTCCTGATGGCTGTCGCTACCCTGGGCGCGCTTGCACTGGCAATCTATGAAAATGGTGAGTATCTGGAAGTGATCGCCGTCATGCTGTTCTACCAGGTCGGTGAGTGGTTCCAGAGTTACGCCGTGGGGCGCAGCCGACGAAACATCAGCGACCTGATGGACATCCGCCCCGACTATGCGAACATCGAACGTGATGGAAAATTGGAGAAGGTCGATCCCGATGAAGTGGAGATTGGCAGCATTATCGTTGTGCAGCCGGGTGAGAAAGTGCCCATCGATGGCGTCATTGTTGAGGGAACTTCTACGCTGAACACGGCTGCGCTGACTGGTGAGTCAATGCCCCGTGATGCCAAGACCGGCGATGAGGTCATCAGCGGCTGCATCAACATGACGGGTGTGCTGAAAATCAAGACCAGCAAAGAATTCGGCGAATCCACCGTTTCCAAAATTCTTGATCTGGTTGAGAATGCTTCCTCCCGCAAGTCCAAATCCGAGGACTTTATCTCCCGTTTTGCCCGCATCTATACCCCGGCAGTCTGCTATGCGGCCCTGGCCCTGGCAATTCTTCCGCCGCTGGTTCAGATGCTCGGTATGGGACTGGCTCCTGCATGGGAGACATGGATTTACCGTGCCTTGACCTTCCTGGTTGCCAGCTGTCCCTGTGCGCTGGTTATCAGTATCCCTCTGAGTTTCTTTGCCGGTATTGGCGGCGCTAGCCGGGCCGGCGTTCTGGTGAAAGGTTCCAACTATTTGGAAACGCTGTCGCAGGTCAAAACGGTTGTCTTTGATAAGACAGGCACACTGACTCAAGGAGTATTTGAAGTAAACGGCATCCATCACAACGAGATAGAGGATGCCAAACTGGTGGAGTATGCCGCCCTGGCAGAGTCCGCTTCCAGCCATCCCATCAGCAAGAGCCTTCAGCGTGCATACGGCAAGGAGATTGACCGCTCCCGTGTCAGCGACATTCAGGAGATCAGCGGCAACGGTGTCATTGCGAAAGTAGACGGCGTTGAAGTAGCGGCAGGCAACGATAAACTGATGCATCGTCTCGGAATCGAACCAATTCCCTGTCACAGTGTCGGCACCATTATCCATATGGCGCTTAACGGGGAGTATGCCGGGCATATCGTCATTGCTGACATTGAGAAACCGCACAGTAAAGAAGCTCTCCGGGCGCTGAAGGCCGCTGGAGTCCGCAAGACAGTCATGCTGACCGGCGACGCTAAAAAGGTAGCTGATAAGGTGGCCTCAGATTTGGGGATTGACCAGGTGTACAGTGAGCTGCTGCCTGCTGACAAAGTTTCCAAGGTAGAGGAACTGCTGGAGCATAAGTCCTCTGACAAAGACAAAGTCGCCTTTGTCGGTGATGGCATCAACGATGCTCCTGTGCTGCGCCGTGCGGATATTGGTATTGCTATGGGCGCAATGGGTTCCGATGCTGCCATTGAGGCTGCCGATGTAGTCCTGATGGACGATGATCCGCTGCAGATCCCGAAGGCAGTCAAAATTTCCCGCAAGTGTCTGCGCATCGTTTATCAGAACATAGTGCTTTCCATCGTTATTAAACTTGCCTGCCTGATTTTGGTTGCCATTGGCATTGCCAATATGTGGCTTGCAGTTTTCGCAGACGTTGGTGTTATGGTTCTTGCTGTTCTGAATGCAATCCGTGCGCTGCGTGTGCAGAATCTATAAATGAACCCGTAAACAAAGCCAAGGGCGCAGGATGAAACAAGCCTGCGCCCATTTTAACAGGTGATTGAATATGGCTACTTTTGCGAATGAAACAACCCTACGGCAAACAGCCGACTTTTTCAAGATATTAGGCGATCCTACCAGAGTCAAACTTCTCCTTCTGCTATCCCAAAATGAGTATTGTGTCAGTGAATTAGCCGAGCAGACCGGCATGACCAATTCTGCCGTATCACATCAAATCAGTTTGCTGAGAGCAAAACGACTGCTGCGCAGGCACAAGTCCGGCAAGCAGGTATATTACTCTACTACTAACCCCAAAATTGACAAACTTATTGGACTGGTGCAGAACTACCTAAATTAAAATGGTGGTAAAAATTGAATCAGTTTAAGACACTTTCACTTCCTTTAGTGAAAATAAAATCCTATGAAATTTGTGCAGTAAGGAGCCGTGAAAAAGGTCGCATAGCTTGACCTGTGAAACCGAAAGGCATCATGACATTTGGAAGCCCTGTTGGCAAGGAGATTCCAAAGGGGAACAGCGTTCTCCTTTGTCTGGGGTGTTCAGAGGGGATAGCGTTCCCCTTTGACCGGAAGAATCCAAAGAAACCGGCGGTTTCGTGGCACACGATTTTCCGTAGGAAAGTCTAGTGTGTTATACCTTTGTGGAGCAGATGGCAGCCGGAAATGTAGCACACCCCGGAAAGTGTGGCTACAGTTGCGGCGTTCTGGCGGGAAAGGTTGCCCCTTGCGGGGCAGCATAAGCGACAGAAAAAGGCTGGCAGGCGGTGCGGATATGCACTGTCTGTCAGCCGTGTCATCTGCGAAACAAAGGTATATCAAAGCCCCGTCAGCCGCTGCTTACCATCATATCAGAACCACCACGGCAGCTTTTCGCGCAGGCTGTCCATCGCCTTGCCCTCCACCTTCTTTGTCCGGCTCTCGCTCAGATGGAAATGGAGCGCCGCACCGATCAGCGGGTGCTCGATTCCATCGGTAAACCCATAGCGGTACAGCAAATAGGTCTGCTCTCTGGCAGTCAGCTTGTCCAGCGCCGCATACAATTCTGTTAGCTGTTCTTTTTGAATGTAGATCTGTTCCGGGGTTTTGGTGTGAGGGTCGGCTATAGCTTCGATTCGCAGCATCCGTTCATCATCTGAGAGAACGTCATCCAGATATACCCTCTGGAAACCGGGGCCGTCTCTCTTATCCACCATCCGTTGTTCAAATTGAGCGAGGGCGGCGCGGATGCAGTCTGTCATGGCGTTTCGGATCGCTGGTGCTGCATAGGTTAGAAATTTCATGCCGCGTCCGGCATCAAACAAAGGGATCGCGTTCAGCAGGCCGATACTTCCCTCCTGCACCAAATCATCTAAATCAATTCCAATATCATTTTCATCCAGCCCCATGCTTCGGTATTGCTCCAACGCGATTTTTCGGATGAATCCCAGATTACTTTCCAGCAGAATGTCACGGGCAGCCGTATCCCCTGCTTGCGCCAGCCTGCACAGCTGCTCATTGCTCCGGGTCGGCATTTTGCTTCTCCTGCGCGTGGTCTAAGGTGGATTGGAGAAAATCCGTCAGCGCCTGACCAAACTTGTCCAACGCTTCCTTTTGCACGCCGTCCATTCCTGCCGCGCTCTGGGTGACGGCGGCGGAAATCATTTCCGGCGTGATGGTCGGTGCCTGGACATCCTGGCCTTTTGTCAACTCGGAGAACATCTGCTGGGTGATGCCCTTGGTCAAAGACTGCGCCACTGTGAAATCGTTGCCGATCTCTTTCTTCACTTCCCGCAGCGCCGCCATAAATGTGTTCTGTATCATCGTCAGGTCGGCCTGATATACAGGGACTTTCTGTCTGTTGACAGCTCTGGCCGCCTGCACAGCGGCATCCGTTTTCACATTCCGGCGCAGCATGGCGCTGAGGGTGGCAAGCATCTGATTCTGTCCGGCAAAACCGGCGGCCAGCGTATCGTCAAAATATTGCTCGATCATGTAGGTGACTTCTGCAAAGCGAGGGCTTTCCAGCAGACGGTTGACGATCTCCGCATTGGCTTTTCCTGTGTACAAATTCCGCGCTGCCTGTACCGACAGGCCCAGTTCTTCAATATCGAAGTTTGTCCGGTCAGGCGTGTTGACTTCCCCCAGCAGGAAATCTGTGGAGACTTCAAACACTTTCGCAATGCGGAGCAAATGTTCTGTGCTGATCTTATCGGTCTTGCCGCTGACAAACCGGCTGATGGCGCTCTCGGTGCTGCCGATGCGGGTCGCCAGCTGTGCCTGGGTAATTTTATGTTCCTTCATAAGCTCCTGCATCCGCTGCCGGATATTTCCGGGCAGATAGGCTCCCTCCATGTGACGCACCTCTTTTCTGAAAACTTTCTTTATCCATTATACCTTATAAAACCAGCGCGGGCAAATGCTTTCCGCTGGCTTCGCCGCTCAGAGGTCTTGCATTTTTGCAAGATTTCAGAGCGGCATTTTTTCGTTTCTTGCACTTTTAGCGGATTTTTCGGTCTATAGGCTTTTTCCCCGTATATTCAGGCAGACGGGCAGATACCGTCAATAAATTATGGAGGGCAAAGCCTATGAATATGTTTGAAACTGTAAAATCCGCTGTCACTATGAAACAGGTCGCCGAGCACTACGGCTGCAAGGTCAACCGGGGCGATATGATCTGCTGTCCCTTCCACGACGACCGGCATCCCAGCATGAAGCTGAACAGGGATTATTTCTATTGCTTTGGCTGCGGGGCCACCGGGGACGTGATCGACTTTGTGGCACGACTATTCGGTCTGAGCAGCTACGAGGCCGCAAAGAAGCTGGCCTATGACTTCGGCATCGACCCGGACAAGCCCCCGGCAGCGATGGCCTTGAAAAAGCCCTATCCATTGGCGCGGGCCTTCCGCAACAATGAGATGCACTGTCAGCGGGTGCTGTGCGACTACCTGCACCTGTTGGAACGCTGGAAGGTCGAGTACGCCCCACAGTTGCCGGAGGACAATCCAGATGACCGTTTTGTGGAGGCGTGCCATATGATTGAGTATGTAGATCATTTGCTGGACGTTCTCATGTTTGCGGAACTGGAGCAACGAGTGAAGGTGGTGGATATGTTGCTGAAGGACGGCACCATCGCCGCGCTGGAGCAGAGGCTCAAACGTCTGGAAAAGGAGGTGCGGCACCGTGGCGAAGAACGAGCAATCGCGTGAGGTCAACCAGCCAGTCTGGTTTGACGGCAAGAGTATCAATGAAGCCCTGTTTTGTGATGATTTTCTGAGCAGACACAAAATCATCTACACAAACGGGGCTTTTTTCACGCCCGATGGCCGCGTGACCGATGAGCTGCCGCTGCGCGGTGAGATTTTCGAGGAACTGAAATGCTGCGCGGTCAGTAACATCCCCCGCAAAATCAGCAACATTGTGGAGCTGATGAAGCTGGCCGCGTTGGTAGAGGATTTCCCGCCGGAAACCGACCGCATCCATCTGGCAAATGGGACGCTAATGCTGGATGGTACTTTTACAGAAGGGAAAGCGGAAATCGTGCGCTGCCGCCTGCCGGTGGCCTACAATCCCGATGCGTCCACGCCGACCCGCTGGCTGGCTTTTCTGGATGGGCTTCTTTACCCGGAGGACATTCCCACTTTGCAGGAATATATCGGCTACTGCCTGATCCCCAGCAACAAGGGACAGCGGATGATGGTCATTAAGGGCAATGGCGGCGAGGGTAAGAGCCAGATCGGCGCGGTGCTGTCCGCCCTGTTCGGCAGCAGCATGAAGGACGGCAGCATCGGCAAAATTTCCGAGAACCGTTTTGCTCGTGCTGACCTGGAGCATATTCTCTTGTGTGTGGATGACGATATGCGGATGGAGGCCCTACGCCAGACCAACTACGTCAAATCCATCGTCACCGCACAGGGTAAGATGGATTTGGAGCGCAAGGGCAAACAGAGTTATCAGGGCTGGATGTGTGCCCGGCTGCTGGCGTTCAGCAACGGCGACTTGCGGGCACTCTTTGACCGCAGTGACGGCTTTTACCGGCGGCAACTGGTGCTGACCACCAAAGAAAAACCTGCTGACCGTGTGGACGATCCCGACTTGGCTGAAAAGATGAAAGCGGAGATTGAGGGCATCTTCCTCTGGGCCTTTGCGGGATTGCAGCGGCTGGCCGCCAACAGCTTCAAGTTCACCGAGAGCCAGCGCACCAGAGAGAACCGGGAGGCCGTCAAGCGTGACAATAACAATGTGTTCGATTTTCTGGAATCCGAGGGCTATATCCGGCTGAAAGCCGATGCGTCTATCAGTTCAAAGGATTGCTACGACATTTACCGGATGTGGTGCGAAGAAAACAGTCTGACTGCACTTAAACGCCGCAGTTTCAGCGATGCGCTGGTGGCAGCCTGCGGCAAGTACAATCTGGAACACTGCAACACGATCACTAATTCGGCAGGACGCCGGGTGTGGGGATTTATGGGGATCGAGGCAGTGGCAAGGCCGCATATAAACGAGTTTACGGACGCTTCACAGTGTACGTACGTACCGGAAGACTGGCGGGATTGATTTCCGCTCTGGTCGCCGGTACGTATGTACGCAGCGATTAACCCTGTTACCTCATATATTGCAGGAATATTTCATGCGATTAAAGTGGTGGACATTGTGTCCACCACCTGAACCGTGAAATTATTCGTGCTTTTGTGATGTGAAGTAGTCGTGGTCATTTTGAACCCGACTACTTTAGCGAGATGAAGTGGGTGTGGTCATTTTGACTACGGCTAAAGCGGTCAGCAAAAGAGGTGATTTTGCAGGCGTATTTTAGAGTAATCTCAAAACGGCGAAATGTTTCTCGATTATCCGCATACAGTTCACAGAATAACGGCTCGCGGAACAGTGTACACGTTGCGCCATCTCGTACAGATACAGTCCGAACGATGAAAAGCCCCACATTTCCGTGAAGTCGAATATTCTGCCGTTGACCAATGATACGCGGGGAAGCATTTCTATCGCAAAACAGCAACTATAATAATTTTATCATCCCAAGAAGCCGGTACGCTATCCAGCGCATCCGGTTCTTTTTATGGGCAAGAAAATTTGGAGGATTACCATGAAATCAAATATCCGAAACGAAATCAAGGCGCAGATCATCCGCGCCGGGTACACCATGCAGGAAGTCGTTGATCTTCTGCATGACGAATATGGCTGGAGCGACAGCGTATCCAATCTTTCCGGGAAATTGCAGCGGGAGTCGCTGCGGTATCGGGAGGCTGTGGAGCTGGCCGATGTGCTGGGCTATGAACTGGTCTGGCAGAAACGGAGGGATTGAGCATGGAAAAAGCACAGTACGCGATTATGCGATTTGCAAAGTACAAGGGGCCAGAAATAGGAAATATCGAGGCCCACAATGAGCGCACAAAGGAGAACTACGCCAGCAATCCCGATGTGGATAGCAGCCGAAGCAAGTACAACTTCCATCTAGTCAAACCGCCCGGTAAGTACCGGGCGGAATCAGAGCGGCAAATTGCCGCTGCCGGATGTCGTACCCGGAAAGACAGTATCCGTATGATCGAGACGTTGTTCACTGCCAGCCCGGAGTTCTTCAAGGGGAAGAAACGGGCGGAGATTCGGGTGTTTTTCGAGGAAGCCCTGCACTTTCTGGAACAGCATCAATCCAAAGAGACAATTATATCCGCTGTGGTGCATATGGACGAGAAAACGCCCCATATGCACCTTTGTTTTGTCCCGCTGACGGAGGACGGCAGGCTCAGCGCCAAAGACATTATGGGCAATAAAAAGAAGCTGACCTGGTGGCAGGATGAGTTTTGGAAACACATGGTCAAGAAGTTCCCGGATTTGGAGCGTGGCGAGAGCGCCAGCCAAACAGGGCGTGACCATATCCCGCCCCGTGTGTTCAAGGAGATGACCCGGCTGACCAAACAGAAGGACAAACTGGAGGATCTGCTCACCGGAATCAATCCCTTCAACGCCAAAAGCCGGGCGGAGGAAATTTGCAAAATTTTGGACACCTATATTCCCAGCGTGGAGAAGATGGACACGCTGCTGCGGAAATATGGCGTAGCCTTCACGAAAACAGCATCCGAAAACAAAAAGCTGAAAACGAAAAATGCTGAACTGGAAGAATCTCTCGCATCGGCGCAGAAGGTCAGCACCCTAAAGCAGATCGAAGACCTCAAGCTGCGGCGCGATTATGACAGTGCTGTGGCGATTTTAGAGCAGATACCGGCAGAAGTATTGAACATCTATGCGCAGAGCAGCTATAGAGGAAAGGAGCGGCCTATTGAGCAAAGTTTATGATGATCCGAAATATAATGCGGCATTTGACCGCTGTGTTGATGTGATGGCGCGGCTGTTGCAGAAGTACGGGCCGCAGCTGTTGGGGCAGATGCAGGAGACTGCGAAGGATGACTGCACACAGTCTGCGGTATCAGGAAAACAACCCGTTCCTGTGTATCAGGAATTTGACAAAGCCGCTTGATAAAAACTGAATTTACACGTTGCGTATTTATTTAGCGTATGCTATAATAAGTACGCAACGTGTATTTTTGCTTTATGGGGTAAGTGAAATGGACTGCAAAACCAAAATAAAAGAACTGCGGGAAAGCACCGGCATGAACCGCAAGGAATTTTGTAAATATTTTCAGATTCCCTATCGGACTGTGACAGAGTGGGAACTGGATAACCGCCATGCGCCGGAATATGTGCTCCGTTTGTTGGAGTACTACATTCAGAATGAAGGTCTGGCGAAGAAGAAAGTAACGGATGAATGTTCAGAGATGGAAGAAAGGGTCGGCCTACATGAAGAGAACTAAAACAAAATGCTATCTCTATACACGGGTATCTACTTCCATGCAGGTGGACGGATACAGTCTGGATGCTCAGCGAGATAAACTGCGGAAATACGCTGAATACGAAGATATGGTAGTGGCTGGTGAGTATTCTGACGAAGGCTTTTCCGGCAAGAATATTCAGGGCAGACATGAATTTCAGCGGATGCTGCAAGACATTCAGGACTGCAAAGACGGCGTGGAATATGTGCTGGTGTTCAAGCTGTCCCGGTTCGGCAGAAATGCTGCTGATGTGCTGAACTCTTTGCAACTGATGCAGGATTTCGGTGTCAATCTGATTTGCGTGGAAGATGGCATTGACAGTTCAAAAGATTCCGGCAAGCTGATGATTTCTGTCCTTTCTGCGGTGGCAGAGATAGAGCGTGAGAATATTCGGACACAGACGATGGTCGGACGGGAGCAGAAAGCCCGTGAAGGAAAATGGAACGGCGGCTTTGCTCCTTATGGATACTGCCTTGAAAAAGGCGAATTACTGATTGCTGAGGATGAAGTGGATGTGATCCGCACCATTTTTGACCGCTATATTCACACCAACGATGGTGTCAGCGGCGTGGCAAAGTATCTGAACCGGCAGGGCTTTGTGAAGAAGTTACGGCAGAACGGCACCATTCCCGGTTTTTCCGCCAGCTTTGTAAAAAGTATCATTGATAATCCGGTATATATGGGGAAAATCGCCTATGGCAGACGCCGGACAGAGAAGAAGATCGGCACACGGAATGAGATGCACGTGGTTGAGCAATCGGAATTCCCCGTGTATGAGGGGAAGCATGAGGCTATTATTTCAGAAGAAGATTGGAACCTCGCGCAGGAGAAACGGAAAGTCAATGCTTACCGGCGTGAGAAAGTAAATGACCCTACCCACGCACATATCCTGTCCGGTATTCTGAAATGCCCCTGCTGCAGCAAAAGCCTGTACGGGAATATTGCGAAAGCCCACAGCAAGGACAAAAAGACCCGCTATTACTATTACTGCAAGAACACAGTTACACCGACTGGTCATGAGTGTACTTTCCGGCTGAATATTGAGCAGACAGAGATGAACCGCATGGTAGCGTCAATTATCTCTGCTATGGTTAGTGATCCGCGTTTTGCGGATGCAATCAAGGCAAAAATCGGCTCCGCTGTTGATACGAACGACTTAGAGAAGCAGCTGGAAGCATTGCAGGCGCAGCTTCGGCAGACGTTGGGCACAAAGGCCCGCCTGGAACGGCAGATGGACGGTTTGGATGGGAATGACCCGTATTATGACCGGAAAATTTCGGATTTACAGCGCCGCTATGATGAGCAGTATGGTAAAATAGATGAGATTGAAGTTCAGATTGACGATGTGCAAAGCCAAATACGGAGCATCCGGCAGGAGAAGATTTCGGGCGACAATATCTATCGCCTGCTGCTGGCATTCGATCAGGTCTATGAAGCCGCCTCCGAGGTGGAACGGAAGGAGTTCATGCGGGCGTTTATTGAGCGGATCGAGTTATTCCCGGAAAAACAGCCGGATGGCAACTGGATCAGGAAGATTATCTTCAACTTCCCCGTTCCTGTCAATGGTGCAGAAGTGAAAGAATTGCCCTTGGAAAATGAAACAATGGTCGAGACGGTAGTCGTTTTGTCCAAACAGGACACCGAATAACCGATTCGTCTTACTTTTGTATTGTAGGGCGCTCGCACTGCCTATGCGCCATTATTGCAACAATACCAGAAATTCATATTACAAGAAAACGCTCTTTATCTTACCGGATAAAGAGCGTTTTTTCATGAAATTGTTGTATTCAAAAACTTGTGCGATACGGCAGACATACTTCTCGATTGGTGCAGTTTGCCCTTTCCATGCAATGAAAGCAGACAGAAAGGTACTTTATGGCTTCACTAAAAGTATTTTCCCTGATTGTTTATGTGACAGCAAGTTTCCTTACACCACCTGAAACAGAAAAGGCGGAACATTACGTTCCGCCTTTTTATGGATTAAAACATTCACTTTTTACAAATATAATACAAACAAAAAAGAACAGTTCACATAAATGTAAACTGTTCTTTCTGGTGGAGATAAGCGGGATCGAACCGCTGACCTCCTGCATGCCATGCAGGCGCTCTCCCAGCTGAGCTATACCCCCATAATTGTTTTGCAACTGTACAGTATAATATCATTTTATCTGGTCGCTGTCAATAGAAATTTCCACACATTTCCTGAAAGAAAAAGTCAAGCATTTATTGCGCACAAATTTTCGCCTTTTATTTTGTCTAATT
>CALFLK010000027.1 GCA_937880095.1 uncultured Faecalibacterium sp. | reverse complement strand
GCAGAAGCCTTCTTTTGAACCACTCGCCTAGCGAGTGGTTTTCTTCATACAAAAAAGACCGCAGTGCGCTATGCGCAACTGCGGTCTTTAAAATGGTATTCCTTATGGTATTCCTTATTGAAATGCTTTGTCGTAGGCTCGCAAATACCCCATCAGAATCAGGTCGTTGGCCATCAGCGCCGCATATTTGCCCACATCATTGCGATTGGTCGTGCCGCACTGGAGGATGAAGTCTGCGGTGTTGAGATAGGGGCTGGCCAGGTTTTGGGTGATGATCAGCATCTTGCACCCGCTGGACAGGATAGCGTTGCAGATGTCGGGGTATCGGGTCAGATAGCTGCCGCCCACACTGCAGATGATGGCAAGGTCCTTTTCGGTTAGGCTGCGGGCGCATTCCAGCTGGGTGGCATAGTCCATGAACAGCTCCACATAGCGGCCCATCATCATCATTTTGCTCTGGAAGTAGTGGCCGATGTCCCATAGGAAGTGGTGAGAGAAGTAGGCGGCTTTGCCGCAGTCGTGGAGCGTCTTGACAATGTCGGGAATCACCTGGGTATTTTCGGGGGCAATGGTGGTGTAGATATTGCCGATCAAAGCGTCCCTGTAGGCGCTGATGGCAGTTTCTTGGTTGTTGTGGAGCATAGTATAGAACTGGCAGGAATAGTCGGTCCGCATGGTAAAATCCCGTTCCATCCAGGACTGAAACTCCTTGAAATTGTCCATGCCCAGAAACCGACAAAAGCGGGAGATGGATGCGTTGGAAGTATAACACAGGTCTGCGATCTGGCTGAGGGCCAGCCCCTTCAGCTGGGAGTAATTCCGCAGCAGTGCCACTGCTATGTCGTAGTTTGCGTCCCGTTCCGGCGCCGAGCTCACATAGCTGAGCAGACGGTCCAACAGGGAGCCCATCATTTTCACATTATTCATCCCTACAGCCCTCCCTGCACCATTTGTTCTAATCGGATTTATTGTAACACACCCGTCAGTATTCTGTCAAACCCAAACTTTCCCGGGATGCAGGCCGTCAAATCCAGCATGACCACCGGTCGACAAAATCCAGATTCAGCTTTACAGTATCCGTCAAGCAAAGGCTGATGAAGGCAGACCACAAGTTCTACAAAGAACACGGTATCTACGATTTCCCCTAGAAGCAGAAAAAGCGGATTTTCCAGATGAAGCTGGTGGGGGCCATCTTGACTGTCTCCCTTCTCTCCAGAAAAAGATGAAGGGACAAATAAACCAGTACATCATCGGGTCCCATGAAAAAGTGATCCAAGAAGCGAGGCAATCACTATCGCTGCCTCAGAGGCATTATCAGAGGCATTATAAAAACACCTCGTTCAAGCAAACAGCCTGCCGGTCCAATATGACTGGCAGGCTGTAATTTTGCTTTGCCCGAAAACTCAGGCCTTGTAATAAGTTTGCCTGGGGCTGCCCGGGCGATCCGGGATCGTCATCTTCAGTTTGCTTGTTTCCACCAGCGGCAGTACATACTGGCGGATAGGAGTCCGTCTTAATTCCCAAAAAGGCAGCAATTTCCTGCCGGGTGCGCGGAACTGTGCAATAGGAAAGCAAGTCCGTCTGTGCCCCATCACAACTCGGTTCTGCCGGCTCCATGGAATGACGGAGAGTCACCACAAATTCTCCGCGACGGTTTTCAAACAGCGGCTCAGGCAAGCTATAGGCCGCCGTTCCAGCAAGTAGCGCTGAAGAACATCCTGATTCAAAGTGGACAGGCTGGCCCGCTGGATGGGGCGCTCATCGTCATGCAGATGCTTGCGGAAGGCTTCATAGCTGTACAATTCATAATCAGTCATCGGCAAGTCTGCATCGCCTACCCGGATATAGGAGCCTTTCATCCGGCCAGCACCTTTATAATAGCAGGGGCGCTCGGATAGATCGATGGCAGGTATTTCTGCTGAACAGACCGGCAGCCCATCCACTTCTGCAAAAGAAAAAGCAAATATCAACCCGTAGCCATGCTCAAGTCTCTTAGAGGATGAACTTTTGGCCTGGCTTGAAAAGTCTAAGGAGGACGAAGTCAAATCCCGATGGCCGCTATCGCTGCTCACCCTCAGGACAAGCCCCATATCGGGCTGGTCGAAAACACTGAATCCAATTTTTATCTTGACGAACTGCACCCATTAGGCTCAAAAATAGGCCGTAAACCCATCAAAATGGGCTAATTTGAAGTCAAATTTCCTCAAATTTCACCATCAGAATCAGGTGATTTCAAGCATAGGAAAAGCCCGGAAAGCAGCGTATTTCCGGGCTTTTTTAGCATTTTTAAGTTGCAGATTAGCGCTTGCTGAACTGAGGTGCGCGACGAGCGGCTTTGAGGCCGTACTGCTCCTGCTGGCTAAGGATCTGAAGGAAGCATACGGCTTCCCGGTGCTGGTGGTGTGCCCCAAGGCGATGTTCACCACCTGCTACGCCAATGTGCCGGAGGAAATCGAGGAAGAGTTTCTCTCAAAGTATGGCGATTTTGTACGGAACCTCTATGATAATACCGTGACGGTCAATCGTATATTTACAGGTATGAGGAATCGAAGAAGTCTTTTAATGTAATTCCTAAACCCAGACAGATTCTTTCAATCGTCTCTACGCTTAACTGCCCTCTCCGACGGGCGGTGGTTTGAATCGTGGAGTACGATATTCCGCATTTCTTTGCCAACACACATAGATTCATATCACGCAATTGCATCAAATCCTGAACACGCTTGATCGTATCCACGAAAACCCCTCCCATCTTTTTAGTTCAAAACTTTTCCGACGATCTCAAATCTTTGCTCTGGAGATATAAGGATCGGCGAATATTTGGTGTTAAGAGAGACCAAAGCCGGTTGGTTGTGCACCACACCATAGCTGTCGGTAAGGAACTCTGCTTGGGACTTGTCTGGGATATGTTCATCGTATTTTTTTAGATATCCGCAGCCATCATATACGAATATCCCGATATCTCCGCATTCAAGTTCTTCGCAGCGCTTTACCCATACGATCTGTCCGCTATGATAACGTGGCTCCATACTATCACCGCTAACGTATATCCCGAACTCGGCACCAGCCGGAACGCTACTGGCAGGCACTTGTATCTGCTGGAACATTTCACCCTCAAGAAAAGCTCCTAGACCTGCCGATACTGGCAACTCTGATACAGGCATCATTATGTAGTCGATTTCCGCGGGCTCTTCTGTATCTGGCTGGTAGCGCCGGGATGCAATCAAGTCCATTTCGTACTCGGCAACTTTTTTTTGCCCTATATCGTTTAGAAGGGCGGGTTTCTGAAAGGCCTTTGTAAAGTAGGAAGGTCCTTCCTTGATGTTCAATGCGTGACAGATTGCAACCAGTTGATAGATGCTGGGAGTGGTGTATCCTTTTTCCCATTTGCTGATTCCCTTGTCACTGACATCGACGCCATAGTTGTAGAGAAGTTCGGAGAAAGCTACAAGTGAATAGCCATTCTTTTTTCGTACAGCTGTGAGAATCAGACCTACCTCATTACTATCCCTTGCGGCGACTGCATCATAGCACACCGTGGATGGGGCTATGTGCATTTTGGTAAGAGCAGTTTTCTTTTTCATGGCAAGAACACTCCTTTGTGATCCGGTAGCTCTATTATAGTATAGAAAACATAAGAAATCAACAAGAAATCTCCAAAATAGCGACAAATGCGTAATTTACATCTCCATAAAGTAGGTATATAATCGAATCAAATCCACGAATAACAGCTTTTTGGTGTTGATTCTGGACCGAAATCGTATTTATTCGGTGTTTTTAAGAGGTGATATTATGCGAAAAGAAAACGTAAGATGCCCGATGTGCGGAACCATGAACTATGATGTGGATCTTGATGCAACCGATGGCTGGACAAAATGCCGTCTGTGCAAAGCAGTAACCTGCTCTATAGATGAGTGGAAAAAGCATACAGTGTCCGTTCCTCTGTTAAACGAAAAACAGTTCGTGGCACGCAGTATGACTCGCAAGTAATGCACGCTGCATTCTGATAAATCTGCAAAAAGGAGGATTTCTGATGTGTGGTGATTACAACCTTCGCCGTGAGAAAAGATACGTCGAAGTGGATGTTCGTTTTACTCCTGACGGTCAGATCCGTCCTCTTGCCATAAACTATGACAAGACTCGCACTTATGGAATTGATCGTGTCTTGGCAGTCAAGCATGGTACATCACGTTTTGGCGTGAAAAGACATTGCTTCACTTGCCTGATTTGCGGGCAGAAGCGGAATCTCTGGCTTGAACAGGGCAAGTGGTTCGTGGAAGCCTACTGCTCTGTGCCGGAAAGCCGTGCTTCGTAATGGCAAGGTACTTATCCCGCGCAGACCTTTCTCGCATAGCGGGTAAGTATATCGACCAGTACTATACCCGCTTCGGGATCAGCAAAGATGCCCCGGAACCCATTGACCCTGAACGGCTTGCAAGCGCTGTTCTTGGGCTGAATGTGAAAATGCTGCCGCTATGTAGCGATGGCAGCGTCCTCGGACTGACCGTTTTTCAAAGATGCGGTTTTACCGTAACTTTAGGGGATGGTACAAAGCTTGTAGAGATATTCATGCCGAAGGACGTTGTGATCGATTCTGCCCTTGCGGCAGACAGCTGCACCGGATGCCGGAATTTCACGATAGCGCATGAAGTGGCACATCAGATTTTTGCTGACCTGTTCCCGAACGACTATGGAAAAGCAGTCAATTGCCGTGGGCACATTGCCTATCGGGAACGAAACGGACAACCCTCATGGGAGGAATGGCAGACAAATACCCTTGCGGCAGAGCTGCTGATGCCAACATTTCTAGCCAACGCCGAAATAGAACGAGCAACGCTGTGCCTGCCGAATGGAATCCTATACAAATCCGCATCTGACCCGAACTATGAAAAAATTCTGGAGATGGCTGCGCGGATGGGAGTATCGTGGTCTGCTATCAAGATCAGACTACAGCAGATGCAGGTCATAAAAGGCAAACCCATCCACTGCCATCCATTGGACATCATCCGATTTGGAGAATAAACATGATTCAGTCAAATAATCGTCCTTTTAAAAATAAACCGCTGAGCAATATACAACAGGCACAATTCAGCATCGGCTGGAGGTTTTGCCCCGTTTGCGGACACAAGCTCTACCAAAAAGATGAGAGCTGTTCAGGCACTATCCGCATAAAGTGCCTCAAGTGCGGCAACGTAGCAACGGTTGATTTAGCCTATCGCAGGCGTTGATTGCTTTATAGGCAAAACACAATTTTAAAAATCGGGTGCATTGCACCCTGAATATGGACTGTTCGTCACCGAGCAACGGGCCATTGCCGCAAGGCAATGTATGAAACGCGCACCAAATAGCCGGGCAACAGCTGATAGAGTGATTCTGCTTTAGAACCGCTCTGTTAGTTGGTTGTCCGGCTATTTTTTTAGCCTTCAGGTAGCCTGCTCCCGTAAAAAGGAGCAGGCTTTATGTTTGTCCGTTTTTCGTGGATGCCCCAAGCGGCGAAATATCCGTAGCCTTCCAAATTTTCGACTTTTCACGACTTATCGAAAATTTGGAGGTTTAACATGGGCTTTAACTACGGTTTGGAAAAGAAGAATTTTGATAGTCAATGGGCTATGACCCGCAAGCAGTATGAGGATGCTGGTATGAGCAGCGAAGCAATTCAGGCAATGTACGATTACGACTGGTCTGTTTTTAACGCTAATCGTTCTTACCAGAACCATACGCAGGAAATGGCAGCGCCGTCCTTTGAACAGAGCGAAGAATCCTACTTCGCCCTTGATGGACAAGTATCAGAAAGCTGTTTCCGTTACGGATCACTACTGCGAAACCAAGAGCTGCTTCACATGGATCGGCGAAATTGAGAACGAGCGGCTGCTGGCTGCTCTCGAAAATTTATCGGAACTCGACCTCAAAATTCTTACGCTCTATGTCTATGCCAGGTACACCGAGTCCGAGATTGCAATGGCCTTGGAATCCAAAAGGATTACGATTCATAAGCGAATCGAACGAATGACTATGTTTTTGAAGAACTTTTGAACCATTTTCTTTTTCAGGTAACAATTTGGCCTTTCTCGATGCCTACCAAGTGAAGGGACAATTTTCCAAGCGGCACTCGCCGCAGGGAAAAACGTCCGACCTCATGAACCTTGAAAACCGAATAGTTCCGTCATCTGGTACTCCGATAATGATACTTCCGTAATTCGCGGCCCGGTCACAAAGCAGACGGGGTGGCTGAAATGCCAATGAAGCGGTACAAGTCCGCTGCCAGATGTTTATGCCCCACTCGCAGGGAGCCGAGGGCGAATATGCGAGACCTTTAATCATATTGATCCGGGAACTGCCGGGTACGTTTTTGCGCATCTGGCAGTTCCCGTTTTTTACGTATCCCAATTTATTCTTTACCCGAATATCCACTTTGATACATATAGGAGGACACTTTTATGGATGAGTTGAACCCCACGGTGCGCGAGCAGGAGATCTACGAGGAGATGGAGCTGACCCCTGAGATGGTCAAGTCCATCCGCACCCTCTGCGGTACCTGTCTGCGGCACTTTGTGGATGCAAAGGCATTCAAGATCGCACTTGTACCCAGCGCAGACCGGAGCATGGACACCTGCACCGTCTGCCAGATGCGGCGCGGCTACGATTATGTGGTCATGCACCGCTGACCCAACCATACCACCATACCGTGAACGAAGCCCGCTGCGGAACATCCGGCAGCGGGCTTTGCACATAACAACATGGAGGTACAATTTTGCAGCAAAACTGGAAATTCCAACGCGGAGACATCTTCTTCACCCATTTTGGGGCGAGCACTGGCTCGGAACAGTGCGGCAACCGTCCGGCGGTCATTCTTCAGAATGACGTGGGCAACTATCACTCGCCGACCCTGATCGTTGCGACCATGACAAGCAAAGCGGAAAAGAAAGTAAATCAGCCGACCCACTGCCTGTTGGAAAACGCAGGGTTGAATATGCCGTCCGTTGTGCAGGCAGAGCAGATCTTCACCATCGACAAGAGCCGGGTACTGAAGTATCTGGGACATCTGACCCCGGAGAAAATGCGCCGGGTGGATGATGCGGTGCGGATCAGCCTTGCGCTGAACCCCATGGGCAGCATCCAGCAGATAGAGCCTATCCGGCGCTCTACGGCGCTTTACGCGCCGCCTGAGGTGGTCCGCCTGTCTACCCCTATACGCCCATCCGGTCGTCCTTTGAGAACGCTGGAAGCATTGAGGAAATGATGTTGTACACCGAGCTGCAATCCGCGGTTCATGCCATGATCCAGCGGTTAGAATACAGCTTCACCTTCAATCCCAGCCTGCTCACCAGCCCGAAGCGGAAGCCGCAGGTGGCTGAGATCTTAGAGGAAGCCGAGAAGTACATTTGGAGAATCAAGGAGGAAATGCGATGCGCCTGAACGAAAACAATACTTTCATTGGTATCAACCTGCCGTACCAGCTTTCGGTCATCCACAGCAGCAAGCTGATCTATCCCCGCGAAATCTACCAGCGGGGCGTGGAGCGCAAGCGGGTGGAGCTGATTGCCAGAGACTTCAATGAGTACATCGTTAACGAGCCGAAGGTCAGCTTCCGCAACGGCAGGTACTATGTGATGGACGGGCAGCACACCATCGAGGGCTGCATCCTCCTCAACGGTGGCGCGGACCGCCCGATCCTCTGCAAGGTCTACGCCGGTCTGACGATGGAGCAGGAAGCCCTGCTCTTTGCGGAGCAGAACGGTCACGCCGCACCCCTGTCGGCGGGCATCAAGCTGCGCGCCAAGGTAGTGGGCGGCGATGCGCCTTCCAAGGCGTTTGTCGCAGCTACCAACCGGGTGGGGCTGTCCCTCAACTACGACAGTATGCAGCTGAGCGACTACCGCATCAGCTGCGTGGGCACGGCGCTGAAGCTGTACGACCAGCTGGGTGAAGAGATCTACTGCGAAGCTCTGCGGCACATCGTGGCGGCGTGGGAGGGCAGACCGGATTCCTTCCGGGCGGCTGTCCTGCGGGGCGTGATGTACTTTGTGCAGCTGTATCATGGGCAGTACAGCGCGGAGCGGCTTGTCCGTGCGCTGAGCGGCGTCCATCCCATGGAGCTCTACCGCATCAGCCGGGATAACCCCGCCAAGCTTCCGGGCTGGCGGCGGTACGTTTATCCCATCTACACCACCTACAACGGCAAGTGCAGGAAAGACGCGCTGCCGATGAAGTTCTAAACTCAAATATCTCCTTTGGCAAGGGCGATGGTACCCGGAAAAGACCATCGTCCTTTACATATAGTATTTTCTTTCAAATAATTGACATATTGAACTGGGAAGGAGAGGACAGGAATGAGCGAGATCGCAGCCTGCACTTTGATTCAGGAAGAGCCCGACCGCAAGACGGAGCAGTACATGATGATGTTCAAGGATTACCCGGATGTGGTATCCGTAGACATTCTTCAGGAAATGCTTGGCATCTGCCGGAAGAATGCGTATCTGCTGGTCAAGCAAAAGAAGATCCACTCGACGCGTGTAGGACGCAGTTATAAGATACCAAAACTCTGCGTGGTAGAGTACCTGATCGATCAGAATCGGCAACTTGGAGGGATGCGCCTTTCAAACTCTCTTGCGCCATCCTTGCAAAACACCCCAGAATCTTCTAAACTTATGATGCCTAAGCAAAGGACGTTTGGCTGCGAACAGAAAGGAGCATCACTATGACAAATGTGGCCGGACATTTAAGAGAACAAAACGGTATGTATCAGATGATTCTGAGCTGGAAAGACACAGATGGAAAGCGCAGAACCAAATCCATCAGCACAGGACTTCCGGTTAAAGGAAACAAAAAAAGAGCTGAATCTCTGTTGCGTAAAACACAAAAAGAGTTTAACCCTGAAACGATGCAGCAGGTTTCCGACCTGCCGGTATCGGAATATCTGAACCGCTGGCTTCGGGAAAGCGTGATGAACCTTCCGCCCGAAACCTATGGCAGATATGCTTATGATCTGGGAAGAGTAGTTGTCCCATACTTTGAAAAGAAGCGGCTGTCTTTGAAAGCACTCTCTCCGCGCGATCTGGAAACGTTCTTCCGCTATGAGCGTCAGCAGGAGGAGGCCAGTGTACAGCAGCTTCTTGATTGGCACAAGGAGTTGACCGATGCCCTGCAATATGCCGTTTCCAATAATTGGCTGAAGGTCAGCCCCATCAAAGAAGTTGATCCCTGCCTTGATAACTCCCCGGTACTTTTCACCGACTTCATCACGGACTGGTTGAAAATGATGAAGTCACGAGTGGAAATCACAACCTATACCAGCTATGAAAGAGCAATCATTCACAAGATCGTCCCATATTTTGAACCGCTCCACTATACATTGCAGGATATGGAACAGCATCCCAAATACATCCAAGACTTCTACCAGCATGAGTTGGATCGTGGCCTTACGGCAAACACCGTCATTCACTATCACGCCAACATCCGCAAATGCTTACAGTATGCTTTTCAAATCGGCATGATCCGTTCCAACCCGGCAGATCGCGTTGAACGTCCTCGTAAGGAAAAGTTCAAGTCGGAGATTTACAGCGGTGAAGAACTGGAGCAACTTTTCAAGGTGATTCAAGGTGACCCTTCGGAGTTTGGCGTCATCATGGCTGCATTCTACGGGCTGCGGCGCAGTGAAATTGTTGGTTTGAAATGGGATGCCATTGACTTTGAGAACAAGAAAATCAGCATTCAGCATACGGTTGTGACCGCAAAGGTCAACGGAACGGTAACGGAAATCGCACGAGATAAGACAAAAACAAAGTCGAGCTTCCGGACACTTCCCCTAATCCCTGCCTGTGAGCAGATGCTCAATAAAATGAAAAAGGAGCAGGAGCAGAATCGGAAGGTCTGCGGCAAAAGCTATTGCAACGATTATCTTGACTATATCTATGTAGACCCGATGGGAAAGCGGATTCGGCCCGACTTTCTGAGTCAGCATTTCCCAGATTTTCTGGTAGCACACCAGATGAAGCGTATCCGTTTCCACGACCTGCGCCATAGTTGTGCCAGTCTGCTCTATACCAATGGCGTGAGCCTGAAGGAGATTCAGGAGTGGCTGGGTCACAGTGACATCAGCACAACAAGCAACATTTATACACATCTGGATTTCTCCAGTAAGGTGTCCTCGGCGAATGCAATCGTTAATATCTTCCCGGAAAACACCAAAGTATAAGAAACTGAGCAGAAAAAGAAAAACAGCCAAAAATCTTTCGATTCTAAGCTGTTTTATGATGGAGTGCCGATGGTGGGACTCGAACCCACATGGTTTCCCGAACGATTTTGAGTCGTTTGCGTCTGCCATTCCGCCACATCGGCTTATATTCAATTTTGGGACATTAGTACCGGTTTCTGAAGATTGGAAGGATGTTCAGGAGGGATGTAAGAAATCCCGCTTCGACAAACTCTCAAAATTCAACGAATACTCGTGGATTTCTCGCACAGACACGAAAAATCACGAAGCGGATTTTGAGTCCACATCGTCTGCCATTCCGACACACCGGCACATCTGTGGATGTATAACAGCATTATTATAGCGGATTTCTCCAGCAAAATCAAGCAGTATTTTTCCTGTTCAGCCGGGCATCCTATGGATCGGGGCGCATCCCCCCCCTGCGCAGGGCTGTTTACATCCCGTTTTGCTGCCGGTCTTTTCAGGAAATATCCGCTCTTTCTCGCCCGAGTTTGTGCCGTGTTTTGTCCCGCTCCGGTCCTGCCACGGTATACACCGGGCAGGAGCATTGCGGTCAGTTATATCCCACTATCCCCCCGCAGGCAATTTGAAGGGTCATTTGTATAGAACTTTCGTTGTTTTT
>CALFLK010000026.1 GCA_937880095.1 uncultured Faecalibacterium sp. | reverse complement strand
AAGTAAAAATACTTCGATAGAATTATATAAAATAATTTTGAACACCTACTTATATGGTAGTTTGTGGGTATATAAAGCAGTGAACAGCCTGACTGGCAACACCGGCTTGGCAAGTAAACATTCATTCTCAGAAAAATATAGACAAACGAAAAGGAGCAGTTCGCCACGTGCAGAACTGCTCCTTTTCGTTTTTTTTGTGCTTGTTCCGATGGGGTAAGCTGTTGAAAAATGTGTAGGTCTTACGGATTCTTTTTAGTCGAAAAAAACGACTGCTCTGTTTGTCTTACTCGGTTTTTTTCTATATTTGCGGCTATATGGCACTCCTTGCATTACTTACTTACACTTAAAAATGAAGTAACATGAAAGACATTGACAAAAAATGGTTGGAAAAGTGGGAAACGGTGAAGGAAAAGACTGTTTGCCCTGTTGACCTCAACGCTTATTTTGAGCAAGATACTATAGCGGGAATGTCGCTGGCAAGAATGAATATCGGCATCTGCGATTTGCCCAGTGGCAATGTATTGGTTCGAGATCCATTGGTTTATCTTGCCGATAGGGACGAACGACCATATTTCCTAAAAGTTCCTGCCGGCAGATACGAAACAGAGGTGTGCGTGATAAAACCCGCTGAGGGAGATTGTGCACGTTATGCAGCCGTGCGTCTGCGCTTCAATGAAAAGCGGCCAGTGCAATTTTACGAAGCTTTGGTAGGCAACGAAAACTTGGACACACAGGAAGATGACGGTTTCTATGGTTTTTGTGTGGACGCTGGTATGGGATGTATTTGTGATGAGGTGGTTCATCGCATTTATTGCGACTGGAACGATCTATGGTGTGAGGAACATCCCGATGATAATCCTTACGACGATTATTTTTCTGATCTGTTTGACGAGAACTATCAGCTGCATCCGGAATATCAACGTGAGGGCGGAGATTGGCTGAATTGGCAAGTGCCTGGTACGGAATACCATATCCCCATGTTCCAAACAGGATTCGGTGATGGAGTTTATCCGGTGTATTGGGGAGTAGATGAAAATGGCGAAATTTGCCAGTTGGTCGTTCACTTCATCGATATTGAAGCGGAGTATGCTTCGGATGATGATTGCGAAAGCAATTCAAATTCGAATCAGTAGTGTATAATGTAAAAGGGTAGATGATATTGAAGTAGTTTAAAATCGTGTACAACAATAAAAAAAGCGATGCAATCTGCTGAAACTCAGCGCGATTGCATCGCTTTGTGCGGAGAGA
>CALFLK010000025.1 GCA_937880095.1 uncultured Faecalibacterium sp. | reverse complement strand
CGGCTGACAAGATAGTATTATACTCGCTTTCAAAAATAAGTCAACACTTTTTGCGCACTTTTTTCGATTTTTTACTGGCTTTGACGCTTTACCTAGTTTCTGTCCAGAATCCAACAGTCATACTATGTAAAAGTATCACTATATCCACTCCATTTGCCATAAAACGGTTCCTATTGCCTTTTACGATACCACAAGCTACTATATAAGATATCTAATCCTTATATATAGTAATAATGAAACAGGAGAATGTTCTTGCTATGATTCTCACCGTAAATATCGGAAACACCAAAATCACGATTGGCGGATACGCAGATGACCGCCAGCTCTTTTCCGGCAAGCTGCACACCGACCCACTTGCTACCGCTGATGAATATGCCATTCGGATTCGCAGCCTGCTTCTTTTACATGACATCCAGGATACCTGTCAAATTGAGGGCTGCACCCTGGGCAGTGTCGTTCCCAATGTAACCCCCCATATCTTATCCGCCTTAAAGATGCTTGCACCGGTTCGCGTGTTGACCGTTGGTCCCGGTCTGAAAAGCGGAATGCGTTTGCGTCTGGACAATCCTGCGCAGCTGGGTGCCGATTTGCTGTGCGGCATTGTTGCTGCTGTCGCACGACATGACGGTCCTGTCGTCGTCATCAATGCAGACACTGCACTCTCCATGATGGCAGCCAACAGCAAAAAGGAACTTTTGGGTGGTTCGATTCTGCTCAGCCCCCATTTGTCTTTGCCGAATATGGTTCGCGAAACCGCCCAACTTCCGCAAATCGATCCCAACACCGTCACCAATCCGCAAATCATCAGTACAAATACAACCGCCTGCCTGCAAAGCGGTGTCGTGCTGGGCACTGCATCCATGATCGACGGTATGGCTGCACGCTTCACCAAAGTGCTTGGCTCTGATACCCGCTTCTTTGCTACGGGCAGTATACCTGATAGTATCCTGCACGTTTGTGAAACACCCATCACATACGACCCCGCACTCATTCTGGACGGTCTGTATGCCATCTGGAAGCGCAATCGAAAATAACACAAAAGGAAACGGCGCACTTGTCCTTGCAGGTGCGCCGTTTCTGTCTGGATTTTTCCATCGCTGTACGCTGCTCCCCTATGCTGTACGCTGCTCCCCTATATAATGTAAGGAGAAGCACATTTCAGCCTATTTCATGTACGAAAAAAGCTGTCGTATCAAATCGTGCATCCGCACGTTTCGGAACGTCACAGGCCGTAAAATAAGCTTCTTCCATGGGGATCCATCGCTGCTGGAACATCCCAAAGAAATCTCCTTCTCGCTTTCGTAAACGTGCCTCTTGCTCCTCCGGTGTACAAGTCAAAAATAAAGTCACGTCATAATACGCCGTCAACTCCGGATGCTGGCTGTAGCTGCCCTCTATAATCGTCAAAACCGCCGTGGAGATTTGTTTTGCTTGTCCATAGCGTCCCGCCTGACAGCTGTATGGTATATATTGCACCGACTGTCCCAAACGCACGGGTTCCAGCACCTGACTGCGAAACCGATCCAAATCCATATTGCCTGCCGGGATGTGTTCCCAATCCGGCTTGCGCTGCGCCAGCGGTAAATAATAATCGTCCATGTGGAACACCCGACCGTCAAACAACTTTGCCGCCAGCTTCGCCAATGACGTCTTGCCACTACCGCATCGCCCATCGATCGCCACGACAGCAGGCTCTTTCTGCTGCATCAGCCGCCACAGCGGTAAAAGCGCGGCAAACCAGCGTACATACTCCTGTTTCAGTACCCACTCCTTTCCGTTGTTTGCCACTGTTTGAAACCGCTCTCCTACAGCTCCTTTTGTTCGCTCCTGCAAACAATCCAGAAAGGCTGTCATCTCTGCATCTGCTACATCATTTATAAAAACTCGACACAGATCTTGTCCCATTTGCTCAATCTGCATCTGGATTGGTTTCTCTATCCGTATAACGTATGTTGTTTCCTGTTCGCTCATAGATTCCTCGCTATTGTTTTTGTTTCAGTATACCGCCGGGTTTTCCCGTCATCAACCCGCTTTTCCTGTCGCAGTTCCTTCGCCTTTTTTCATTTGCTTTTTCATAGTGCATCTGTTATAATGAACTGCATGGATAAGCGCTCGTGGCACAGTTGGATAGCGCGTCAGACTCCGACTCTGAAGGCCGCTGGTTCGAATCCAGTCGGGCGCACCACAAAAGAGATTTACCGTTTGGTAAGTCTCTTTTTTCTTTTATCTCACTCTTTTCGCTTGACTATTTCGTTGGCTGCAAGCGCACTACAACAAACAAAAAAGGCACATCTTGCGATGTGCCTTTTTCTTTGCCATTTTGTAGTTGTATCAACCTACGTTTGCGAACTGGCTCTGGTACAGTTCTGCATAGAAACCGCCCTTTGCCAACAGTTCTTCATGTTTGCCGGTTTCCACAATGTCGCCGTCCTTCATGACCAGAATCACATCGGCATCCCGAATGGTAGACAGTCGGTGTGCAATGATAAAGCTGGTACGGCCTTCCATCAGGTGATCCATCGCCTTCTGGATAGACAGTTCTGTACGAGTGTCAACGCTGGAAGTTGCCTCGTCAAAAATCAAGACGCGCGGATTGGAAACGATGGTACGGGCAATGGTCAGCAGCTGTTTCTGACCCTGACTGATGTTGCTGCCCTCTTCGTTCAAGACTGTGTCATAGCCCTGCGGCAGGGTGTGGACAAAATGGTCCACCTGTGCTGCCTTTGCTGCTGCCATGACTTCTTCGTCGGTAGCTTCCAGACGACCATAGCGGATATTTTCCATGATGCTGCCGTTATACAGCCAAGTATCCTGCAATACCATGCCGAACATACCACGCAGATCATTGCGGGTAAACTGGCGCACATCGTAGCCATCCAGCAGCACAGCACCTTCATTTACATCATAGAAGCGCATCAGCAGCTTGACCATGGTAGTCTTACCTGCACCGGTAGGACCAACGATTGCCACCTTCTGACCCGGCTTGATGATTGCCGAGAAATCGTTGATGATGGTCTTTTCCGGATTGTAGCCGAAGTGGACGTGTGCGAAGGTTACTTCGCCCTTGATCAAATCGGCAGGCAGCGGATTTTCCGGATCGGGTGTTTCCTCTTCTTCTTCCAAGAAGCTGAACACACGCTCTGCTGCGGCAGCCGTCTGCTGCAAAACATTGGAGATGTTTGCAATCTGCTGTACAGGCTGGGTAAAGTTACGCACATACTGGATGAATGCCTGAATATTACCGACGGTGATTTTGCCCTTCAAAGACAGGAAACCGCCCAGAATACAAATGCCCACATAGCCCAGGTTACCCGCGAAGTTCATCAAAGGCATCATCATGCCAGAAATAAACTGGCTCTTCCAGGATGCCTGATACAGCTTTTCATTGATTTCATTAAAGGTATCTATGCTTTCCTGTTCGCCGTTGAATGCGGTAACCACCAGATGACCACCATACATTTCTTCTACATGGCCGTTGACATCGCCCAGATAAGCCTGCTGCTTCTGGAACAGCGGCTGACTGCGCTTAACCACATTGCTGACAATCAGCAGGCTCAGCGGCAGAATGCACAGTGCCACCAGTGTCATCAGCGGGCTGATGACCAGCATCATAATCAATACGCCGATAAACTGGGTCACGCTGGTGACGATCTGGGTCATGCTCTGGTTCAGCGTCTGGGTCACGGTATCAACATCGTTGGTGATGCGGCTCAGCACTTCACCGTGAGAAACACGGTCGAAGTAAGACAGGGGCATCCGATTGATTTTTTCGCTAATATCCTTACGCATACCATAGCTGATTTCCGTGGAAACGCGGGTCATAATAAAGCCCTGAATGTAGGACAATACCGACGACACCACATAAATCACAGCCAGGAAAATCAAGATCTGTGCCACAGCAGCAAAGTTGATGCTGCCGGTACCGGTCATCTGTGCCATTACGCCGTTAAACAGTTCGGTCGTAGCGCTGCCCAGGATGCGCGGACCCAGAATCGAGAAAACGGTAGACGCAATGGCAAACAGCATTACCATCACGATTGCGGGCAGATAGCGGTGCAGATATGCAATCAGACGCGCCATCGTACCCTTAAAGTCTTTTGCCTTTTCGCCCGGCATCATGGCGCCGGCTCCTCTTCCATGTCCTGCCATTACGCCAATTCCTCCTTTGAAAGCTGGCTTTCCGCAATTTCGCGGTAAGTCTTACAGTTCTTCAGCAGTTCCTCGTGGGTGCCGATACCAACCACACGGCCTTCATCCAGCACCACGATCTGTTCTGCGTGCATGATGGTGGAAACACGCTGTGCCACGATCAGCATGGTTGCATCTGCTGTGCGTTCTTTCAGTGCAGCACGCAGCTTTGCATCGGTCTTAAAGTCCAGTGCAGAGAAGGTATCATCAAAAATAAAGACAGGCGCATCCTTGACCAATGCGCGCGCAATCGACAAGCGCTGACGCTGACCGCCGGAAACGTTCGTACCGCCCTGGCTGATCGAAGTAGCCAGACCTTCCGGCAGAACATCCACAAACTCAGATGCCTGTGCTGTTTCAATGGCGCCGCGCAGGGTTGCTTCGTCTGCCTGTTCATCGCCCAAACGCAGGTTGGACGCAATATCGCCACTGAACAGAACACCCTTCTGGGGTACATAACCGATCTTGCTACGCAGCTCGGTCTGGGGCAGCTTGCGAATATCCACACCGTCCAGCGTGATAGAACCCTCGGTCACGTCGTAGAAGCGGGGAATCAGGTTCACCAGCGTGGATTTACCACTGCCGGTAGAACCGATGAATGCGGTCGTTTCACCAGGCTTTGCGGTAAAGGAAACGTGCTCCAGCACATTCTCATCTGCGCCTTCGTAACGGAAGGTCACATCGTGGAACTGGATCTCACCCTTTACAGTTTCCGGCAGGTGCTGGGGCTTGTCGGTATCCTGTACGCTGCTGTCGGTGTCCAGCACCTCAGCAATACGGTTTGCGGAAACCACAGCGCGAGGCACCATAACGAACACCATGCTGATCATCAGGAAGCACATAATGATCTGCATCGTGTACTGGATGAATGCCATCATGTCACCGACCTGCATAGTGGATGCCGCAATCCGCTGACCGCCTACCCAGACAATCAGCAGCGATACGCCGTTCATCACCAGCATCATCACGGGCATCATGGTTGCCATAGCGCGATACACAAACAGGTTATTGTCTGCCAGCACACGGTTGGCTTTTGCAAAGCGTTCTTCCTCAAACTTCTGGTTGGCGAATGCGCGAATGACCATCATGCCGGACAGGTTTTCACGGCTGACCAGGTTCAAGCGGTCAACCAGCTTCTGCATAATCTTAAAGCGAGGCACTGCAACAGCGAACAGTACGCTGATTACGCCAAAGATAATCACAGCTGCCAGCGCAATGATCCATGCCATACCTGCGCTCTTGCTCAGTGCCATGAAGATACCGCCGATACCGATAATCGGCGCATAGAACATGGTACGCAGACCCATGGACAGCAGACCCTGAATCTGCATCACGTCATTGGTGCTGCGGGTAATCAGGCTGGCAGTACCGAAGCGGTCATATTCATTGTTAGTAAAGCCCGTAACGCGCACGAAAATATCGCGGCGAATATCGCGTGCCGCACCCGTACCCAGTCGGCAGCCACAAAAACCTACACCGATGGCGCACATCACCAGCAGCAGGGTCATCAGCAGCATTTTTGCACCGACACGGAGAATATATCCGGTCTGCATACCGCCCATATCTGCACCCAGCTGGGTGTAAAAAATCTTGGTAAACGCTGCCGACATCTGCTCCAGCATGGTGTCCGGAGCAGCTGCGGCGGCGGTAATTACTTCATTCAGGGTATCCTGCGGCAGTGCAGCCAACATCGGTGCAAGGCTGCCGGACTGCACCAAATCCATAGGAGCAGTTTCTTCGCCCTCTGCCGGAGCCGGCATCTTCTGCATCATCTGGGACAGCGCATAGCAGCTGCGACCAAATGCCTGACCAGCCTGCTGCTTTGCGTCTGCATCCGCAGCGGTCAGGTATACCACACCGCCCTGCTCAGCAGCGGGCCATTCTTCGACAAATTTGTTCCAGTCCTTCTCGGACATTGCCTGCGCATCCGCCGGGGCATAGCTGGACTGCATTACAGCCTGATCCTCCGGAGATGCAAAGTACAGCATCATCTCCAGCGCATTGGCGTCCATGGCTTGCGGTGCACTATCGGTAATACCGCCGCGCTGAATGCCCACGTTGACAATGTCGCTCATCAGATTGGGCAGATTCAAATCCACTGCTGCCTGACAAAACAGCAGCGCAATGATTGCGAACACATAGCCCAAGTACGGTTTGACATAGTGTTTTAATTTCATCATGTTTCTGTTCACTCTCCTGTTGTCTGCTGTTCTACAGCATCTTCCAGCGCATCCGCCAGTTCTGCCAGCAGCGAAATCAGCATTTCCGCGTGTTCCGGGCCAAGCTGCTCCATCGCACCCAAAAGAATGCCATCGAACCGCTCTCGGGCTCTGCTTAACACCTGTAACCCTTCTTCTGTCAAGCGCGCACCTGCCACTCTTCGGTCGGTTGGGTCGGGTACACGCTCTATATAGCCCATCTCCTCCAGCGCATGAATCCGCTGGCTCAATGCGGGTCTGCTTTGGTGCATATCGTCTGCCAGCGCAGACGGCATCACCGGTTCTCCCTGTTTGCTTGCACTGCCGCAGCATTGCCCACTTCTGCGGGAAATTGCCATCAGCGTTGCAAATTGGGATTTGTTCAAACTCTCGTGAGGTGTTACACTAAGCCAGGCACGGCGTACCCGGTCCATTAGGCGAAACATCTCCGTTGTTTCCATTTTTGGCTGATCCATAATGCCCCCCTGTCTCCATTGCGCTAATAATTAACTATCATAACTATTAGGTTGCTTAATCACTATAAGACCGCGCCGTGCATCCGTCAAGCAAAAACGTTTCTTTTTACAATTCTTTCAAATATTGCTTTCCATTTGCAAAAAAAGTGCCGCCGAAGTGTTTCCACTTCAGCGGCACTTTTCTTTTTGATTTTCTTTTTCGGGTCATTGCTGCTTTTTGCCCGCCATATAAATAGATGTGAACAGACTGCCCAGGTAGACAAACAGCAAAACCATGTTCTTCGTCTGCACCCAGCTTTCTGGAAGCCACAGGTGCAGCATAAACGCTATCATTGGCGCAGCTGCCAACATGATACAGCTCCATAGAATCGCTGCTTTGCAGATGTACGTCCAGTTTTGATTATTGAAATACAGTCCCGGCATATGCATGCGCAGTGGTCCATCGCAGAAGAAACTGACCTTGTTTTCATCGTACATTCTGGGCAGCTGCAGCGGTGCCAGCAACGCAAAATATCCGCCATACGCTACACCGAGCCCTGCAAAGGTCCATTCCACCGCACCAATGCATCCCATCGGTGCGCACAAAAACAGTAGTACTGCCCCCGCCAGCACCGAAATTAAATACATTGTCTGCCACGGGCTTTTCTTTCGCCAGGAACGGCGCGGCTTTTCTGCACCAGCGCAGGAAACCACCGTCTTTACTACCGATTCCACTTCGGCTACGTCCAATGGTTCGCCCTCCGGATTGCGCTGGCATTGCAGCAGCTCTGTCACCGTCACCCCCAAAAGCTCCGCTAAGGGGATCAGCAAAGCCGTATCCGGGATGCTTGCTCCTGTTTCCCATTTACTTACGGCTTTGTCGGAAACATACAGCTTCTGTGCCAGCTCTTTCTGTGTCAGACCTTTTTCTTTGCGCAGCGCAGCCACAAATGCACCGAACTTCTGTTTTTCAATCGAACACATCTCCATCACCTCGCCGCAAGAATAACACACCCGCATCCTTCGCACAACCGAATAGCAGTAGAGTTACGAAACATCGTCTTTTTCATCTTATTTTTCTTTGGTAGGAAACAGAAAATTCACCGTCAGCGCCGCCAGCACGCCGATACCGGTATCCAAAATACGCGCCAGTGTGTAGCTGATGTACCGCTCTGGGATGACCGTTTCAATCACCACAAAAAACACGACTGCCCCCGGGTGTATGGCACCATGGGCGTCCACCATCTGGCTTACATATAATACAAGGAACAATCCGACGGCAATCCAAACCCATTTGGGGATTCCCAACCCAGACAGGTGAATCAGCCAGTAAAACGGAATTGCCAGCACACCGCCAATCAGCGTACCGACAAACCGATTCCCACCATGTTTGACGCCTTCTTGAAAAAATCCACCCATGCCGAACACTGCACCAATACAGGCAAAGCAAGGGTTTCGCCCCAGTATGCCATATACAATCGATACCACCGTCGCCACCAGCACGGTTTTCATTGTGCGACGTCCCACGCGGGGAAATTTTACGCGTGCAAATATCCGCTGCAAGGTTTCTTTCATGGTAGGACACTCTCTTTCCCTTGTAAGGACCCTCGAGAAACTGATGTTGTTTCTGTGGTTTCTGTCCTTTATGATTTTGGTTGTGCTACAATAAAAGCAATAAAACTGTTTAGGGAAGTGACTTTTTATGCGACGCTCTCGTCACGAACGCCGAAATCGCCGTCTGAAACGACATATCCAGCAGGCTGTTATTTTGCCGTCTGGTGCTGTATTGCTCGCCTCGCTGATTTTTGGGGGACTGCATTTGTTCCGCTGGTTTCATTTGTCCCGAACGGTATATTCCGCCAAGGACTTCAACATCGAAACCATATACAGCGCAACGGATTTCAACGGAAACGATACCGATGATTACACGGATTTTCTCTTAGGCGCACGGCAGGATGCCAAAAATCACCCCACCTACGACGGGGTTTACCAGGCGGGTGGTTATCCGCCCGATAATATCGGCGTATGTGCCGATGTAATTTGGCGCGCCTTCAAAAATGCCGGTTACTGTCTGCGGGATATGGTAGATGCCGACATTGCCGCGCGCCCTGCTGCTTATCTCAATGTGACCACACGGGACCCGAATATTGATTTCCGCCGGGTGAAAAACCTGCGGGTATTTTTTGATACTTATGCCATTTCACTCACCACAGACCCCACCCAAATCGACCAATGGCAACCGGGTGATATTGTGATTTTCCGGGAAGATAAACACATCGGCATGGTGTCCGATAGGCGCAACGCTAACGGCTGGACCTTCATCATCCACAACAGCGGTCAGCCCAATCGGGAGGAAGATTATCTGCCCACCGATCCGTCCACTGCGCATTACCGCTTTGATGCATCACAAGTCCCGCAAGAGCTGCTGATTCCGTGGCACGAATAATCAAATCTCGATTTGGGTCCATTCTCCTTTATGGAAGCGTTTCCAGAACAGATACCAGGTCAATACCTGCTGGAACAAAATACCCAGCCATGCACCGGCCAGACCCATACCCATCGGATAGCACAGCACCCAACTGATGCTGACACGCACGATGGTAATAGAAATCAGCGATACCATTGCCGTATACTTGGTGTCACCTGCACTGCGCAGCACACCGCCATAAATGACCTGCGAAATCTGGAAGAACAAAATCAGGCACAGCAGCAGAATGATTGTCGAACCGTAAGACAGCACCACCGGGTCCGTAGAGAACAGGTGGTAAATCTGCTGATTGAATGCGAACAGCACCACAGACAGAATCACTGCACAGACAAAGCCAACCCGCTGACATACCGACGCATAGATGCGCGCCATATCCGGGCGATTTCGACCCAGATTCTGACCGGAAAGTGCAATACTTGCCGTTTGCAGACCGTCACCGATACAGAAGGAAATGGTCATCACATTCATGCCAATGACATGAGCTGCCATTTCCAGCGTACCCAGCTTTGCCACAATAAGCGAGAATGCCAGAAAACCGACACGCATAAAAATCTGTTCCACAAAGGCACTGCCGCCCACATCCACCAGCGAACGCAGGTTGCGATGGTCGAACCAGCCGCCAAAGGACGGGGTCAGAATCTTACGAGCGTGAATATAGGTATGCTTGCTGAACAGGGATGCAATACTCATCACACAGCCCACAAAGGTACCGATGACCGTTGCAATCGCCGCACCGCGAATGCCCAAAGCGGGAAAGCCGAAATGACCGCCAATGAGCAGATAGTTCAATACAATGTTCACCAGATTGGATGCCACATTCGTTTTCATGGAAAGCCGGGTATTGCCGCAGCCGCGCTGCACCGCATTGATGATGTTGCCAACCACGGTGAATACAATACCGCCCATGATAATCTGCAAATACTCCGCAGATGCCTGCACAATATCCTCACCAGCGCCTGCCAGATAACAAATCGGCTTTGCAAAGCCCACGAACAGCACACTGACCACCAGCGACATGACCAGTGCAATCACCAGCGTCATCCGGAGCACCTGGGTTGCGCTGGCTTCATTTTGTTCGCCTTTGCGGCGGGCAGCCAGAGCAGAAACCGCCATACTCAGGGACATAAAAAAGCACAGGCCGATAAATTTCGGCTGGGTCGTAATACCAACGGCAGCAATGGCGCTTTCGCCCAAACTGCTGACCATGGCAGTATCCACCAGACCTACCAAACTGACCAGCAGCATTTCCAGCATAGACGGCCATGCAACCGTCATAACCTGCCGTAAAATATCCTTTTGTCCGGGGATTTCACCGCATTTCGGCGTATTGCCCAGTGACCGTTCCACATTGATGATTTGCATAGATTCGCTCCTTTTCGCACACTTCCTCATTTTACCATGTCTTTACTATATCACGGCTTTTGAAGCCTTGTCAAAATTTGTCAAAGCGCGTCTTTGACGCAAAAAAAGCGACGCAGCCCAATGCGGGCTGCGCCGTTTTTCGCAAAACATTTTCTTATTCAATTCAGCGCACGAATCAGATGCAGCAACAGCATGTGCGCCGGATAAAACGCATACACCGCATATTGCAGCGGTTTGCTGGTACGGCCTTTTTTGCCGTTATACATCCAAATAAAAATCAGTGCCAGCACAGCAAATCCCTGTAAGGGGAATTCGTATTTCCATGCGCCAATCTCCAGCGGGAATACAAATCCATTTGCCCCTACAATATTCAGCAGTACCATACACACCAGCTGGAACACCCAGCGATACGGCAGATTGCGGCTCACCCAGAACATCAATACTGTAACAACACCCATGCTGCTATAGTCTGTCATACCTACCGTACCCATCAGGATACACAGCAGACACAGCATTGACCAGCCAAACCGAGCCGTCACTTTTTCTGCTGCACTTGCCCGCTCCCAGCAGCGAATTGCCAGCAGACCCAGCAGCAGGGTAAACATCACATTTTGATGGAACGGAAACAGCAGTGTGGATTCCAGCATATAGTCAAACGGAACCTCGCTGATGAGGGCAAACAAAAACAGTCGCTTTGCATAGTTCTTCCAGTCGTGGGTGTGGGCATAGCCCTCCGCAATCAAAAATGCGAAAATCGGAAATGCCAGCCGACCCACGCAGTTCATCCAAAGCTGACCGCTGATCACCGTACCCCACAGGTGATCCAACAACATAAAGAATACAGCCAGCAGCCGAAGCTGGTTGCTGTTCAGACCAACGCGGTTTTTACAAATCGTATTCGTCATATTCATTCTCCTTTATCGAGAGGATTTCTTGCCTTTCTGCGGTTTTCCGTTTCGGGCAGGCTTTGCTGTTTTCTGCCGGATTTCTGCCGCACTGCGCCCCGCCAGAATACCGCTGCCGAATGCCCAATATAAGTTAAAACCACCACAGCTGCCGGCACAGTCTACCGTTTCACCTACAAAATACAGGGTCGGGCAGCCCTTTACCGCAAAGCTGCCGGTTTCCAGCTGGTCCAGCGCCAAACCACCACCGGTGGTCTGTGCATTTTTCCAGCCGGTCGGTGTCAGATTGGTAAAGCGCCACTGCTTAAATGCTGCCGCCAGCTTTGCCCATTCCTGCGGTTTCAGCTGTGCCGCCGGGCGATTTTCCGCACCAAGCCCGCAGCGTTTCCATACCGCAAGACCCACTTTTCGCTGAATCAAACCGGTCATATAATCTGCCACGGTTGCTCCCGGCATCATCTGGGCGCGGTGCGCCAGATAATCTGCCAGCTCTTTTTCGCTCATATGCGGAAATGCATCCAAACAGATCGAAACGTCCTGTTTCCTGCCGGGATGCAGCAGACCCGACAGCTGCATTACTGCAATGCCGGAAATGCCGTAATCGGTAAACTGTACCTCGCCGCTCTCTTTCCGCAAAGGCTTTTCGCCTGCATACAGGGTCACATCGCCCTTTACACGAATACCCGCCAGATCTTTCACCTGACTTTTTTCGCATTGCAGCGGCACCAGACAAGGGTACTCCGGCACCACACGCAGCCCCAGCAGCGCTGCAAGGCGTGTACCGAAACCATCGTTCCCAAACTGCGGTCCTGCACTGCCGCCCAGCGCACAGATCACCGCCTGACCGTTCAGTTTACGACCATCCTCCAGCTGTACAGTATAGGTATCGCCTTTCATCCAAAGGTCTTTCACCCGACTGTCGCACAGCACCTCTACCCCGGATTGTTCCAGCCAGTACAGCAGCAGATTCCATACATCCGCCGCCTGATTGGAATAGGGATAGATCCGTCCTGCTTCGTCGGGTTCCCGACATAAAAGCCCATGTTCTGCAAACCATTTCAGCGGGTCCGCTTTGGTCTGGATGGTTTCCAGCATGGTCTGCATATTCCGGGTGTCCGATGTGAAATACCATGCCGGGCGAATATCTGTATTACCCAGATTGCACCGCCCGTTTCCAGTCGCCAGCAGTTTTTTACCCAGCTTTGCACTGCCCTCCACCAGCACCACATGGGCGGATTTACCCGCCTTTTCTGCTGCTGTAATGGCTGCGATCATACCGGCTGCACCACCGCCTAAAACCAGGATTTGCTTCATGGTATCTCCCCTTTCTCATTTGCGTTGTAACAGTATACCATATTCCCCGCCCCTTTGAAAACGACAGGCTCTCACTGCATTTATGCCTGTACCGCTGCCAGAATCTCTGCACAGATTTCCTGCGGTGTTTTGCCGTCTGTTGCAACGGTGATCTGTGCTGCTGCTTCGTATACTGTCTGTCGCTCTGCCATCAGTTCGGTGATGCCTTCTACCGTTTTGCGTCCCCGCAGCTTGGGCCGGGTATCGTCATCCCGCAAGCGATCCAAAATGGTTTCCGGGGTTGCAGTCAGCAGTACAATTTTTCCGGTACGGCGCAGTGCATCCACATTTTCCTGTTTCAATACTGCACCGCCACCGCAGGAAATTACCGTACCTTTTAATTCTGCCGCACGGCAGACCGCTTGGGTTTCCAGCTGGCGGAAATGTGGTTCGCCGTATTGCGCAAAAATATCCGATACCGGCATACCTGCCATTTCCTCAATCAGCGTATCGGTATCCACACCGGGCAAGCCCAGCTGTTTCATCTGTTCAAATACGGTGGTCTTACCCACCCCCATAAATCCAATCAATGCAATGTTCTGCTGCAGCTTTGTTTCCATTCTGATATGCTCCTTTCGCTTGCATTCCTTTGCTGTTAGTAAATCGTATCTGCCGCCCAACGTCAAGATTTCCCGGGCAAAAGTCTGCTTTTGCTTGCGGAAATCCCCGCGGTACGATACAATAAAATTATTCTGGGAAACTGTGCCCGTTTTGTTTGTCGGGCACCCAATATAAAGGAGTCAATCTATGGGTAAAAATGCTATTGTTGGTCAGTCCGGCGGTCCTACCGCTGTTATCAACTCCAGCCTGGCAGGCGTTTACGAAAGCTGCCTGGCTTGCGGCGCAGAAACCGTCTACGGTATGCGCTTCGGCGTGGAAGGTCTGCTGAAGAAAAAGGTCGTTGACCTGTCCACCGTGCTGCCCACCAGCATGGAAGTGGAACTGCTAAAGCGCACGCCTTCCAGCTTTTTGGGCAGCTGCCGCTACAAGCTGCCCGACTGGCAGACCGAGCCTGCTGTGTACGAAAAGCTGTTTGAGATTCTGAAAGAGCTGGACATTGGTTGGTTCTTCTACATCGGCGGTAACGATTCCATGGATACCATCTGCAAGCTGGCTGGCTACGGCGCTTCTGTCAACAGTGACATTCGCTTTATGGGCGTACCCAAGACCATCGACAACGACCTGATGGGCACCGACCACACCCCCGGTTATGGCTCTGCTGCCAAGTACATTTCTTCCGTCATCAAGGAAGTTGTGCGTGACTCTCTGGTATACGACATCAAGTCTGTTACCATCGTGGAAATCATGGGCCGTAACGCTGGCTGGCTGGCAGCTTCCGCTGCGCTGGCTAAGGGTGACGACTGCGAAGGTGCTGACCTGATTTATCTGCCGGAAGTTCCCTTTGACGTGGATGCTTTCGTGGAAAAGGTGCGTGCATTGCAGGAGGTCAAGCCCAGCATTGTCATTGCGGTTTCCGAAGGCGTAAAGCTGGCAGACGGCCGCTATGTGTGCGAGCTGACCGCTGACGACCGTGCGGTGGACGTATTCGGTCACACTATGCTGACCGGTACCGGTCGCGTACTGGCTGACCTGCTGAACCACCGTCTAGGCACCAAGGCTCGTGCTATTGAGCTGTCCACCCTGCAGCGCTGCGCTTCTCATCTGGCAAGCGGCACCGACATCAACGAAGCTTATCAGGCTGGCGGCGCAGCCGTTCATGCAGCTGCAGCGGGTCACACTGGTGAAGTGGTTGGTCTGAAGCGTATTTCCGAAAAGCCCTACCTGTGCGGCACCGAACTGCTGCCCATCGAGCAGGTAGCAAATCTGGAGAAGAAAGTGCCTCTGGAGTGGATCACCGAGGACGGCACCCAGATGAGTGACGAATTCCTTGCTTATGCCCGCCCGCTGGTACAGACCGAACTGCCGGCTATGTATATTGACGGTACCCCCCGCCACATTCATCTGTAATTTTCGGAACGCTATATCGCAGGTTTACAAATCTTTCATATCCCTGTCACGTTTCTGACTGATTTACGGGATATACTAATGCCATGATGAATGAACGCCAAGCATTCATCATTCATTTCCTTTTTTCTCATCCTTTTCTTTTCGAAAAACAGATACCCACAAACAAAAACGCCCCGGTGCAGAAGTTCCTGCGCCGGAGCGTTTCTCGTTTTCTTTTACTTTACAAATACATACTTGGACAGGCGGTCAAAGGCTTCCTGTACACGAGACAGCGGCAATGCCAGATTCATGCGGATGTGGCACGAACCATGGAATGCACGGCCGTCCTGCCATGCGACACCCACATCCCAACCGTCATGCAGCACCTTTTCGACGGTGGTGTCGTGTGCCTTGCACCACTCGGTGCAATCCAGGAACAGCATATAAGTGCCCTGCGGCTTGGAAACTTCCACGCCGGGGAAATTCTTTGCAATGTAATCGCAAGCGTAATCCACGTTACCTGCCAATACCTGACACAGTTCATCGACCCACTCATAGCCTTCGGGCTGGTAAGCACCCAGCAGTGCGTGCATACTCAGCACATTCATGCTGTTGTAGTGGCCCAGAGAAGATTCCTTTCTGATGCGCTCCCGCAGGGTCTTATTATAAATAATGTGGTAGCTGCCCACCAGACCCGCCAGATTGAAGGTCTTGCTGGGTGCATACATTGCCATGGTATTTTCGTGGGCATACTCGCTCACCGACTGGGTGGGGATATGCTTGTAACCCGGGCGGATGATATCAGACCAGATTTCGTCCGAGATGACCTTCACATCATACTTTTCAAACAGTGCCATTGCCTGTTCCAGCTCCCAGCGCTCCCACACACGGCCGCAGGGGTTATGGGGCGAGCAGAACACAACAGCATGGATCTGATTGTCCACGATCTTCTTCTCCATGTCTGCAAAATCCATGCGCCAAACGCCGTCTGCATCTTTGACCAGCTGGCTGTGGATGATATCATAGCCGTTATTTTTCAGGCTGGCGGTAAAACCAATGTAGGTAGGAGAATGCAGCAGCACCTTGTCACCACGGCTGCACAAAATGTTCAGCGCACTGACAACGCCGCCCAGAACGCCGTTCTCATAACCAATATGTTCGGGCTTCAAACCGGTTACACCGTTGCGGGTTTCCTGCCAGCGGATAATGCTGTTGAAGTATTCATCCGTAGGATGGAAATATCCGAATGCCGGATGATTCACACGGTCAATGATAGCCTTCTGAATGGTAGGTACAACCGGGAAGTTCATATCTGCTACCCACATGGGGATTGCATCAAAGCCTTCCTTGGGCTTACCCGGCGCAATACCGCGGCCCAGCATATCGTAAGCAATGGCATCCTTGCCAGCTCGATCCAGGATGCTCGTAAAATCATATTTCATGGCGATGTACCCTCCTGTTGTATGTGTATGCAAATGTATTTTTCCTATTATCCCACATTTTGCAATAAAATGCACTATTTTATTGACACGCACTTTACTTTAGTGTAGTATCGGTGGCATAACATCCCTGCCGCGTGTTTTTTTGCGGATATTGGTATGGGATGGAGGAAAAGAAAAGAGGGAAAATCATGGGACGAGAAAATTTCAAGTCGCGGCTTGGCTTCTTGCTGGTCAGCGCAGGATGTGCCATTGGCATTGGTAATGTATGGCGCTTTCCTTACATTGCGGGTGAAAGCGGCGGCGCTGTCTTTGTGCTGCTGTATCTGCTGTTTCTGGTCATTCTGGGCATACCGGTTCTGACCATGGAGCTTGCGGTTGGTCGTGCCAGCCGCCGAAGCGCCGTGCAGGCATATCAGGCACTGGAGCCCAAAAACAGCCGCTGGCACATTCACGGCTGGTTCTGTATGGCTGGCAGCTATCTGCTGATGATGTACTACACCACCGTAGCCGGCTGGATGCTGTCGTACTTTTTCAAATTCCTGTCCGGTACCTTCGACAGCCTTTCAGCAAATGGCTCCGAAGCGGTGTTTAACAAAATGCTGGGCAACCCCAGCGAAATGGGCGGCTGGATGGTCGTCATTGTCATCACCGGTTTCTTTGTGGTGAGCATGGGCCTACAGCAGGGTCTGGAGCGCATCTCCAAATTTATGATGAGCGCCCTTCTGCTGCTGATTCTTCTGCTGGCGGGTCACAGCCTGCTTTTGCCCGGCGCAAAAGAAGGTTTGGCTTTCTATCTGCTGCCTGACTTGGAGCGCGCAGCAGCTGTCGGCTGGTCTACTGTCATTGCCAACGCTATGAACCAGGCATTCTTCACCCTGAGCCTAGGCATTGCCTGCATGGAAATTTTCGGCAGCTATATGTCGAAGGAAAACACTCTGACCAGCGAAGCGGTCCGCATTTGCGCTCTGGATACCTTTGTTGCATTGGCCAGCGGTCTGATTATCTTCCCTGCTTGCTTCAGCTTTGGTGTGCAGCCCGATCAGGGTCCCGGACTGATTTTCGTCACCCTGCCGGATGTGTTCGTCGATATGGCAGGCGGTCGCCTGTGGGGCGCACTGTTCTTCCTGTTCATGACCTTTGCCAGCTTCACAACTGTCATTGCCGTGTTTGAAAACCTGATTTGCAGCTGTGTGGACAATTTCGGCTGGGATCGGAAAAAGGCAGTTATTTTCAACTGCATTTTCGTTCTGATTGCTTCTGTCCCCTGCGTGCTGGGCTTTAATGTGTGGAGCGATCTGCACCTGATTGGCGGCCGCAACGTGCTGGATACCGAGGACTTCCTGGTATCTGCTCTGCTGCTGCCCATTGGCTCTTTGATTTATCTGTTGTTCTGCACCACCCGCTGGGGCTGGGGTTTCGACAAATATCTGGAAGAAGCCAACACCGGCGACGGCATCAAACTCAGCCCCAAGCTGAAGCCGTTCTTCCTGTTTGTGGTTCCTGTTCTGGTCTTGTTCATTCTGGTGCAGGGATTGCTTCCTGTAGGTTAACAGTACTCGCTATCTGATATGATAAAAGGCACAGCCCTTTCGGGCTGTGCCTTTTTATTTTGTAAAATAATGCCTTACTGTGCCGCACGCACTGCATCCTGCAAAGCAGTCAGATCTGCTGCATTGGGGTTTGCCAGAGCCTTGTCGAAGTTCTCGATCATTGCCTGCGCATTGGGCATTTTACCTTCCTGCTGCAGCTGTTCGTAACGATTGCGCACCGACATGGGCATCTTACCTTGACACATAAAGCTGCCGATCAGAGTAGCCTGCGGGTCCAGATTGGCTGCTGCTTTGTGCAGCACTGTGTCAAAGTACTGTTGGCTCTCGCCGAAACCTGCGGTACCAAACAGGAATACCTGTCGCTCCCCTGCATGGTTCAAAAATGCGCTGATTTCTTCGCTGCTGCTGCCTTTATCCGTCCAGAAACCAACGTACAGGCGGTCCGCCTGCAAGGCTTCGTCAGAAGGCGCACCAATATAAACGCAGTCCTCCTGGGTCAGCATCTGCTGGATTGCTTCTGCCAGCTGTTTGGTATTGCCAGTACGGCTGCTGTAAACGATTGCGTAACGCATAGGAGGTTCCTCCTTATGTTTGCATTTCCTCTGCTCTGGCTTGTGCCTGCGCAGTTCTGATTTATAGTTCTTCTTTGCTTTCATCCGGCGCAGTCAGCTTATATAACAAGGTAATCAGCTGCTCCTGTTCTTCCGGCTGTAAACGCTTGTTTTTTTTCGCATCCCATGATTCTACTACGCCATAGCTTCCTGCGAATACTTTTTCTCCTTCTTCCGTCAGGAACAACTGATAGCTGCGCGCTTCTGCTTCACTGCGTTTTTTAATCAAAATTCCGCATTCCACCAGTCGGGTAATGCTCCGCTGGGAGTACCCCCAATCCAGATGTAATTGATTGGTCAGCTCCGCCGGGGCGCAGCCGGGATGCTTGCCTACATACAAAAGAAACGGCAGCTGACCATAGCTCAGACCCAGCTTTTTCAGTTCGCTGGTACTGTATGCCAAAAAATCCCGGTACAGTGCTGCTGTTAAAAAGGCTACAGATGGCTTCATCGGTGTTCCCTCCCCCGTCACTTGACAAGGTCAAGTTTATATCGGATACTTGACTTTGTCAAGTATAAACATAAAAAAGATCGACCTGCCAAATAGCAGATCGTTCTCTTGGTTTCTTCTATTAGACGGCTGCAGCTACCAGCTCCACATTGTGGCTCACATCAAAGGCACGCACCAGACGGGTCTTTTCCATCACAGCAGCAACCTTATCTGCCAGCGATACGATATAGCTTTCCTTGTAGCGGGGCATTGTCAGCGTTACCGGCCACATATGCTTGACGATGATATCTTCTTCCCGCATGGTCAAACCAAAGCAGCGTGCATTTTCCAGTGCCGCTGCGGGATGGGTACGCCAGCGGCTTAGTGCGCCATCTTCGCTGCCGGGCCAACACTCATGGTACAGGTCATGCAGCATACCGCCGCGTGCAGCGGCCTGATAATCCCAGCCAAAACGGCGGCACATCAAAAAGCTCAGGTATGCAACCAGAACGCAATGGTCATAGCGGGTAGTTGCAGCCGTATGCTGGTGAAATTCTGCCAGACGCTGTACCTGAGGGTCCGCCATAATCGAACCGACACACTCCAAAAACGCAACACGGTTTGCTTCTTTCCAACTCCGCATGGGCTCTCCTTTGCTCTGTGGCACCGTAAAACGGCTCTAGGGTTCATCTTTCGCAGTTCATTTTCTGCGCTTGGGTAAATATATCACATTTTTATCGTTGTGTCGATAGATTCCCATTTATTTCACACTTCGCGACAGGCTTTCTCATTTTTTATGGAATCTCACAGTTTTTTGCCTCGCAACTTGTTTAGAATGTGAATTTTTTGCGATGATTGGTGCGAAACAGATGAAAGAACGCGCTTTTTCTGGTATAATGTGTTCGTTTGCGGGTAATCTGCAATTTTTTTATAACCAAAATTACAAAAGGAGCGATTCCTATTTTTACAAAATGCAAAAAGATTTTTTCCAGTGTTCCGGTCCGTGTTGCACTGGTCACAGCGGTTGCGCTGCTGTGTACTGCAGCAGCTTGGCGCCCTGTGCAGCCGGAAACGAAACAGCCGAGAGATCTTTCTCAGAATACGCTGGCGCGTACCGTAATGATTGGCGGCAGTGATGTATCTACCGCCTCCATCAGTCATCTGAGTACCGAATCCACGGTTGCTACGGTTACCAGTGATCCGCAGGTAACCGTGGACCAGTACCGCCGCACCCAGCTGCAAAGTTTTGCCGTGCAGGACTGGCAGGGTCGCCCCTATCTGGTCAACTATACCAGCAGCGACGAAACCGTCTGCATCGTAGATGCTAACGGTCTTGTATCTGCGCTTACCCCCGGCACGGCAACCATCACCGCAACCGCAACGGACCCGGAAGGTCATACCGCATCCGGTATCTGCCAGGTTCAGGTAAACGAAGCACAGCCCCCCATTGAATCCGTCAAGCTGAACCGCAAATCGGTCAAGCTTCGCATGGGTGGTACGGGTACCAATCTTTCTGCCACCTATGCGCCGGAGGATATCCCCGGTGAGCTGCCTCCGGTGGTTTTCTCCAGCAGCGATGAGAGTGTCTGCGTGGTAGACGAAACCGGCCATGTAACCGCTGTCGCAAAGGGTCAGGCAGTTGTCACTGCAACCATTGGCGATGTGAGCGCGGAATGTGCTGTCACGGTTATGGATTCTCAGATGCAGGAGGCTTCCGGCATTCAGCTTTTGAATTTTGACCATAGTATGATTGCCGGTATCGGCAACCAGACTCCCGGTCGCTGCAGCTGGTTCTGCCTTCGCTATGCCCGCACAGTTCTGGATGGCACTCCTTGTTCGGGCAGTGGTATGTGGTCCAACGGTGCTGTCTGGAGCGCTGCCGGCTACCGCGAATATAACGGTAATCTGTCCGACACCCTGAGCAAGCTTTACAGCGAGCTGGATGCTGGACGCCCTGTTATCGTACATTTACAGAATGCACCCGGTCAGGGTCGCTGCACCACCTATGAATACTGGGAAAGCGGCGACGGCTGGAACAAAGTCAACTATCCCCACAAGGCTACCAGCAGCACCTACGGTCACTGGGTTGTCGTGGTTGGCGTATCGGCAGATGCCGACCCCGCTAACCTGCGGGAAAGTGATTTCTATGCACTGGACCCTGCACGCGTTACCGACGGCAGCCGTATTTGTCTGACCCGTCTGATGGATGACACCATCTGGATCGGTAACAGCCCCCTGAAAATCACGGGCTGATTTTTCGCATAACAAAAAGAAGCGATGCAAACCTGACTTGCAGGGTTGCACCGCTTCTTTTTTATTTTCATCTCAATGCTTGTCAGCAGCCGCGCACCTTAAAGCTGCGCTCCTCCGGCAAAACGGGAATTTCTTTTCGGTCCATGCGCTCAATTTCGATCCACTGAGAACCCGCTGTAATGGTAGGCACCCAGCGAGCAACCATCTCAACCGGACCCTGCACTTCGCCAATCACGCTGCCGTCCCATTCGTTTTCTACCCAACCGGTCAGCTCTAAAAGCTGCGCAGCATATTTAGCACGATAGCGAAAGCCTACTCCCTGCACGGTACCGTAAAACTGGTATCGGCAGCGAATATTCTTTTTCTCCACGGCGATACGCCTCCCTTTTGCCTTGAACCGTCAATCCTTAAATCTGCTGGTATGCCGCCATCACAGCAGGCAGGAACTGCTTCTTACGGCTGACAACGCCTTCCAGCAGAACCACACCGTTCTCATCGCATTCGGCATCAAAGCCTTCCTGCAAAACCTGCTGCGCACGGTGACCGGAGTAAATCACGCTGCTGGTGCTCTTGGGCACATCGGTCAGCAGAACATATACATCCTCTACGCCCTGACGGCTGCGTGCTTCTTCCAAATAGGGCTGCAGCAGCAAACGAGCAGCTTCCAGGTTATTTTGGGTCATGTAGTTGCCCTGTGCCACACCAAAGCGCACATCACCGCACATGAATACCTTAAAGTCCTGCAGGAACACCTGCTCAGCAGAGCGACCTTCCAGATTTTCAGCAGCCTGGAACATATCGGAAGCAAAGCTCTCGATTTCTTCGCCTGCAATTTCCGCCAGCTTCTGCGCGGTCATCTCGTCGATACGGGTGCAGGTGGGGCTGCGGAACATCAGCGTATCCGACAGAATTGCTGCCAGCAGCAAACCTGCAATCTGGGGCGTAGGCACAATGCCATGCTCCTGATACATCTGATAGACGATGGTTGCGGTACAGCCAACCGGCTGGTTGCGGAAGTATACCGGACCGCTGGTTTCCAGAGAGCCGATACGATGGTGGTCGATGATTTCCAGAATCTCGGCACGATCGTAGCCTTCCACAGCCTGGGTCGCCTCGTTGTGGTCCACCAGAATCAGCTTGCGCTGCTGGAGGTTCATCAAATTACGACGGCTCAGCATACCGATGTATTTGCCCTCGGTATCCACAATGGGGAAATAGCGGTGACGCACCTTACCCATGATGTGCAGTGCATCATCCACCGGAGTAACCGGGGTAAAGTGTACAATATCCTTCGTGGTCATATAGTGGGAAATAGGTGCGCACTGGCTGATCAGCTTTGCAGCTGCATAGCTGTCATGGTTGGTGACGATGATTGCCACACCATTTTCTTCTGCCAGCTTCAGAATGGTACGACCCACCGTTGCACCGGAGCAAACAATAATCAGGCTGGCTTCCATCTCGATGGCGCACAGCTGGCTCTCGTAGCGGTTGCTCAGCAGCACAATGTCGCCTGCCTCCATAGCAGCTTCCATCAGCTCCGGGCTGGATGCACCAATCAGCAGCTTACCGCGCTCTACGATTGCATCCGGATCACCGATCAGCATTTCGCCGGACAGGGTCTCCAGAATATTGCGGTAACTGGTGTGGCTCTTTGCCAGAACATGGGTGTCGAACACGTCCATGTTTGCGGTGGCAATATCCTTAACGGTAATGACGCCCAACAGCTCCTGATCCGGTGCAACTACCGGCAGGGTATCGATCTGACGGTCACGCATCAGTGTCCATGCACGGCGCAGGCTCATTTCGCCGGGTACACCTTCCATCTCACGGTATTCTACGTCACGCACTTTGGGCAAAACATCGGTACACATACGGGGCGGCTCTACACCGAAACGCTTCAGCACAAAAGCACTTTCCTGATTCAGGCGGCCCGCACGGCGTGCCTCATAGGTCAGCTCGCCGCCTTCCTGATTTTTCAGCGCTGCATACGCGATTGCGGAGCAGATGGAATCCGTATCCGGATTCTGGTGGCCAATAACGACAACTTTTTGATTTCTTTTGGGCATACTGCCCTCCTCTTTATTACTTATTGAAATTCACCATGCATATTATACTATTCGTATGGTAAAATATCCAGTTTTGGTGTACTTTGGGGCTTTCAGTATAACAGCTTGCCCTTTTCCGTGCAAGGGGTGGTTTTTCACGTTCTAACAAGCAAAAAGTCCTGCGGTATCAAACCGCAGGACTTTTTATAGGAAACGCTCGAATTTCAGATTAAGCCCACAACAGCCACAGCAGAATATATCCGCTGCCTACCGCTGCCAGCGTAAAGGGTACGCCAATGCGCAGGAAGTCCTTATTGGCTACCTGATGGCCCTCACGGCGCAGGATACCGATACCGGTAATATTTGCCGATGCGCCAACCGGGGTCAGGTTGCCGCCCAGGGTTGCACCCACCAGCAAACCAAAATACAGCAGCGTGGGGTCAGCACCCAGCAGGGCGGATACCTGTGCAGTTACGGGCAGCATCGCTGCCACATAGGGGATGTTGTCAATAAAGGCCGAGCAAGCCACGCTGACCCAAACCACAGCGGTATAGACCAGCAGCATACTGCCGCCGCCCAGCGTAGCAAAGCGTGCGCTGATCCAGTCCAGCACACCGGCAGCTTCCACACCTGCCACAACCAGGAACACACCAGCCAGCAAAGCCAGCGTCTGGAAGTCGATTGCCTTCAGGCTGCGCACCACGATCTGCTTTTTACCACGCAGCATATACCATGCCTGACCAATCACCATCAGGCTGGAGCAGATGATACCGTTGATCATTGCAGGGGTGTTGGGCAGCAGAGATGCACCTGCCAGCAGTACGACCATACCCACCAGCAGAACCGTGGGGAAATAGTCATTTACCACAGGCTTTTCACCCGATTCAATGGTGCTCTTTTCCTTACGGAACAGCCAGAACAGAATCAGTGCGGATACAACAGCACCTGCCTGCACGACCCAGAAAATACCGGGGCGGCCCTGATACCAGAAGAAATCCATAAAGTTCATATCAGCGGCAGCACCCAGCAAAATCGAGGTGGTGTCGCCTACCAGCGTAGCTGCACCCTGCAGGTTCGAAGAAACCGCAATAGAGATGATTACCGGCACCGGCGAAATCTTGGCACGCTTTGCTACAGCCATTGCAACGGGAGCAACCATCAGCACGGTAGCCACGTTATCAATAAAGGCAGAAATCAATCCGGCAAACAGTGCCAGCGCAACCACTGCACTACGCACGGTGTGGATTTTCTGCAGCAGCCAGTACGACAAAAGCGACGGCATACCCGATGCAATAAACAATTCCACCAGACCCATTGTGCCGCCAATCATTAACAGCACGTTCCAGTCGACTGCGCCCGGCACAGCCGTCAGGGGCAAAAGCCCAAATACAATGAATGCTACACCGCCGCCCAGCGCTACCACTGCACGATGATTCGGCAGTGCCAGCAGCAGGCCGTAGGTGATCACAAACAAAATTCCCGCTACGATCATTGGTTCCATTTTCTTACTCCTTTTACTTGTTCCAGGGCACAAAAAAAGACGAGGCTTCTACCGCTGTAAAAACGGTAAAAGTCTCGCCTTTCGCTTCGCTGCGATGATCTGCCCGGGCTATACGCCGAAATGACGAACAGATCGCACCGACACGACGTCGGTGATGCTACTCCCTTTTATTGGTTTATTATACGTTGCATTCCAGAAAAATGCAATCACTTTTTTCAGAAAAGTCCTTCCGGCAGGGTCACATCTGTTTTCGGGACCTTTGCCCAGTCAAAGCTGTCGATCAAATCTGCCGGCATTGCCGGTTCCGGTGTGGGCTGAATGCCATATACCCACGCCAGCTTGCCGATGATTTCCGCCGCGGAATATTTTGCCCGCAGATTTTCCAGACTGTCATCTCCATCCCGCTTGGATAGCCGACGTCCGCCGGGTGCCAGCAGCAAAGGGCAATGATAAAATTCCGGTGCCTGCAAGCCCAGCGTCTGATACAGATACAGCTGACGGGGTGTGCTGGGTAATAAATCCGCACCACGCACTACTTCTGTCACACCCATGCGGGCATCATCCACCGTGACCGCCAGCTGGTACGCATACACGCCGTCACCACGGCGCACCACAAAATCGCCGCAATCTCTTGCCAGATTTTCCGCGTAGTGACCCAGATGTCCATCAGTGAAAGCGATTTCCCGGTCCGGCACAATCACACGCACCGCAGGTGCTTTTTTCTGACGGCGCAGATTGCGTTCTGCTTCGGTCAGATTGCGGCAGGTACCGGGATAAATCACATCGCCGTCGCTGCGGTGAGGTGCGCTGGCTGCGTGTAATGCTGCACGACTGCAAAAGCAGGGGTACAGCAATTCCTTTTCCTGCAGCTGCGCATAGACAGCATCATAAATCGAACTGCATTCACTTTGATAATAGGGCATATCCGGACCGCCGGCACTGCCGCCTTCGTCCCAGAAAAGTCCCAGATAATCCAAATCTTCCTCGATTTGGTCCGCAAAGCTGCGAGGGCAACGGGTTGCGTCCAAATCTTCAATGCGCAGAACAATTTTGCCACCCTTGCTTTTTGCGCTGAGCCATGCCAGCAGACTGCATCCCAGATTACCCAGATGCAATCGACCGGACGGTGACGGCGCAAACCGCCCCACAACAGGGCGTTTGGTTTCTTGTGTCATGGAGCGCTTCCTTTCCTTCTCTTTGCTGGGGAGCGCTTAGTCCGCAATGGTCCAGTTGCCGTCGGTGGGCTGAGCCAGACGGGTGTTATAGAATGCTGCCACAGCCTTAGCCATGTAAACAACATCCTCACAGCCAGCGGTTTCCACAGCGGAATGCATTGCCAGCTGACCCATGCCAATATCAACCATCGCAACACTGTTCTGCCAGCTCAGCAGATTACCCAAAGTGCTACCGCCGGGCATATCCGGGCGGTTGTAGTAGGGCTGTACCGGCACTTCGGCGCGACGGCAAATCTCGCCGAACAATGCGCCGGTCAGTGCGCTGGTGGTGTACTTCTGGCTTGCATTGTACTTGACTACCACACCGCCATTCAGGGCCACCGGGTGAGCAGAATCACTCAGCTCCGGATGGTTGGGGTGGGTTGCATGGGCATTGTCTGCACTGAGCATCAGGGTGTTTGCCTGTGCGCAAACGTGCTGTTCTGCCGTTACGCCCAAAGCCTGCTCAGCACGTGCCAGCACGCTGGACAAAAAGTTGCTCAGTGCACCCTGACGGGTACCGCTGCCCACTTCCTCGTTATCGAACAGGCACCACAAATCGCCACGGTCGTCGCTGCCCTTGCCTGCCAAAAAGCCCTGCAGAGTTGCATAAGCTGCACCCAAATCGTCGATGCGAGGCGCCATGAAGAACTCCTCGTTCATACCAACGGTAACAGCCTTCTGGCGGGGAACCAGAACCAAATCATATTCCAGTACGTCGCCTTCACCGGCAATTTCGCTGGCCAAGTCTGCGCCCTTTGCACCAAAGATAGGCTGCAGGTCGGTTGCTGCATTCAGCGGACCACCCTTTGCGCCTTCCCGGTCAAAGTGAACACACACAGAAGGAATGCACAGCAGATCCTTATCCGGGCAGACCAGACGGGTTTCCACACCATTTTCAGTGCGCACCAGTACACGACCTGCCATGGTCAGGGGACGGTCGATCCAAGTAGCGGGACGCATACCGCCGTAGCCTTCCACACGAGCGCGGGCATAACGGGGATCGTCCACCTTGGTAGCAGTGATGCGGTAAGTAGGGCTGTCACTGTGTGCAGCTGCACCGCGCCAGCCGCCCAGCGTTTCACGAGGCATACGCCATGCAATCAGAGAAGAACCGTTGCGGGTGGTGTAGTACTTACCGCCCTTTTCCAAATTCCAAGGCTGGCTCTCCTCCAGACGGGTAAAGCCTGCAGCATCCAAACGATGTGCTGAAGCTTCTACTGCATGGAACGGGCTGACGCCCTCATCCAAATAATCCAAACAACCTTTTACCATGGTATCCATTGCGTTTCAAACCTCTCTTTTCGTCTTTTCTCTCCGCTGGGTTTCCGAATACTTTTTGCGCATATCCGCCCTTACGACACCAAACGGGAAGGAAATCCGTATAATAAGCTATTGGTATTCCTTATTGTATTTTTATTTGTGCTTTTCTTATGCCAAAGCAGTAGCGGCAGCAGCCAGCAGCACCACAACACCCAAGGCGATACGGTAATAACCGAACACCTTGAAGTCATGCTGCTTGACGAAATTCATCAGGAAGCGAATTGCCACCAAGCTGACTACGAAAGCAACCAGACTGCCCAGACCCAGCGCACCCAGTTCCAGCGCAGTCAGGCTGTTACCAGCCAGCAGGAACTTCAGCAGCTTGAATCCGGAAGCACCCACCATCGCGGGGATTGCCAGATAGAACGTAAACTCTGCTACGCAGGCACGGGACAGACCCAGCAGCAAACCGCCTACGATAGTAGCGCCACTGCGGGAGGTACCGGGAATGACAGCAAGCATCTGCCACAGACCAATGATGATGGCATCACGGTAAGTAATCTGGGAAACATGGGTCAGGGTGGGATGCACCAGACCCTTGTTCTCAATGATGATGAACAGAACGCCGTACACGATCAGCATAAATGCTACCGTGAAGAAGTTGTAGAAATGACTGTCGATCCAGTCGTCAATCAGCAGGCAGCACGCTGCGGGAATGCTTGCTACAACGATCTTGAACCACAAACGCCAAGTAGACGGTACCGCCACCACACGACCTTTGCGGTCACGGGCGAAGGGCCACAGCTTGGACCAGAAAATGACAACGACTGCCAAAATAGCACCCAGCTGAATGACCACGCGGAACATTTCCATAAACGCGTCGCTGAACGAGAACTGCATCACCTGCTCTGCCAGAATCATATGTCCGGTACTGGAAACAGGCAGCCATTCGGTAATGCCTTCGATAATGCCGTAAATCACGGCTTTCAACATATCTAACATGTCGAAACCTCCCTTAATTGGTAAGCCGCTCTGTGTATCTTTTCTTCGATTGGGAAAGATAATGCAGACGGCTTGCTGATTTTTATTCTATAGAACACCATTGTAAATTATAACATAAAAGCCGGCAGGTGTATTCTCTTTTTGCTTTTTTCTCCCGGCTGATCCCCTGAAAGGAGTTCTGATCTATGCTGCAGCCCCCCATCCGTTTTCCGCTTGTCAGTCGCATCATGCTGTGTGCCGGATGTTTTCTGATTGGCGGTTTTGCCGCACTGCTTTGTGCTGTCTATGACCAGCCCCTCGCCGGTTTCTGGCCGCTTGCGCTTGGGGCTGGTGCTGCTTGCGTGCTTTGGATCTGGACAGGACGCACCATCTTTCTGTCTCCGGGTGCGATCACGCTGCGGGGTGGTCCGCTGTTTGATACGGTGCGCATTTTGCGCCGCCGCACAACCCAAAGCGTGTTCTGTGTTGCCACTCCGCTTTTGCGTCTGGCAGGGTGCCGTATCATTCTGCTTTCTACCACAGAAGGGCGCATCTGGCTGCCCGGCCTTTGGAAGTCAGACGCAAACCGCATTCTGGAATGGTACCGCAGCTGAGATCTTTGGTACTTTTTGTTCATAATTTCTGCTTGTTTCGCCATGGACTTTCTGCTACACTAAAAAATGGACTTTTTCGATTACCCTTTTGTATCGAGGTTTTACTATGTATCGTTATGTGATTTTTGATTTGGACGGCACCCTGCTGGATACGCTGGAAGATCTTGCAGATGCTGGCAACTGGGTCTGTACAACCAATGGCTGGCCCACCCATGATCTGGAAAGCTACAAAAAGATGGTCGGCAACGGCATCCCCAAGCTGTGCGAGCGCTTCAGCCCGGACTATGCCCGCACCCCCACAGATCTGGCCGGTACGCTAGCCCAGTACAGCGCACGTTACGCTGCCCACAAGGCGGACAAAACAAAGCCTTACCCCGGCATCGAAAAGCTGTTGGCTGATCTGCGCCGCGAGAATATCCTCTGTGCAGTATTCTCAAACAAAACCGACTGTCTGGCACAGGAAATCGTGCAGCGCTACTTTGGCAATTTCTTTGTAGTGGTACGCGGCAATCAGCCAGGTGTTCCGCACAAGCCCGCCCCGGACGGACTGTTCCCCATTTTGAAGGAGATGGGTGCAGATCCTGCACAGGCTTTATACGTCGGCGACAGCGACGTGGATATCCTGACGGCAAAGAATGCCGGTCTGGACAGCTGCGGTGTGCTGTGGGGCTTCCGGGATGCAGAGGAACTGCGCAACGCAGGTGCTACCCATCTGGCAGCAAACGCTGAGGAATTGTGCAATCTGATCCTGAGCAAATAACCTGAACCGAATCCAATCAAACAAAAATGCGGTGCGTTACTCGTATGAGTGCGCACCGCGTTTTCCTCTTTTTCCACCGGTTTTTCCCCAATGGTGGAAAAGGTATTCCACCGGGAACGAAGCGAGAAAATGCCGAAAAATAGCACTTTTCTTGGCTTTCTTCCTCTTTCAGCAAAGTTTTACTCCAGAATTACTCACAATTTCCACCGAGTTTTCCACATTCGCATGGAAAACTACGGGGGAAAACCCGTTTATCCCCTGTTTTTGCCTTGTGAAAAGCCCGTTTTCGTGTTTTTCGGGCTTTTTTCTGATTTGGGACCGGCTTTCCACCAAAACTTTCCACCATTTTCTATATTTCAGTGGAAAATCGGCCCTCTCACCTCTATTTTGCTTGCGTTCTTAGCGCAGCATCCCGTCCGGGGTAAAGGTACGCTTCAAGGCACGTTCGGTACAGAAAATGGATACCAGCATGGGAAGCATTTGCACAAGACAAACGCTGCCGCCCACAATTCCTACGGTATCTGTACTCTCGCCCATCACGCCCAGCATGACTAGCAGGGTCAACAACAGAACAGCGATTCCCCACCGCTCCCATAATTTTCCGCAATGCCGGTGTGCAAACTGCCAAGTGTCCGGATTCTTCATGGACATGGTCGTACGGTAACCGAATACCATATTGATTTGTTTCGGTGGGTGCTGATAAAAATAGCGTCCCAGAATAATCATTACAAGGGGAATCAGCAGATCCATTACCAGCATAAAACACCAGAATCCCATATCAGTACCTCCTTTTCAATAGATGATTTTGGCTCATTATAACATTCTGTTTTGGGGAACACAATATGACAAATACAAAAGAAAAGCGCATCGAATGGTGCGCTTTTACTTATTTCATACCAGCAGCTTGCGTGCCAATGTCCACGCTGGGGAAAACCAAGCTGTAAACTCTTCCGGTTTGGTTTTCATCCAGCGGTCCAGCTCCTCCAGCGAAACCCATTTCAGCTCTGCGATTTCCTCGGGGTCGGGAGAAATCGTCATGGTTTCTGCACATTGCTCTACTAAGTACACATGATCCAGCTCATGCTCTGCCAGCAGACCAAAATCCGCAAAGTAGCAAAAGCTGCCGGCTTCCTGCGCAGCAACTGCGCCGACAGATGCAGATTGTTTGCCGGAAACGATTTCCAGCGGCAAATCCAAACCCAGCTCTACCTTCAGCCGATCCCGCAAAGACTGCTCCATGGTTTGTCCCTTGCGCGGGTGTGAACAGCAGGTATTGGTCCATAATCCGCCGGAATGATATTTTCCAAAAGCACGCTTTTGCAGCAGCAGCTTTTTCTGCTGGGGGTCCCAGATAAAAATAGAAAATGCCCGATGCAGCTGCTTTTTTACATGGGTATCCATCTTTTCGCCGCTACCTACTTCACGGTCGTTTGCATCCACCCAAATCAGCTGTTCGTATTTTGTTTCGCACATTGCCGCTCATCCTTTCGGTGCTTTCTTTGCTTCATTATATCGGAAAGAAAGCGCAATGTCATCTCTGCGCGCGGACGCAAACAAAAAAATAAGAGCACACCGAAATGGTGTACTCTTATCTTGGTGACCCGTACGGGAATCGAACCCATGTTACAGCCGTGAAAGGGCCGTGTCTTAACCGCTTGACCAACGGGCCTTAAAAAACAGGATTCCGCTAAAAAGCTTTGATATATCCTTCTCTGCTGTTGCAAAGAATCTCACTTTTCACGCAAAACCCTGTGCTTTGGTAGCGGTAATCGGATTTGAACCAATGACAAATCGGGTATGAACCGAGTGCTCTAGCCAACTGAGCTATACCGCCATATTTATTTCGTTCGCAGAACGCTTATTTATTATATGGCACAGATGGCTGCTTGTCAAGTAGATTTCAAAGATTTTTACCGATTTTTTTGCGGTTTTGCGGGAAAAAGTTTCCAGAATGGTATACGATTTGTAATTATCTCATTGAATATATCTCGTTGTTTTCTTCTTCGTTGACATACTGTTGTAAATCGCCGTATACTTACCGTCAGTAGAATCTATCTTTTGAAAGGAGTATCCCCCATGTCTGTCTATTCTATTCACTTCAGCCCCACAGGCGGAACCGAAAAAGTAATGGCTGGTCTGTGCTCTGCTTTCGACGCAGTGACAACTATTGACTTAACCCGCCGCGATGTGGATTTTTCGCAGTATCATTTTACGGCGCAGGATGTATGCCTGATTGGTATGCCGGTTTACGGTGGTCGTTTCCCCGCTGTTGCCATTGAACGCTTTTCTGCTATGCAGGGTGCAAACACGCCTTGTGCATTGGTTGCGGTATACGGCAACCGTGCCATCGACGATGCGCTGATTGATTTGGGCGACGTTGCGCAGGCACATGGTTTTGTACCGGTTGCTGGTGTAGAAGCTGTCGCTGCACACAGTCTGTTCCCTCAGGTCGCTGCGGATCGTCCCGACGCAGATGATCTGGCACAGCTGGCAGAAATGAGCGCAAAAATCAAAGCTGCTGCACTGTCCCCTGTTGCTGTGGAAATGCCGGGCAATCGTCCCTACAAAGTACGCAAACCCAACGGCGTTTTCCCCCAGTTGGCAAATGACTGCACCCATTGTGGTCACTGTGCATCGGTATGCCCGGTTGGTGCGATTGACTCTGCCGATCCTACCAAACTGGACCAGTCCTTGTGTATTGGCTGTATGCGCTGTGTAACCCAGTGTCCCACTGGTACCCGTGTGCGTCCCGCAGATACGCTGGCACCTGTATGGGCACGTTTGGAAACTGCTTTTGGCAGACATAAACCCAATGTGCTGTATCTGGCAGATTGATTTCTTTCCGCTTCGACAAAAAAGCCCCCGCTTTGGCGAAACCAAAGCGGGGGCTTTTATTGTGAAATCAGAGCAAATGTTTAGTCGTGCTTGGGAACCAGAACTTCCAGACCGCCCATGTACGGCTGCAGGCACTTGGGAATGGTCACACTGCCGTCAGCCTGCAGGTGGTTTTCCAGGAATGCGATCAGCATACGCGGAGGTGCCACACAGGTGTTGTTCAGAGTGTGAGCCAAATAGGTCTTGCCGTCATCGCCCTTGATGCGAATCTTCAGGCGGCGAGCCTGTGCATCGCCCAGGTTGGAGCAGCTGCATACCTCAAAGTACTTCTGCTGACGGGGGCTCCATGCCTCGATGTCGCAGCTCTTGACCTTCAGGTCAGCCAGGTCACCGGAGCAGCACTCCAGCTGACGAACCGGGATTTCCAGGTTCTGGAACAGCTCAACAGAGTTGCGCCACAGCTTCTCGTACCAATCCATGCTTTCTTCGGGCTTGCAGACAACGATCATTTCCTGCTTCTCGAACTGGTGGATACGGTAAACACCGCGCTCCTCGATGCCGTGTGCGCCCTTTTCCTTACGGAAGCAGGGGCTGTAGCTGGTCAGGGTCTGGGGCAGCTGTGCCTCAGGGATGGTCTGGTCGATGAAGCGACCGATCATGGTGTGCTCACTGGTACCGATCAGGTACAGGTCCTCACCCTCGATCTTGTACATCATAGCTTCCATTTCGGGGAAGCTCATAACGCCCTTGACCACGTCACCGTGCATCATAAAGGGAGGAATGACATAGGTAAAGCCCTTTTCGTCGATCATAAAGTCGCGTGCATAAGCCAGAACAGCTTCGTGCAGACGAGCAATATTGCCCATCAGGTAGTAGAAACCGTTACCAGCAACACGACCTGCAGCGTCCATATCAATGCCGTCAAAGCGCTCCATAATCTGGGTGTGGTAAGGAATCTCGAAGTCAGGCACAACGGGCTCGCCGAAGCGCTGCACTTCTACGTTGCAGCTGTCGTCCGGACCAATGGGCACGCTGGGGTCGATCATGTTGGGGATGGTGTACATGATTTCCTGAATGCGTGCAGCCAGCTTGCCCTGCTCGTCTTCCAGCTCCTTCAGGCGGTCAGCCTCAGCGGTAACCTTTGCCTTGGTCTCTTCGACGGTTGCCATAGCAGCTGCCTTTTCCTCTTCGGTAGCAGCCTGCTTGACAGCGCCCATCAGACGGCCGATGCTCTTGGACAGAGCGTTACGCTCAGCACGCAGAGCTTCTGCTTCCTTCAGGATTGCACGATGCTTTGCGTCCAGCTCGATGACTTCATCGACCAGGGGCAGCTTTGCATCCTGAAACTTCTTTTTGATGTTTTCCTTTACCGCGTCCGCATTGTCACGGACAAACTTGATATCCAGCATGGTTTTTCCTCCTGAAATAGCACCTATGCGCTATTTGATTCTTATTTATTCGACTCGCCGGTCTTGTCGTACCGACCCAGCAAGTTTGCAAAAGCACGCAGCTGATCATCCGAATAGAAATGTACCGTCAGCGCACCTTTTCCCTTTTTATAGGTAACCTTGACCTCATTGCCCAAAACTTCTTTCAGGCTCAGCTCTACCTCGGTGGGCAAAGCAGGGCGCAAAGTTTCGACCTTCTCTGCCTTCGGTTCTTCCTGCAGTTTCTTGCACAGCATTTCAGTCTGGCGCACATTCAGATCCAGTTCGACAATCTGTGCAGCAGCAATGCTCTGCAAATCCGGTGTGGGCAAGCCCAAAATCACCTTTGCATGACCGATGGAGATTGCACCGTTTTTCAGCTTTTCCAGCACATCAGTCGGCAGATTCAGCAGACGCAGGCTGTTTGCCAACGAAGATCGACTTTTACCCAGACGTGCCGCAGCAGTTTCCTGGGTCAAATCACAGCGAGCCATCAGCTCCTGAATACCCATTGCCTGCTCTACCGGATCCAAATCTTCCCGCTGAATGTTTTCAATCAGCGCCAACTCCATTGCCTGCTGCTCGGTTACGTCTTTGATTACAACCGGAACTTCGGTCAAGCCAGCCATACGGGCTGCACGCCAGCGACGCTCGCCTGCAATAATAATGTAACCACCCTGCGGACGGGGGCGCACTGCAATCGGCTGCAAAAGACCGTGCTCCGCGATAGAAGCCGACAATTCATACAGTGTTTCGTCTGTAAATGTCTTGCGGGGCTGTTCCGGGTCCGGTTCTATCTCTCGCAGCGGCAACGTATCTACGCCACCGGATGCGCTGGGGGTTGCATCTTCAAACAGGCTGTCCAGACCACGGCCCAGACCACCTTTTCCTCTTGCCATTCTCTCAAAACCTCCCTTTATTCCGGATGACGGTTATTGCGCACAAACTCCAGCGCCAAATCCAAATAAGCTGCGGTTGCCTTACCGTTCGGATCATAGAAGTTGATCGGCTCGCCGTAGCTGGGTGCTTCGGACAGGCGCACAGAGCGGGGAATCGTTGTTTTGTACACTTTATCGCCCATGAACTTCTTGACCTGCTCCACAACCTGAATGGTCAAATTCAGGCGACCAGTGAACATTGTAAATACGACGCCTTCCACATCCAAGTACGGATTATACTTTTTCCGCACGGTTTTCAGGGTGCTCATCAGTTCGCTCAGACCTTCCAGAGCGTAGTATTCGCACTGAATGGGGATCAAAACGCTATCACCAGCACAAAGTCCGTTCAGCGTGAGCAAATCCAGGCTGGGCGGGCAGTCAATGAAGATAAAATCGTAGTTATCCGTAATCGGTGCCAGCGCTTTGCGCAGGCAGAACTGGCGTTCCGGTACATCAATCAACTCCAGCGAAGCACCTGCCAACTGGGTATTGGAGGGAATCAGGTCGACACGGAAGTCCGTTTTGCGGATTACCTGCTCGGCCGTAGCCTCACCAATCAAAAGTTCGTATACGCCGGTTTCCACGCTGCGCTTTGCAACGCCGAATCCGCTGGTCGTATTGCCCTGCGGGTCCAAATCAACGATCAGAACACGCTTTCCCAGTGCTGCTACGCAGGAGGAAAGATTCACCGCGGTGGTAGTTTTACCTACACCGCCCTTTTGGTTTGCCACTACAACGATCTTTGCCATGCTTTTCCTCCCTTGGTTGTCTTTTCATGTATTCTATTGTTTTTCTGCACTGTTTTTATAGTATATCACAAAAAGACAGGGTTTGAAATGCTATCCGACTTTTTCTTTTGTTCCACGTGGAACATTTTGCCTTTTTCCCTGACGGTTTTTCATCGATAGGGAACGCTCTCTATGAAAATGTTCCACATGGAACATTTTTCAGGCATCTTTATCGGAAAGCACTCGTTTTTCTCGCAATCCCTATATGCAGTTCCTATATTATATAAGGTGCTGCATTATCCCAAGGGAAAAACTCTTTTCGCTTTCTGGTATCCTAGCAGCTTTTTCTGCTAGTCCTTCCGTCATCGAATACAGCTTTGTTTTCTTTCAAATGTGCAGGATTCTTCTTGCTCTCCTACTTTTTCACCCCCTCCTCCTCATTTTCTGCTTATCTTTTCTGCTATATCCCATATGAATGCTTTCCCTTCCCATTCGACGAGATTCTTCCTCCCCCTCCTCCCTTTATAGCGTGTTCTCCTTTATCTCCTCTGATTTTCTGATTTTTTCTTTGTTTAACCTTCTTTTTATCAAACTGCAACATAAAATGCAACCTTCTTGTTTATGTCTTAATGTTGCACCCTCCGATAACTAAGCTGTGTCTTCCGCTATCAATTTTCTGGTAATTTTGCTTTGCATTGTTCGCAACACCCTTATTGATTCCTTTAGCTCTCGTAGTACAAAAACTTCTTTTACACGAAAAAATAATGAAAATGTTCCATGTGGAACATTTCTCTACACAAAAAGCCCTCTCCCGACAGGGAGTGGGCTTTTTGTGTGTTAAGGGTCGATAGTATTATTTATTTGCACCCTGCCAGGCAGGGACGAACCGAATTTATTGTTCTGATGCACCAGAACCTGTCGTGGTGGGAATTTTTATCGTATATTCGATATATCCTTTCCCTTCTCGCTTGGTTGTACTGGCTGGAACACCGTTATCTGTCATCAAGCGAATAGCGTTGTTGATGGTATTGAGAAAGATCCGCACATCCCGCACCATCGGCGTGCGTTTGGGCGGTGGCTTTTTCTGGCTGAGCAGTTGTTCCACATACGCATCTGTAGCGCGAACCGTCATCTTGTGTTGCGCGATATGTTCTAATGCAGCCATTCGCTCTTTGCTCGGCAGACGCAAAACACTTCGGGCATGACGCTCTGTCAGATCATGGTCTAATATGTACTGTTGTTGCATATCCGACAGCTGCAAAAGCCGCAATTTGTTGGCCAGCGTGGGTTGTGCCAAACCTAAGCGTGCTGCCGTTTCTGCCTGACTGCATCCCCAAAGTTCCATAACATCCCGAATACCTCTTGCCTGATCAAACGGATTCAAGTCACGCCGCTGCATATTTTCCAAAAGTCCCAGCGCAGCGACCTGATCGTCCTCCTGCTCGTACAAAATAGCCGGTATTTTCTCTAAACCTACTCGTATACAGGCACGCAACCGCCGTTCCCCTGCAATCAACTGATACCTTTCCTCGTGCCAGCGCACGGAAATCGGCTGTAACAGTCCATTCTGCCGAATGCTTTCTGCCAGTGAATCAATTTCTTCCTGTGAAAACTCCGTTCTGGCTTGCCACGGGCTGGGCGCGATTTGATCCGGTGGCAACAATAAGAGCTTTCCCGCCGGTTTTTCTCGCCGAAACTTCATTCCAAGACCTCCTTTCCAACAATTCACCCCTATTCCGGTTCCTCGTTCAAGATTGGACAAGGTATTATGGTTTACGGGAACACTTTACCACAAATCCCATGCTCCTGCACGGAAAAGCGTTCGCCGTTTCCTGACCAAATTCTGCAAAAAAGTACATCAAGGTTGTCAGCATCGCCCGTTAAATGGAAAAAAAGCAAAAAACAAGGCAAAGTATGCGATTTATTTCCCCCAGTGGGACGACATTTCCCACGGTTTTTCGTCGTTTTTCGCATTGTCGAATGTTGTCTTGTGTCGATGTATGACAAACAAAAAAGGAACGACCAAGTCATAAACTCAGTCATTCCTTTTGCATATTTATTCACTCCATGCATGAATTCTCGCAACAAGACTCCATGTGGAAATGGTGTGTTCTTTTCTTATTTCAGCGGTGCCTTTGCAATTTTGCCGCCATTGCGCGGATATACGCTCGGTGTTTCTGCCACTTTTTCGCACAAAATCAGGCTGCGCGGATCTCCATTGGGCAGCGTCAGATCCTGCATGGTAACCAATTTACCGCCCAGTTTTTGAATTGCACCCCGTGCAGCGGTCAATTCATCTGCTGCCGCAGAGCCTTTCATTGCCAAAAACGAACCGCCCATTTTTACCAGCGGCAAGCAATATTCTGCCAAAACCGGCAGCGAAGCAACTGCGCGCGCACCTGCCAAATCAAATGCTTCTCGCCACTGCTTGCGTGCTGCTTCTTCTGCACGCTCCTTGGCAAATTCCACACCTGTCAGACCCAGCTGCTCACAAGCATACTGCAAGAAGGTCACACGCTTGCCCGTCGGCTCCATCAAGGTCAGGTCCAAATCCGGCTTGTAAATCTTTGCCACAATACCCGGGAAACCTGCACCGGTACCCACGTCCACCATACGACCTGCAACCTGCGGCTGGCTGGCGAACAGCAGGCTATCCACAAAGTGCTTGTCTTCAATTCCTTCCGGATCGGTGATGGCGGTCAGGTTGACCTTTTGGTTGTACTCCACCAAAACCTCTGCATAACGGTCCAGCTGATCCAACTGTGTACCGCTCAAAGCAATGCCGCAAGCAGCGGCTTTTGCTTCCAATCTGCTTTTATCAATCATCGTTTTCTCCTTATATTCCACGTGGAACATTTTTCTCCCTTTTTCGTCATTTCGTCATTTTTCGCAGCAAAGGGTAAAATATAATGTCGTATTCACGTTATTTCTTCGCAAACAAAACCACACTCAACTGTGCAATGTCGCTGGGGGAAACACCGGGAATGCGTCCTGCCTGTGCCAGATTGTGGGGGCGAATCTTCGCCAGCTTCTCTCTAGCCTCCAGCGTCAAACCAGTCTGCACCGAGTAGTCAAAGTCTTCCGGAATGCGGGTTTGCTCATGGCGCGCCACATCCCGAATCATACGTTCCTGACGTGCGATATAGCCCTCGTACTTGATTTCTGTTGCGATACGCTCCGCCAGCAGCGGGTTCATATCCTCACCTGTGCCAATCAAACTTTCAATCAAAGAATAGGTGATTTCCGGTCGGCGCAGCAAATCATATGCCGGACCGCCCTCTCGCTTCACTGATTCCGCAGTCAGACCCGCCTTGTCCAGTGCATCGCACAAATCCGCTGTGCGAATACGCTCTTCTTTCAGGCGAGTGATCTCCTTTTTCTTGGCTTCTTGCTGGGCTGTGAAGCGCTCCCAGCGCGTATCGTCCACCAAGCCATACTCTCTGCCAATGGGGGTCAGACGCTCGTCTGCGTTATCCTGACGCAAAGTTAGACGATATTCGCTGCGGCTGGTCATCATGCGGTAGGGGTCCATAACGCCCTTCGTCACCAGATCATCCACCAGCGTACCCAAATAGCTGGTGTGGCGCGGCAGAATCAGCTGTTCCTCACCCTTTACCTGACGTGCTGCATTCAAGCCTGCCAACAAGCCCTGCGCAGCAGCTTCCTCGTAACCAGATGTGCCATTGAACTGACCTGCACCATACAGACCGCCCACGATTTTGCTTTCCAATGTGGGCTCCAAGCTGGTGGGATCTACGCAGTCATACTCAATGGCGTATGCTGGACGCATGATTTCGATGTTCTCAAAACCTACGATGCTACGATAAAAAGTATTTTGTACATCTTCCGGCAAGCTGCTGGAAGCACCCTGCAAATACATTTCCTCGGTATCCTCACCGCAAGGCTCTACAAAGATGGGATGGCGTTCTTTTGTCGCGAATCGTACAATTTTATCTTCAATGGACGGGCAGTATCGGGGACCAACTCCCTCGATCATACCGCCGTACAGCGGGCTGCGCTGGATGTTATCCAGAATGATTTTATGGGTTGTCGGATTGGTATACGCAATATAGCAGTCCAGCTTATTGTGCATGGGGGCGTCTGTCATAAAGCTGAAGGGCTGCAGTTCATTTTCCGGGTCACCGGGCTGCACTTCCAGCTTGGAAAAATCAATGCTGCGGCGATGCACACGGGCGGGTGTACCGGTTTTGAAGCGGCGCAGCGGCAGTCCTGCCTGAACCAGACTTTCGGTCAGCTGACGTGCCGCGTGCATGCCATCCGGACCAGACCAATACCAAGCATCACCTACGAAAATTTTACCGCCCAGATTGGTTCCGGTTGCCAAAACCACGCACTTTGCCCCATAAACACCGTGCAGCGTAGTCTCAACACCCACTACACGTCCGTTTTCCACCTGAATAGAGGCGATTTCCGCCTGTTTTACATCCAGACCCGGGGTCTGTTCCAAGGCGTGCTTCATGTGCTCCTGATAGCGTCGGCGATCGGTCTGTACGCGCAGCGCATGAACAGCAGGTCCCTTGCCCTTATTCAGCATCCGGCTTTGCAGGTAGGTTGCGTCTGCGGCAATACCCATCAGACCGCCCAGCGCATCCACCTCACGCACCAGCGTACCCTTGGCGGTACCGCCGATGGACGGGTTACAAGGCAAATTGCCGATGCTGTCCAAGCTCATGGTAAAAATAGCTGTTTTTACCCCCAGCCTTGCCGCTGCGTGGGCAGCTTCGATGCCGGCATGCCCTGCACCAATTACGATAACGTCATAATCTCCCAAATGGTTCATATATCTTTTCACTCTTTGCTGTTTGGTTTCTCTTATTTGCCTACGCAGAAGGTCTCGAACACCTGCTCAATCACTGCGTCGGTGGCATTTTCACCGGTCAAGCTGTACAGTGCGTCCAGTGCATCGTCTACACAGACGCTCACTGCATCCAATCCAAAGCCGGTTGCTACCGCTTCCTGCGCACTCTTGACCGCATCCCGGGCACGGGTGGCAGCAGACAACTGGCGCTCATTTGCCAGCGATGCTGCATGAGGGTCGATCACATGGGTGCAGAGCAGCTTTTCTACCGCATCCGCAATGCCCTGCCGCGCCGAAGGCGCTTTGCAGCTCACATACAACACATTGGCAAAGCAGCCTTCCACTGCTTTGGTATCAAACACCAGCGTTTTATCTTCTTTGTTGATGAGGGCGATTGCTGGGCGACCTTTACACGCCTGCGCCAGACGCAAATCTTCCTCGTTTGCGGGTTCGCTACCGTCAAAGACAGCCAACACCAGACCCGCTTCCTCCAGCTTTTTCCAGCTACGGCGAATGCCTTCTGCTTCCACAATATCTTCGGTTTCCCGCACACCTGCCGTATCAAACAGGTTCAGGCGAATGTCGCCCACCATGACCGCTTGCTCCACCACGTCACGGGTCGTACCCGCTACCGGGGTCACAATGGCGCGGTCAAAGCCCGCCAGCAGGTTGAGCAAGGTGGATTTTCCCGCATTGGGGCGGCCCACAATGGCGCAATCGACACCTTGGCGCAGTACTGCGCCTGCACCGTAGTTGCGAATCAGCTGGTCCAGTGCCTGCTCTACTTCCGAAAGGGTCTGCGTCAGCTGGTCATCCTCCAGCGCGGGAACATCTTCTTCGGGGTAATCCACCCATGCGGTCAGATGTGCCTGCAGGCTGGTAAGCTGCTGCTGTCGGGTGCGAATCTCTTTTGCCAATGCACCATCCAGTGCCGCATTCGCCAGTGCCACACCCTGACGGCTATCTGCGCTGATCATATCTGCTACCGCTTCTGCCTGCGTTAGACTGAGCTTTCCGTTCAGCAGCGCACGACGGGTATATTCACCGCGACCTGCGGGTTCTGCACCCGCTGCAATACAGCTTTCCAACAGAATTTGTGCCACAGCAGTTCCGCCGTGACAGCTCAGTTCCACCACGTCCTCACCGGTATAGCTGTGAGGCGCACGGAAAAACAGTGCAACGCCGTTATCAAACACGCCATTTTGACCCAGAAAGCTGCCAAACAAAGCCGTATAGCCCTTGGCATTCCGCACGGATTTTGCCGGGTTCATGGGCTGGAACACTTTTTCCGCAACGGCATAGCTTTCCGGACCGGACAAGCGCACAACGGCAATGCCGCCCGCACCGGGTGCGGTAGCGATTGCTGCAATCGTGGAAATCAACGTGCTGGACATAGAACCCTGCCTCCTTTGGGTAGAAAAACGCATACTCGTACAGTTTGCATTGTAACACAAATCCGCGTGCTTGCACAACATTTTCTCAGGAAAACCCATATGCCAATTTTGCGGGGTTTTGATTTTTCCACCAAAACGCCTGTTTCTGTGGAAAATCAAAGAGCCGCAACCGCACCGTTTTACCCGCCATCCCCACAAAAAAAACGCCGGAGAAGCGTCTCGCGCTCTCCGGCGTATTTTTTGTTTGAAGCTTACAGCTCGATCTTACCGAAACCGAAATCTGCAAAGTCGTCCACGCGCTCGGTGCGCTTGGGTGCAACAGGTGCAGCTTCCTCAGTGGTCACGGTCTCGTACTCACGCTCAGGTACAGCGTTGGGGCGGGGACCACGATCACGGCGGTTGTTATTACGGCTGCGGTTATCACGGCGACCACCCTTGCGATTGTTGTCGCGGCAGTTACGGTTGCCAGAATGGCTACGCTCGGTTTCCGGCTCTTCGGTAGAAGCGTCGGGAGCGGTAGAGTAAATCACAACACGGCGATCCTTGCCTTCGCCACGGCTCTCGCTGCGCAGACCTTCCATCTCGGTGATGGCGCTGTGGATGATGCGGCGCTCATAAGGGTTCATCGGCTCCATTGCAAAAGCACGACCGGTGCGGCGCACCTTATCACCAATGCGCTGTGCCAGAGCAGCCAGATCCTGCTCACGCTTGCCGCGGTAGCCTGCAACGTCCAGACCCAGCTTCAGATAGTCGCCTTCCATGCGATTTGCCACCAGGCTTGCCAGATAAGACAGGCTCTCCATGGTTTCGCCACGGCGACCGATCAGGGCGCCCAGCTTATCGCCGTCCACCTTGATGATGACAGCTTCGCCGTTCTTAACAGCCTTGAAGGTTGCATTTTCTGCACCCATCAGGCCAGCGATTTCTGCCAGATAATCCACAGCAGCCTTGACCTTTGCGTTCTCGGGTGCCTGGATGTCGATATCAATTTCCTCTGCGGAAACCTGCTCAGCCTGTGCGGGCTTTTCCGCCTTCTTGACCGGCTTTTCCTTCTTGGGTGCCGGAGCAGCAGGCTTTTCTGCCTTCTTTTCGGGCTTTGCGGCAGGCTTTTCTGCCTTTTCGACCTTTTCAGCCTTCTTGGCAGGCTTGACCGGATCGGGCAGTTCCACAATGATTTTCACCTTTGCCTGCTCTGCCTTTTTGGTCGTGAAGAACAAGAATTTCTTTTCTGCGACAGGAAAATCCACAACCTCGTAGCTGACGTTCAAATCATCTGCAGATACGCCCAACTGTGCACAGCCAGCAGCATAAGCCTCTTCAACCGTAGCACCCGTTGCAAACAGTTCCTTCTTCATGTCAGATCAGTCCTCCTTTTTGTCCAGATTCGACAGGGGTTCCGTGCGCTCGTCCTTGTAACGCTCTTCGTCCAGCTTGCGTGCGTACTCCAGGCGCAGGCGGTTCATTTCGCTGGCAGAAACGTGCTTTTCGACCACGTTGCCATCGTTGTCTTTTACTTTGACGACGGTTTCTTTGACACCGCGCCGCTGCTGCTTGCGCTTTTCTTTGATTTCTTCTTCGATCTGAGCCTTCATCTTGACGGGATCGTAAACGCGGCGCATAACCTCGCTCTTGACCATCATCAGCACGTTAGAAACGGTGTAGTACAGGGAGAATGCCACAGGAACGGTGAAAGAGAAGTAGACCATCATCAGCGGCATCATGTACATGGTGATCTTCATAGCACCCTGCATCTCCTGGCCGGAAGCCTTCATGGAGTAGTGGGTGGACAGGAACATGGTCAGCAAAGACAGGATGGGGAAAATCAGCAGGGGCAGATTTTCCGGAGACAGGCTGAAAGAAGGAACCTGTGTCAGGTCAATGCCGAAGAAGTTCATAGCGCCGGAGAAGCCGGTGATGGTTTCCAGCTGACCTGCGGTGAAGCAGTTGATAACAGAGCTTTCACCTGCCAGAATCTGGTGAATGATGTGGGTATCGCGGGTAACGACGGTTGCGTTGATGCCCAGACCGGTCAGCGCAGCATTTGCAGCGCTCAGCGTAGCAGCCGGAATGTGGAAGATGCGCTGCAGGGGGCGATACACAACTTCGATGACGCCGAACATGACAAAGAAGTTCAGCAGCATGGGCAGACAGCCGGACATGGGGTTGTAACCGAAGTCCTGCTGGAGCTTGGTCAGCTCTTCAGCCTGCTTGTCCTGGTTGTTTTTGTACTTTTTCTGGATGTCCATGATGATGGGCTGGAAAGCGGACATCTTTGCCATGCTCTTCTGCTGGTAAATATCCAGCGGCAGGCTGATCAGGCGGATCAGCAGCGTGAACAGGATGATGTCCCAGCCATAGTTGGGGATCAGGTTGTAGATCCACTCCATCACATAGCCGAGGGGGGTGCCTAGGATGTAAAACAGATTCATAGTGCTTCCTTTCGCTTTGTCTGCGGCCAAAGCTTTTATTTTTTATCGTAGGACTTTGCCCGCCGCAGACAGGAAAGTCACAAGTAGCAAAATTATTTGATCAGCCGTCGTTTTTCATTAATCCATTTTCCCTTTTCGGGCACAGGATCATAACCCCACCGACACAGCGGATTGCACCGAGCGATGCGCCAGACCGACAAAATCATGCCTTTGACGCAGCCGTGGACCCAAATTGCTTCCATCGCATATTCGCTGCAGGTCGGGGTGAATCGGCATCGATGCCCCAGACCCGGGCTGATGAATTTTTTATAGAGCCGGATGGGCACAATCAAAATGCGCCGCGCACCCAGCCGTAATTTCTCAAACACGGGGCTCTTCCTTTGCGGTGAGTGCCTTATCCGGCAAACCTGCCATCTTGAACAGCTTTGCCACAGCCTTGCTCACCTGCTGGCTTTTCAGATGGGGCGTTTTGCCTCTGGCCACAAAAACCAGATCATACTTGCCGATATCATAATCCAGATGCTCCGCAATGGCAACGCGCATTACCCGGCGTGCCCGGTTGCGTGCAACAGCCTTGCCCACTTTTTTGGTGGCTGTCAGACCCACGCGGGTGCGACCGCTTTTTTTCTTTAGCACATACATCACCAGCTGGGGCGTTACATAGCTTTTGCCCTTGGTATACACCCGGCTGAATTCCGTATTGCGGCAAATAGGCCGATAGCGCATGGTCACAACCTCCCTTTCCTTGGGAAACTTTCACAGTTTTCCTTTTGCATATAGACGCTCATATTGCATTATAGAACAACTGCCCCGCAAGGCGCAAGCTTTTTTTGGATTTCGGCAAAAAAATAAGACCGCTCCCGCACCATCTGGGGTGCTTCGGCGGTCTATTTTTGCGCTTTCAAATGGCCCTGTCGATTAGACAGTCAGGCTCTTGCGGCCCTTAGCACGACGAGCATTGATGACCTTACGGCCGTTCTTGGTGCTCATGCGGTTCAGGAAACCGTGTACGCGGCTGCGCTGGCGCTTCTTGGGCTGAAACGTTCTCTTCATAGTCGCTCCTCCTAAAAACTTGTCCCCGGAACGGGGTGCGTATACGCTTTTCCGGCCCCTAAAAATGGGGACAGTCTTGCAAAGTGAAATTATAATATATAGTCGGACAATTTGTCAAGTCCCTTTTTTTCATTTTTTGTCGCTGCTGTGCTAAAAACTTTTTCACAAACGGGCATCATGCTGTGGAAAACTCGCTTTTCTGCCACTACATCTTGTGGCAAAATTGGTTTTATATCCATTTTTTGGCGGATTCCTGCCGGTTATCTACCTTATATATATATGGACAGAATATCAAATTTTTGCTATAATTCGTTAAGATAGACTTTTCTGTGGAAAACTCCGTGGAAAAGTATTTTATTTTTCGAAAAATTTTTCCGATGCCGCGGGGTGCTTACCGTTGGTCTCTAAAAAATATGTGAAGAAGGGAATGCCATGGATTCATTTAAGGACGTTTTGCTGGCCGCTCAGGCCTATTGCAAAGAACATCTGGCGGAAGCCACCTACAACCTGTATATCGACGGACTGGAGCCGGTCAATTTTGAAGATTCCAGCCACATCACGCTTTCTGTTCGAAACGACTTCATCTGCAAGATCGTTTCCGACCGCTATCTGGATCTGTTGAAGGAAGCATTCAAATCCGTTTTGGGCTTTGATGTGGAAATCAGTCTCGTCGTCCCCTCCACCCCGCCCCATGAGGTGATTTTGTCGCAGCAGTATGACAACAACCCCCTCAGCCCGCAAGGAAATTATGAATTTACCTTCGATAATTTTATCAAGGGTTCTTCCAACTCCTTTGCATTTGCGGCGGCACAGGCAGTTGCAGCCAACCCGGCTTTTGCATATAACCCGCTGTTCATCTACGGCGGTTCCGGACTGGGCAAAACCCACCTTTTGACGGCAATTCAGACCGAAATCAAGCGTACCCATCCGGATTATATGATCATCTACACCACCTGTGAGCAGTTCACCAACGATCTGATCGCATCCATCCGCAACGGCAGCACCGAAGAATTCCGTCTGCGCTATCGTGCAGCGGATCTGCTGTTGATCGACGATATTCAGTTCATCGCAGGCAAGGAGTCTACCCAGGAAGAATTCTTCCACACCTTCAACACCCTGTACGATGCACACAAGCAGATCGTTATCGCATCGGACCGCCCCGCCAAGGAAATCAAGAGTCTGGAAGAGCGCCTGCGCACCCGTTTCGAGATGGGTCTGAACGCAGACGTGCAGCCGCCTGATTTTGAAACCCGCGTGGCAATCGTAAAGCGCAAGGCGGAGCTGCTGAACCTGGAACTGCCCGAAGATGTGGCAGAATATATCGCACATCACTTGAAAAACAACATCCGCCAGCTGGAGGGCGCTGTCAAAAAGCTGAACGCCTACCATATGCTGGAGGGTATTCAGCCGGTTATCAGCGTGGCACAGAATGCCATCAAGGACATTTTGAATGAAACCCAGCCGATTCCTGTCACGATTGACAAGATTCTGAGCGAAGTCAGCCGCACCTTCAATGTTTCCGCAGAGGACCTGCGCAGCGCAAAGCGCAATGCAGCTGTATCCAGCGCACGCCGTGCCGCTATTTACATCCTGCGTGAAATCACCGGCATGAGCACCGAGGAAATCGGTCGTGAGTTTGGCGGTCGCGATCACTCCACCATTGTCTACTCCCTGAAAACCATTGAACGGGAAATGCGTGACGATCAGCGCCTGAAGGAAACTGTGGACGATATTATCAGCAATATTCGCGCATAATAACGGGGGTACGCCTGTTTTCCACCGATGAAAGCCTTGCGGAAAAGGCTGTATGTATATTTGATACATCTCAGTTTTACGTTTTCAACTTTTTCACCCGCCTTTTCCACAAGTTAAAAACTTTTTCCACCGTTTTTGTGGAAAGAAAAAATCGCAAGTAACTTTCAACAACTTATTCCTGTGGAAATCCCCAAAGCAAAAGAGCGGCTTTCCCCGCAGGCTACTGCCACTTTTTCCAGTTTTCCACAGTTTCCCCACCCCCTACTACTAATACTGCAACAAGTAAGTTTAACTACGCTGCGCTTGCTAATAAGCGAAAAGCGATACAACAGCATTTCTACCAAATGAAAGGAGCGCTTCTTGTGAATATTGTCTGTGATAAATCTACTCTGAGTAATGCAATCGATGGTGTATCCAAGGCCGTCACTGCGCGTTCGTCAATTCCCGTGCTGGAAGGCATCCTGCTGCAGGCAAATGGCTTCCAGCTGACCCTGACCGGTTACGATCTGGAAATGGGTATTACGAAAACCATCGAAGCCAATGTCCGAGAAACAGGTGAAATCGTACTAAACGCCAAGTTACTTAGTGACATGATCCACCGTATGCCGGCAGGTGACGTCACCATCGCTGTCGAGGAAAACGGCAAAACGCTGATCCGCGGCGGTGTTGCGGAATTTGAAATTCAGAGTATGTCTGCAAGTGACTTCCCGGATCTGCCCACAGCAGTTGCCGAGGAACATACCCTGATTATGAAAGCCGGTATGCTGAAAGAAATTATCGGTCATACCTTGTACGCAGTCAGCCAGGATGATAAAAAACCGGCACATACCGGTGAGCTGTTCGAAATCGAGCCGGATAAACTGACGGTTGTTGCGCTGGACGGCTACCGCTTGGCAATCGTGGAACGCCCGGTCATGGCAACCAAAGAAATCCGCATCATCATTCCGGCAAAGACCATGAACGAAGTGAACCGTCTGCTGCCCGATGATGAAAACGAAGACGTTTATCTGTTTGCGAACCGTCGCTATGTGGTGTTCAAGACCAATGGTTACACCATTCTGAGCCGCCTGATCGAAGGCGAGTTCTTGAACTATCGCAATGTCATTCCTTCCGGCAGCCGCACTGAGGTTGTTGTGGACTGCAAGGAGTTCATCGATACCATCGAGCGCGCTTCTCTGATCATCACCGAGCGCCTGAAGAATCCGCTGCGTGTGTTGTTCGAAGACGGACACGTTACCGTGCGCTGCCAGACCAATCTGGGTCGTGTGGTGGACGAGTTCGATGCCAAGACCGAAGGCGAATCAGTTGAGATCGGTTTCAATAACCGTTACCTGCTGGACGCCCTGCGCTATGCAGATACCGACAAAGTTCGCTTTGCCATCAGCGGCCCGCTGAGCCCGGTCAAGGTATTGCCGGTGGAAGGCGAAGATTTCATCTATCTGGTGCTGCCGGTGCGCTTCAAGAACGACTAAACAAAAATGACGCAACAACGAAATTTAATGGATTGCGATTTGTAGAATCTTAATATACTATACAAAAAGGAATGGAAACATTATGGAATATATTCAGATCCATACGCCTTTTATCAAGCTGGACGCACTGCTGAAATTTGCCGGCATCTGCGAAACCGGTGGTGAAGCAAAAGAGGCTGTGCAGGCTGGCGCAGTAACCTTGAATGGCGAGGTTTGCACCATGCGCGGCAAAAAGTGTGTACCCGGTGATGTGGTTGAGCTGGATGGCCAGTCAGTCACCGTGCGTGCGGGGCAGTAAGCGATGCGGCTTTTGTCTTTGCAGGCAGTACAGTATCGCAACATCGAACAGGCAAATTTGATCCCCGGCCGGGAGCTGACCGTCATCTGCGGCAACAACGGACAAGGCAAAACTAACCTGTTGGAAGCGGTCTGGCTGCTGACGGGCGGCAAGAGTTTCCGCGGCGGAAAAGATGCCGAACTCATCAAACGGGGCGCGCCTTTTGCTGCTTTGGATGCTGTCACCCAACGGGATGATGGGGTCGAAAGCAGCGTGCGCATCACCGTCGGTCCACCGGGCAGCGAAAAGCCCGGTCGCCGCGCAAGAGTGAACGATGTGGATCGGGGACGTGCTGCCAGTATTGCTGGCAGCTTCCCTGCTGTCGTGTTTGATCCGGGACATTTGAGCTTGGTGAAAGGCAGCCCTGACGGCCGGCGCAAATTTCTGGATGCCGCATTGTGTCAGATGTATCCCGGTTATCTGGCAGTATATCGCCGCTATACCCGGGCGATGACCCAGAAAAATGCCCTCTTAAAAAAATATGAAATCACCACCGGTGCGGCGGATATTCTGGAAGCCCTGAACTGTGAGATTGCAGCGCGGGGCGAGGAAATCCAGCACAGACGCCTTGCCTATCTGGAGTTACTAAGCCCCTTTGCCGTAGAAAATTATGCGCGGCTTTCCCATGGGGCAGAAACCCTGTCGCTTGCTTATGAGCCGATATTCGAGTCGGGCAAGTTACTGGATACGTTACATCAACACCGGGGCGAGGAGATTCATGCGGGTATGAGTTTGTACGGCCCCCACCGAGAGGATTTTGCAATCTCGTTGGATGGGCACAGCGCAAAAGTTTACGCCAGCCAAGGGCAGCAGCGCAGCGCAGTGCTGAGTTTGAAATTGGCAGAAGCTGCCTGCGTAAAGGAAATTACTGGTCAATGGCCGGTCATGCTGCTGGACGATGTGCTGAGTGAGCTGGACGAAAGCCGCAAGGCATACCTGCTTACCCGCATGGAGGAAAAGCAGACTTTTGTGACCAGCTGCGATGACGCAGATTTCTTAAAGACAGATGGTGTTATTTACCGCATGGATGGCGGTGTACTGACAAAAGTCAGAGATTGATTCTTGTCGGCAAAAGCCTAGATCAAAAAAGAAAGGGACCTATTATGTATCTGCATTTGGGACAGGATTATGTCATCAATACCAGGGATGTGGTAGGCGTGTTCGATATGGAAACCACCACAGTTTCCAAGCGAGGTCAGGAATTTCTGAACCGCTCCCAGAAAGAAGGCGCAGTGGTTGCCCTTTCTGACGATATCCCGAAAAGCTATGTGCTGACCACCGGCGTAATGGTGGATACCGTTTATTTGTCCGACCTTTCTCCTGCTGCGATGGAACGGCGCATCACCGTTTGACAGCGGAGAATTGCAAGATATAATCAAGTAACTGATAAGTAACTACGAGGATTCATTTCCCGCTCCTTTTGATGAGGAGCAATGATACGGAGGTACGGAATGGCAGAAGAAATCATGCAGAAAAATGAGGTGAGCACCGCTACCGACCACGAGTACGGCGGCAGTGAAATCCAGGTCCTGAAAGGCCTGGAAGCAGTGCGCAAGCGTCCCGGTATGTACATTGGTTCTACCGGCCCGCGCGGCTTGCATCACCTGGTGTACGAGATCGTAGACAATGCCATCGACGAGGCTTTGGCGGGTTACTGCGACCACATTGAAGTTACCATCGAGAAGGACGACGTGATCCGTGTTTCGGATAACGGCCGTGGCATTCCCGTGGATACCCAGCCCGATACCGGTCTGCCTGCTGTGACGGTTGTTTACACCATCCTGCACGCCGGCGGTAAGTTCGGCGGCGAGAACTCCGGCTATAAGGTAGCCGGTGGTCTGCACGGTGTTGGTGCTTCGGTTGTTAACGCCTGCTCCGAATGGCTGGAAGTCAACGTCAAGCGTGACGGCTTCGAGTATCAGCAGCGTTTCTGCCGTGGTGATGCCCAGGGCCCGCTGGAAAAGCTCGGTTCTGTGGCAGACGGAAAGACCGGCACGGTGGTTCGTTTCAAGCCCGATCCGGAAATGTTCCGTGAAACCACCCACTACGATTTTGATACGCTGGAAAAGCGTCTGCGTGAGGAGAGCTTCCTGAACGCTGGTGTGCGCATCACCCTGACCGATGAGCGTGAGCTGTACACCCCCATTGATGATGACGGCAATGAGGGCGAGCCCTGCTACCGTCAGGAATCCATGTGCTACGAAGGCGGTATCCGTTCTTTCGTTACATTCCTGAATAAGAAGCGCGCACTGGATGTGCTGCATCCGGATGTCATTTACCTGCACGGCACCACCGACCGCGGCGAAGCAGAAATCGCATTGCAGTACAACTCCAGCTATAATGAGCTGCTGCTGAGCTTTGCAAATAACGTTAATACGCCCGACGGCGGTACCCACGAGGAAGGCTTTAAGTCTGCTTTGACCCGTGTGTTCAACGATTACGGTCGCAGCCACAACATCCTGAAGGATAAGGACGATAACCTGTCCGGTGCGGACGTGCGCGAAGGTTTGACCTGCGTTATCAGCGTGAAGCTGCAGGAAGCAGAGTTTGAAGGTCAGACCAAGGCAAAGCTGGGCAACACCGAAATCCGCACGCTGGTCAGCAGCATGACCTATACCAAGCTGATGGAGTTTTTCGAGGAGAACCCCGCCGTTGCAAAGGCAATCTTTGAAAAGGCAACGCAGGCTGCCCGTGCTCGTGAAGCAGCAAAGAAAGCCCGCGAAATGGTGCGCCGCAAGTCTGCACTGGAAAGCACCCGTATGCCGGGTAAGCTGGCAGACTGCCGCGAAAAAGACCCCAGCCGTACCGAACTGTTTATCGTCGAGGGTGACTCTGCAGGCGGCTCCGCAAAGATGGGCCGAGACAGTGCAATCCAGGCAATCCTGCCCCTGTGGGGTAAGATGCTGAACGTAGAAAAGGCACGCGCCGATAAAATCTACGGCAACGAAAAGCTGATGCCCGTTGTGCAGGCACTGGGCTGCGGCATTGGCGAAGAGTTCGATATCCAAAAGCTGCGCTATGATAAAGTCTTTATCATGGCCGATGCTGACGTGGACGGCTCGCATATCTGTACCTTGATGCTAACCTTCTTCTTCCGCTATATGCGTCCGCTGATTGATGGCGGTCATGTGTATGTAGCGCAGCCCCCGCTGTTCAAACTGCAGAAGGGCAACACCGTCAAGTATGCTTACGACGACGAGGAAATGAAGATCCTGTCTGCCGAGATGCCCGGTGCAAAGGTAAACCGCTATAAGGGCCTTGGTGAAATGAACCCCGAGCAGCTGTGGGAAACCACCATGAACCCGGACAACCGCGTGATCGTGCAGATCACCGTAGAGGACGCGGAAAAGGCAGACGAGGCCTTCTCCATTTTGATGGGCGACCAGGTGGAACCCCGCCGCCAGTTCATTGAGCGCAACGCCAAGTATGCAAACCTGGACGTTTAATGCGTGAAGCAAGGAGCAGAGAATGGAAGAAAATGTTGTTATGATCCCCGGCACGGGCACGAAAAAAATCGTCCGTGACGTTAAGCAGGAAATCGAGGCTGCATTCCTGGATTACTCTATGTCTGTTATCGTGGCCCGCGCATTGCCCGATGTGCGCGATGGTCTGAAGCCGGTACACCGACGTATTCTGTATACCATGCATGAGCGTGGCAACGATCCCAGCCATCCTTACCGCAAGTCCGCCGATACGGTCGGTGCGGTGCTGGGTTCTTACCACCCCCACGGCGACGCTTCGGTCTACGATGCAATGGTTCGTCTGGCACAGGACTTCAGCCTGCGTTACCCGCTGGTTGACGGCCAAGGTAACTTCGGTAGCGTGGACGGTGACCCGGCCGCTGCTTATCGATACACCGAAGCTCGTATGAGCAAGATGGCAGTCGAAATGCTGACCGATATCGAAAAGGACACCATCGACTGGGACCCCAACTTTGACGAAACCAAGAAGGAGCCCAGCGTTCTGCCCTGCCGTTTCCCCAACCTGCTGTGCAACGGCAGTCAGGGTATCGCTGTCGGTATGGCAACCAACATCCCGCCCCACAACCTGTGCGAGGTGGTAGACGGCTGTGTGGCTTTGATCGACAACCCGGAAATCGACCTGCCCGGTCTGATGGAGCACATCAAGGGACCCGACTTCCCCACTGCCGGCATTATCATGGGTCGCAGCGGTATCCGTGCAGCATACGCTACCGGTCGTGGCAAGATCACCCTGCGTGGTCGCGCTACCATCGAGGAGAAAAAGAACGGCCGTTCGCAGATTATCATTACCGAGATTCCCTACATGGTCAACAAGGCTCGCCTGATTGAGCACATCGCTGACCTGGTCAAGGAAAAGCGCATCGAAGGCATCAGCGACCTGAACGACGAAACCAACCGCAAGGGTATGCGTATCGTCATCGAGGTCAAGAAGGATGCCAATGCACAGGTCGTTCTGAACCAGCTGTACCGTTACACCCAGCTGCAGGACACCATCGGCGTTATTATGATTGCGCTGGATAAAAAGACCCCCAAGGTCATGACCCTGAAGCAGATGCTCCAGAAGTATGTGGAGTTCCAGGGCGAGATCGTGCGCCGTCGTACCGAATATGATCTGAAGAAGGCAGAAGATCGTGCCCACATTCTGGAAGGCTTGAAGAAGGCTACCGACATTGTGGACGAGCTGATTGCGACCATCCGTTCCTGCAAGGGCGGCATGGCAGAAGCAAAGGCTGCTATCATTGAGAAGTTCGGCTTTGATGATCCGCAGGCAGATGCAATCGTAAAGCTGCAGTTGGGCCGTCTGGCTGGTCTGGAAATCCTGAAGATCGAGAACGAGCTGTCCGAGCTGCGTGAAAAGATCGCAGACTGGAAGGATACCCTGGCACACGAGAGCCGCATCATGGAAATCGTCAAGGAAGAGCTGCTGGAGATGAAGCGTCGCTTCGGTGACGAGCGCCGCACTGAAATCATGGCAGTTTCCGGCGAAGTGGATATTGAGGACCTGATCCCCGAGGAGCAGTGTGTGTACACCCTGACCCACGCAGGCTACATCAAGCGCACCCCCGAAGCAACCTATCAGGCACAGCATCGCGGCGGTCGTGGCGTAGCAGGTCTGACCCATAAGGAAGAGGACTTCGTGGAAGAACTGAACGTAGGTTCGACCCATGATTATATCCTGTTTGTGACCAATCTGGGCCGTATCTTCCGCCTGAAGGGCTATCAGATCACCGAGGGCAGCCGCACCAGCAAGGGCATGAACATCGTGAACCTGCTGCAGATGCAGGAGGGTGAAAAGGTCACCAACATGATCTGCACCAAGGATGAGGAGAAGGAAGGCTTCGTGACGATGGTCACCCGCAAGGGTCTGATCAAGCGTACCCCGCTGAGCCAGTACGCCAACATCCGCAAGTCCGGTCTGAACGCCATCGCACTGAATGAGGGCGATCAGCTGGCATGGACCCGCCTGACCACCGGCGAAGATTACCTGATTGTCTGCACCCGCTTTGGTCAGGCAATCCGCTTTAAGGAAAGCGATGCACGCGCTATGGGCCGTAACGGTCACGGTGTGCGTGCCATCAAGTTGGCAGAAGGCGATGAAGTCATCGGCGTATCCATCTGCCGCCCGGATGCAACCATCTTTACCGTTACCGAAGGCGGTAAGGGTCGTCGCAGTCGTATCGAGGATTACCGCATCACCGGCCGTGGTGGTAAGGGTGTCCGCAACTACGACAAGGAGCGTGACATGGTTGCCGGCGTTAAGATTCTGGACGAGACAGATGACATCATCCTGATTAGTCAGGAAGGCATCCTGATTCGTATGCACGCAGCGGATATTCCGGTACAGAGCCGTTATGGCAGCGGTGTTCGCGTGATGCGTGTGGATGACGGCGATAAGGTTGCTGTGCTGGCACGCACGGCACCTGTGGATGATGCAGAAGTGTCCAAGCCGGAAGAAGACGAAGCAGAGCCGGAGCTGTCCGAGGAAGAGCTGGCTGCACTGAACGCAGAAGAAGCAGCAGAAACCAACAGCGAAGCTCCTGCTGAGGACTAAGAATAAGCCAAAACAGCTGGATTTAAGCAAATAACAAAAGCCCGGTGCAGTTTTTGCACCGGGCTTTTTGCATAGGAAAACAGCTTTTTGCGGTTCGGATGGACAGTCGCAGTTCCGAATGGGTACTTGTGCGTGGGTGTTTTTGCTTACCGATAGAAAACAGCAGATCGTTTCCCACAGAGTTTTATGTACCATCACTTGACGTGCGAGAATTTCGTGAAAACCGACGTGTTTCTGATGAAAACGGAACTTTTGCTGTGCTATACTAAACTTGAATTTCAGAAAAGAGGGATGCTGCATGAGTCAGATGCTGCGCCATGAAGAAAAATACCCAGTCACACCGGAACAATACCGCCAGCTGCGGGAGCTGGGACGGCGTACCCTGCTGTGTGATCCGCACACTACGGATGGTATTTACCTGGTCAGGAGCCTGTACTTTGATACCTGGAAAGGCAAGGATTATCATGCTGCCATGCACGGCGATTTGGCACGCCATAAAATGCGCTTGCGCACCTACGACACCGACGAAGCCTTTTATCGGCTGGAGGAAAAGTATAAAAAGAATGGTCTTTCTGGCAAGCGTGACAGTCTGCTCACCCCGGCGCAGGCGCACGAAGTGGCGGAGGGCGACTATACCCATCTGGAACAAACAGTCCCCTACGGTCCTCGGTTGGCAAAGATTTTGCAGCGGGATGATTACCGCCCTGCGCTGTCGGTAAATTACTGGCGAGATGTGTTTTACCTGCCGGAGGATGATTTCCGCCTGACGCTGGACTGGGACATTGCTTATGGTGCGCCAGAAGCCTTTTGGCATCCGGAACAAACGCTTACACCGGACCCAGACAGCCCGATTGTGCTGGAGCTAAAATATCGGACAGCTCCCCCGGCTTGGCTGACGAAAAATCTGGAAGAAATCGGTGTGGTGCTGGGACGACACAGCAAATACTGCCAAGGAATTCAAAAATTGTATCAAGGTAAGATGTCGATTTGAAAAGGAGGTATCTTATGGAATTTACGTTTCAAAGCGAATATGATACAAAAGCCATGACTGCGCTGGCACGCACGATGCGCAAGACGCTTCGGAAAAAGCACAGCCGTATTTCACATATCTTTGCGGTTGCCATCATTGTGCTGGCAGTGATTGTAGTTGTCCCGCTTGGGGATAAAATCTTTGTTTGGAACACGATTACATTTCTGAATTTGGTGGTGGCTGTGGTATTGACTGCAACCCTGCTGTTTGAGGATAGGCTCAACGGATACATCGCCCGCAAACGTCTGATGCCCGGTACAGAGAATAATACGGCAGTCTTTGAGGAAAACAGCTTTACCACGGTATGCGAAGTAGGAACTACCGAGTGGAATTACGAGAATGTTTTACTGGTTGCAGAAACCAGCAACTACTTTGTGTTCCTTTATTCAAAGAACCATGGTCAGATATATACAAAAGCCAGCATGACCGGCGGTACACTGGACGAGTTCCGCACGCTGATCCAAGAAAAGACAGGCAAACCCATTCAGAAACTCTAAAGCAAAAGCGGTATAGCGTGAAAGCTATACCGCTTTTTTATGTCTAATAAGAGCTGTCAGTTTTCGCCGGTTGCTTCCTGATAGCCCGGTGTGCCTGACTGGTCCCAACCAGTTTTTCCGCTGGGATACAAATCACCGGTTTCATAGCAGAAGCCATAGATGTTCTGAATCTCAGAATCCGCGATGGACCAGGAGCCATCCGCTGCCTTTTGGCAGATATAGTATACGTACAGACCGCATTGTCCATTCTTGGATTCCCTGTCATACATCAGGTATTCGATATGGGTGTTATCCTCCGCCAGAATTACATAGCTGTTGCCCTTGGCGGTGTATTGTTCGATAAAGCTCTTGTTCTGCTCATCGAAGAATAGGTCGTAAAGGGCATAGTAGCCATCCATTTCACCGAAAGTCATTTCAGGATCTTCAATCTGTGGTGGAAGCTCCGGCTGGATTTCCACCGGAGGGGGTGCGGTTTCTACCGGAACCGTTTTAACTGAGCCATCATAGCCCATCTGGATGCAGACAGGGTCCTGTTCGGAACCATCAATCAGCACTTCCACCCAGTCATGCCGCCAGCGTACCTGCCAAGTGGTAGGATGAATCGGAGCGCCGTCATCGGCTACTGTGAAGCGATATTTAGAAATGGTTTTAGAACCATGTTTCAGCACCAAACGGCCTTTTGTGGGGCCAAACAGAAACGGTTCGCCTACCGATTGCAGTTTCAGTTCATACGTCATATCTGGGGAGTGTGCCTTATCGACGGTGCGGATCATGTGATTTGCTCGCAGTAGGAACATGCCACAGAGCAAAACAAAAAACAGCACCAGACCAGCCAGCGCTGCGGCAAGTTTTTTCAGTAAATTCATTGTTTGCCTCCTGAAAAACAGGGTGAGCGTAATTTTTCGCTGCCCTAGAAAATCCATGATGATTTATGCCCTAAGCATCGGCTGGATAGAAAGCCAAGCAGAATCACTTTCCATAAAATATCGTGGATATGACAAAATGGGAAAGCTGATTTTCTGTTATGTAAGAGTAAATAGCTATGTGATATACCGGATGCTTATGATATGGGTATCATAGCAGACCCGGTATCAAAACGCAACAAAACGGTGGAGAGAAAACGGAAGTGTGAACCTGTAAAGTAATTTTTATTGGAATAAATGTAATATATACTTGACTTAAAGAAAACTATATGATACTATTTGGGCATAAGAAAGGGGGCTTCGATGTGGCAAAAAATATGGCATTGAAACTCGCACGAACAAAAAAAGATATGACCCAGAAAGATCTGGCGGAAAAAATAGGCGTATCACGCCAGACCATCAACGCAATCGAAAAAGGTGAATACAATCCCACCATTAAATTATGCCTGAAAATCTGCTGGGCTTTGGATGCACAGCTGGATGAACTGTTTTGGGAGGATGAGAGCGATGAAGAAGCATAAAAATAATCTGGACGAGATGCAGGAGCAGAAGTTGCTGCATATCGAACACAACGTATGCTGGCTGTGCTTCTGGGGTCTGCTGGCTTCGATTTATATTCAGATCGCAATGGGAAACAGCGATATCCGCTCTATTGGCGGAGAAAGTTTGATTTTGCTGATATCTGGTGGCTATATCCTGTTTGCCTGCCTGAAAAACGGTATTTGGGATAGAAATCTCAAGCCGAACCGGAAAACCAATCTGTGGCTCAGCCCGTTATCAGGTCTTGCATTCGGTGGTTTCTGGGGCGTTCTCAGCTACGTCCGATATCATGCGCTGGCAGGTTCTGTGGCAATCTTTGTGATGATGTTCCTCTCGGTCAGCGTGCTGCCGATGCTTGGGCTGACGGTTACATCTTCTATTTGTAAGCGGAGAAAGAATCAGTTGGATGCCAAGGGAGACGAGGAAAAAAACGAAGCATAAGCGTTTAACCTGTGCGGTTTGGCGCAGGGAAAACAGATCGAAAAAGGGATGGCGTGACCGTGGTTGCGCCATCCCTTTTTGTGTTATGTACGAACCATGTAACAAGGATTTTTGTTGCATAGTGGCTGCATACAGGAAGACAGAAAAAAGGAAGAAAAAATTTTTTGAAAATATAGGAAAAGGTATTGCCATGCCGAAAGGAATCTGGTAAAATGAACGTGTCAGTTAGCAAAGACTAACAAACGCGCGCCATTTGCCGGACGGTTTCCCCCAATCGAAAGGAATGCGCGGGTTTCTTTGGGGCTGTGCCTACCACTGCGCGGCTTTTCCAAAGAATGACAAAATGCATTGCTTTCATTCTTTTGCCGAAAACAAGAGACAAAAACCAACCGACAGCTGTTTTCTCTGCAAGACGATGGGCAAGACCACCTTTTGTGAAAAACATAAAAAACCGAACCGCGAAAGACGAGAAAACTAGTAGCTATGTTCTGCCGTGTGACTCATGGACAAAAGGATGCAAAAAAAGATTTGTGAAATGCTTGTCATTCCCTTGACATTCCTTTGTGAGCCTGTACACTTAAAAAGTATCATGCGGCATAACAGGGCGTTTGCCTGGTTGTCCGATTACATAATGTGTTAGAGGAATTGAGGAGGCCAATTGTGAAAAACGAATGGACAGGCTTTGTTCCCGGTGTGTGGGAACGCGAAATCAATGTGCGAGATTTCATCCAGAAGAACTATACTCCTTATGATGGAGACGATGCATTCCTGGCTGGTCCTACCCAGGACACCAAGGATCTGTGGGATCAGGTTATGGACCTGACCAAGAAGGAGCACGAGGCTGGCGGCGTTCTGGATATGGACACTCGTGTCATTTCCACCATCACCTCTCATGGTCCTGGTTACCTGAACAAAGATAAGGAAACCATCGTTGGTTTCCAGACTGATAAGCCCTTCAAGCGCGCTCTGATGCCTTACGGCGGTATTCGTATGGCTAAGAAGGCTTGCGAAGACAACGGCTACACCCTGGACCCCGAAATCGAGGAGTTCTTCACCGTTCACCGCAAGACCCACAACGCAGGCGTTTTTGATGCTTACACCCCTGAGATGCGTGCTTGCCGTTCCAACCACATCATCACCGGTCTGCCCGACGCTTACGGCCGTGGCCGTATCATCGGTGACTACCGCCGTGTTGCTCTGTACGGTGTGGACCGCCTGATCGAGGACAAGCAGCATCAGAAGGATACCACCCGTATCATCATGTACTCCGACGTTATTCGTGAGCGTGAAGAGCTGAGCGAGCAGATCCGTGCACTGCAGGATCTGAAGAAGCTGGGCGAAATCTACGGCTTCGACATTTCCAAGCCCGCAACCAACGTTAAGGAAGCTATCCAGTGGCTGTACTTCGGCTACCTGGCAGCTGTTAAGGAGCAGAACGGCGCTGCAATGAGCCTGGGCCGTACCTCCACTTTCCTGGACATTTACGCACAGCGTGACCTGGCAAACGGCACCTTCACTGAGGACCAGATCCAGGAGTTCGTCGACCACTTCATTATGAAGCTGCGCCTGATCAAGTTCGCTCGTACTCCTGAGTACAACGATCTGTTCTCCGGCGACCCCCAGTGGGTTACCGAGTCCATCGGCGGCGTAGGCATCGACGGCCGTCACATGGTCACCAAGATGAGCTACCGTTACCTGCACACCCTGTCCAACCTGGGCACCGCTCCGGAACCCAACCTGACCGTTCTGTGGTCCACTCGTCTGCCGGAAAACTTCAAGCGTTTCTGCGCTAAGACTTCTATCGAGTCTTCCAGCATCCAGTACGAGAACGACGACCTGATGCGTGTTACCCACGGTGACGACTACGCAATCGCTTGCTGCGTATCTTCCATGCGCATCGGCAAGGAGATGCAGTTCTTCGGCGCTCGTGCTAACCTGGCAAAGTGCCTGCTGTACGCAATCAACGGCGGTGTTGATGAAATCAGCAAGAAGCAGGTCGGCCCCAAGTATCGTCCTGTCGAAGGCGACTACCTGGATTACGACGATGTCATGGCTAAGTACAAGGAAATGATGAAGTGGCTGGCTCAGGTGTACGTCAACACCCTGAACATCATCCACTACATGCACGACAAGTACTGCTACGAGAAGCTGCAGATGTCCCTGCATGACAAGAAGGTCACCCGCTGGTTCGCAACCGGTATCGCTGGCCTGTCTGTTGTTGCTGACTCTCTGTCCGCTATCAAGTACGCTAAGGTCAAGTGCATCCGTGACGAGGACGGCATCGTGGTCGACTACGAAGTCGAGGGCGATTTCCCCAAGTACGGCAACGACGACGACCGTGTTGACCTGATCGCTGCTGATCTGGTTGATACCTTCATGAGCTACGTCAAGGGCAACCACACCTACCGTGGCGGTATCCCCACCACCTCCATCCTGACCATCACCTCCAACGTTGTTTACGGCCGTAACACCGGTTCTACCCCCGATGGCCGTAAGCGCGGCGAGCCGTTTGCACCTGGTGCTAACCCCATGCACCGTCGTGATACCCACGGCGCAGTTGCTAGCCTGGCATCTGTTGCAAAGCTGCCCTTCAGCGAGGCTCAGGACGGCATTTCCAACACCTTCTCCATCATCCCCGGCGCACTGGGCAAGGACGATCAGATCTTTGCTGGCGACCTGAGCGTGGAGATGGACGAGTTCGAATCTGAGAACTAATCCAAAACTACTTTTGAGAATCGAGGCGAATCCCAATGCAGGAAAAAACCGAAGAGCAGCGCATCGACGAGCTGATCGCTCACATTGATGCGTTCATGGCAAAAGGCGGCGGCCACATGAAAGTTACCGGCGGAGAGGGTGAAGCCTCTGAAACCCGCTGCACAACTTGCTGCGGCGAATTTTCGGACGTCGCCTGCAATACTCCGGTCAAAGAATAAAACCGGAAGAAAGAAAGGAAAGCTACTATGGAAGCAAATAAGCAGCAAATCGACAACCTGGTTGACCTGTTGGACGGCTACGCAGCCGAAGGCGGCCATCACCTGAACGTTAACGTTTTTAACCGCGACACCCTGCTGGATGCTCAGGCTCATCCTGAGAAGTACCCCCAGCTGACCGTTCGTGTTTCCGGCTATGCAGTCAACTTCAACAAGCTGACCAAGGCACAGCAGGACGAGGTCATCTCTCGTACTTTCCACGACGCGATCTAATCGGATGGCAGCGGAAATCAAAGGACACATCCATTCTCTGGAGAGCTTTGGTACCGTAGACGGTCCCGGCGTGCGCTTTGTGGTGTTCCTGCAGGGATGCCCCATGCGCTGCAAGTATTGCCATAATCCCGATACTTGGCAGCCGGGTCTGGGTACCGAAATGACGACAGACGAGATTCTGACTCAGTACGCGCGCAACGCTTCGTTTTATAAGCGCGGCGGCATCACCTGCACCGGCGGCGAACCGCTTTTGCAGATGGATTTTGTGCTGGAGCTGTTCCGCAAAGCGAAGGCCCAGGGCATTCACACTTGTGTGGATACTTCTGGTATCACTTTCCGTGCAGACGACCCCGCGCAGGTTGCCCGCTTTGATGCGCTGTGTGAAGTGACCGATCTGTTTTTGCTGGATATCAAGCACGCAGAACCCGAAGCTCATAAAGAGCTGACCGGTCAGTGCAGCGATAACATTCTGGCTTTCGCCCGCTATCTGGCAGCGAAAAACCAGCCGATGTGGGTGCGGCACGTTGTTGTGCCGGGTATCACCGACAGCGAAGCAGAATGGACCGCACTGGGAACCTTGCTGGCAGAGCTGCCCAACGTGAAAGCGCTGGAAGTCCTGCCTTACCACACCATGGGCGTGGCGAAATATGAAAAGCTGGGTATCGACTACCCGCTGAAAGGTGTGCCGGCGCTGGATAAAAAGACAGCGGTGCACGCACGCGAGGTCATCTTGGCTGCTCGCAAAAAGGCCCTGAACGGGTGATCTGAAACAAATAAAAATGCCGACTGCATGACGCAGTCGGCATTTTTTTATGCATTCGCAGTGCGGCGAAAAACACACATGGGATCATTCCGGAAAGAACGGTTCAAACGCACCCGCAGCAGGCGGTTCCTGAAAGAAAATGCGGGGCTGATCTTCCCCCGGCAGGGTGAATTCCAGTCGGGCACACCAAAGACCTAACGCGCATTTGATGCGGCTGCCGTATTTTCCGTCACCATACAAGGGATGACGGCGGCTGGCGAACTGCACACGGATTTGATGGGTGCGTCCGGTGTGCAGCTGCACACGGCACAAAGCGGATTCTTCGTTCTTTTCCAGAACTTCGTAATCCAGCAGAGCTTTCTTGGCGCCCTTGCGTTCCTTCTTAACCGGGAACACCTTGTGCTGACGGCTGTCCTTAAACAGCCAGTCCTCCATGGTGCCAACATCCGGCTGGGGAACCCCGGCACAAACACACAGGTATTCCTTGCGGAAACTGCCGTCTGTCATCTGGCGGGACAGTGCTGCTGCCGCAGCTTTGGTTCGGGCGTATACCATCAGGCCGGAAGCACCCATGTCCAGACGGTGTACCACACCCACATAAGCATCGGGTTTGTTCCAGTGTTCCCGCAGCAGAGCCGGAACACAAGGTGCAAAAGCGCTGTCCTCACTGGAGTAACCAATGGGCTTGATGCAGACGGTAATATTCTGATCTTCGTAAACGATTTGGAGCATTACGTTATTATCCTTGTCAAAGTAGTGGGCGCATTACAGTGCGCCGTTGGCACGCAGATACTGTGCCTTCAAAATACCGGCGACGGTTTTGCCGTCCTTGATGCGGCCGTCCATCACCATGGCAATGGCTTCGTCCAACGGTACACGTTCCGGTGTCAAAAATTCGCCGTCGTCCAGATGCATCTGGGTTTCGTGCAGACCGGTGGCAATCCAGCAATAGATCACTTCGGTGCAGTAACCAACAGTGGGGTAAAATTCGCCCAGAGAGATGAAGTTGTCTGCGACCAGACCGCATTCTTCTTCCAGCTCACGCTTGGCGGCTTCAAAGGGGTCTTCGTTCAATTCCAGCTTGCCGGCGGGCAGCTCCCACAGTTCCTCCTGCATGGCATAGCGGTACTGGCGCACCAGGCAGATGGTGCCGTCGTCAAACAGCGGCAGAATGCAGGCGCCACCGTGGTGGTGGACGACCTCGCGGGAACGCTCACGTCCATCTTCCAAACAGACCTTATCGCGGGTAACGGTAAAGATGCGTCCGTGGAAGATTTCCTCACTGGAGAGCTTGTCTTCGGTGTAGTGATGAGTAGTCAAGCTGCATCGCTCCTTTTCTGATTTTTTGGTGTTGTTTGGTACGTTCTATATTGTAGCCGCCTGGGTAGAGTGCGTCAAGCGCAGGCAAAATAAAAAGCACCCGCCGGCTTCGGCGGGTGCAGAAATGCGTTTTGTGCAGAGCGATTACATCACGAACTGGAACACGCAGAATGCTGCGTAGATGCACAGCAGAGCGATGCCCTGGAAACGGCTCAGCTTACCGCGGAACAGCGGGGGCAGAGTCATGAATGCCATGACGAACAGCATGACAGGAATGTCGATCAGCAGAGAGGAGTTGATGCCTGCGATCATGTTGTTTGCGGGGATTGCGAAGGGTGCCAGAGTAACGGAAACACCGGAAACCAGAACCAGGTTGAACAGGTTTGCGCCGATGACGTTGCCCAGAGACAGAGAACCATGACCCTTGGTCAGGCTGGTGATTGCGGTGACCAGCTCAGGCAGGCTGGTGCCCAGAGCGACGAAGGTCAGAGCAATAACGGATTCGGGCACGCCCAGTGCTTCAGCAATCAGAGTGCCGTTGTCGACCAGCAGGTCAGCGCCGACAGCGATCAGTGCAGCACCCAGAACCAGCAGGATCAGGTTCTTGGACAGAGGGCGCTCTTCGTCGTCTACTTCTTCCATGTCCTCAGCAGCTGCGGTGGGGTTTGCCTTCATCTGCTTGACGGTGACGAGCATGTAGACAACGAACATAGCCAGCAGCAGCAGACCGATGGGGCGGCTGAAGTAGCCGGTGGTATAAGCCACAGCAGAGTAGAAAATAGCTGCGGTGAAGAAGAACAGAACAGGAGTCTTCAGGGTCTTGGGGTCAACCTTGCCGGGGCGCAGAGAAATGGTGATTGCGGCAATCAGTGCAGTGTTGCAGATGATAGAGCCGATTGCGTTGCCGTAGGCAATTTCACCATGGCCGCCCAGAGCGGAAGTGGTGGAAACCATGACTTCGGGCAGGGTGGTGCCGATGGAAACGACGGTAGCACCGATCAGCAGCTCGGGCAGGTGAAACTTGCGGGCAATGCCAACGGCACCGTCGACGAACCAGTCGCCGCCTTTGATCAGGCACAGCAGGCCGACGATGAACAGCAAAACGGGAATGAGCATAGAAAATCCTCCTGTTTGTTTTGTGGTGATGACGAACAAGCATTCTTTTTTACTTAGCTAAGTGAAAAAGAACACATAAAAAAGCACAGGGCGCACAGCGCCCTGCAACTCAATTATTATAACGATTTGACGTTGTCTTGTAAATTGACGAAAATGACAAGATTTCAAAAATCAATCTAAACATCTTGGGCATATCACTGCGAAAAAAGCCACCGAAAGATTTCAGTCGTAAAAAAATTGGAAAAACGGGGGCGAAATCATAAAAAAGAACGGATGTACTTCTTTTTTCTTTTTTGTTGGAATGGGGCGGACCGAACCGAAAAAAGTATCCTGCATGGCATGGGAATTCCGTAGAATGTGCGTAATGACGAAAAAAATACTCGAAACTATACAAAATGCTCAAAAAGGCTTGCGCTGTAAAAAAGCTACAATTCTTCTTTTGTAGATTTGTATAGATTGTCTGGTTTAATCATCAAATCTTGTCACTTTTTTCCGAATACGGCACGTTTACAAGCGCACTACATTTTGTTAGAATAGGTATAAGCCAAAGTGCCTTTACTGAAAGTGCGCCATTTTTTAGGGAAAATGAGGTCTTTCAGGGGGGAGGCTCCCGGGGGAACTCCCCCAGAAGGCATAACTATATTAAAAATAAAAATCTAAATGGAGGAAGAACAATGCCTAGAGCAAAGCAAACCATGGATGGCAATACTGCTGCTGCTCATGTAGCATACGCCTTTACCGACGTAGCTGCCATCTATCCCATTACCCCGTCTTCTCCTATGGCAGACTTCTGTGATCAGTGGTCTGCTGCCGGCCAGAAGAACATCTTCGGCAACCAGGTCAAGGTTGTTGAGATGGAGTCTGAGGGCGGTGCTGCAGGTGCCGTTCACGGCTCTCTGGGTGCTGGTGCTATCACCACTACCTTTACCGCATCTCAGGGCCTGCTGCTGATGATCCCCAACATGTACAAGATCGCCGGCGAAATGCTGCCCAGCGTTTTCCACGTTTCCGCACGTACCGTTGCTACCCAGTCCCTGAACATCTTCGGTGACCACAGCGACGTTATGGCTGTCCGTCAGACCGGCTTCGCAATGCTGGCTGAAGGCTCCGTGCAGGAAGTCATGGACCTGTCCCCTGTTGCCCACCTGGCAGCAATCGAGGGCCGCGTACCCTTCGTCAACTTCTTCGATGGTTTCCGTACTTCTCACGAATACCAGAAGATCGAAAAGTGGGACTACGCTGACCTGAAGGAAATGTGCAACATGGAGGCCGTTGAGGACTTCCGTAACAAGGCACTGAACCCCGAGCACCCCAAGATGCGTGGTTCTCACGAAAACGGCGACGTTTTCTTCCAGCATCGTGAGGCTTGCAACTCCGCTTACAATGCTCTGCCCGCAGTTGTCGAAAAGTACATGGGCAAGATCAACGAGAAGCTGGGTACCAACTACGATCTGTTCAACTACCACGGTGCACCTGACGCAGAGCGCGTCATCATCGCTATGGGTTCCATCTGCGACGTCGCAGAGGAAGTCATCGATTACCTGGTGGCAAAGGGCGAGAAGGTCGGCCTGATCAAGGTTCGCCTGTTCCGTCCCTGGTCTGCAAAGCACCTGCTGAAGGTTCTGCCTGCTACCGCTAAGAAGGTTGCAGTTCTGGACCGCACCAAGGAGCCCGGCTCTCTGGGCGAGCCCCTGTACCTGGATGTTGCTGCTACCCTGCGTGAGGCTGGCCTGAACGACATCGTTCTGACCGGCGGCCGTTACGGTCTGGGCAGCAAGGACACTCCCCCGTCCTCTATCTTCGCTCTGTTTGCTGAGCTGGCTAAGGACGAGCCCAAGGCACGTTTCACCCTGGGCATCACCGACGACGTGACCTTCCTGTCTCTGCCTGAGGTCAAGCCCGCACCCATCACCGCAGCTAAGGGCACCAAGGAGTGCAAGTTCTGGGGTCTGGGCGGCGACGGTACCGTTGGCGCAAATAAGAACTCCGTTAAGATCATCGGTGACCACACTGATAAGTATGTTCAGGCATACTTCCAGTATGACTCCAAGAAGACCGGCGGCGTAACCATCAGCCACCTGCGTTTCGGCGACAACCCGATTCACAGCCCCTACTACATCAACCAGGCTGACTTCGTTGCTTGCCATACTCCTTCTTACATCAACCAGGGCATCAAGATGGTGCAGGACGTTAAGCCCGGCGGTATCTTCATGGTTAACTGCCAGTGGACTGATGAAGAGCTGGGCGAGCACCTGAACGCTGCTGCTAAGAAGTACATCGCTGACAACAACATTCAGCTGTACACCATCAACGCTATCGACAAGGCTATCGAGATCGGTATGGGCAAGCGCACCAATACCATCCTGCAGTCCGCATTCTTCAAGCTGGCTGACGTCATGCCCATCGACGACGCTGTTACCTTCATGAAGAAGGCAGCTGAGAAGTCCTACGGCAAGAAGGGCCAGGAAGTTGTCGAGATGAACTGGAAGGCTATCGACGCTGGTCTGGAAGCTATCCACAAGGTCGAGGTCCCCGCAGAGTGGTCCAACCCCGCTGCTGATCCCGCACCCGCAGAGCTGGAGGGCGCACCCGCACTGGTCAAGCAGATCCGTGAGGTTACCGAGCCCATCGCTCGTATGGACGGCGACAGCCTGCCGGTTTCTGCATTTAGCAAGAACCCCGACGGCGAGTGGGAGCAGGGCGCATCCGCTTACGAAAAGCGTGGTATCGCTGTTACCGTTCCCGCTTGGGACGCAGAGAAGTGCGTTGGCTGTAACCAGTGTGCTTTCGTTTGCTCTCACGCTACCATCCGTCCCTTCCAGCTGACCGCTGAGGAGCTGGCAAACGCACCCAAGCAGATCACCAGCCGCGACAACAAGCCTGCTAACGACTACAAGTTCGTTATGGCAGTTTCTCCGCTGGACTGCATGGGCTGTGGCGAATGTGTCACCGTCTGCCCCACCAAGGCTATCACCATGCAGCCGCAGGAGAGCCAGGCAGATCAGCAGGAAGTCTTCGACTACTGCGTTGCCAACATCTCCAAGAAGCCTTCTCGCTTTGCGGATGACACTGTTATCGGTTCTCAGTTCAACCAGCCCCTGCTGGAGTTCTCTGGCTCCTGCGCAGGCTGTGCCGAGACCAGCTATGCACGTCTGATCACCCAGCTGTTCGGTGAGAAGATGTACATCTCCAACGCTACCGGCTGCTCCTCTATCTGGGGCGGTACCGCAGCAATCTCTCCCTACACTGTCAACAAGGATTCCGGCCACGGTCCCGCATGGTGCAACTCCCTGTTCGAGGATAACGCACAGCACGGTCTGGGTATGTACCTGGGCCAGAAGACCATCCGTGAGAACCTGATCAAGCGTATGGCAGAGCTGGCAGCTGATGCAGTTGCTCCCGCATCCTACAAGGAAGCATATGAGCAGTACATCGCAACCAAGAACAACACTAAGGCAAACGATGAGCCCGCAAAGGCAATCACTGCTGAGCTGGAGAAGCTGGCAGCTTCCGGCAACGCTCTGGCTAAGGAAATCCTGAACGAGAAGCAGTACATCGCTAAGAAGTCCGTCTGGATCTTCGGTGGCGACGGCTGGGCATACGACATCGGTTACGGCGGTCTGGACCACGTTCTGGCTTCCGGTGAGGACGTCAACGTGATGGTCTTCGATACCGAGATGTACTCCAACACCGGTGGACAGGCTTCCAAGGCTTCCAACATCGGCGAGGTTTGCCAGTTCGCTGCTGCTGGTAAGGAAATCAGCAAGAAGAGCCTGTCTGAGATCTGCATGACCTACGGCTACATCTACGTTGCACAGATCGCTCTGGGCGCTAACATGACCCAGGCTGTCAAGGCTATCGCAGAGGCTGAGGCTTACCCCGGCCCGTCCCTGATCATCGGCTACGCACCCTGCGAGCTGCATGGTATTAAGGGCGGCATGACCAACTGCCAGAACGAGATGAAGAAGGCAGTTGAGGCTGGTTACTGGAACCTGTTCACCTTCAACCCGGCACTGAAGGCACAGGGCAAGAATCCGTTCACCCTGACCAGCAAGCCCGGCAGCTACGACAAGTACCAGGACTTCCTGGCAACTGAGACTCGTTACAGCCGTCTGAGCCGCGCCTTCCCCGATCGTGCACAGGAACTGTTCGATCGTAACCAGAAGGCTGCTGAGGCACGTTACGAGCACCTGACTCGTCTGGTTGACCTGTATAAGTAATTTGTCTTAGGACAAAAGGTGTGCAGTTGATACAGCAAACTCGGTTGGTTCTGATCGCGCGGATCCGCTGAGTACGCTGTATCCCCCTGCCGCATAAAATGACAGTTCGATTCTGATCGCGCGGAGCGAACCGTCAAACCATGATTTTACGCGTACCACCCCGGTAAGGAAAGGAAATCCAACCGCAGCTCTGTTCTGATCGCGCGGAGAGAGCAGCAGAAGGATTTCCAATCCCCCCGGCAGGCTGAACGCATAAAATACCAAAAGCGCCCGTGAGGGCCCTTGAGAGTACGACAAGCTCGTACCAGAAGCATAAGGTCTGCGTGCGGATACCTTGCTTCGACGTCTGCATAAGATCCGCTTTTACGGAAATCTTGCCGACGGAAAAACGAATCTCGTTTTTAGCCTCCCCTTTGCTGCAACAAGCAATGGGGAGGTATTTTTTTGGAAATAAATTGAAACTGACAGTCCTTTCCGTTACAATAAGGAGAGAACTGTCTTTTTTGGGATAGTTCTGGGTGTTCAACACCGCGTTAAAGTGCGCAACACAAAGCAAAGAATTGTAGAAAAGCGGCGTAGATGCGCTGTTCACATAAGGAGATACCATGGAAAAGATTGTTCGAGGAAAAGATAAAAACGAAACCTTGTCAGAAGCGGAAATCAAGCGTCTGGAATGGACCCGCAGTCGCACACTGGAATTTCGTCGGTTGATGTCTTATTATCGCTGTGCCATCAAGGAGGTACAGACCAAGTTTGAAGTGCTGGACGAGGAGTCCTCGCTGCAGAATGACCGCAACCCCATCAACACCATTAAATCCCGCCTGAAATCGCTGCCCAGCATCATCGAAAAGCTGGAGCGCAAGGGTCTGCCGGTCAATGTGGAATCCATGGAAGCGCATCTGAATGACATTGCGGGCATCCGAGTGGTTTGTTCCTTTGTGAAGGATGTTTATACCTTGTCAGAAGCGCTTTTGAATCAGGATGACATTACCCTGATTGAGATGAAGGATTACATTGCAAACCCCAAACCCAATGGATACCGCAGTCTGCATCTGATTGTGGAGATTCCCATTTTCTTGGAAAAGGAAAAGCGCATGATGAAGGTAGAAATCCAGCTGCGCACCATTGCAATGGACTGCTGGGCATCCTTGGAACACCAGCTGCGCTACAAAAAGGGGACCGAGTTTACCGAGGAGATGCAGCGGGACCTGCTGCTGTGCGCCCAGAACAGCATGGAGCTGGACGAAAAGATGGACAAACTCCGCAGTCAGGCGAATATTTAAGCACAGTTCTTGCGCGGAATTGGAGTGGAAAGTTTTCCACGGAATAATCGAAATCGGTGGAAAAAGATTTCTGTTCCGCGCGGGGTTGACCCGATAAAAAGCGGGTGTTACAATAACTAAGGACTGGATTTTTATGAAGTAATTGCAGGAGGTGAACGCATTTTTATGGACCCTGATCATAGTCCGCAAGCCAGTGTGTCTGGCAGGAAACTCAACAAGAATGCGTACACCTTATTTTACCGGAGAGCCGCAGTGTAAGATTGCGAGTTTGCGGCAAAATGGGGCACGGTTTATCGCGGCTGAAAAGCGGCGATGGGCTGTGCGCTTTTTGTTTTCTGCCGGATACCTCCCAATACACAAAAGGAGGAATTGCCCATGGAAAAGCAGAACAAAGAAACCATTAACCAGATCGAAGATCTGGCACGCGAGCGCATCCCTACCCCCACCGAAACCAACGAGGCAGATTTGCCTCAGCTGCCGCCCGAAGAATTGCCGGAGGATCTGGCACCTGAAATCAAGGTGGCACTGGAAGAAGACATTGCGGAAACCTTGGAAGATATCCGCGATGACATTGAACAGGCAGAGTGGGAAGAAAAACACGACGACGAACCCGATGACCGTGAGCGTCTGACCAAGTCCCAGATTCTGAAGCTGCTGATGAAAAAGCAGTATCTGGATCTGCGTGAAGCAACCGAGGAAGAAAACCCCGTCGACTTGGCAGAGCTGCTGGAAGAGCTGGACGAAAACAACCGTCTGGTGATTTTCCGTCTGCTGAAAAAAGAAGTTGCAGCAGAAGCCTTTGCGTATATGTCCGACGAAGCTCGTACCGATTTGGTCGAAGCCTTCTCGGATACCGAGCTGGTAGGCGCATTGGAAGAAATGAGTTTGGACGATGCGGCTGACCTGCTGGAAGATATGCCTGCTGCGGTGGTAAAGCGCGTGCTGGCAAAATCCAGCAAGGAAACCCGTGACAGCCTGAACAAGCTGCTGCGCTATCCGGAAAGCAGCGCAGGCTCGATTATGACGCTGGAGTATGTCCGGCTAAAAGAAAATATGACGGTGCGCGAAGCCATTGCTGCTATTCGCGAGCAGGGCGAGAACGCCGAAACCGTATACACCAGCTATGTTGTGGAAAAGAATCGCCTGCTGGGCGTTGTTTCCGCAAAGGATTTGCTGCTGTCCCAGTTTGATACCCCTATCACCGAGCTGATGGACGACAATGTGATTTGCGTCCGTGTCACCGATGACCAGGAAGATGTTGCTCGTGAGATGCAGCGTTATGACCTAACCGCCATGCCGGTTCTGGATGCAGAGGGCATGATGGTCGGTATCGTCACCATCGACGACGCAGTGGACGTTTTGACCCAGGAATCCACCGAGGATATGCACAAGATGGCTGCTATTATGACCGAGGACGCCGAAGCAACCTACTTCGGTACTTCTGTCTGGCAGCAGGCAAAACAGCGTTTGCCTTGGCTGTTGATTCTGATGCTGTCCGCTACGGTGACCGGTATGGTCACGACCCATTACGAAGCAGCGTTTGTTACCATGCCGCTGCTGGTTTCCTTCATGCCCATGCTGATGGATACCGCCGGTAACTGTGGTAACCAGACCAGTACCCTGATGATTCGTGGTATGGCGCTGGATCAGGTGACCCCCACCGATATTATGAAGGTCCTGAGCAAGGAACTGCGGATCGCAGTCATCATTGGCGCAATTTTGGGTATCGTCAACGGCGCACGCATCCTGCTGATGTACGGCGTATTCTATGCCGGTCAGTATGATCATGTGTTCGGCTATGCGATTACCGTCAGCCTGTCGCTGTTCTGTGCAGTCGTGCTGGCAAAGCTGGTGGGCGGTGCACTGCCGCTGCTGGCAAAGAAGATTGGTCTGGACCCTGCGCTGATGGCTTCTCCGTTCATTACGACCATCGTGGACGCTTGCAGCTTGCTGCTGTACTTCCGCATCGCAATGACGGTGTTCAGTATGCTGTCGTAACGCAGCTGCCTGTGCATCAATGATAGAATCGTCTCCGCCGAATGGCGGATGAAAGGGTGTGTATGGATATGCCGTGGAAATGGGACGCTGATAACTGGAAAGATTTTCTGGTGGATAACCTGTATGATATTTTGGGCGCTTTGATGTTCGGCATTGGCTTTTATACCTTTGCGGAAAATGCGGGCTTTGCCCCCGGCGGTGTTACCGGTATGGCGCTTCTGATTCGCGAATTTTTGCCTCAGGTACCGCTGGGCTTATTGAGCTTTTTGATCAATGTTCCCATTATCCTGATTTGCGGTCCTGTGCTGGGTAAGCGATATATCTTGCGCAGCCTACGCACCCTGATTTGGGTCACAGTTATCATGGACGGCGTGTTGGCACGCTTCCCCATTTATGGCGGCGACCCGCTGCTTGCCAGCTTGTTTACCGGTGTGTTTGCCGGTATTGGTCTGGGCTTGATTTATATGCGCGGTTCCAATACAGGCGGCAGCGATTTCGTTGTGGCAGCTATCAAAAAGAAGAATCCCCATCTGTCCTTTGGTCAGGTGACCATTGCTATGGATGCGGTCATTATCCTGATGGGCTGGCCGGTATTCGGTTCTCTGGATGCGGTTTTGTATGGCCTGATTGCCTGCATGACTTACAGCCTTGTTATGGATAAAATCATGTACGGTGCCGGCGGCGGCAAGCTGGTTATCGCTATCACCAACCATGGTCAGGCTTGCGCCGATGCCATTTCGGAAAACGTCGGTCGCGGTGCAACGATTGTAGAAGCTCGCGGCAGCTACACCGGCGAAGCCCGTGAAATGCTGTACTGCGCTTGCTCCAACAGCGAGGTATACCATGTGCGCCATGCGGTAAACAGTGTGGACCCTGGTGTGGTTATGATGGTTTGTGAAGCAAACGACCTTGTGGGCGAAGGCTTCCAAGACGCAAATAAGTAAAAGAAAATCCCCCGGCAGAAACTTCTGTCGGGGGATTTTTATGTGTTATGTTTTGTTTTGCAAAATCAGGTCATGGCTGCGCCGTCAACGCTCAGCACTTCGCCGGTCACATAGCTTGCCAGATCGCTTGCCAGGAACAGGAATGCGTTTGCCACTTCCTCCGGCTCGCCAACACGACCCAGCGGGATGGGTGCAGAAATACGCTCCACAATCTCCTTGGGCAGAGCAGCGACCATGTCGGTACGGGTCACACCGGGAGCAACTGCGTTTACACGGATGTGGTCACGGCCCAGTTCACGCGCCAGAGAACGGGTCAGACCGTTCACAGCAAACTTGGTGGTGGGATAGCCACAGCCGGAAGGCTGACCATACAGAGAAACCATGGAGCTGGTGTTCAGGATAACACCGCCGCCCTGTGCCTTCATCACGCGTGCAGCAGCCTGACAGCCGTTAAATACAGACTTCAGGTTTACATCCAGAATCTTGTCAAAGTCTTCGGGTGCATAGTCATACAGGCTGTCGCGGGCAGAGATGCCTGCGTTGTTGACCATGATATCCAGCTTGCCGTACTTCTTGACGGTCTGGTCAACCAGATTTGCTACCTGAGCGGCATCGCCCAGATTCGGGCACAGACCCATGACGCGGTCGCCGTATGCGGTCAGCTCAGACATAGCCTTGTCTACCGTAGCCTGACGGCTGCCGGTCAGCACAACGCTGGCACCGTTGTCCAAAAATGTCTTTACAATCGCCATGCCAATGCCACGGGTACCACCAGTGACAATCGCAACTTTACCTTCCAAAAGCATCAAAATAACCTCCATTTCATTTGCCTTTTCATAAGGGCTTTTCTATTGTTTTCAGTATAGCCATAATTGATGGAAACGGCAAGCGAAACCCCGGTGGGGAGCTGTAAATCTTTCCGGCATAAATTTGGCAAAAATCCCCGAAATACTGATGTTTTACGGCAATGCGCACAGGCGTTGCGCAGTTGCGCACCCCCGTTGCTTGAGAAACGGGCTGCACTACGATACAATGATGCCATCAAACACAAGGAGATTTACTTTATGTTAGGAGAAAATATCCGCAATGCCCGCCAGAAACAGGGCATGACGCAGGAAGAGCTTGCTGTCCGGCTGCACGTTGTGCGTCAGACTGTTTCCAAATGGGAGAAAAACCTTTCGGTGCCAGACGTGCAATGTTTGCAGGAATTGGCACAGGTTTTGCAGGTATCCGTTAGTGCGCTCTTGGGTGCAGAAGCAGAGCAGGCACAAGACTCGGCACCGGAAAATCAGATTGCGAACCAGCTGGCACGCATCAGCGAACAGATGGCAATTAAAAACCAAAGAGCCCATACGCTGGGCAAATGGCTGAAAGGTATTTTGCTGGCTTTCCTGCTGGGATTGGTGCTGATGCTTGTTTTGGCACTGAGCAGCGGTTTAATATTTAGCAGTGTAACAACCAGTTCTGCACAAACTGTGGAAAATGGTAGTGAACAACTTCCTGCTATGGAATAAGCACTCGATAAGTTTCTCAGTTGACAAAATTCCTTCTCATTCGACAAGATCCGGTTGTAAAAAGCCGGGTCTTGTTTCATTTTCGGCAGTGGAAAGATTTTCTGGCGGTATTGTTTCATTCAACAGGCGGGAGAATCGCGCTTTGAAAGAAAAAGAATAGTTGTTTTTTGCCCATTGAAAACGCCCAAAAGCCTTGAGAATACAACAGAAAGCTGTATTTTTACCATGATTCTTTTGCGTGCGTGCGAAAGGAATGAAATGCGATTTTGTGCGCAAAAAATCTATGGAATTCCCACGGTTTACTCTTTTGTCGTCTGGAGTTGATGTGTTTTGATTACAATAGGTATAATGCGCAAAACACCCCTCTCTGTGGAAAACTCGGTGGATAAAGTGGAAAGATGGTGAATTTAACTTTCTCTTTCCACTTTTTAAGTGGAAAACTCAGTGGAGAAAGTGGATAGTTTATCCCATTCGTTGAAAAAGGAACCAGTAACCTAAAGTTTCTGTTTCTTCGCAAAGTAACGTAAGTTGCTAAAAAATTGCAACATTCGCACATAAAAGGCGGGTTTTGGCGTCAAAAAGCCACGTTTTGTCACTTTCTGCGGGAAAAAATCGGAATTCATTGGCAAGCTGTAGGTTTCGTGCTAAAATAAAACGGTGAAATACTTACAAAGGATCGGGGCGAGGTGTGGGCTATGATGCTGGAAGAACGTCTGGTGGGAAATGCCCCACTGAAACAGTCTGTTATGCACATGATGCAAAGCGGTCGGATGGGTCACAGCCTGCTGTTGGTGGGCGAATCCGGCTTGGGTGCAGGATTTGCTGCCCGGTGTATTGCGGCGGATTTATTGTACCCGCAAGGCGGTTCGGCTGCGGAACATATGGTGCAGGGAGATTGCTGCTATGCGGTGGCAAAATCCGGTGACCGCTCCAGCGGACACATCGAAACCGGTATCGTGCGGGAAGCCATCGCGGTGCGCGGTGGTGCGAAAAACGGCGATTATCTGGTCGGTCAGGTAATGGCAGCTCGCAGCGAGTGTTTCAACTCCGGATTATCCACGCAGGGACGTGTGATTTTGCTGTATCATGTGGAGCACATGAACGAAGCCAGCGCAAACGCCCTTTTGAAAGTGCTGGAAGAGCCGCCGGAAAACGTAACCTTTTTGTTGACAGCGTCCAGTCTGGCGGGGGTGCTCCCCACCATTCGCAGCCGCTGTTATGATTTTACGCTGGCACCTGTCTCTCCCGCTGAATGTGCTGCTTATTGCACCAAGCAAGGTGTGGCGCAGGACGAAGCGGAGCTGCTCAGTGCCGTGTTTGATGGCCGCATCGGTACGGTGCTGGCTGTGGCGCAGAATAAAACCCGCCGTGCCCGCTTGGAAACCGCACGCACGCTGGCACAAGCGGCTGCGGACGGAGATGGCTACCAGTTGGCAACCATGCTTGCCGGATTGGAAAAAGACCGCTCCGGTACCGACGAAGTGCTGGAGGATCTTTCCGCTTTGGCTGCTGCAGCACTGCTGCAGCCAAAGCTGTGCCCCCTGCATGGAGAAAAAGCGGTTGCTGCCATCCGAACGGCTGATAAAGTGCGCCAGCGACTGCACGCAAACGGCAATGCCAAACTGGTGTTGACCTTAGCGGCAGCAGAGTTTGCCTCCCTGTAACGGGATATTCTTTCCTTTTTTGACCCTGTGCTGATATCTGCCGAGGCACAGGCTGTGAAAAACGCCGCCCACGGCAGCGGCAAAGCGAAAAAAGCATATGAAAAAAATCGTATCTGTTCGATTCAAACCCAATGGCAAGAGCTATTATTTTGACCCCTGCGATATGGATATCAAGACCGGTGATTATGTCATCGTCACCACCGCCCGCGGCACCGAGTGCGGCGAGGTTGTGCAGGGCATCCATGAAGTTGCAGACAGCAACTGCAGCCGTGATTTGAAGCCGGTTGTGCGCATGGCGGACGCAGTGGATGTGCGCCGCATGAAGCAGAACCGTGCCGACGAGGAAAAGGCATTCCAGCTGTGCCAGGAACGCATTGAAAAGCACGGTCTGGACATGAAGCTGGTGGAAGTGGAATATAATCTGGATCGTTCCAAGATTCTGTTCTACTTTACGGCAGACGGCCGTGTGGACTTCCGCGAGCTGGTCAAGGATCTAGCGGGTGTGTTCCATACCCGTATTGAGCTGCGCCAGATTGGCGTGCGTGACGAAAGCAAAATGCTGGGCGGTCTGGGCATCTGCGGTCAGCCGTTCTGCTGCAGCCGCTTCTTGAAGGATTTCCAGCCGGTGTCCATCAAGATGGCAAAGGAGCAGAATCTGTCCCTGAACCCCAGCAAAATCAGCGGCTGCTGTGGTCGTCTGATGTGCTGTCTGGCTTACGAGCAGAAAACCTATGAGTACCTGAATGGCGTTCTGCCTATGGTTGGTTCTACCGTTCGCACCCCGGACGGCGTTGGTACCGTTGTGGAGGTCAGCCCGGTTTCTGCTACGCTGCGCGTTCGTACCGGCACCGACAGCCTGGCACCCAAAACCTACAAAGCCGGCCAGTGCCAGTATATTTCCGGCGGTAAGCGCAGCCCCAAAGCACCGGACCCGTATGATGATTTTTCCGGGATGAACCCGAACCCGATTCCCCACCCCGGTTTTGAACCCGAGGACGATGCAGAATAAGATGTAAAATTTCTTGCACATCATGCGCAGCAAAGGGGTTACTACTTGCACCAAAAGGGCATTTTATGATACACTGCCCCTAAGGAGTATTCCTGTGGGGCAGGTTGACTGCCGTGCTGTTTCTGCCCCAGAATTGCAACGCACGGAGTAAAGGAGAAACACTATGGCACACAAGGTTACTGATGCTTGCGTCGGCTGTGGCGCATGCGAGTCCGCTTGCCCCGTTGGCGCTATCACCGTTGAGGGCACCGCTACTGTTGACGCAAACGTTTGCATCGACTGCGGCGCTTGCGAGGGCGTTTGCCCCACCGGTGCTATCGTTGCTGAATAATTTATCAGCCGATTGCGCTTAAAAGCAAAAAATAAGGGCACACCCATTGGGTGCGCCCTTATTTTTGTGTGGGAAAGCGTCAAATCCCCTTTCCCGGTAGAAAAAGCGGAAAATAGCGTGTATAATATTCCTGTATGTCATATTGAAGGAATGTACCTTCACAAGGATTCATCACACAGAGCGGAGGGGTGGTGCGCGTGAGCAATACCAAGGAAATTTTGACGAATGGTACACAGGTGTACTGCAATACAGAGCATCGCTTCGGTACGGATGCGCTGCTGCTGGCGCGGTTCTGCCCGCCCCATCGGGCGCAGCGTGCGGTGGATTTGTGCAGCGGATGTGGTATCGTCAGCTTGGAATGGCACGATGCTGGGCATCGTGGCTCGTGTATGGCGGTAGAAATCGCCCCCGAAGGGTCGGCTTTGCTGCGTCAGGCGGTGCAGGAACAGGAAGAACTGTCCCACATTACGCCGGTTTTGGCGGATTTGCGTGGCTGGACCCCGCCGGATGCCGGATTGTACGACGTGGTAGCCTGCAATCCGCCTTATTTCACATCCGGTCAGCAAAGCGCCAGCACTGCCCGCGCAACAGCTCGCCATGAACTGGAGTGCAGTCTGAACGATGTATGCCGCTGCGGCGCACGGCTTTTGCGGGATGGCGGTCGCTTTGCCATGTGTCATCGCCCCCAGCGTTTGGCAGAAGTATTTGCTGCCTTGCAGGCGGCTCGGCTGGAGCCGAAGCGTTTGGCATTTGTAAAAAATAAAGCTGGCGGTACGCCTTGGCTTTTTCTGGTAGAAGCCCAAAAGAATCGCCGTCCCGGTTTGATTGTAGAACCGGATGTACTGATTTCAGCAGGAGCAGCATTGTATGGTCCTGCTGCACAAAAATGATAACAGGAGGCAGAAAATATGCCCGGTACCCTATATATTGTCGCTACCCCCATCGGCAACCTGGAGGATATGACCCCTCGTGCTGCCGCAACCTTTGGGATGGTGGATTTTATCGCGGCGGAAGATACCCGCGTGACCCTGAAGCTGCTGAATCATCTGGGTTTGAAAAAGCCGCTGGTCAGCTATTATGAACACGCTTTGCAAAAGGGCGAAGCCATCTTGCAGCGCATCGAAGCAGGCGAAAGCTGCGCGCTGTGCAGTGATGCCGGTATGCCCTGCGTTTCGGACCCCGGCGAAGTGATTGTACGCGACGCGATGGAGCGCGGAATCCCGGTGGTTCCAGTTCCGGCAGCCAGCGCTGCGGTGACGGCTTTGGCGGTTTCGGGTCAGAAAACCGACCGCTGGGTGTTCGAGGGCTTTATTCCGGTGGAAAAGCGCCAGCGCCGTGCTCGTTTGGAAGAACTGCTGCACGAAAAACGCACCATTATTTTCTATGAAGCACCCCACAAGTTGCGCAATACGCTGGATGATATGTGTGATGCCTTTGGTGCCGACCGCAGCGTGACCCTGTGCCGTGAGCTGACCAAGCTGCATGAAGAAGTGGTCAAAACCACACTGGGCGAAGCAGTGGCATATTATAAAGAAAACGCACCTCGCGGCGAGTATGTGCTGGTTATGGCTGGCGCAGCGCAGGCAGATGCGCAGGCAGCCCAGACGCTGGAAGGCGTAGCAGCTCATGCGCGCGCTTTGATGGAAAATGAAGGTATGCCCGCCAGCGCCGCAGCTCGTGAAGCAGCAAAGGGCACGCCCTTTGCCAAGAGTGAAATTTACCGTGCCTTGCTGGCACAAAATGAGGAGGAAGCATGACCAAGCTCATTATTTGCAGCGACAGCCACGGTGCCGAGCCTGCATTGGAACGCATTTTTAAGGCAGAGCCGGATATGGATGTTGCTATTTTTCTGGGCGATGGTCTGCGTGACTATGACCGTGCAGCGGCTTTTGCCGGAAAAGCGCGGCTGTACGGTGTAGCAGGCAACTGCGATTATAATGTCTTAGAGCCCAACGAGGGTCTGGCAGCCTTTGACAAAGTGCTGTTTTTCTATACGCATGGACATATGTATGGCGTAAAATACGATTTGGACACGATTGCACAGGCAGCGAAGGCACGCGGTGCCGATGTGGCGCTGTTCGGTCATACCCATCATGCCTGCTGCGAGGAGCGGGACGGTGTACTGCTGTTCAATCCCGGCAGCTGTGGACGCACTTACACCGGTATGGACACTTATGGCGTGATTCTCGTGGATGAGGGTAAAATTGTTTCTGCCGAGCATAAATTTGTGCCCGGTGCAGCGGAAAAATAAGCAAACGGCGGACCAAAGGGTCCGCTTTTTTTGGAGGTGTTTGGATGCAGGTAGAATATCTGTCCCAGTGCGACAGCACAAACCGCTGGGCAAAGGAAAACTATCGTCAGCTTATGCCGTATGGTGCTGTGTATACCATGAACCAGACCGGCGGTCGGGGGCGTTTGGGTCGCCGCTGGGAAAATGCTGCCGATCAGGCATTGTATTATACCGCGGTGGTATCTATGCCGATGGTGCAGCCGGAAACCCTGCCTCAGCTGGTGAGCTTGGTGGCTTCGGATGCCTTGCGTCAGCAGTATGGTGCTGAATGTCAGATCAAATGGCCCAATGACCTGCTTTTGCAAGGCAAAAAGATTGCCGGTATCCTATGCGAAAGCACCGTGGACCCGAAAAATCCCGATGTGCGGGTGTGGGTGCTGGGTATTGGCATCAATCTGGCACAGCCTAAGGAACATTTTGATGCGCAGGATTTGCCGCATGCAGGTTCACTGGCGATGGCAGGCTATACCGTCGATATCAAGCGAGATGTGCCGGAATTGGTTGCCCGTATTACAGCAGGTTTGGCACATCGGCTGGAAAATTTCGCACAAGAAGGCTTTGCACCCCTGCGCAAAGATTACTGCGCCGCTTGTGTGAATCTGGGTCGCCGTGTTACCTGGCAAAATGGAGAAACCACAGCTGCTGGCAAATGCGCAGACGTGGATGAGCAGGGCCGCCTTGTGGTGGAAACTGACGCAGAGACGCGTGAAATATTCACCGGAGAAGTGTCGGTACAGGGCATTTATGGCGCTTTGTGAAAATTGTGTGCCAGATTCCTTCTCGTTTTTACAAAATCTTCACACCAACTTCATCAATTCACACAGGAAAGTGAGTATACTAAAGTCACAAGGTTCGGAGCCGCAACCGATACCTTGCACATGATTCCTCCTCACACCAAACGAATACCCCAAGCAATTAAGCCCCCTGCGTACCGCAAGCGCAGGGGGCTATTTCATTGTTTGGCGGCTGTGTGCGGGTGGGGGCAAAAGAAAAGCAAAAGCGGAGTATGGAAACCCCTGCCCGGCGGCTTTCGCTTTCCGAAAAAATGTGGTATGCTTATCAATAGCGTTCTGACATGGATGCGGGGTTAGCCCCGAAAAAAGAGAGAAGTGGAGCGAAAGCAGCATGAAAAAGACACTGTTTAACCGCCTGACAGCCTTGGCGCTGGTGCTGGTTTTGGTGGTGGCGATGGCTGTACCGGCAAGTGCCGCATACGATATGCCGATCACGACCAGTATGGAAGATGAATCGGTTTACATGGTAAACTTGGATGACGGCACGGTTCTGCTGGATCAGAATAGTAGCGAAACCCGCTATGTAGCCAGCCTGACGAAGATGATGACGGCGCTGCTTGTATTGGAAAGCGGCGAGGATTTGGAAAAAACCATCACTGTGCCGGAAAGCCTGACACAGGAGTTCAAAGATATTCAGAATGCCAACGGCTCGGATATGCGTCTGATTGTGGGCGAAGAAATCCGCCTGATTGATTTGATGTATGGTCTGCTGGTGGCAAGTGCCAACGATGCAGCCAGCGTTTTGGCGGATTACTTTGGCAATGGCAGCATTCCCGCTTTTGTGGATCAGATGAACCAAAAAGCAGCAGCACTGGGCTGCGCCAATACCCAGTTTGGCTGCCCCCATGGCTTGTATGATCAGGGCAATGTTTCTACTGCACAGGATATCGTCAAGATTGCTACTGCCTGCTGGCAGAATGAAAAGTACATGGAAATCGCCAATACGGTTAAGTATACCGTTCCTGCAAACAATAAGCACGATCAGCCGCGGGATTTGGAAGCAACCAACCTGATGCTACTGCCCGACGGTGACTATTACCGCGAAGGTATTTCCGGTGTGAAAACCGGCTTTACCACGTTGGCAGGTCGCTGCTTTGTTACCACGTCCAGCCACGAGGGCCACAACTATATGCTGGCAATTCTGGGCGCGAAAAAAGAAAAGAAGAACGAGCCTTTCTATATCTATCCGGAAGTAAACTCTATTTTTGATTGGGCATTTGCGCGCTACTCGGATCGTACCCTGTTGACCAAGGGCGAAAAAGTGGGTGAGGTTGCACTGCGTGGCTGTGATGAAAGCGAAGTAGTGACGCTACACGCAAACACCGATTTGGTGCAGCACGCGTATGATGATGCCAGCCTGACCGTTGACATCGAAGCACCGGAAGAATTCAAAGCGCCCATCAAGGAGGGCGAATCTCTGGGTACAGCAATCGTAAAGCTGGACGGCAGCGAAGTTGGTCGTGTACCGCTGGTTGCTGACAAGAAGTATGAATCTGCCCTGCTGAAAGGCAGCATGAGGGCACTTTTGCTGGTGCCGGCTGTGCTGGTGGTTGTGGTTGCACTGGGTTATCTGACTGCCCAGCTGAGCCATAGCAGAGTAAACTTTGCGGTATTGTTCCGCAAGCACCGCCCGCAGGCACGCGGCAGAAGAAGAACCGCAGTGCACAAATAAGATAAAAGATTTTCTTTGATGCAAAAACCGCAGCGTAACCGAGTGTTACGCTGCGGTTTTTTATTTGCCGAAAATGGGAAAATACAAAAGAAAACAACAGTATTTTTACAGAACGTTCATGGTATTGGATGCCCCCAAAGCGTATACTTTGAACTGTAAAAAACCGACCGACTGGTCGGTCGGAAGAGTAAGTGCTAAAGAGAGGATTTCCTTTTATGGAGCGTTTCAGTGTAAAAAAGCCCTATACCGTGCTGGTGGCGGTATTGATGGTGCTGGTCTTGGGGTTCGTGTCCTTGACGAACATGACAACCGACCTTTTACCGCCCATCAATCTGCCCTATCTGCTGGTCATCACCGCCTATCCCGGCGCAAGCCCGGAAAAAGTGGAGGATGCTGTCACAAAACCGATGGAGGACAGCTTAGGTACTGTGACCGGCGTAACCAATGTGTACTCCACATCCAGCGAAAATGTATCTATGGTACAGCTGGAATTTGAAGAGGATACCAACATGGATTCCGCCATGGTCAAGGTATCCAGTGCCGTCCAGCGGGTTTCGGCACAGCTGCCGGAAATGTGTGGTACCCCTTCCATTATGGAAATGAGCCCGGATATGATGGCAACCATGTATCTGGGTGTGGGCTGTGAGGGCTATGACGTGTACGAAACTACCGCTTTTGTGCGGGATGAAGTCGTACCGTACATTGAGCGTCAGCCCGGTGTCGCTAGTGTTTCGGCGGCAGGTCTGGTAGAAAAAAGCGTGCAGGTGGACCTGAATCGAGATAAAATCGACCGTTTGAACGACCAGTTGCTGGGCCTGACCGACCAGAAACTGGCGGATGCACGTCGGGAACTGGATAAAGCGGAACAGCAGCTCAAGGATGGCAAAGCGGCACTGGAACAGCAGAAAGGCTCGTTTGGTTCGGCACTGGCATCCGGTGTGATGGGTCCTGTACAGCAGCAGCTGACCCAGCAGGCAACCCAGATTCAGCCGATTCTGGATGCGCTGACCGAGCAGGCAAACACCTTACAGGAGAATATTTCTGACCCGCAGGTACAGCAGGCGCTGACACAGGTGCAAACGGATATCCGGGATATGCGTACTTTGCTGGACCAAATCAAAGCCGGCACGGCTTCGCCGGAAGATGCCGCACAGGTGATTGTGCTGGCAGCCCGCATTCAGGAAAATATGAAAACGGTGTTGGATGCGGTGCGTGCGCCTGTACCTGAAACAGATACCCCGGCGGAAAGCGAAATCCCGGCACAGGATTCTGTCCTGAATACGGTGGTGGACGCCGTGGTGCAGACGCTGGAAAAGCTGGCGGCACAGGTAGAAGCCGTTCCTCAGCTGGTAGAAGCGCTGAAAGCTGCCATTGGCGGTCTGGGTCAGGCACAGTTGGAAGCTGCGGTGGGTTTTGCAACCGGACAGAATCAGCTGATCGCACTGGAAGCTCAGCTGAAAGCTGCGCGGGAACAGTACGAAAGCGCACGAGAGCAGGCACTGGAACACGCAAATCTGGACACACTTTTGAATGTTTCTACCCTGTCCGGCATGATTTACGCACAGAACTTCTCCATGCCGGCGGGTTACATTGACGATGAAAATGATAACGCATGGCTGCTGAAAATCGGTGAGGAATACACCAGCAGCGAGGATATTTCCCAGGCACTTTTGTGCCATGTGGATGGCATTGGTGATGTGCGTCTGTCCGACGTGGCGGATATTACAGTCATCGACAACGCAATGGACAGCTACACCCGCCTGAACGGCAGCAATGCGGTGGTTCTGAGCGTGTATAAAGGCTCTACGGCAGGTACAAACGAAGTGTCCCGCCAGTGCAAGAGCGCCCTGAAAGAGCTGACTGAAAAATACGATGGTTTTACTTCGGTTGTGCTGATGGATCAGGGTGATTACATCACCCTGATTGTGAACAGCGTTGTGTCCAGTATGGTGCTGGGTGCGCTGCTGGCAATCATTGTTCTGGCGTTGTTCCTGAAGGACTTTAAGCCTACGCTGGTGGTTAGTATCAGCATCCCGCTGAGCGTTTTGTTCGCTATCGTTTTGATGTACTTCTCCCACCTCTCCCTGAATATGATGACCCTGTCCGGTTTGGCGCTGGGTATCGGTATGCTGGTAGATAACTCGGTGGTTGTCATCGAGAATATCTACCGTCTGCGTGCACGCGGTGTTTCGCCCGCACGCGCTGCGGTACAAGGCACCAAACAGGTGGCGGGTTCCATCATTGCCAGCACCCTGACCACGATTTGCGTATTCCTGCCCATGGTGTTTACCAAGGGTACAGTGCGTGAGCTGTTGATGCCGATGGGCTTGGCAATCACCTATTGTCTGGTGGCATCGCTGATTGTGGCAATGACGGTGGTACCTGCGGCAGGCAGTACCGTTTTGAAACACAGCAAAAACCGCCCGCACCCCCTGTTCGATAAAGTACAGAATGTGTACGGTAAATCGTTGGATTGGTGCTTGCGTCATCGTGCGGTTCCGCTGGCGATTGCAGGCGGTCTGCTGGTGTTCTGCGTGTATCGTGTGATTGTGATGGGCGTGGTGATTCTGCCGGAAATGACCTCCAGCGAAGTTCAGGTTATGATTTCGACTGATGAAACTTTGAGCCAGACCGAATCCTATGAAGCGGTCGATGCGGCAATGGATGCGATGATGCAGGTGTCCGGTGTACAGGACGTGGGCATTATGAGCAACAGTGCCGGCGAGGATGGCATCATCCGCAGTTACATGGGCTATGTAACCACGGAAAACGAAAACCCCGGCGCAGATGAAATTGCCCAACTGTGCGAGGATTTGACGGCTGCCGCAGAAGGTTTGAATTGTACCATTCAGGCAGGGGCCGGCGGTATGTCGGATATGTCCGGCATGATGGGCGGTGGTCTGTCGCTGGAAGTGTACGGCAACGACTTGAAGACCATTACACAGGTCACGGAAGATGTTGTGGACATCGTGAACAGCGTCGAGGGCTTTACCAACGCATCCAATGGCTTGGCAGAAAACGGCGACCAAACCATTCAGCTGAACATCGACCGGGATGCTGCAATGCGTTACGGCTTGACGGTAGCACAGATTTATCAGGAAATTTCCAACCGTATGACTACGACTGCATCTTCTACCAGCATTACGGTGGACGGTGTGGCAATGCAGGTTACTGTGCAGGATATGACCGATTTGGTCACAGTGGAAAATCTGATGGAGATTCCCTTCAACTGCACGGTTATGGACAGCATGGGCGGTCAGACCACCGAACAGCATACGTTGGGCGAGTTTGCTTCGATTGAGCACACCACCAGCGTGGATACCGTACACAGAGAAAACCAGACCCGCTATATGACGGTTACAGCCGAAACCATGCCGGGTTACAACACCACCCTGCTGTCCCGTGAATTGCAGCACAAGCTGGACGAGTATGCTGCATCCGACCGTATGCCGGATGGCTGCCGCCTGCATATCGGCGGTGAAACCGAGCAGGTCAAGGAAATGATGCGTCAGATGCTGCTGTTGCTTGTGGTCGCACTGATTTTTGTCTATCTGGTTATGGTGGCACAGTTCCAGAGCTTGCTGTCTCCGTTTATCGTGCTGTTTACCGTTCCGCTGGCATTTACCGGCGGTCTGCTGGGCTTGATGCTGTACGGTCAGCAGTTGAGTATGTTGAGCCTGATGGGCTTCTTGGTGCTGATGGGTACGGTCGTCAACAACGGTATCGTATTTGTAGACTATACCAACCAGCTGCGTATGGGCGGTATGGAGCGCCGACCTGCACTGATTGCAGCAGGCTGCACCCGTATGCGCCCGATTCTGATGACAGCACTGACCACCATTCTGGCAATGGCACAGCTGATTTTTGGCGACGATATGGGCAGCCAGCTGGGCGGCGGTATGGCAGTCGTCATTGCGGGTGGTCTGCTGTACGCAACCATTATGACCCTGTATATCGTGCCGATCATGTACGATATTTTGTTCAAGCACCAGCCGCTGAATGTGGATCTGGGCGAGGAAGATTTGGATACCGAGCTGGACGATGCGGCAGAATTTCTGGCTGCTGCCCATGTGGGCAGCGATAATGTCCAGTCGGAGGAGGAAACAGCAAAATGACGGATAAAATGCAAAGCCCCGAGGCGCAGCAGGTGTACCGTGCAGTCCTGACTTTGGCGAATCAGGGCGCAGACCTGCATGGAATGCGTGTGCAGCAGATTGCGGATGCTGCCGGTATGGGCAAAGGAACCCTGTATGAATACTTTTCTTCCAAAGAAGAAATCCTGAAGGGAACGCTGTCTTACTGCCTGAGTCAAGAGGTAAATCGCCTGACTGCCTGCGTAGAAGAAGCAGAAGATTTTACCGCGCTGACCCGGCGGGTCATGGATTATATTCAGGACTTGGTGGGGCACCGCTTTGTCGTGTATGAGCTGGTCATGCGGGTGTTGCAGCATGGTGAGCCGAACGCGAGGGATCAGGAGCTTTTAGGTCCCGATACCCACTTTGCGCAAGCGCTGGATGCGCTGCTGAACTGCGCATATCAGCGCGCGGTACAGGCTGGTATGGACCCGCACACCCCCAAGGATTACTTTGATTTTTGTATCATTTCTGTCGAGGCTGGTTTTGCAGCCGGGCTGCGCCGCAATGGAAAAATCTATGCAGAAACCCTGCGGCAGGATGCGGTACAGCTGCTCAGCCGCGGGCTTGGCGTGACGCTGTAAATCCGGCAGCAGAAAGACGGTGCCATGTCTACAAAAAATGGACGGAAATTTGTGCTGAATGACCATGAGTATTCGTTGGAAATTACATAATTTTGTGATACAATGATAACAATATGGGGAATGCTGATTTATAGTATTTCCTTTGGACAGGAGGCTTACATTATGGCAAAGATCACTTCCCGGCCTTTCGGTGTCAATCAGGATGGCGCCTCGGTAACAGAATATACGCTTGCAAACCCGAACGGCTTGGCTGTGTCGGTTCTGGATTATGGTTGTATCATCCGCTCGATCGTTGTGCCAGCAAAGACCGGTATGGTGGATGTGGTGCTGGGCCATGATACCCTGGCTGATTATGAAAACGAAGATGCGTTTACCGGCAGCTTTGTGGGGCGCTACGCAAACCGCATTCAGGATGCACAGTTTACCCTAGAGGGCAAAACTTACCAGCTGGAAGCCAACAATGGACCCAATCATTTGCATGGCTGTTTTTCCCGAAAGATGTTCCGGGTAAAAGTATTTGGCGATTCGCTGCTGCTGGAAGCAGACAGCCCCGATGGCGAGGATGGTTTCCCCGGGAATATGAAGATTTCGGTGCGCTACACGCTGACGCCGGATAATGCGTTCCGGATGGAGTATCGGGCGTCCAGTGATGCGGATACGCTGGTCAACTTGACCAACCACAGCTATTTCAATCTGGACGGCGAAGGCACCATTGAAAAGCAGAAGCTGCGCTTGTATTGCTCTCAGTATCTGGAGGGTAACGAGCAGACCTGCCCCACCGGACGTATTTTGCCGGTCAAGGGTACGCCGATGGATTTCACTGCCGGTAAGTATATCGGTCAGGATTTCGGCAGCGGATACCCCCAGATGGATCTGGTAGGTGATGGATACGACCATTGCTTTGTGATTGACCGCCCCCGTGGCGCATCCCAGAGCATTTGCGCATGGGCATTTAGTGAAAAGACGGGCATCAGTATGAAAGTGTATACCACACAGCCGGGTGTGCAGCTGTATACCGCCAACTTCTACGGCGATGTAAAAACGCCGCTGAAGGGTGGCGCAAAGGCACAGAAATATTCCGGCTTTGCGCTGGAAACCCAGCACTATCCCTGCTCGCCCAGTTTCCCCAACTTCCCCAGCACAGTGCTGCACGCAGGCAAGGTATTCCGTGCAACCACTACGCTGCGGTTCTTTACCGGTAAACAGTGCGGAAAGCTGTAAAACACATCAGAAAAAACCAAGGCTCCTCCGGCTGTATGCAGGGGGAGCTTTTGCTTTTGCCTTTCCGCACAAATATCCATCGTAAAACTGTTTGATTTCCCGATAAAAAAGCTCTTTTGGGAAAAGTACGCAACAAAAGGATATACTGTGTATACATGTTTCCTCTTGATTTTATTGGATGACAGCGTTATGCTGAAAATACAAAAGAACGATTTCTCAAACAGGTAAAAGGAGTGTTTCATTATGGCAATTTTGGTCTCTGGCGGTGCTGGTTACATTGGCAGCCATACTTGCGTAGAGCTGCTGGCAGCAGGTTACGACATTATCGTAGCAGACAACTACTACAACTCCTGCCCTCTGGCGCTGGAGCGCGTGCGCCAGATTTCCGGCAAGGACTTCCGCTTCATCGAAGCTGATATGTCCAAGAAGGAAGATGTGCAGAAGGTTTTTGCACAGTGCCCCGACATTGATGCAGTTATCCAGTTTGCTGCTTACAAGGCTGTTGGCGAAAGCTGCCAGAAGCCCATCGAGTACTACAGCAACAACTTCAACTGCACCCTGAACATTCTGGACGTCATGCGTGATTACAACGTGAAGAACTTTGTGTTCAGCTCTTCTGCAACCGTGTACGGCGATCCCGAAAAGGTGCCTCTGACCGAGGATTCTCCCCTGCGTGAGACCACCAACCCCTACGGTGCAACCAAGGCTTTCACCGAGCGTATCCTGCAGGACGTCTGCAAGGCAGATCCTGAGATGAACGTGGCAATCCTGCGTTACTTCAACCCAATCGGCGCACACGCAAGCGGCCTGATCGGCGAAGATCCCAACGGCATCCCCAACAACCTGGTTCCTTACATTGCTAAGGTTGCTGCAGGCAAGCTGGAGAAGGTTCATGTCTTTGGCGACGACTATCCCACGCCCGACGGCACTGGCATCCGTGACTACATCCACGTTGTTGACCTGGCAGCAGGCCATGTTTGCGCAATCCGCAAACTGGAGACCAAGTGCGGTCTGTTCATCTGCAACCTGGGTACCGGCAACGGCTACAGCGTGCTGCAGGTGATCCATGCCTTCGAGAAGGCTTGCGGTCACGAGATTCCCTACCAGATCGATCCTCGCCGTCCCGGCGACATCGCTGAGTGCTGGGCAGATCCCACCAAGGCAGAGCGTGAGCTGGGCTGGAAGGCACAGTACGGCATTGAAGAAATGTGCCGTGACAGCTGGAACTGGCAGAGCAAGAACCCCGACGGCTACAAGACCCAGGGCTAATTGCGCCAAGGCGGAACATCCAGCGGTTTGATGTGAGTGTATAGAATCCGTACACCCGGCAGGTGTACAAAAATTGCGGTAAAATCGGCGGTAATGCAAAGTGCGTTACCGCCGATTTTATATTTTCAGTAATGCCGGAGTGGAAAACAGATACCGCATGGTTCTGGGAATGAAAAGGAATCACACAACTTGTAAAAAAGACCTGCCAGCGCAGAAAAAACAGATGTGATCGTGTGCGCGTGAAATGCTGGCAGAACGCAAAAAGAGCGCGGTCCGTTTTTGTAAGATTTCCATAAAAGCGGAATTTTCAGAAAAAATAAAAAAACTTTTGAAAAAGGCTTGACAACGCCTTCCGGGTTTGGTATTATAATGGAGCTTCAAGCGAAGCGGTTTGCGTTGGTAGCTCAGCTGGATAGAGTGACTGGCTACGAACCAGTAGGTCGGGGGTTCGAGTCCCTCCCATCGCACCAAAAAGACACATCGAAAGATGTGTCTTTTTTGTTTTATCCGAAACCTTTTTCGAGAAAAGAAAAACGCAGATTCCAGTGTTCGATCAGCTGTTTTGTTCTGCTGGAAAATATTGAAAAAAATTTTTTGTGACAGCCCTTAAAAAAGGCTGCGTGCAAACGGAGATCCTGAAAAATCACGCAGAAAAGCAAAAAATATAGAATCTTTGCCTGCAAAATATAGAATCTTTGCCTGCAAAAGAAAAAGCAGAAAATTTATCAAATGCGGTTGACATTCTCGGAGAAGTGGTTATAATCAGACTTGTCCAATCGAAAATTACATGATAGAGGCGCGACGCGTCAAGAGTAGCTTTCCCAAGTTAAGGCAGGCAGCCGGGGGGAGCGAAAGGGGCCGTCGCCGAGGCATTTTCTGTTGCCTGACAGAAAATAGCCGGATCTTGGGATAATATCCTCTGGTCTGTCACGGGTTTTGCGACCTGTGGAGCGCTGTCGTGGTCTTAGGAACGTGTACTTGTAACAGAGTAAATTCCGGGAGTCATGGTAACGCGCCATGGCTCCCGTTTTTTTGTGTGTTTTTCCGGGACGAAACGTAAAGTAGGAAAAAATGGAGATCGTTGTCGGTGTGCTGGCACACATCGACAGCAAGGAGGAAATCATGGAAAATCACAGTCGTTCGAGACAAATCGGCCGCATCGCTCTGGGCGTGCTGCTGGCAGTGGCTGCTTTGACCGTATGTGCGTTTGCAGAGGGCGAACCCGCAGCGGCAGAGTATGTCAGCCCCTTTTTCTGCACCGCATGGTCGCTGCTGCCCCCGGTTGTTGCAATCGGTTTGGCACTGATCACGAAAGAGGTCTACTCTTCCCTGTTTGTGGGTATTCTGGTAGGCGGTCTTTTGTATGCTAACTTCAATTTCAGCATGACCATGGAGCATGTGTTTACTTGGGGCATGGTAGAGTCCTCGCTGGCAAATGCAGGTAACGCAGGCATCCTGCTGTTCCTGGTTCTGCTGGGCTCGATGGTTTACCTGATGAACAAAGCCGGCGGTTCGGCTGCGTTCGGTCGCTGGGCAGAAGGTCACATCAAGAGCCGTGTGGGCGCACAGCTCGCTACTGTGGCACTGGGCGTGATGATTTTCATCGACGACTACTTCAACTGCCTGACAGTTGGCAGCGTGATGCGTCCCGTCACCGATGGTCACAGAGTCAGCCGTGCAAAGCTGGCATACATCATTGATGCTACGGCGGCTCCCATCTGCATCATCGCCCCGATTTCTTCTTGGGCTGCTGCGGTTACGGGTTTTGTGGAAGGTGTCAACGGCTTGGAGCTGTTCATTCGCGCAATCCCCTATAACTTCTACGCATTCCTGACGCTGGTCATGCTGATTACGCTGGCTGCTGGCAAGTTCGATTACGGTCCCATGGCACTGCACGAAGCAAATGCACGCCTGAATGGTGACCTTTACACCAGCGGAAAGCATCCCGACGGCAGTGCCGAAGGCGAACAGCCCAACCCGAAGGGTCGCGTGCGCGATCTGCTGATTCCCATTGCAGTGCTGATTGTCTGCTGTGTTATGGGTATGCTGTACACCGGCGGTTTCTTCTCTGGCGTGAATTTCGTGGATGCCTTTGCAAACTCGGTTGCATCCGAAGGTCTGGTTTACGGCTCTGCCGTTGCATTCCTGTTCACGGTTGTGTACTATATGTGCCGCGGCATTCTGAATTTCCGCGAGTGCATGGAGAGCCTGCCCGAAGGCTTTAAGAGCATGGTTCCCGCTATTATGATTCTGACTTTGGCATGGACGCTGAAGGCTATGACCGATTCTCTGGGCGCACGCGAGTTCGTTGGCGCACTGGTACAGTCCAGCGCAGGTGCAGTGCTGAATCTGCTGCCCGCAATCGTCTTTGTGATTGCGGTGTTCCTGGCATTCTCTACCGGTACTTCCTGGGGCACCTTCGGTATCCTGATTCCCATTGTTACCTATGCATTCCAGTATGATATGAACAATGAAATGATGATCATTGCCATTTCTGCCTGCATGGCTGGTGCTGTGGCTGGTGACCACTGCTCTCCCATTTCGGATACCACCATCATGGCTTCCGCAGGTGCTCAGTGTGACCACCTGAACCATGTATCCACCCAGCTGCCGTATGCGTTGACAGTAGCCGCAGTTAGCTTTGTCTGTTACCTGATTGCCGGCATGGTACGCAATGTGTTTATTATGCTGCCCCTGTCCATCGCATTGATGGTTGGTACGCTGCTGGTGATTCGCGCATTTGTCAAGAAACGTGAAACCTCTGAAATCTGATTTCCTGAAATAACTTGAGCATATAAAAAAGCGGCGTCCGTCTGTTGCGGACGCCGTTTTTGCATGAAAAATCCCCCCGTCTGCGGTATAAAACCACAAGGCGGAGGGATTTGTTTTTTTTACAGTTCCTGTCCAGCCATCTGTTCGGCAATGGCTTTTCCGGTGGGGGTCTGTGCCAGACCACCCTGAGCGGTTTCTTTCAAATCAGAGGACATCTGATTGCCGATGCGTCCCATAGCGTCAATCACTTCGTCGCAGGGAATCTGGAAGGGAATACCAGCCAGTGCCATGTTGGCACAAGCAACGGCGTTCACAGCGCCAGTCACATTGCGTTTTACGCACGGGATTTCCACCAGACCCGCTACCGGGTCACAAACCAGACCCAGAAGCCCGGAGAGCGCCATAGCTGCGGCATGGCTGCACTGATCGGGCGTACCACCGCCCAGCTGAACCAGCGCAGCAGCTGCCATTGCACTGGCAGCGCCGACTTCAGCCTGACAGCCGCCCTCAGCACCAGCCAGAGTAGCGCGTGCAGCAATTACCTGACCAAAACCAGCTGCTACATATAAAGCATCACAGAACTGCTGTTCAGTATAGCCGCAGTCCCGCAAGGGCAGCAGCACAGCGGGCAGAACACCGCAGCTGCCAGCTGTAGGGGCAGCAACGATGCGCTGCATACAGGCGTTGCATTCTGCGGTTTTCAAGGCTTCGGCAATGACATGATTCAGGTATTCACCGCCGAACAGACTGTTCTGTGCGGCAGCGTCCAGCAGCTTTCCGCCGTCGCCACCGATCAGACCGCTGGCGCTGCGGCGTGCCGGGTCATACTGCAAGCTGGTTGCCTGCATGACCTGCCACAGATGGCGCATCTGTGCCTGAGATTCTTCCTCCGTGATGCGGCTTTCCGCCAAATCACTTGCCATGATGGTGTGAGCCAGATCGCGACCCGACGAAACGGCCGCCAGCATTTCGGATACAGATACAAAGCTCATCAGCGGTCCTCCCCTACATTCAGGCTGGTCACTTTCAAAATACCGGGTACCTGCCGCAGCGATTCAGTCAGCTCGGCAGGAATCGGATGGTCACATTCCAGCACCATAACCGCATAACCACCGGGGCTTGCGCGGAACAGCTGCATGGATGCAATGTTGATCCCCTGATTGGACACAGCGGTACTGACCTCCGCCACATAGCCGGGGGTGTCGGTGTTGTGAATAATCATGGTGTTGGTATCTCCGCCAAAATCTACCGGAACACCGTCGATATGGGTGACACGGATGCGTCCGCCGCCAATCGAAGCTGCCTGCAGCTCCAGCCGGCGACCGTCACTGCCCCACAGCCGTAATTGGGCGGTGTTGGGGTAGGCATCCCGCAGCTCGATGGTATGGATGGAAAATTCCAGACCTGCCTCCCGTGCCAAAGAAAAGCTGTCAGGCAGGCGGGCATCGTCTGGGCGCATTCCTAGCAAACCGGCAATGATGGCGCGGTCTGTTCCGTGCCCGCGACCGGTCGTTGCAAAGCTGCCATGCAGATAAACCTCAGCCCGTACAGGGGTTTCCCCCAGCAGCTTGCGGGCTGTATAGCCGATGCGGGCAGCGCCCGCCGTATGGCTGGAGGAAGGACCGATCATAACCGGACCCAAAACATCAAATAAGCGCATTCTGTCCTCCTTGGCGAATGGTCGATAAAATGCAAAAATGCCTGTATATAAGGCAATTCTTTTGATTTATTATACCGCTTTTTTTTGGATTGTGCTATAATAACTATAATATGCTTTGAAATATTCAGAAAAATCGCCTTTTGGGTGATTCTTTCTGTGTGCTATGGCACACAACAAAAAAAGCAAAAATACCTGCCTCAGGCAGGTTTACGGAGGACGTCATCCATGAAACTGGAAAAACTGGAATACCCGGAAAAATATGTGGTCAAAATGACCTTTACTGCGGATGCAGCAGAGCTGGAAAATGCAGCACAGGCTGTCTACGAGCGCACCCGTGGAGATTACACTGTCCAGGGCTTTGAAAAGGGCGAAGCAGACCGTGCCGCCATTGAAGCAGAAAAGGGCGAGCACGTCTTCTGGTATGATGCCATCAATGACGTGATGGACGCACAGGTTCAGCCCCTGATTGATGCAGAGGTGGAGAAGAACAAGTTTGATTTTGTTACCGAGCCCGCCTACGATCTGATCAGCGTCAATAAAGAAGATGGCTTTGTCGCTTGCGCTACCGCTGCCCTGCGCCCCGAACTGACCCTGACCCGCACCGAAGGATTTACTGCAAAGTGCGAGCCCATCCCCGTAGCAGAAAAAGATGTGGACCAGCAGATCGAGCGCACCCGCAGCGCAAATGTAGATCTGGTTCCCCACAAGGGTCCGGCAGTCAAGGGCAATATTGCGATTGCAGATTATACCGGCTACCTGAATGGCGAAGCATTCCAGGGTGGCAGCGCAAAGAATGCGCAGATCCCGCTGGGTGCAGGTCGTATGATTCCCGGCTTTGAAGAAGGCATTCTGGGTCACAGCGCAGGTGAGGAGTTCGACATCACTGTCACCTTCCCTGCCAATTATCAGGCGCGTGAGCTGGCTGGCAAGGAAGCTGTGTTCCACATTGTGCTGCACAGCGTAAATGTGCGCCAGATCCCCGCACTGAACGCAGACTTTGCCAAGAAGGTCGGCGGCGTGGATACCATGGAAGAATACCGCGCACAGGTTCGCGCTAAGATGGAAGAAGGCCGCCGCAGCAATGCAATGAACATTGCACGCGGCCAGCTGCTGGATCAGCTGGGTCAGGCTTGCGAAGGTGAGCTGCCCACCCCGCTGCTGGAAGAAGCTTATCAGAAGAAGATGAACCAGTTCCAAATCCAGCTGCAGATGATGCGCACTACATTGGGTCAGTTCTTGCAGCGTACCCGCCGCACCAAGGAAGAGTTTGACGCACATCTGCGTCAGCGTGGTGCGCTGGAAATGCGTACCAGCTTTGCGCTGGAGCTGCTGGCACAGGAAAAGGGTCTGGTACCCACCGATGCCGAGATGGACGCTGAGATTGCAGCGCGCGCAGAAAAGGTAAAGAAAACGGTGGAAGAATACAAGGCACAGCCTTTTGTTAAGCACCTGCGCCACGATATGGCGCTGGACCGTGCCCGCGAATATGTCTGGGCACATAGCACCATCGAGGAGTAAGCACTGCTTTCATCATGCTCGCCGGATTTTTCCGGCGAGCATTTTTCTGTAAAAAGCTTGTATCATAGAAAGGAATTCTTCAGTGGAAGCAAAAGAGAAAAAGCCCGTAAGCGGCAAGAAAATGAACTTGATTTTTGTGGTGGTTGTGTTGGTTCTGGCAGCAGCACTGGCTGGCTGGTACTGGCTGCATCAGAAGGATGCCCACGAGCTGTGCGCATTTGTGCAGTACGAAGGCAAAAACGGCTCCCAGCAGATGATTCTTCCGCTGGATGAGGACAAAACTTACGATATTGAAACGGTATTCGACACCGTACATATTCAGATCAAAGACGGTGCGGCGGCTTTCGTCAACAGCCCTTGCCCCGACCATGTATGCGAAGGCTTTGGCTGGCTGAATCGACATCTGGCGTTTGCATCCTGTGTGCCGAACGGCGTGTTCTTGTCCATTGAGGAAAAGGGCGATTTGCGGCATTTCCAGTAAAAGAGAACGGCAATCAGCTGTTTATAAAGAGGAATGTAGATATGTTTGTGGATTTAACGACAGTAGTTTCTCAGGACAGCCCGCAGATGTTGTGGGCAAAATCGCAGGATAATCCCCATATCGCGATGGGTCATGTGGGAACGCATCTGGATACCTACGAAAAAAGCAAAATTCCGCTGGAGTATTTTAAGTCCGAGGGTGTTTTGTTTGATGTGCGTGCCTATCCCGAAGTGATGCCGGAGGATATTTCCCTCGATTTGGTGAAGGAAAACGATTTTGTCCTTTTCCGTACCGGTCGCATGGAGGCACATCCGTATGGCGAACCTGCCTATTTTGAAGATCATCCGCAGCTTTCGCAGGCACTGATTCGCAAATTGGCAGAGAAGAAAATCCGCTTTGTCGGTGTGGATTGCCCGGGCATTCGGCAGCATAGCGAACACGAAGCAGCAGACCGACTGTGCGAGCAGCATGGGGTGTATGTGATTGAAAATTTGCAAAATGTGCAAGATATCACAACCCAGCGCTTTACCGTGTATACCATGTGGCTGGATGATGCGATTATGACCGGCTTACGGTGCCGAGTAATCACAGAGTGCATAGATGAAACAGAAAGCGTTTGATGCGCGAAACCGTAAGTGCGCTTTCAAAAGTAAGGAAAAAGAGGTGCGTATCTCAGTGGATACGCACCTCTTTTTATTGTATAAACCTTATCTCTTACTGGGGGCAAATCAGCCCAGCTTACCCTGCTCCAGCAGGTCACGCACCTCAAACAAATCTTTGCAGCAAGCGTCGTACAGTCTTGCCATTTCTTCGTTTGCCGGCATCAGATCCGGAACCATGACGGTAATAAAATCACCGGCACGACCCGCGCGCACGCCGTTGTAGCTGTCTTCCAAAACCAGCGTGTGATGGCGGTCTGCACCCAGAAGCGCAGCAGCCTTCAGGAAGATATCCGGTGCGGGCTTGGAATGCTCAATCATATCGCCGCTGACAATCGTAGAAAAGTACGATTCAATGTTGCCGTTCTTCAAATTCTGATGGATGTAATGGGGCAGGCTGCTGCTTGCAACAGCAACCGGGATATTATGTTCTTTCAACCAGCTCAGCAGCGCATCCAGACCGGGCTTTTTGGCAACACCCTTGGCAAAAACCAAATCACCCTGACGCCACATTTCTTCCAGAATTTCCTGCGGGTCGTGGTCGGGTCCACAGTATTGCCCCACAATATTGCGCAGCTGTACGCCTGCCGTACCGCGGGTTGCGTCAGCAAGCCCGACGGGCAGCGGAATACCGAAGGTTTTCAAAACCGGTTCCCACAAAGAAGTCCAGACACTTTCGGTGTCGAACATCAAGCCGTCCATATCAAAAATAACCGCTTCTACCATGATAGTCTCCTACTCACTTTGATGATATCGTCAGTGTATTAGTATAGCACAAAATCGGCAAAAAAGGCGCGCTTGTGCGAAAAGATGTGCTTTTTTGCCAACAAAAATGCCGCCCGACCTGCGGGCGGCATTCTTTGTTTTTGTGGATTTAAGCGGCGGTGGGCAGCGCAGCTTCCCGCAAAAACTGATATACAGCTCTTGCGATGCCGCCAGCTTCGGACCAAATCACATCCGAATTGATGGAAAGCTCGTAGTCGGCGGGGTTGGTCATAAACGCAGCTTCCAAAAGGGTTGCGGGGCAGATGTTGGAGCGGGTCACATAGTAGTAACCGTAGGAATTGCCCCGGTCCTGATGAGGTTCAGGGCGAACCGCATTGATTGCGCTGGTGACATTTTCGGTCAGCAGGCGGGCAAGTTCGGTGCCTTCTTCATAGAACCAGTAGGCTTCGGTGCCGTTCACGCCGTTTACGTCCCGCGTCAAATCAATACTGTTGTGGTGAATCGAGATGAACAGGTCGGGGTGCTGGGTATTCAGTGCAGTAACACGGTCGCCCAGCGTGGGGAAGGTGTCTTCCGTGCGGGTCATCACAACCGTTGCGCCCAGCTGTTCCAAACGGGTGCGGGTTGCCAGTGCAAGCGCAAGATTTGCGTCTTTTTCTACAGGCGCCGAAAGACCACCGCTGCCGACTGCACCGTTGTCGCCTTCACCATGACCGGGGTCCAGCATGATGGTTAGACCAGTCAAAGGCTTTGCGCCGTCAGCCAGAACGGGCTTGTGCTTGAAGTACAGGCGGGTGATACCGTCCTCGTAGTTGACTGCCCAGCCGTACAGCGGGTCTGCGTCAGAGAAGTTCAGGGTCAGCAGGAGGTCCTTGTCCTGTTGTTCAATGGAAGCAGTGAAGCGTTCGCTTTCGGGCAGCGTACCACTCCATTGTGCGCTCAGCAGCCGCAGAGTGAGTTGGTTGCCCTCCCAAGTGTGGTATACAGCAGGGGTGCCGTTTCCGGTAAATTCCAGAACCGTGCTGCGGCTGGCTTCGTCCTCAGAAATGGTTGCGCCGGTAAAAGCAGCATCCGGCAGGTCCACGATGGTACTGGTCTTTGCGCGCACCCAACCGCCAGTAGACAGCTTGTATGCGTGGGTCATAATGTTGCCGGACTGGTACTCAGTCACACCCACAACCTCAGCGACAGCACCCTGATACAGTGTATCTTCAATGGAAGAGGACTTCCAAGGTTCGGTCAGTGCGCTGGCAATGGCATCGGTGACCTGTACTTTCTTGCCGATTGCTTCTTCGCCCGGGGTGCCGTCCGGCTGGGGCGGTTCGGGTTTAGCAGGCTTTTTGTTGGGGTCGGGTTTGGGCTTTTCAATGTGGAATTCCAGCGGTTCACCGCCGTTTTCCATCGTGAATGTGTTGTCGCCGTATTCCAGCGGGAGCAAAACACCCCAGCTGCCCTGCTGGGTAAAACGCTCTACCGGCTGACCGTTCAAAGTCAAAGGAGCATCCGGGTTGCTGGTACCCATCAGGAAAACATTCTTGTCGTACAGTTTGGCGTTATCGTGCTGCGGATAAGTAACCGCCAAAGTCTGAGCAAGTTCTTTGCCTGCCCATGCCTGCGTGGGGTCGTCCAGCGTGCCGTCTAAAAATGCGTTGAACAGAACTGCCTCGGAAGGGTCTTGGCGCAGGACGCTCCAGTCGCCCAGCATGACACCGGCAGCGGTGCTGCCCTGCTGTAAAGCCAGTGCAGCACGTTCACCGCCAGCAGAGGCATCCAGCAGCTGCACTTCACCGGATTCCCAGCCGGGGGTCTGGCTGCTTAGAACATTGGGTGAAAGCAGCGGCATTTCATGTTTTTCTGCCAGATCTGTGATAACTTCGTCTTCGGGGTTCGGCAGCAGGCTTTCCAGATAAACGGTCAAGTCTGCTTTTTCAGCGGAATGAAGCAGATAATCCATCGCATCGAAGCGGTCAGACAAAAAGGCTGCGTGCGGCAGCGTTTTGGTGTCGTCAATAAACAGGGCTTCGCCGTCCGGGGTTTTGCCGTCCCAAACAACAGCATTGATACCGAACGGAGTCGCCGCAATTTCATCAATGGTCTGGTCGATAAAGGCTTTCACGGCTTTGTCGTTGCCGCATTGGACCAGTTGATCGGTCCAGCCGGCGTCCAGACGCACAATGCGGGGCTGCTCCGGCACAGGCAGGGCTTTTTCCGTGGGCTGAAATACAAACAGCACCACGGCAATCAGAATCAGAACCAAAAGCGCAGTCAGAAAAAATGTACCGCTGTGCGAGGATTTTCTCTTTTGCGCAGCGGCGTGATGCGCATGGGCATGGGTGGAAGAACGCATAGGGGCACCTCCTTGGAAACGATAAAATAGATTACCAGTATTGTAACACAGGATGCGGCAGAAATCGACACAAAACCGCTTTCGGGTGTGCTTGCGTCTGCTGCGCGGAGTGTGCTAATATAAGATGTTACGCGGGGTACAGCCCTGCTGAAAATGATAACTGCGGCATTTGCCGCTTTACCCAGGAGGTTCTACCATGAAAATTCCCGCAACCGGCTTTACCCATGGCGGTAAATTCCATGCAGACGACGTGTTCTCCACGGCGCTTTTGCAGATTATTCGCCCCGACATCCAGATCACCCGCGGTTTCACCGTGCCGGATGATTTTGACGGCATTGTATATGATGTCGGCTTTGGTATGTTTGACCACCATCAGGAGCCTCGCGAGTACCGTGCAAACGGTGTGCCGTACGCTGCTTTCGGTCTGCTGTGGCAGGTGCTGGGACCGGGTCTGGTAGGCGAAAATCAGGCACGTCTGATTGATGAAAACTTTATTCAGCCGCTGGATTTGAACGACAACACCGGCGAGCAGAACAGCCTGTGCGATGCCATCGGTTTCTTTAACCCGGTTTGGGATTCGGATCAGAACAGCGACGAATGCTTCTTCCAGGCGGTTGCAGTGGCACGCCAGATTCTGGAGCGTCAGATTGAATCTGCCCGTGCGGTAAACCGTGCAGACGACAAGGTGCAGGCTGCTTACCGGGAAAGCCAGAATGGCATCGTGGTACTGCCTTGCTACCTGCCTTGGAAAAACGGTCTGTACCGCACCGATGCGCTGTTTGTGGTATATCCCAGCCAGCGCGGCGGTTGGAGCGCACAGTGTGTGAATGACCGCAAAACCAAGCGCAGCAAGCTGCCGTTCCCGGCTTCTTGGGCAGGTCAGACCCCGGAGGTCATTGCACAGAAGAGTGGTCTGGAAGGCATCCGTTTCTGCCATGCAAGCCGCTTTTTGATTACTGCCGACACCAAGGAGCAGGCAATCGAAGCCTGCCGTCAGGTGCTGCGCAATAACGGTCGCCTGTAAGCGATTTGATTGCCCGGAAAAAGGAGGAGCTGCCCATGGAAACCCAAAGCCAGCACCCCGCATTCGTCTATATGCTGCGCTGCGAGGGCGACCGACTGTATACCGGCTGGACGGATGACCCACCAGCTCGGCTGTACGCCCACAAAAACGGACAGGGCGGTGCCAAGTTTACCCACGCATTTCCACCCGAAGGCTTTGCCTATCTGGAACAGCTGTCCGATAAATCGGCTGCTTTGAAGCGGGAAGCCGCTATCAAAAAATTGCCCAAGGCAAAAAAAGAAGCGCTGTGCGCATCTTGGGCGGAAAACCGCCGCCCACGGCTTTCGGTTGCCACACAGGCAGACACTGCCGACATTTTGTCGCTGTATAACTGGTATGTGGAAAACAGCCGTGCGACCTTCCAAATTACGCCGTCTACCCTGCCCCAGTATGAAAAATGGGTGGCAGGTACCTTGGCGGTTGCGCCGATGCTGCTGGCACGAGATGGTGCAGGTCGCTTGATGGGCTTTGCCTGCGTGCATCGCTGGCACGAGCGGGAAGCTTTTGACTGGGATCGAGAAATCACCATTTACTGCGCACCGGATGCCCGTGGTATGGGCGTAGGGAATGCGCTGTATCCTCCGCTTTTAGAGATGCTGCGGCAGCAGGGCGTATGGAATGTATATGCACTGATTGCCGACCCTAATCCTGCCAGCGAAGCATTTCACCAAAAATACGGCTTCGTGTGTGAGGGACGAACCCCTCATACCGGCTATAAACTGGGCAAATGGATTGGGCTTTCTACTTGGCATCTGGCATTGCGTAAGGGCAATACAGCACCGAAACCGCTGACGAATTTGACCCAGCAGCAGGTGCAGGAAATCTTGGAGAAAAAACAAAAAGCACGCAAATAAAACAGAACAGCGAAAGGCATCTGCCCTTTTGAAAGCGGCAGATGCTTTTCTTTTTAGCAGACGAACCGTGTGCGTTGACGATGGCGGGGTTGCTTCGTATAATGGTACGGGGCGAACACCCCTATCAAAATAAGGAATCAGGTGAATCACGCATGATCGCAATGATTTGTATCGACGATAACGGCGGAACCATGTTTAATCACCGCCGCCAGAGTAAAGATAAGGTGCTGCGTGCCGAAATGTTGGGGATGCTGGGCGATAAAAAGCTGAAGCTGTCCCCCTATTCCGCCAAACAGTTTGAAGCAGAGGAGCAGGTACGTCTGGATGCAGCAGAAGATTTTCTGGAAACTGCACAGCCCGGCGATTTCTGCTTTGTCGAGGGTACCCCGCTGGCACCCTATGAAGCAAAGCTGGAACAGGTGATTCTGTTCCGCTGGAACCGTACTTACCCGGCGGATACGCATTTTGATCTGCCGCTGCGGGAGCATGGCTGGACGCTGGTGGAAAGCTGTGACTTTGCCGGTTCGTCCCATGAGAAAATCACGAAGGAGATTTATAACAAATGAAGAAATTAAAGGCAGCGCTGCTTGCGCTGGTATTGTTTGTATCTTGTCTGGTTGGCTGCGGCAGCGATGTTGCGCTGAACAATTCCCAGCCGAGCAGTAGCACCGTTACGGCACAGGCACCTGTAGATGGTGTCTGGGAACCGAATGCAGAAATTCCCTTTACGGTGGAAGATATCCCGGCGTATACCGGGGATGCATATGTGGCAATCAACGATAATGTGCCGTTCTTTGATTTGAATAACATTCCGGCAGCTTCGGTGGAGTATTACAGTGATCTGGATGATTTGGGTCGCTGCGGTGTTACATACGCTTGTGTTGGTCAGGATATCATGCCCACCGAAAAGCGCGGCAATATCGGTCAGGTCAAGCCTACCGGCTGGCAGACCGCTAAGTATGACAGCGTGGACGGTAAATACCTGTACAATCGCTGCCATCTGATTGGCTACCAGCTGACGGCGGAAAACGCCAACAAAAGCAATTTGATTACCGGTACCCGTTACCTGAATATCGACGGTATGCTGCCTTTTGAAAATATGGTGGCGGACTACGTCAAGGAAACAAACAACCATGTGGCATACCGTGTCACCCCGATTTTTGATGGGGACGATTTGGTTGCGCAGGGCGTTTTGATGGAAGGCTACTCGGTGGAAGACGCGGGCGAAGAAGTGATGTTCTGCGTGTTTGCCTATAACGTCCAGCCTCAGATCACCATTGACTACGCTACCGGCGAAAGCTGGCTGAGCGAGGATGGTCCGGCGCAGCCGGACGCAGAAAGCACAACCTATGTGCTGAACACCAGCTCGAAAAAGTTCCATAAGGAAAACTGCTCCGGTGTGGATTCCATCAAAAAGGAAAACCGCAAGACTTATACCGGCAGCCGCGAGGATCTGATCAGCGAAGGCTATGAGCCCTGCCAGCGCTGCAAGCCGTAAATAAAATGATAAAAAGCCGTCTGCATTTTGCAGGCGGCTTTTCTTTGTCTTTGTTTTCCACCGAAAATGCATTCTTTGTGGAAAAGTACGCGGCGCAGAGAAAAAGGATGCGCAAACAGGGCACTTTATGGTATGATAAAGAAAGTGTTTATCAAATCGGGAGGTCACTATGCTCTTATCTGCGGAACATCTTTCCATCAATTTCGGCGCGCGTCAGCTGCTGGATGATGTGAATTTTTATTTGCCGGAAGGTGCCAAAACCGGCATCATCGGCATCAACGGAACCGGAAAATCTACCTTTCTGAAAGTGCTGGCGGGCGTTATTGAGCCGGATGGCGGCAAAATTTTTCACAGCCCCCGGGCACAAATCAGCTATCTTTCGCAGAATCCTGCCATGCAGGACGATGCAACCGTATTGGAGCAGGTGTTTTTGCATCTGCCTGCCGATTTCCAGAACGTGAAAGAATATGAAGCAAAGGCAATGCTGAACCAGCTGGGTATTCCGGATTTTAACCAGAAAATCGGTACCCTTTCCGGTGGTCAGCGCAAGCGTGTCGCACTGGCAGCAGCGCTGATTCAACCGGCAGATGTGCTGATTCTGGACGAGCCCACCAACCACCTGGATGCAGAGATGACGTCCTGGCTGGAAGACCGCCTACGCCGATTCCGTGGCGGTATTATCATGGTCACCCATGACCGCTATTTTTTGGAGCGCGTGGTCAATCACATCACCGAGCTGGATAAGGGCAAGCTCTACCATTACGAAGCCAACTACTCCAAGTATCTGGAGCTGAAAGAACAGCGTCAGGAGATGGCAGAAGCCAGCGAGCGCAAGCGTCAGTCTATTCTGCGTGTGGAACGAGAGTGGATTATGCGTGGCTGTAAGGCACGCTCCACCAAATCCCGTGAGCGCATCCAGCGTTATGAGGATTTGCTGAATCAGGATGCGCCCGAATACGACGATACCATCCAGCTGACAGCAGCTTCCAGCCGTCTGGGCAAAAAAATCATCGAGCTGGAGGATGTATCCAAGTCCTTTGATAGTCGCCCCATTATCAGCCACTTTACCTATAAAATCCTGCGGGGCGACCGCATTGGTATCGTAGGTCATAACGGCGCAGGTAAGTCTACCCTGCTGAACACCATTGCAGGTGTGCTGGAGCCGGATTCCGGCGCAGTGGAAATGGGTGCAACTGTAAAAATCGGCTACTTTACGCAGGAAGGTCGCGAGCTGGATTTGAACCAGCGCGTTTACGACTTTATCCACGATATTTCCGACGAAGTGCGTACCGATGAAGGCACTTTTACCGCCAAGCAGATGATGGAGCGTTTCATGTTCCCCGGCGACTTGCAGTCTGTGCCCATTGGTCGGCTGTCCGGCGGTGAGCGCCGCCGTTTGTATCTGCTGTCGGTCTTGATGGAAGCCCCCAACGTGCTGCTGCTGGACGAGCCCACTAACGATTTGGATATTATGACCCTGTCCATTTTGGAGGACTATTTGCAGAGCTTCCCCGGTCCGATTTTGACGGTTTCCCATGACCGTTTCTTTTTGGATAAGCTGGCAGAAACCATTTTCGAGGTGCGCGGCGATGGCGAGGTCGTGCGCTATAACGGCAACTGGTCGGACTGGGCAGCAAAGCGCAAGGAAGAAGAAGCCCCCGCAAAGCAGAAAAAGGAAAAATCCGGCGAGCGTACCCGTACCCGTCAGCTGAAATTCACCTATAAAGAGCAGAAGGAGTACGAAACCATCGACGATGATTTGGCAGCACTGGAACAGCAGATTGCGGCTTGTGAAGCCGAACAGGCACGCTGCGTGACGGACTATGTAAAACTGCAGGAACTGGCGGAAACCCATGCCGCATTGGAAGCCCAGCTGGACGAAAAGACTGAGCGCTGGGTTTATCTAAACGAATTGAAAGAAAAAATCGACGCCCAGTAAGGGAATGTCGTATAAGAGAAAAGCCGTGTGCGTTTTGCACGCGGCTTTTTATTTGCATACGTTCCGCCGTGAAAAAACTTCTCTGCCCGTTGACGCTGGGGATAGTTTTTGGTATACTAATTTAGATGTGATATGGAGAGTTGTCCGAGTGGTCGATGGTGCAGCACTCGAAATGCTGTGTTCCCAAAAGGAACCTAGGGTTCAAATCCCTAACTCTCCGCCAAAAAAGCCAGCAAGCGTTACGCTTGCTGGCTTTTTGATTGCAAATACCATTTATGCAAGAATACAGACTTTGTGATGTCAGAATCGCAATGAAAGGTTACGGATTTGGAAGAAATCTTGACAAAAAGATGCGGAATTGTTACTATCAGTGTATCCGGTTAGATACATTGTTGCATCTAAAAATCAACATAAATACAAAGGAGATTCTGTATGAAGAAGATCATTGCTCTGGCGCTGTGCGCTGTTCTGGCTCTGGGTCTGGCTGCCTGCGGCAACTCCGCAGAGGACAACAAGCCTGCTGCTGACGCAGTTTCCACTCCCTCCGTTTACACCAACCTGTACACCAATCTGGATCAGGCTGCTGTGCTGGAAGAAATCGCAAAGTATTCCGGTGTGACTGTGGTTGCTACCGCAAATGCAGACGGCACCCCCAACATCGCAATCCTGACCCCTGGTGCAGCTGGTGATGACAGCCACATCGTGTTTAACGTGGCTCCCAACACCACCCAGGAAAACCTGCTGCGTGACAAGGTCGCAGAGATGGTGTTTGATAAGTCCAACCCCACTGCGGAAACCAAGGAAGAGCGCCATCAGGGTGCAGTCCTGCGTCTGGAGCTGGAGGAGGACCAAGCTGTTCTGGATTCTCTGAAGGAAATCAACGAGTACATCACCGATTCTTCTCTGGTGTGCAAGATCGTTGAGGTTATGCCCATCGGCTAATCTTAGCAGCGCATATAAGCTGAAAAGCCTGTACCCAAATGGGTACAGGCTTTTTGTATCGGTTATTCCAGTGCAGTTCCGGCAGAGCAAAGCGGCAGAGCAGCCTTTGCTTGGGCGACATATCCGGCGGCAGAAGTGTGCAGATGCTGGATTTCCGTTTCGGTCAGTGTACGCACAACTTTGGCGGGATTGCCCAAAAGCAGCGAACCTGCGGGCGCAACGGTTTTTCCGGTCACCACAGCACCGGCGCCGATCATGCAGTTGTCCCCAATCACAGCACCATTTAACAGGATCGCGCCCATTCCGACGGTACAGAAATTGCCTACCGTACAGCCGTGTACAATCGCTCCATGTCCTACGGTACAGCCCACACCCAGCGTGGTTTTCTCGTGCAGGACGGCATTATCCTGAATGTTGGTGTTTGCGCCTATGGTGATGGTGCCTTGATCGCCGCGCAGTATTGCGCCATACCAAATGTTGACTTGTTCGCCCATACGAACATCTCCCAGCACATACGCACCGGGCGCAAGATAGACCTTTTGTTCCATAAAGCCCTCCCTATGAAATCGCAGGATACAAACCAGAAATTTATGATTGCTTTTCGACCCGCACCTGTAATTCCGTCACATATTCCTGCGGGTCGGCAGAAGTGTGAATGTCGATGCGTAGCAGCTCCAAAATATCCCCTGCCAGCGTATAGCCGTTTTGTTCAGCATAGGTAAGCATCGCAGGTACATAACGGGCGGTCTGCCGATAGCTGCCCCGATAGCAAACGGACAAATATTCCCCGGCGGGAAAACTGCGGTCGCCGTCTTTTACCAGCAGAAATGCACCGCTGTAACGGGAAAAATCTCCCTTTTTGGCTTGTTCTAACCGCAAAATCGAGCCGAGCTGCTGGCTGCCGATGATGTAAAAGCGATTTTTGTCCCGATTCAAAAGCCGCTTGATGAGAACGTCCATTTCGGCATCGCCGGAGTAAGGCTCTTCAATGGCAAAACACCGGCGCTCCGGGTAGATCGTGATAGTAAACTGGTCTACCGGCTGGCTGGCGGCAGTGCGGATGGTTTCCATACGGGTTTCCACATTTGCCTTTAATTTTTCCAGAACTGCCATTTTTTCGCTGATGGCACGGCTTTCATCCGCAAGGGTTTGCAGAGTGGATTCCACCGTGTGGTGATTGAGATATTCCGCAATTTGTGCCATGCTGAACCCCAGCCCACGCAGATCCCGAATGACATTCAGGCACCAGATGTCGTGGATGCTGTACAGCCGATACCCGCTTTGGGAGCGGATGGGATGAATCAGACCCAGCTTTTCATAATAGCGCAGCGAGTCCACGCCAATATCATATAAGGCGGAAATTTCGCCGATTTTGAAATAGCGTTCCATAAAAGCGCCTCCCTGTGCTTGACTCTGGTATTATACCAGAGTTTATACTAAGGGAACAATAGCACACCTTTGGGTGTGCACCGAAAACAACAGGAGGAACAAATCGAAAATGTGGCGCACACGAGTGCAATCTTTCTTGGAAAAAATACAAAAAACGTTTTTAGAAACGCTGCGGCAAATCAAGCTGTCCTATTGCCTGATTGCGGTTTTAGGCAGCGGGATTCTGGCGTTTGGCTTGTACCATGTCCATTCTCTTTCCGGCGTAACGGAAGGCGGTATTCTGGGCTTGACCCTGTTGCTGGAATATTGGCTGGGGATTTCCCCGGCGGTATCTGGTTTTATTTTGAATGTACTGTGTTATCTGGTGGGCTGGAAGCTGCTGGGTCATGTCTTTATTTTTTACTCTATGGTAGCTTCTACAGGCTTTTCGTTAATTTACAAAATTTGCGAACAGTTTGACCCGCTTTGGCCATGGCTGGCGGATACGCCGTTGATTGCCGCTATTTTGGGTGCGCTGTTTGTTGGTATTGGTGTTGGGCTTTGCGTCCGAATCGGCGGAGCCCCCGGCGGCGACGATGCCATCGCGATGGTGGGTGCGTATGTATTCCACACCAATGTGGAGCGCATCTACCTGATCAGTGATTTAACCGTGCTGCTGATGGCGCTTTCTTATATTCCGGTGCAGCGGATTGGCTATTCTCTGCTGACCGTGCTGCTGTCGGGACAAATCATCGGGATCATGCAGAAAATTCCCTTGCGGCGTATCCAAAGAAAGCCCGCCGATTAACCGAAGAACCGCTCTTTTTCGTGTATAACAGATTAGACAAACGACCATGCGTGCCTAAAATTTGGACCGCGTGGTTTCTTTGTTTATAGCGTTTTTGTGCAGGAAAATTAAAATCAAAGCATAGACGCCCCCACGCCATAGCAAGGAGATTGTGAGGCTAGAAGCTATCCCGTAAATAACGGCATAACAAAGAAAATATCAATTTTCTGCACAAATAAGATACTGAAAAGGAGCATACCATGGACGCAACAATGACACTGAAAAAGTTTGGACTGGATCAGGTTTTCCGCTATCTGTACAAGGACCCGGAGAAAAATCTGCTGAAGTTGATGGACTGGGCAGATACCTTTTCCCACGGCGAATTTGAAAAGCATCGCCGCATTTTGCGGGAGGTATTCCAGAACCCGGAGCATCCGTATCACGCCTATGTAATGAGCCTGCTGAACGACGTGGACCCGGAAGTGGTCAAAACGCTGGCAACCAACTTCTTTATCAATACGGCAATGATTGGCTGGCCCAAACAGGAAAAGCTACGCGAAGAGCTGGGCTGCAACATCCCATGGACGATTCTTTTGGACCCCACCTCTGCCTGCAACCTGCATTGCACCGGCTGCTGGGCAGCAGAGTATGGCAACAAGCTGAACCTGAGCTATGAGGAAATCGACAGCATCATCTGCCAGGGCAAGGAACTGGGCGTATACTTCTACATTTATACCGGCGGTGAACCGCTAGTGCGCAAAAATGACCTGATTCGCCTGTGCGAAAAACATTCCGACTGTGTGTTCCTGTGCTTTACCAATGCGACCCTGATTGACGAAGCCTTTGCGGATGAAATGCTGCGTGTGAAGAACTTTGTTCCTGCGATTTCGCTGGAAGGTGACGAGCAGGCAACCGACAGCCGTCGCGGTGCGGGCACTTATCAAAAAGTAATTCACGCCATGGAACTGCTGCGCAAAAAGAAACTGCTGTACGGCATTTCTGCCTGCTATACCAGCGTGAACTGGGATTCCATTTCTTCTGACGCGTTCTATCAGAGCCTGATTGATTTGGGTGCATATTTCATCTGGTATTTCCACTATATGCCGGTGGGCAACGATGCTTCGCCTGCATTGATGCCCAACCCCGAACAGCGCACCGCAATTTATGAGCGGATTCGCCGTCTGCGCCGGGAAAAGCCGTTGTTCGCTATGGACTTCCAGAACGATGCAGAGTATGTGGGTGGTTGTATCGCTGGTGGACGTCGCTATCTGCACATCAATGCCAACGGTGACGCAGACCCCTGCGTGTTTATCCACTATTCCGACTCGAACATTCGGGAAAAATCTTTGCTGGAATGTTTGCAGTCTCCCCTGTTTATGGCGTACCACGATGGGCAACCCTTTAATGAGAATATGCTGCGCCCCTGCCCCATGCTGGAAAATCCGGATATCCTGCCCGAAATGGTTGCCCGCACGGGTGCAAAATCCACGGACCTGCAATCTCCGGAAACCGCAGTGCATCTGTGTGACAAGTGCAAGCTGTATGCCGAAAACTGGTCGCCTGTGGCGGATGAACTGTGGCTTGGCAGCAGTCGTTGCAGCAAATCCTGTGCAAAAGAAAAATAATCCGCAGGGATGCGGGGAGTAAGAACCATTTTTTGGTTTTGCCCATACAGTGAAAGAGAACAAGCAGATAAGGCGGTGAAACAATGAAACAGTCGAAGAAAACGATGCTTCTGGCAACTGGTGCTGCAGCAGTAACCACGGCGATGGCTACTTGTGCCGTAACCAAACAGATGGTGGATTTGGCGATGGACCGGAACGAACCCAAGACGGTCCAGCGTGCGGGTCGTCATGTATCAGGCTCCCGTAAGCCGGATGCACTGGTGGAGGAAATGAACGCAGCATCTGCAAAATTGGCGCAAAAAGACCATGAAGTCGTCAAATTGCTCAGCCATGACGGGGTCATGCTGACGGGACACTGGTTCCCGAATGAAAATGCTAAGCGTGTGGTGCTGGCAATGCACGGCTGGCGGTCCTCCTGGAGCCGTGATTTCGGCATGGTGTCGGATTTTCTGGAGCAGCAGGATTGCAGCGTGCTGTATGTGGAACAGCGTGGTCAGAACAACAGCGGCGGTGCCTACATGGGTCTGGGTTTGATGGAGCGATACGACTGTTTGGATTGGGTCAACTGGATCATCGCGCGCTGCGGGTCGGAGATTCCCATTTATCTGAGCGGCATTTCCATGGGCGCAACCTCTGTTTTGATGGCGGCTGGGCTGGATTTGCCTGAAAGCGTGCATGGTATCCTCAGCGATTGCGGATTTACCTCACCCCGCGCCATCGGGAAGCACGTTGCGAACAAGAACCTGCATATGTTGTTTGAGATGCGAAGCGGACTGGCAGATTTGCTCTGCCGCCGGAAAATCAGTATGGGTCTGGATGATTATTCCACCGTGGATGCAATGCGTCAGTGTAAAGTACCGGTTTTATTTGTCCATGGTACCCGTGACCGCTTTGTGCCGGTGGGCATGACCTATGAAAACTATGAAGCCTGCCGAGCACCCAAACGGCTGTTTATCGTGCAGGGTGCGGACCACGGCATGAGCTATTATTGCAATCGGACCGGTTACGAGGCGGTTGTAAAACAGTTCTGGGCGGACTTCGACTGACCTGCGGTACCTGCTCTTGTTTTGGCGATGCTGCGGGTGTAGAATGATACCCAGTGCAGAAGCTGCCGGGGAGAAAATAAGAGCAAAAACGGACGGCACTTTCAAAGTGCCGTCCGTTTTTTATGGCGAAAAGCCGAAAGGTGCGAAGAATGAATCGAAAGTTTGCGATTTTTGATATGGACGGTACGCTGGTGGATTCCATGCCGTTTTGGAGCAATCTGGCGGGTGAGTTTTTACAGGATCATGGTCTGCCCCAGCCGGACGAAGCCCAGCAGGAAGCGTTGAAAACCATGACCATGACCGAGTCGTCAAGCTATCTGGTCAATACCTTTGCTTTGCCCTGTACGCCGCAGCAGGCTGCGGAAGATATGAATCGCCGGATGGCAGAGCATTACCGCAACGACGTGCCGTTAAAACCCGGCGTGCGGGAATATCTGATGCAGCTGAAAGCGTCCGGCGTGCAGATGTGCGTTGCATCTGCTACCTCTCAGCCGCTGATTGAGGACTGTCTGGAGCGTCTTGGCGTTGCAGAGCTGTTTTCCTTTCTGCTTTCCTGCGAAGTGGTTGGCGCAGGTAAAAACCGCCCGGACGTGTATGATACTGCCGCAAAGCGAATGGGTGCTGCACCGGAAGAAACCGCAGTCTATGAAGATGCGCTGCTTGCGGTAGATACCGCCCGCGCAGCCGGGTATTATGTGGTCGGCGTAAAGGATGAAAGTGGAAAAGACCAGTGGGATGCAATCGTTGCGCACACGCAGGAGCAAATTCTGGATTTCCGCGATATGATTGAAAAATAAGAAAACCGCTCGGTGCAAATTGCATCGGGCGGTTCTTTTTTCATATTTATTTTAAGGGGGTGCTATCGGAGATAATGCGGTTCAAAAGCAGCTCTGCCTGACCCGTCAGTTCCTCCAGCGAAATAGGCAGACTGCCGGCAAACCAGCTGCGATATAGATTGGTCAGTCCACCGGCGCAGAACTGGATGGTAAGCAGATACTGTTCGTGGGTGCCGAAACCAAAGGTTTCCTCATGGCGCAAAAGATAATCCACCGTCAGACCCACCAGATGTTCTTCCATCAGCAAAGCGGCGCTGGATGTCATTACCTTGCGGCAGAAATCCATGTCGTCTTCCAGCACTTCCTGAATAGCAGCGGGCAGAACATGGGATACATCCGGCAGCAGATGGTTTTCGTTAAAAGCGGTTTGCTGGATGTGAGAGAACATCTGATTGATGATGTGATGCAGCACATCGGGAATGTCGGTGTAATGGGCATAAAATGTGCCGCGATTGATTTCCGCACGGCGTACCACGTCGGTCACGGTGATTTTGTCCAAAGGTTTTTCCTGCAGTAAATCCGCCAAAGCCCGGGTGATGAGTTTACGGGAACGAATGGCACTGCGGTATTCGGCTTTTGCCATAAAAAGTCCTCCTTTTCGCATAAAAAAAGACACAAAACAAATATCTGTACAAAAACGTAAAAAACAACGTCTGTTTGTTGGTTGCATCTTGCCGCAGTTGTTATTATAATACAGCTGCATATCAAAAATCAATATTTGTATGATTTTGAAAATATGAACGATTTTGTATGAAGGAGATGCCTATGGACCATAAGGATTCTTCTAATGGATTTTTCCATAAGCTTGCCACATTTATTGTGGACAAGCGGTACTTATTCTTTTTACTGTATGGCTTTGCTGTGGTATTTTGTCTGTTTGCCATGAACTGGGTCGAGGTGGAAAACGATGTGACCACCTATCTGCCGGCAGATACCGAAACCCGTCAGGGTTTGACCGCCATGAACGATAACTTCGAAACCTATGCTATGGCGCAAATCATGGTATCGAATGTGACCTATGAGGATGCTCAGAAAATCAGCGATATGCTGGCAGAGGTGGAAGGCGTGCAAATTGTGGGTTTTGATGATACCAAAGACCATTACAAGGACGCCTGCGCTTTGTATGATTTGAACTTCTCCGCCAAGGAAGATGACCCCATCGTTCTGGATGCTATGGAAACCATCATGGAACGACTGGACGGCTATGACGTATCGGTAGATACCACCATCGGCTATGATGAAATCGCAGAATTGAATCAGGAAATGAACAGCATTCTGGTGGTGGCAGTCGTTATCATCATTGCCGTTCTGACCCTGACCTCCCGCTCGTATGCCGAAGTTCCGGTGCTGTTGATTACCTTTGGTGTAGCAGCGCTTTTGAACATGGGTACGAACTTTCTGTGCGGAAAAATCAGCTTCATTTCCGACTCTATCGCCGTGGTGCTGCAGCTGGCGCTTGCTATCGACTACGCCATTATTTTGTGTCACCGTTTCTCGGATGAACACGAAACCAAGGATGTGCGCAATGCCTGCATTGATGCGCTGGCAAAGGCTATCCCGGAAATCAGTGCTTCTTCGCTGACTACCATCAGCGGTCTGGGTGCGCTGTCCTTTATGAAATTCCGCATCGGTCTGGATATGTCCATCGTGCTGATCAAATCGGTTCTGCTGAGCATGCTGAGCGTCTTTACCCTGATGCCCGGTCTGCTGGTGCTGTTCAGTCCGCTGATCGACAAGACCCAGCACAAAAAGCTGCTGCCCAACATTACCCCTGTGGGTAAATTTGCTGTGGCAACCCGCTATGTGATGCCCGGTGTGTTTGCAGTTGTGCTGGTGGGTGCTTTCTGGCTGTCCAATCAGTGCCCCTACTGCTACAGCTACAATGAAGTAGAAACCGCCAAAATGAGCGACCGTCAGGTAGCGCATTTCCAGATTCGAGATACCTTTGGTTCTTCCAACATGGTGGCGTTGGTGGTGCCCAGCGGTAACTATACCGCCGAACAAGCCATCCTGCAGGAGCTGGAATCCCGACCGGAAGTCAAGAGCACGATGGCACTTTCCAGCATGGAAGCCATGGACGGCTATATGCTGACGGATGCGGTGAATCCGCGTCAGTTCTCGGAAATGGTCGGTCTGGATTACGAGGTGGCGCGTGCGCTGTATACGGCATATGCGTTTGAGCAGGATCAGTACGGCGAAATGCTGAACGGCTTGACCGAATACGACGTACCGCTGTTTGATATGTTCCTGTTTTTGAAAGACCAGATGCAGTCCCACAATGTGAACCTGAGTGGAGATGCACAGGAAGTGATGGACGAGCTGTTCGAGCAGCTGGATACCGCACAGGACCAGATGCATAACCCGGATTACAGCCGTATGGTTGTATTTTTGAATCTGCCGGAAGAAAGCCCTGCAACATTCCATTTCCTGGACGAAATTCGTTCCCTTTTGGGCAAATACTATTCCGGCAATTATTATGTGGTGGGCAACTCCACCAGCTCCCGCGATTTGGCAGCGTCCTTTGCGGGCGATAACCTGCTGATCAGTATTTTGTCGGCATTGTTCGTTATTCTGGTGCTGCTGTTCACCTTCCAGTCGGTGGCGCTGCCGGTGCTGCTGATTCTGGTCATTCAGGGCAGTATCTGGATCAACTTCTCGGTACCTACCATCAATCAGACCCCGCTGTATTTCCTGGGCTATTTGATTGTAAACGCCATTCAGATGGGCGCAAATATCGACTATGCAATCGTGATTTCCAGCCACTATCAGGAGCTGAAAACCCATATGCCTCATAAGGAAGCAATCGTGCAGGCTTTGAACGCATCCTTCCCCACCGTGTTCACTTCGGGCAGCATTATGGCATCGGCAGGTCTGCTGATTGGCAATATGTCGGCACAGCCCGTTATCGCCATCATGGGTAACTGTCTGGGCCGTGGTACTATCATTTCTATTGTGCTGGTATTGGGTGTGCTGCCTGCAATTCTGGTGCTGGGCGATACCCTGATTGAGCGCACCAGCTTTAAGCTCAAGGGCATTGAACGCCGTACCACCCACAGCTCTACCGGTGCAGTAAAGCTGCAGGGTCATGTGCGTGGTTATGTATCCGGCATGGTGGATGCAGACTTTGACGGTGTGCTGCACGGCGAGATGAATGCATCCGTTTCTACAGGCAGCGTTATCACAAACGAAGGAGGACAGGACGATGAAGAAAACAAGTAAAGCGATCCTGGCAGTATGCCTGAGTTTGTGTATTTTGGTCTGTGGTATCTGCCCTGCTTTTGCGGCAGAAACTGAGCCGCAGGAAATCCATATCACGGAAAAGGCGGAGTTCCTCCAATTTGTAGAGGCTTGCCGACTGGATTCCTACAGCAAAAATCTGGTTGTGGAATTGGAAACGGACGTGGATCTTTCTGATGTGAATTTTGCCGGAATCCCGATTTTCTGCGGCGAGTTCCGGGGCAACGGTCATACCATCAGCGGGCTTTCTTTGCAGGAGGAAGGCTCGGTACAGGGCTTGTTCCGTTATCTGACAAAAACAGCGCTGGTGCAGGATTTGTCGGTGCGCGGTAAAGTATCGCCGGAGGGCAGCCGTGCCGCAGTAGGCGGTATCGCAGGTTCTAACAGCGGTACGATTCGAAATTGTACCTTTACAGGACAGGCATCCGGCGGACGCCAAATCGGCGGCATTGCCGGTGTGAATACGGTCAGCGGTCTGATTGAAAACAGTCAGGTCGAAGGCAGCGTGGACGGCGAACACTTTGTGGGTGGCATTACAGGCGAAAATGCCGGTACCGTGCGGGATTGCCGCAACGAAGCACAGGTGAACGTGACGGCAGACCAGAACCGCGTAGATTTGGCGGATGTTTCGCTGCATACTCTGACGGGTACCGAATCGGCACGCACCACAACGGATATTGGCGGTATTGCCGGAACCAGCAGCGGCGTGGTGCGCAGCTGTGAAAACCACGCTACTGTTGGTTACCAGCACATGGGCTACAACGTGGGCGGTATCGCTGGCAGTCAGACTGGATTGATTATGGACTGCGCCAATTTCGGCACGGTCAATGGTCGTAAGGAAGTGGGCGGCATTGTGGGTCAGATCGAACCCATCCCCCATATCGAATACGGAAAAGATACACTGCAAATTTTGCAGCAGCAAATGAAAAAGACGGCTTCTCTGGCAGATCAGGCAGCTGCAAACGTCAAGAACAGCACCAGCGCTATGCAGGATCAGGTAAACGCCATGCAGGGCTATGCGGGAACGGCAGTGGATGCCATCGACCAGCTGGTACCAGATAAGGATAACCCCCATCTGCCGGATGAGGACGGAATCCTTGCAGCAAAAAATGCGCTGAGCAGCAGCGTCAGCGCCATGAACGGCACGATGGACGGCATGGTGGAATCGGCACACAATACCGCAACCACGCTGGCTGGTGACGTGCAGGCAATGGCAAAGCAGATGGAAGCCATCAGTAAAACGCTGGATAACGCATCCGCCAATTTGGGCGGCAGTATGACGGATATTTCGGACAAGGACACCCCGGATGATTTGACGGGCAAAGTGGCGCAGTGCGCCAACACAGGCGCCGTAGACGGCGATTTGAATATAGGCGGTATCGCTGGCGCAATCGCATGGGAAAATGATTTGGACCCGGAAGATGATTTGCAGTTCAGCGGCAATCGCTCGCTGCATTTCAAGGGCGAACTGCGTGCGGTTGTGCGTGACTGCGAAAACCATGCCGTCATCTCTGCAAAAAAGCGTCAGGTGGGCGGTATCGTTGGCTGGCAGGCGTGCGGACTGGTAAAAGACTGCACGAACACCGGCGATCTGGATGCAGAAAACGCCCGTCAGGTAGGCGGCATCGCAGGCAACAGCGCAGGTTATATCCGTGGATGTAATGCAAAGTGCAAGCTGTCTGGTAACAGCAGCGTGGGCGGCATTGCAGGTGGTGCAGTGATTGCAACCGACTGCCGCAGTGTTGTCACTATTCAGGACGGCGCCGAAAAGCTGGGCGCTGTGCTGGGCGAGCGACTGACGGGACATGAAGAAGAAACCGACCCGATTGCCCGGAACTGGTATCTGGTAACGGATCAGGATTTCGGCGGAATCGACGGCATCAGCTATGCAGAGATTGCACAGCCGATGGAGCGGGATGCTTTCTTGCAGCTGGAGAATCTGCCTGAGGTGTTCAGCGCTTCTACCCTGACCTTCCGGCAGGCAGATGGTACAGAAATACCGGTGCAGGTTCCGCTGGGTGAACCGCTGGAAGAAGATGCGGTACCGGCTGTCACGGATGAACAAGGAAAAATCGGCAGCTGGGACGGTTTGGAAGAAGCCGACCGAACCCACATTTATTTTGACCATACCTACCCGGCGGTGTACGAAACCCACCGCACTACCCTGCGCAGCAAGCAGGAGCGGGACAACGGTGCAGCGGTGCTGCTGGCGGAAGGAGAATTCTGTCATCACGACCAGCTCCCGCTGGAAACGCTGGACGATCAACCCACATTGCAAGAAGGCGAAACGTTGCTGGAAAGCTGGCAGATTCCTCATTTTGCAGATGAAAAGCTGACCCGGCTGCGTGTAGCTTGCCCGGAGGATGCAGACATCAACCATATTCAGGTGCAGCTGCGCAGCACAGAAGGCGAATGGCGTGTGGCAGACGTGCAGAAGAACGGTCAGTATCTGGTATTCGCTGTGAATGCAGAGGATGACGGGTTCTGTCTGGTAGCACAGCCGGACCAGACCGCTTGGATTGTGTCCGGCGCAGCTTGTGGCGGTGTGCTGCTTTTGCTGCTGCTGATTTTTGGTCATTCCAGAAGAAAGTGGAAAAAGAAGAAGCAGAACGCCCAAAAGCAGTAAAGTAGTTCAATAAAAAAGGCTCGTATCCATTGTGGATACGAGCCTTTTTGTTGTGTATATTGTTTTTAGCGCACCTGTAAATCGGTCATCTTGCGGGGTGCGGTGCGGGCGTAAGTGCGTTCCGCATAGCCGGTGAGCATACAGGCTGTGACAGGGATATCTGCCAGCCCAAGCGGCTCCAGCAGTTGGGGTGCGTGTAGTAGCGCCTGCTGCAAAAAGCCGTCATGCAAGAAGCCCAGACCGTTGGCAGAAGCCATCAACTCCATATTCCCGGCAGCAAGGCCGGCATCCCAGAAGCTGCCGCCGCAGACCAGCAACACGGCGGGGGCATTCATAAAGAACGGGTCATACCCGGTTTTCTGGTGCTTTTCGTAAAAGCGTGCGCACAGCCGTGCAGCGGGATCATCTGCACCGCAGGCTGCAATCACATCCGGCATAGCGTCCCAGAATGCCTGCCGAAATGCGGGCAGCTCTTTTTGCAGGGCGACAAAGTGCAGCCCCTGTACATTTTTTGCGGTAGGAGCGTGACGGCCTGCCTGTAAAATCTGCATCAGAACCTTGTCCGATACGGGCTGGCTGGTGAAAGAACGCACGCTGCGGCGGAATTTCATCAAATTCAGCAGATGGTCCGGATCAACAGAAAACGAGTCGGGGTCATATTCCGTTACATCTGCCATATCCAGTTCCGGCATGGACACCGCATGGGCAGGACAAATGGCAACACAGTGACCGCATTCCAGACAGGGTCGTGTGCAGGCAACACCGTTTTCCGTCAGTTTCAGTGCGTGCGAGGCACAGTCCTGAATACAAAGACCGCAGCTGACACAGCGGTCGGGAGAAATCACAACACGGATAGAATCTTCCATAAAAACACGTCCTTTTCAAGATTTGTGTGGAATCAGGTTTGGATTTCGATGCGGCTTCCGCCGGATTTATCTTTTTTGACCAGAATTTGACAGGGGATTTTATTTTTCAGCTCGCCTACATGGGAGATGATACCCACCAGACGGTCCCCTTCAGTCAGGCTGGACAAAGCGGAAACTGCCTGATGCAAGGAGTCTTCATCCAGAGAGCCAAAGCCTTCGTCCACAAACATACTGTCCAGTTTGATGCCTCCGGCGGAATATTGGATTTCATCCGACAGCCCCAGCGCAAGCGACAAGGAAGCCTGAAAACTTTCACCGCCGCTGAGGGTTTTTACGCTGCGCTGGGTGGCGTTGTAATGGTCGATGACATCCAGTTCCAAGCCGGATTGGCTGCGATTGTTTTCTGCCTGCTCACGGCGGATCAACTGGTACTGACCACCGCTCATGGTACGCAGCCGCAGATTGGCGCGGCGGATGATGCGGTCAAAATAGGTCATCTGTACATAAGTTTCCAGCATGACTTTGCTCTTGCCAGAAATTTTACCTGCGGCGGTTTCGTCCAGCGCATTGACCCAGCGATAGCGGGTTTCCAGTTCGTCTAAGGTTTTGGCGTGCTGGACCATCTGGTCACGCGCAGCAGTGTTTGCTTGATAGCGTGCATAAACATCCTGCTTTTGCTTGTCCAACTGGTCACGATTTTGTCTTTGCGCGTCGATTTCGGTTTCCAAAGCGTCAAGGTCTACGTTGGGGGCTTGTTCTACTGTTTTGGTCATTTGCTGGATGCTGCCATCCAGCGAAGAGAGTGCTTTGCTCAGATTTTCCCGCTTTTCTTGCAGGGTGCGTTTGTGTTCTTCCCGTTCGGTACGCTGGTTCTGATATTTGGTCAGCTGGGCTTGTGCTTCGCTGTGATTTTCCAGCGGCAAGGCTTGGACCAGACTTTCCATAGTTGCCTTTTGTGCGGCACACCGTGTGGTCAAGTTGACAATGCGCGCACGACCGTTTTCCAGTGCGGATTCGGCATCGGATTTTGCGGTTTCCAGCGTGGGGATTTGCTCCCGCAGAGTATCACGCTTTGTTACGAGATTTTGCTGCGCACGAAGTTCACTTTGCAGAGTGTCATTGTGTGTGCGATAGGTTTCCGACTGCTCCGACAAGATTTTGGGGAGGGATACCAAATCGGCATTGCCCAGCAAGGCAGCAGCTTGCTGCTTGAGCTGGGTTTCCTGATGATTTACGGCACTCTCGGCTGCGGTGCGCTGGTTGAGGGTATCCGTGACGGCTTTTTGCAAGATTTCCAGCTGTTTTTCCAGCGTTTGCAGCGCCTGTTCCAGCCGTTTCTGCTCGGCTTCGTGTTTACCCTTTTCCTGCACGTCCTGTGCGCATTTCAGATAAGCTTCCCGCAGGTTGTTCAGGTTTGCTTCGGTCTCGCTAAGAGCAGCTTCGATGTGCTGGGGTGCCTGCGAAATGGATACCGCCTGACCCAGCAGGGATGCGATTTGTTCATACAGGACCTTTTCGCTGCTTTCCACGGTACCCTTCTGCCGGTTTGCTTCGGTGCTGGCGCGCAAAGCGGCATTGCCGGCTTCTTCCGCTAGACTGCGTGCAGTATCTACCTGCTCCCGGCTGGGCGCGCCTGCGGTCATTGCGGCAGGGTTGGGGTGATGGATGGAGCCACACACCGGACAAGGCAGATTCGGCTGCAAGGATTCGGCAAGGACGCCTGCCTGTTCATCCAAAAATGCCTTGTGCTTGGCTTTATAATCTGCGTCCAAAGCGTCTGCGTTGGCGCGGGCTTCCCGATAGATTTGCTGTGCCTGCTCCAGTTTTTGACGCAGCGCAGCGCAATCTGCCAAATCCTGCTGCGCTTTTTTCAGCTCGTTCTGCCGGTCGGTCTGACGGAACCCCTCCGCTTTGATGCGCTCCAGCTGTGCGGGTGCTTCGGAAAGTTTCGATACTTCGGCTTTTTCGGCTTCAATGGTATCCCGTAAAGGCTGCTGTTTGTCTTTGGCGCTGTTGTAGTCGGATTCTGCCGCAGCGTGTGCTTTGCTCGCTTCGCGTGCTGTGTTTTGCGCAGACCGATAAGCCGTCAGCGCATGGTTCAGGTCGTTCAGCGCGCTGATTTTCTGGTTCAGTTCCTCCTGCTGATGAAGCAGCTGCGCCATTTGCACATCCACATTTTGCAAATCATCCAAGGTTTGCCGTGCGTCGGTCAACTGGTGGGCAGCAGAATCCACGGCTTTCTGACGTTCGGTTTGTGCAGCATTTTCAAACACGATTTGCCGGTTTGTTTCTGCAACCAACTCCTGCTGTTTTGCCAGTTCGGCATACTGGGGCATGGCGTTTTCCAGCGTGATAATTTTCTGCTCCAGCTCTTTCTGCGCTTTCTGTGCTGCGTCGCTGTTCCACTCGCTCCACAGGGAATTCAGCTCGTCCAGCTGCGGAGCCAGCTGATTGCGCTTTGCTTGTGTTTCATCCAATTCGGCTTTCGTTTCTTCGATATGTTTCGCTTCGTTCAGCCGACTGCTGGCTTGTTCCAGCGTTTCATTCAGTTGTGCAAGCTGCTGTTCCAGCTGTTTTTTGCGGGTTTCGTCCTGCAGTAGCAGTTGCTCTGTCAGAGCGAGGGTGTCCGCAAAAGGAAGCTGGTTCTGTTTCGCTTTTTCCAGCTGGGGTGCCAGTACATCTTCTGCGGGGCAGGTCAGGCTATTGATATACAGTGCCACGTTCTTGCGGGCGCAGTCACAATCGGTGCGTAAATCCTGTGCTGCCTTGCCGATGCTGTTCTGCAGCATTTCGAATTTGTGTGTCTTAAACAGTTCTCGGAAAATCCGCTGCCGCTCTTTGGTGTCGGCAAAAAGCAGCTTCATAAAATCGCCCTGAGCAATCATGGCAATGCGGGAAAACTGATTTCGGTTCACACCCAAAATGCTGTTGATTTTCTCTGTCACGGTGACCAGACCGGTGACAACGCTGCCATCCGGCATAGTCAATTCTGCCTGCGCAGCCTGTGTGGTCAAACCACTGCCGCGCTTGGCGGGACGTTCATATTCCGGGCAGCGCCATACGGTATATTCCTTGTTGCGGCAGGAAAAGCGCAGCTCCACAAAGGTGGGCGTAGCAGGTTCCGCATATTTAGAGCGCATCATGCTGGCTTTGCGGTTTTCGCCGCTGGCTTCGCCGTATAAGGCGAATGTGATGGCATCAAACAAGGTGGTTTTACCGGCACCGGTATCGCCGGTAATCAGATACAGTCCGCCTTTGCCCAGACGTTCCATATCCACTTCGGTCAAACCGGCATAGGGACCAAAGGCGGAAATGCGCAGTGTTAAAGGTCTCATAGCTCCTCCTTTTCCCAAATGGATGTAATCAAATCGCGCACAAAGCTGCGCTGCTCGTCCGAAAGGGGCTGGTTGTTTTGCTGGGTGTAAAACTGGTCGAACAAGTCCAGCGGGTCAATGTGCTGGACCTCTTCGATGACTTCCAGCTGGGTCTGGGAGCGGGTGCGCTGGTTGTCATAATCCAGCTTCATCAAATTGGGATAAATCACACGCAGTTTTGCCAGTGCATCCGGTACATCTTCTTCATCCGTGAGGGTGATGTGCATATAGTCGTCGGTAGGGGTGTTTTCCCAGCTGCGTTTGCAGGTCACGTCGGCATAAGTGCCCTTGATTTCCCGCAAATCGTGCAGCGGGGTCAGCGGTAAGGTTCGCAGCGCAACGCTGCCCTTTTCGGCAAGATCCACCACCGTAACAGATTTTTTGTGATTGACCTCGGAGAAAGAATATTTCAGCGGAGTGCCGCAGTAGCGCACACGGTTTTCAGCCAGTGTCTGCGGACCGTGAATGTGACCCAGTGCCACATAATCAAAGTCGTCAAAGAGAGAAAGGTCTACGTTATCTGTACCGCCTACGGTGATTTCTTCAGAATCCGACCGGGCTGCTCCGGTGACAAACTGGTGTGTCAGCAGAACATTTCGCTCGGCGGGGTCGATGTGCATGGCATTGACCGCGCAAGCCAGTGCATCGGTGTAGCTTTCGAGGGTTTCTTCCGGAAAGAAACGACGTACATGAATCGGTTTTACAAAGGGCAGCAGATAAAAATGGACCGGACCAAACGCGTCATGCAAATCAATGGGCGTTACCGTTCCGTTGTAAACCGGGCTGAGATGGATGCCGCTGGCGTCCATCAAACGATTGCCGAAAGCCAGACGCTCCGGCGAATCGTGGTTGCCGCTGATGACAAAAACCGGAATTCTGCGGGTTGCCAGCGCACACAAAAAGTCGTCGAACAGGCGTACCGCTTCGGTGCCGGGTACGGATTTGTCGTATACATCGCCGGCAATCAAAATGCCGTCTGGTTGTTCGGTGTCGACCAGCGCCAGAATCTGGCGCAGGATGTGGTCCTGATCCTCCAGCATGGAAAAGCCGTTTACACGCTTGCCCAGATGCAGGTCGGACAGATGAAACAGTTTCATAGCAGCCTCCCTTGTGTCGCTTGGATATGATAAATTCAGTATAGCACAGATTGTGTCCCATAAAAGTAGATTTTACCAGTGGGGTTGACTTTCCCCCCAGGTTGTCATTTATAATAGAAGGAAATAAAATTGCGGCGAAGAATAGGAAAAGACCAGAAAATAGGAGGGGGAACGTTATGAAAAGGAAACTCTTTTCGGGTCCCAACTGGGAGATGCTGTGTGTCATCGTGGCACTGGCATGGCCTACCATGTTGGAGCAAATGATGCAGACCGCGGTGCAGTACATCGATACAGCAATGGTCGGTGTATTGGGTACTTATGCAACTGCTGCGGTTGGTGCTACTGGTACAGTAAACTGGTTAGTTACAGACACGCTGTCAGCGGTGGGTATCGGCTTTTTGGCATATATTTCCCGCGCGCAGGGCGCGGGAGAAAATGACCGTGCGCGCCGTGCATCCGGTCAGGCGGTAACCATGGTTTTGTTTACCGGTATCCTCACAACGGTGCTGACGCTGGGTCTGAGCGGACAAATTCCGATTTGGATGCAGGTGCCGGAGGCAATTCGGGAGTTAACGTCCCGATATTTCTTCGTGCTGTACCTGCCGATGCTGCCCCGCACAGCCAGCATTGTTTTCGGTACAGTACTGCGCGCTGCCGGTGATACAAAAACGCCGATGAAGATCGGTCTGCTGGTGAACCTGATCAATATTGTTTTGAATATCCTGTTCATCTACCCCACCCGTACGGTGGAGCTGTTTGGTACGTCCATGACCATTTACGGCGCAGGCTGGGGTGTTGTTGGTGCAGCAGCAGCCAGCGCGATTGCCTTTACGGTTGGCGGTATCTGCATTACGGTTGTGCTGTACCGGCATCCTACGGTTTCGCCCAAGAATCAGCCGCTGCGCCCGGATAAATCCATTCTGCGTCCCTGCATGACGGTCACCATTCCCAATATGATGCAGCGTTTTGCGACCTCTCTGGGCTTTGTAGCATTCGCAACCATGATCAATGCGCTGGGCGAAGTTGCTGCTGCGGCGCATACCATTGCGAACACCGTAGAATCCGCATTCTACATTCCGGGTCACGGCATGGAGATTGCTGCTGCTACGCTGGCGGGCAATGCCTACGGTGCCGGTGATAACAAGCGCATGAAGCATTTGGCGCGCATCCTGCTGCCGCTGGAAATCAGTTTGATGGTGGTTTCCGGTGCGGCACTGTTTATGCTGGCACCGATGCTGATGAGCGTGTTCTCTTCCAGCGCAGACGTAATCGAACTGGGTACGACGGTGCTTCGTATGGTGGCTGTGTCGGAACCGTTCTTTGGTTTTTATATTATCGTGCAGGGCGTCATGCTGGGCGTTGGCAAAACACGACAGCCGTTTTTGTATGGCGTAGCCGGTATGTGGCTGGTGCGTATCTTGGGCACCTTTATCTGCACCCGCATTTTGGGCTTTGGTCTGGTGTCTGCATGGGCTTGCATGATCCTGCATAATATGCTGATGTTTGTTTTGTATCTGCGCTGCTATCTCAACGGCAGTTGGAACCCCCTGCACGGTCAGCCTGAAACGGAATGCTGCTCTGGTGCAAACCAGAATGCTTAAGTATAGCAAGGAGGAAATACAATGAAATACATGATTGCATCGGATATCCACGGTTCGGCATATTACTGCCGCCAGATGCTGGAGGCAATGGACCGGGAAAATCCGGATAAGCTGCTGCTGTTGGGTGACATTTTGTACCACGGTCCCCGCAATGATCTGCCCCGTGACTACGCACCCAAAGAAGTGATCGCCATGCTGAATCCCCGCAAGGAAAAGCTGATGTGTGTGCAAGGCAACTGTGACGGTGATGTGGACCAGATGGTGCTGGACTTCCCCATTCTGGCAACCTATGCGCTGGTTGCGCTATCCGGCGGCCGTACTATGTTTGTGACCCATGGTCATAAGTTCAACAAGGCACAGATGCCCCCGCTGGCTAAGGGTGATATTCTGCTGCATGGTCATACCCATGTACCCGCCTGCGAGGATGTGGACGGTGTGCAGTATCTGAATCCCGGTTCGGTTTCCATTCCGAAGGAAGATAGCTGGCACGGCTACATGATGCTGGATGATGCGGGCTTTACTTGGAAAGATCTGGACGGCACAGTGAAAATGACTTGGGCGCTGTAAGCAGCAGCCTGTAAAAAACAAAAAGGGACGGCACCATGTGGTGCCGTCCCTTTTTTATGATTTGCTTTGCGCAGAGCTTATTCGGTGGTGTAGTTGTCGAAGTAGCCCTGAATATACACAATAGGAGTACCCTTGTCGCCGGAACCGGAGGTCAGGTCGCACAGAGAACCGATCAGGTCGGTCAGCTGACGGGGGGTAGTGCCTTCGGAAGCCATCTGGCCAACCAGGCTGCTGCCGTCCTTCTGCTGGATCTTTTCCTTGATAGCTGCCTTCAGCTCGTCGCCGGACAGATCAGCGAAATCGTTGTCTGCCAGGTACTTCAGCTTCAGCTCGTTGGGGGTGCCCTCCAGACCAGAGGTGTAAGCGGGGCTTACAACGGGGTCAGCCAGCTCCCAGATCTTGCCGACGGGGTCCTTGAATGCGCCGTCGCCGTAGACCATAACTTCAACATGCTTGCCGGTCTTCTCCAGCAGCTGTGCCTGGATTGCATCGACAACAGCCTTGCAGTCGCGGGGGAACAGTTTGACGGTGTCCTCGGTAGCCTTGTTGGTGCCCAGCAGACCGTAATCTGCGTTGTAGCCGCTGCCGTTGATGGACTCGTTCAGGATCTCGTCCAGACCGAACACACGCTCAGCACCGTTTGCCTTCAGGATGCGCTTGGTGCGTGCGCGGGTGTGAATGTCGCAGTTCAGCACATTCTTGGTGTAGGGCAGAATTGCACGGCAGTCGTTTGCGAAAACGATCTCAGCCTCAGCGCCGCACTCTTCGATCAGGGTCTTGTAGTAGTCCACATAATCCACGCCGGTGAAACGGTGAACCTTATAGCCGAACAGTTCGCGGTAACGCTCCAGAGACAGCACATCGCTGTAAGGATTGATGCCCTTCTCGTCCAGATCGTCCTGGCTGATCAGGTGGTTGCCCACTTCGTCAGAGGGGTAGGACAGCATCAGAACAACCTTCTTGCAGCCCTTAGCAATACCGCGCAGGCAGATTGCAAAGCGGTTACGGCTCAGAATGGGGAAAATAACACCAACGGTCTCGCCGCCGAACTTGGCGCGGACATCAGCTGCAATATCATCCACAGAAGCGTAGTTACCCTGTGCACGGGCCACAATGGCTTCGGTCATGGCAACAATGTCCCGATCCTGGATGGTAAATCCAGCGTCTTCTGCAGCTTCCAGGACGGTGTTGGTGACGATTTCGACCAGGTTATCACCCTCGCGGATGATGGGGGCGCGCAGACCACGGGATACAGTACCTACCATACGGCTCATAAATAAACACTCCTTTGTGTTGCGTCCAACCCAATCGGGCGGGACGGATTTAACGGATTTCCAACAAAGTATTATAGCAAGGAATTGTCATCTTGTAAATAAAAAGATGCAGCAGAGGATTGAAAAAGTGGACCCGATTTGCCACGAAATTTTGCCTATTTTCGACAGAAAGGCAGAATACGCCGCACTTGTGCTTTTTCGCGATGGAAGAATTTACATAATCAGAACTTGTAAAAACAGCACTTCCGGCGCTTCTCTGCTGCTCGAAAAAAGGCAACTATGCCGATTTTTGGTAAAGCGACGGCACTGCCGTTGCTGATTATGTAGAAATTCACGTTGTTTTGGTCAAAATGCTGGAATAAGTACGATTTTTGTGCTATTATAAACTAAAATAGGGCTGCTGTGCGCTAAGTTTTTCTTTTTTGAAAAAATGTCGGGTGTACGGCGAAACAAATTGAGTGATTTCACGGAGGATCAGTTGCTTATGGAACTTGCTATGCAAAAAGAAAAGGCAAGGCTGCTGCGTGCCGACATCGTTAAGATGCTGTATCATGCAAAGTCCGGCCATCCCGGTGGCTCCTTGTCTATGCTGGAGATGCTGATGGCAATCTACTACAATACCGCTAAGGTAGACCCCAAGAACCCCAAGTGGGAAGATCGTGATCGCATCGTACTCAGCAAGGGTCATAGCTGCCCGGCACAGTATGCGATTCTGGCTGACCTGGGCTTCTTCCCCCGCGAGGATCTGTGGACGCTGCGCAAGATGCACAGCCACCTGCAGGGTCACCCCGACAGCACCAAGACCCCCGGTATCGACGTGAACAGCGGCAGCCTGGGCCAGGGTGTCAGCGTTGCGGGCGGTCTGGCTATGGCTGCCAAGTATCAGAACAAGGACTATAAGGTCTACGCTATCATCGGTGACGGTGAAATGCAGGAAGGTCAGGTTTGGGAAGCTGCAGAAAGCGCAGCAAAGTTCAAGCTGGACAACCTGATCGTCATGCTGGACCATAACGGCCTGCAGATCGACGGTTCCAACGACCAGGTCATGCCCGTTGGCGATCCCTGCGCAAAGTATGCAGCATTCGGCTTTGAAACCTATAAGGTAGACGGCCACGATATCGAAGCGATTGTGGAAGCAATCAATGCGCCCATCAGCGGAAAGCCCAAGTTTATCTGCTGCGAAACCACCAAGGGCAAGGGCGTTTCCTTTATGGAAAATCAGGTTGGCTGGCACGGCAAGGCTCCCAACAAGGAGCAGTACGAGCAGGCTATGAAGGAACTGGGGGTAGAAATCGATGAGTGAGTCTAAATCTCTGCGTATCGCCTACGGCGAAGCACTGCGCGATCTGGGCGCAAAGAACGATAAGATCGTTGTGTGTGATGCCGACCTGGCAGCTGCAACGATGACCCATATTTTCGGCGACGAATACCCGGAGCGTTTCTTCGACTTCGGTATTGCTGAGGCAAACATGGTTTCCGCTGCTGCCGGTATGGCACACAGCGGTCTGATCCCCTTCGTCAGTACCTTTGCTCTGTTCGGTACCGGCCGTGCATACGAGCAGATCCGTAACAGCATCGCTTATGTGAAGGCAAACGTGAAGATCGCTTGCAGCCACAGTGGTCTGTGCGTTGGCGAGGACGGCGGCAGCCACCAGAGCGTTGAAGATATTGCTCTGATGCGTGTTCTGCCCAACATGACCATTTTCGTGCCCTGCGATGCACGCGAAGTAGCAAAGGCAGCAGCTGCTGCTGTTGAAATCGACGGACCTGTTTACCTGCGTGTAGCACGTCCCGTCTGCCCCATCTACACCACCGATGACACGCCTTTCATCCCCGGCAAGGCAAACGTGATGCGTGAAGGCACTGACGTTGCAATCTTTGCAAACGGTCTGATGATCGGCAAGGCTCTGGAAGCTGCTGATATGCTGGCAGAAAAGGGCATCAGCGCAGCTGTGGTCAACTTCCACACTGTGAAGCCTCTGGATGCAGAAACCGTGTTGGAGTATGCCGGCAAGGTTAAGGCGATCGTTACCGCAGAAGAGCACAGCGTGATCGGCGGTCTGAACAGCGCAGTTTGCGAAGTTCTGGCTGGCAAGAGCAATGTGAAGTATGATCGTGTGGGTATCGAGGATCGTTTCGGTCAGAGCGGCACCCCCGACGAGCTGTTCGAAGAGTACGGCCTGACTGCAGAGAACATCGTCAACAAGATGATGGCCCTGCTGAAGTAAATTCAAACAGAAAAGCGCCCCAAACTTTGCGTTTGGGGCGCTTTCTTATTTTATTGCTCTTTTTCGGCTGCGTTCTCGCTGGCGATGCGGGCTTTGATGTCTTCCGGCATTTCACCGTTGCGCAGACTTTCCAGAAATGCGGTTTTTACCTCAGAGAACAGCTCACTCAGCGGGCTGGTGGGCTGGGTGCTTTCCGCTACGCTGATGAGGTATTTGGCGACAGCCAGCTTGTTTTCCTCGTACAGACCCAGATCCTCGAACAGATCCTTGTAGTAGGAGAACAGCATGGCTTTCATGCTCATCATTTCCGGCAGATCCATTGTCTGGGTGTGGACCAGACTGGATGGGTTTTGCAGGTAGTAATAGCCGGCATCCTCAATGGCGCAGAATCGCTCTGCCCAGCGAATGTAATTCAGGTTGAACAGGAAATCCTCGCTCCAGGAAATGTCGGTGTCACATCGAATATCATGCTGTAGGATGATATCCCGGCGGTAGAGCTTGTTCCACATGACACCATAATAAAAGCTGGCGGGATTTTCCATCAGTGCGGTGGCGAACTGCTTTTTATCCAGCACACCGGAGGACAGAAAACCGTTTTTGCGCACTTCCGGTTCCTGTTCGTCCAGCTCGCGCATTTTGTCGGCAAATTTTTGCGCCAGCGGAATTTCGCTGCGCTCTGCCCATTGAATGCTCCGCTCACGGAAAGCGGATGCACCACCCTTGGGAATCACCATGTAATAGTGTGCAATAACCAGATCCGCATTGGAATGCTGTGCTGCTTTTACCAGCGTTTCGGTGTAGTTGGGCGCTAAGTAGTCGTCACTGTCCACGAACTGCAAATATCTACCGGCTGCCTGTTCAATGCCAATGTTGCGGGTGCGGGAAACACCCTCGTTCGGTTTATCCACCAGACGGATGCGGCTATCTACGTTGGCGTACATTTGGCAGACCGGCAGCGTTACGTTGTCGCTGGAACCGTCGTTGACGATAATCAGTTCAAAATCGGTAAAGGTCTGTGCCAGAATACTTTGAATACAGCGGGCAATGTGCAGCTTGGCATTGTATACTGGCAAAATAATGCTGACAAGCGGGGTATGAGCCATGAGAAAAACTCCTTTTTTGGATCAGAATCATTTACTGGAAAAAGGTGTCGAAATTGATGGACTGATAGAATTTCTGCTGCAATTCGGTAAAGCTACGGCAGTTCTGTGCCAGCAGCCACATACACTTGGTATACACGGCCTCGATGGTCATGTCGTGGGCTTCCAGGAAAGCGAAGCGCTCATGTACACGCTGACCGACCTCGTAAATGCCAACGTCACTGCCCTCATAGGTGACCTGTGTGGTCAGAACCAGCACTTTTCCAGTTTTTTCGTAAGTGCCAAGCCCAGCAGCAAAGCCGTCCATCAGTGCTTTGGGGATACCACCTACGCCGAAGCTTTCCACAATCACGCAGTCGTAATGTGCAAAAATAGATTCCAGCAGCGCCGGGGACATACCGGGGGTCAGCTTCAGCAGGAACACTTTCGGCGAAAGCTCCCGATAAAAGGTCAGCGGTGTGGAAGGATACGGGGTGGGAATGTAGCGTACCAGCGTGTTGCCCTGCACCTGTGCCAGTGCTGGAAAATTAACGCTGGCAAACGCATCATAGCTGATGGTCTTGTTCTTTTTTGCACGGGTACCGGCAATTACCTTGCCGCTAAATACCACCATAACACCACGGCTTGCCGGGTCGATGGCAGTGATGACGCTGTCACGCAGATTCTTTTTTGCATCGGTGATTTCGCCGGAAATCGGCTGCTGTGCACCCGTTAAAACAATGGGCTTGTCTGCACCTTGAATCAGATAACTGAGCGCCGCTGCGGTGTAACCCATGGTGTCGGTGCCGTGGCACACGATAAAGCCGTCGTAACCGGTCCAGTTTTCCCGAATGGCGTTTGCCAGCATCACCCAGTGGTCCGGAGTGATGTCGGTGGAGTCAATGCTGCAAAGCGACAAGGTTTCCGGCTGGCACAGCTCGCCAAGTTCCGGCAGTTGTGCCAAAAGCTCTTTGCTGGTGAGCAGCGGAACCAGTCCGTTTTCGGTTTTGACCGAGGCAATCGTGCCTCCGGTAGTGATGAAAAGCAGCTTGCGTTTTGCCATAGTGCGTTCCTGTCCTTTTTCTATGATGGAATATCTGTTTTGATTCTTTTTAGTATACCATTCGAATGTGGAAAAGAAAAGCAAAACAAAACGGCGTGCCTGTCTCAGACACGCCGTTTTGTCGATCTATGGGAAGGCATGAAATTATGCCGTTTGCGGTAAAAAAGGCAGCTCAACACGCTGTACCCAGCCAATGATTTGACCGGACAGAATCACCGTCAAAAGCGACCATGCCAGACGGGACAGCGGAATATAACTGACCGACAAGGCAAGAATCACCAGATCATTGAACAGATACACCTTTTCCACACCGCAGTGGGTCAAGTGATCTACACTCATAACCAGTGCATCGTCACCGCCAGAAGTACCACCGCAGCGCACGCTTAAACCGGCACCGATGCCCACAAATAAAGCACCCAGCAGCGCTGCTGCCAGCGGGTGCTGACCGATTTGGGGATAAATCGGCGGGAACAGCTCGGCAAAGCCGTAAAAAACGGAAAAGCTGACACCTGCAATGGTGGAATAGAACAAAAAGCTGTTGCCCAGCAGTTTCCATCCCAGCAGATAACAGAACAGATTGATGATCAGGCTGGATACAGCCGGGGAAATGTGGAACCAGTGCTGAAGCAGCAGCGTGACACCCAGAATACCGCCTTCGGTTACGCCGGAAAACGAGTGGATGTTATACAGACCGAACGCCAATACAGCATTGCCGACCAGAGTCCAGAGGATGCGTTGCTTGGTGTTACTGGAAAACAAAAGCAGAATCTCCTTTTCTCAAAATAGCAGGTAGGAACGGTAAAAGCCGTTCGGGCGAAAACTTTGCCATTATATAAGAATGAGCTGCTGTTTGTCAAATTTTCGGTTGGTGCATCACAGCGGGAAAGCGGAACGACCCGGATATTCTGCCCTTTCGCCCAAAGCGGCTTCGATTTCCATAAGCCGATTATACTTGGCGCAGCGCTCACTGCGGCAGGGCGCACCGGTTTTGATTTGTCCGGCGTTCAGTGCGACAGCAAGATCGGCAATCAGCGGGTCGGCGGTTTCGCCGGAGCGGTGGGACAAAATTACCCCAAAGCCTGCCTTTTGCGCCATCTGTACCGCCTGTGCGGTTTCAGTGAGCGTACCCACCTGATTGGGCTTGATGAGGATGGCATTTGCGCAGCGGTCCTGAATGCCCTTTTCCAGTCGGGTGGTGTGGGTCACAAACAAATCATCGCCCACCAGCTGCAAGTCATTGCCGAGTGTGGACATCAGATGATGCCAACCGGTCCAGTCCTCTTCGTCCAAACCGTCCTCCAGCGAGAGCAGCGGGTAGTTTTGCTCCAGCGTTTGCCAGTATTCGGTCAGCTGGGCGGCAGTGTAGCGCTTGCCCGATTTGGGCTGAACATATACGCCCACCGCATCGGATTTCCATTCGCTGGCGGCAGCATCCATGCCCAGTATTACATCTTCACCGGGTCGATACCCGGCCAAACTGATTGCCTGCATCAATGCTTGCAAGGCAGCTTCGGTGCCGGAGAGGTCGGGTGCAAAACCGCCTTCGTCGCCTACCCCGGCGGAAAGCCCCTCTCGCTTCAGCAGTGCAGCCAGAGCATGATGGATTTCAGAGCCCCAGCGCACGGCTTCGGCAAAGCTGGGCGCACCCACAGGCAGAATCATAAACTCCTGTACGTCCAGATTGTTGGTGGCATGGGCGCCGCCGTTTAGAATATTCATCATAGGCACGGGTAAAATATGCGGAGATTTTACGCCGTAGATTTCGCCCAAATACTGCCAAAGTGCTTTTCCCTGCGCATGCGCCACAGTGCGCGCAACTGCTGCACTGACCGCGAGAGTAGCGTTCGAACCCAGACGGCTTTTGTCGGCAGTGCCGTCCAAAGTACAGATGGCTTGGTCAATGGCGGGCTGATCCAGCGGGTCGATGGTTTGCAAAGCAGGCAGGAATTCGCTTTCCAGCGATGCAGCAGCCTGTAAAACGCCTTTGCCGCTATAACGTGCCGGGTCACCGTCCCGCTTTTCCTTGGCTTCAAATGCACCGGTGGATGCGCCGCTAGGTACAGCGGCACTAGCGGTGGTGCCGTCAGATAAGGTGACACGCGCTTCCAGCGTGGGATTTCCGCGGGAATCTAAAATTTCCCTGCCGTGAATCGAGGTAATGTGTAAGTTCTGCATGGCGATACTCCTTTCTTTTTCCACAACAGTATGGGCGTTTGGTGGAAAAATAAACCGGTCAGGATAACGCTTGCTTTGTAAAAAAATACCCTTCGGAGAAAAGTGAAAACAATCGGCTGCAGTTGACACTATTGCTATAAAAGTCTGACTTTTTTGCGCAGGTTCTACAAAAATATTTTGGGGAATCCCTTGCTTTTCCCGTGCGGGATGCTTTATAATGCATCTATCAACAGAGTAGGGCGAGGCGCGTCAAGTGCTGTGGTGACGGGGAGTTGCACCACAGACGAAGGGACAAGCCCGCGGTGCATCGCCCGCATCCCGCTGCTGCATAATGGGAATGCAGACAGGGATGTCGAACTGCGGCTTTTTGCCGGAGTTTGCCGTCCCTTTTTTGCCTCCTGTCCTGCGGTGCAGCTGCTGAGGAATAAGGAGGTTATTTTTTATGTCGAAACAAAATCGTCGTGTTGCCAAAATGACGCTGTGCGCTCTGCTGGCTGCCATGTATGTGCTGTTGTCCACTTATCTGGGCATCAAGGTGGGCAACTTTTTGCACATCACCTTTGCTTCGCTGCCGGTCATTCTGGCTGCCATTCTGCTGGGACCCACCTATGGCGTTCTGGTCGCAGGCATGGGCGAATTTATCAATCAGATGCTCAGCTATGGTCTGAGCCCCACGATGCCGCTTTGGATGTTGCCCCCCATGTGCCGCGGTTTGATTGTGGGCTTGCTGGTATTGTTGGTTTGCAAAAAAGGTCGTCAGGTGGAAAAAAGTCCCCTGCTGCTGGGCGGTATCTTGATGACTGCATCGGTGGCAAGTTCGGTTGTTACCACGTTGGTTATGTGGGCGGACAGCGTGTTCTGGGGTTATTACTCCTTTGTGCTCGTGTTCGGCGCATCCATTCATCGCATGATTTCCAGTCTGGTGACGGCTGCGGTGATTACGCTGATCTGCATTCCGGTGGTCACTGCATTGCGCAAGCTGCCGATGCTGCAAAATAAATAATTCGTATCCGAAAGCCGTCTCTCCCCAGACGGCTTTTTCTATTATTATAGGTATGGTGTGCTGCTTTTTTGGTGCAGGACAGTTTCGGATGTGGTATACTGACGGAGAACCATAAACACCAATCCATACGTTTTTGACGAAAAGGAGTATCTATGAAACTGGTCAGCTGGAACGTGAACGGTCTGCGTGCCTGTCTCACCCATGATTTTGCAGCATCATTTGCCGCACTGGATGCAGATGTATTTTCTGTACAGGAAACCAAGATGCAGCCCGGTCAGGCAGAGTTTGCCCCGGATGGCTATACCGAATATATGAACAGTGCAGAGAAAAAGGGCTATTCCGGAACTGCCTGCTGGTGCCGTACCCAGCCGATTGCGGTGACGAAAGGTATTGGCATCGAGGAGCATGACCACGAAGGGCGTGTGCTGACGCTGGAATATCCGAACTTTTATCTGGTCAACTGCTATACCCCCAACAGCCAGAACGAACTGCGTCGTCTGGATTACCGCATGGAATGGGAGGATGCGTTCCGTGCATATCTTTTAGCACTGGATGCAAAAAAGCCGGTGATTTTGTGCGGTGACTTGAATGTGGCGCATCAGCCCATCGACCTGAAGAACCCCACCACTAACCGGAAAAATGCAGGCTTTACCGATGAGGAACGCGCAAAAATGACCGAGCTGCAGAATGCCGGTTTTGTGGATAGTTTCCGCGCGATGCATCCGGACGAGGTGAAGTACAGCTGGTGGAGCTATCGTTTCCACGCACGGGAAAAGAACGCTGGATGGCGGATTGACTATTTTCTGGTTTCAGCCCGCATTGCGGACAAGATTCGTGCTGCAGAAATTCACAATGACATTTTTGGCAGTGACCACTGCCCTGTCAGTCTGGAAATTGACCTGTAAGCATAGAATTTACGGAAATACGGGCTTTTCATTTGCGGGACTTTCTGGTACAATGCTTTCTTGTATGAGAAATTCCGCTGATACGTTTTAATAGGAGTAAATGATATGCTGAAATATCTGGCTGTTTTCCTGATTTCCATGTTGCCCATCGTTGAGCTGCGTGGCGCAATCCCTGTGGGTCTGGCTTGGGGCCTGCCTGTGGTGCCTACTTATATTATTGCTGTACTGGGCAATATGCTGCCGGTGCCTTTTATTTATCTGTTTGCCCGTAAGTTCCTGATTTGGGGCTGTGATAAGCCGGTGATCGGCGGTATCTGTAAGTTCTTTATCGTTAAGGGTGAAAAGGGCGGCCGCAAGCTGGAAGAAAAGGCTGGTCGCGGTCTGACTTTGGCGCTGCTGTTGTTTGTTGGTATTCCCCTGCCCGGTACCGGCGCATGGACCGGCACGCTGGCAGCTTCTATCCTGGATATGAAGTTCAAGGATGTGCTGATTGCCTGCATGGGCGGTGTGCTGCTGGCAGGTATCATCATGGGTCTGGCAAGCGCAGGCCTGCTGGGTGCGCTCAGCAGTATCTTTGCGGTAGCCTGATTGCGCAATTACCGGAAAAAGTGTACAATAAAGGCGCTCTGTGTAAAAACAGAGCGCCTTTTGTTGTATCTACGGGAAAACTGCAGGAAAGAGGAGCCATTATGCCTGAAGGATATACGCATTCCAGCATCGCATTGAAAGCAGCACAAGCGGCGGGATGGAACATCACCTCCCGCGAAGCCTTTATGACAGGCGCCAACGGACCGGATATGCTGTTCTGCTATCAGGCATGGAAGAAGGGTGCAAAGCGTACCATCGACCTGCCCGCATTGGGCAATCGAATGCACGAAGAACGAACCGGTGCTTTCCTAAAGGCATTGAGCCGTCATGCAGTAACACCGGTGCAGCGGGATTATTTTCTGGGCTTTTTGTGCCACTATGCAACCGACACCGTGGTGCATCCTTATGTGGTTGCGGTTACCCGTTGCTGTTCCGCATATGGCGGAAAGCGTGGACACGGTGCATTTGAAATTGCACTGGACAGCCATCTGCACCAGAAAGCGACAGGTCGCGGAGCGGTACCTCTGAAGGATATCAGTCCCAAATTGAAGGGTGTAGCGCTTGCTGAGGTTGTTGCCCAGCTGCAGCGCGCGATCTTGGATACATACGGCGTAGAAGTGCCGGGCAGCTGTCTGGTGGATGCGTTTAATCATTCCTATTTTCTGCGGGGATTGTTTGCATCCCATACACCGCTGCGTCTGCGGCAGAAGATTTTTCGGGTCGCCGAGTGTTTCATCGGTGGAAAAGGATATATTACCGGACATCTGACCCCTGCTCCCCTACGGGGCATTTCCGGAAAAGATGCGAAAAAAGGAATCCGTCTGCCCAGCGTGTGGCAGGACCCGTATACCGGAGCTACCCGGGAAGAAAATATCTATCAGCTGTTGGAAAAAGCAGAAATGTATTCAACTTTGCTTGTTCGCGAAGCAACTGCCGTTTATACCGGATGGGATTTGTTCTGGCCGTTGGTGGGCAGCAAAGACTATACTTGGGGCGTAGAAACCCCAAAAAGTGCAGAGCAGGCAGTCTGTCCGGAAAAGACGGAAACACCGCACCATAAAGAAAATCAAGCACCTGCAGTGGATTTGATGCAGGATGCGTCAGAAAACGAAGAATCGTAAAAAGGATGGCATAAAACATCTCCCTTGTACAAAAACCGAGCAAAAGCGGGTTGTACAGGGGAGATGTTTTTATATCCGGGTATTTTCTATATAAAAAAAGTGCAAAAATAGCAAAAAAGCACAAATTAGGGGGCTTTGCTGTGAAAAAATGTGGGAAAAGCTCATTATTTTAGAAAAGGATAGCAACAAATTATAACACAAAATTTGTTATAATGTGGTAGGAAGTTTTGTGGTATTTTCATATCCAAAGAACGTTCCGCCCCTGAAGGCCACCCCGCGGAAAGATGGGGCGGGCGCCTGTGTCTGGCGCAAATGCAGACACGCAGAGTTCATAAACAGATTAGGAGGAGACCACGAGTGAAAAAGAAGCTGGCACAAAAAGTCATCAGCTTTGTTTGCGCTGTCAGCGTGATGATGCAGATTGCAGCACCCGCTTTCGCCGCAGGCACTGACATTCCGGTGACACCTTCTGAAACAACTGTTGAAACGCAGGTTGTTGAGGAAGAGCCTAAGGTCGATGAGGAATCGATCGTTGTTGAGGAACAGAAGGGCGAAGAGCCTGCTGCTCCTGAAGCAGAGGTGGAAGCACCCGCTGCTCCCGAGGCAGAGGCTGACCAGCCTGCTGCTGGAGAAGTCGCAGAGCCTGAAGTAAAGGCTGAGGCAGTTGAAATGAACTTGGTTGCTGGCGACCAGAATGGCAATGGCCATTTTGGTAACAGCACTCCGGAAGCATTCGTGCTGTCTGCTGATTCTTATAATGCTGAGAATTTCAGCTTTACTTTCAAGCTGAACAGCGCAAAAAATGCTAGCCGTTTCCGTTTCGTCACGAAATATGTGAGCGATACGGAGTGGGGTTACATTGCTTACGATGGAACGAATGATCACTGGTTCTATGAGTATAAGAATGGAAACGGTGGTTACCCCGATCTGACTGGTTTGCCGGCGGTTAACACTGGCGATGTAGTCAATGTGAGTGGCGAGTACACCAGCGAAGGTCTGAAAATTACAGTCACCAACACTACTACCAACCAGACGGGCGAAGCAGTCGCTAACAATGCTGATTTTCTGGGCTTGAAGGATAAGGCTGGTAAGGTTGGTTTTGGTGCTGCTAAGTATCAGAGCGAGTTTACCGACGTTATCGTTTCCAACTTGGTTGTCGGCGAAAAGACTTATGCCAAGGCTGATTATGAAGGCATGACCAAGTATAAGAACATGAGCTTTACTTGGGCAGCTAAGGAAGAAACTGCTCCTGCAGTTCCTGTTACCGTAACTGGTAAGGTAGTGAACGAGGCAGGTGAGCCTGTTGCAAATGCAAATGTTGCTCTGGGCGAAAAGACCGCTACTACTGATGCAGAAGGTAACTTTACCCTGACTGAAGTTGCAGCAAACCAGGAACATAACCTGACGATTACTGCAGATGGCTATAATGCAAAGACGCAGAAGATTACGGTTGAAGCAGCCGATCTGACTTTGACTGAGAATATCGTTCTGGTTAAAGAAGCAGCTGTTGATCCCGATTCTAAGCTGTGGTATGTGCTGAAGAGCAATGGCACTGGCGGCCATAACTACGGTGGTACCCCTGGCCCGGCTACCGCACTGTACCATGGTGCACCTTCTGCAAAGGAAGAGAACAACCTGTCTCTGGAATTCAAGCAGGTAAGCGGTGGTCGTAACTTTGGTATCTTCTATTATTACCTGGATGCAAACCACTGGATGTATGTCGGCTGCGATAGCAGCTCCGGTTGGTACTGCCAGTACAAGGGCGATGGCTTGGATGCATACTTCTCCCTGGATAAGAAGCTGCCCCTGCCGACTGACGGCCAGACCACTAAGATTGAAATCTCTCTGGCACGCGAAGTTCTGTCTGTTACCGTTGATGGCGTAAAAACCAACACTAACCGACAGGAACTGGATACGCTGAGCAAGCAGGTTAGCAAGAATCCTGATACCAAGTTTGGCGTTATGACCAAGGGCAACAGCACAGTTGAGTTTGCTAATGTCAAGGTCAATGAGAAAGAAACCGAAGATAACTGGCAGATTCTGGTTGCACAGAATGGTGAACTGACAAAGCGTCTGGCTACTCTGGTTACCGTAACTGGTAAGGTCGTCGATAAGGATGACCAGCCCATGGAAGATGCTGTTGTGCGTGTTGCTGACCGTAAGGTCAAAACCGGCAAGGATGGCACTTACACCATTGAAAAGATGGAAACCGGCCACTACACGATGGCAGTTTCCAAGCCCGGTTATCAGGCAGTCAGCTATGAATTTGAAATTACGGACCAGCCGGTCGAAGTACCTGTTCAGAAGCTGCTGCTGAAGGAAGTAATCGATTTCGATGCAAAGTATGCAAAGATCGAGAGCGAGACCATGAAGGTCTACGTCGGCAAGGAGTTCCCGCAGGTTGCTAAGTACGTCCTGAAGGACGGCAGCGGCGAAATGCTGGGTCAGGTCGAAGAAGATCTGAAGAACGTTGCAATCAACGGTCAGCCAATCGCTGCTACCACCAGCCCCGTTGTGATCAACGGCAACACTGCTACTTACACGCTGGGCGTTAAGAATAATCTGGGCATTGACCTGACCCTGACCATTGAGATCAGCGTTGAGGGCAACAGCCTGACTTATCGTGTTGCTAAGCTGGAAAAGGGCGAAGGCTGCACGCTGCCGGTGAAGATTATCGATGTTCCCGGTTTGAACCTGATTACTGTTACCGACCTGGATGCTGTTGAGGCTACCGAGGTCAACAAGCCGCACGTTGGCTTTGCTGGTGCAACCAAGTCCACTTCTACCACGAAGAATGGCGACGTTTACATCGGCTTTGAAGACGGCCAGGGCTTCCGCGCTGGCGAAAAGGATCAGTATCTGTACGGCTTTGTTACCAATGGCAAGGTCAGCGCAGGTCTGTTCTCTAACTCTGAAGCAGAAGGCGACCGTCGTGTCCTGCGCAACAATGGTGCAGACTGCATCAGCCTGACCAGCGCACCTTGGTACTACGAGCGCGGCGATATGGCTGCTCAGAAGTACAACCCCAGCGACGTAAACACTCTGACCTTCCCCACGAGCGAGCTGCCGGTTGCTAAGGTTTCTCTGGCAAGCGACTGCAACGAGGATGGTGTCATCGACTGGAACGATGGCGCAATCGCATTCCGTGATATTTACAACATTCCCCAGGGCACCGAAGTGATCAAGGATACCGTTAACTACCGTATCATCATGAACTTCGCATCCATGGCACCCAACCCCTTCCTGGAGACTGCTGATAACGTCCGTAAGGTCTTCCTGGCAACGGACGGCCTGCCCCAGGCACTGCTGCTGAAGGGCTACGGCAACGAAGGCCATGACTCCGCAAACTCCGAGTACGCTGACATCGCTGAGCGCGAGGGCGGCGTCGAGGACTTCCGCGAACTGATCAAGATTGCACATAAGTACAACACCGAAGTTGGCGTTCACGTCAACGCACAGGAAGCTTATCCTGAATCCAACTCTTTCAGCGACCGTATGCTGGCACCCAGTGGATGGGGTACCCACGGCTGGGGCTGGCTGGATCAGTCTCACGTTATCGATAAGATGTGGGACCTGACCAGCGGTAACCGCTGGGCTCGTCTGGTGCAGTTCTACGACCGCATCAACGGCACCAACCACAACACCGCACAGTGGCCCGAAGTTGCATCTAAGGGCACTGTTGACAGCATGGATCAGATCCGTGACGAAGCAATGTCCCTGAAGGACAACATGGACTTCGTCTACCTGGACGTTTGGTACCAGGATGCATGGGAAACCCGCCGCATTGCAGAGCAGTTCAACTCTCTGGGCTGGCGTTTCTCCACCGAGTTCTCTGATCAGGGCGAGTACGACTCTACCTGGCAGCACTGGGCAACCGACGCAACCTACGGCGGCGCCGGCATGAAGGGCTTTAACAGTGAGATCATCCGCTTCATCCGCAACGATCAGCGTGACTCTCAGGTTCTGAACTATCCCCCGTTCGGCGGCGCAGCAGACAACCCGCTGCTGGGTGGCTACCGTGTGCCTGGCTTCGAAGGCTGGCAGGGTGAGCAGAGCTACAATTCTTACATCCAGCGTACCTTCTCCGACAACCTGCCTACCCGTTTCCTGCAGCACTATCAGGTTACCAAGTGGGTTGACTACACTGGCGCAGAAGGCGACAAGTCTCCTGTAGCAAACCAGGAAAAGCAGATCACTCTGAAGGACAAGGATGGCAACACTGTTGTTGTTACCCGTAACGAAAAACAGCGCAAGGATGAAGTCATCGAGCGCAAGATTACGCTGAATGGCAAGCTGGTTCTGAACGATGGCACTTATCTGCTGCCTTGGCAGGATTACCAGGGCGCACAGGACAAGCTGTACCACTGGAACTACGACGGCGGTAAGACCACTTGGGAACTGCCCGCAGAGTTTGCAGACGCACAGACCCTGTACTGCTACGAGCTGACCGATCAGGGCCGTATCGATCCTCAGGTTGTTACGGTTACCAATGGTTCTGTCACTCTGACTGCAAAGGAAAAGACCCCCTACGTTCTGGTTCGCGAAGCTGAAGTAAAGACTCTGGTCGACAACTTCGGTGATGGCGATCACGTTGCAGACCCCGGCTTCAACGGCTATGCAGACGGCGCAAAGCTGAATGCAAAGAACTGGACCGGCACCATCGACAACGAGAGCGTACAGGTCAAGAAGGCTGTTACCGGCGACCAGAATCTGGTGCTGGGCGCAACCAAGACCCCCGTTTCTATCTCCACTCAGATCACCGGCCTGACCGCAGGCAAGGACTATGTGGCTGAGATCTATGTCGACAACAAGAGCGACAGCAAGGCAACCATTTCTGTCGATAACGGTGAGAAGGTAGTTTCCAACTACACTTACCGCTCCATCGCAAGCAACTATGTACAGTGTGACGAGGGTCACCGCAGCAACAATTACGACAGTAAGCTGCAGTGGATCCAGGTACCTTTCGTAGCTGCTGGCAATACCGCAACCTTCACCCTGGCTCGTGAGGCTGGTGACGGTGAAGTCTTCTGGGACGATATCCGTATCGTTGAGAAGAAGCTGAACAACTACCGTGAGGACGGTACCTTCGTACAGGACTTCGAGTCTGTTGTACAGGGTCTGTATCCCTTCGTTCTGGGTCCTGCTCAGGGCGTCAGCGATCCCCGTACTCACCTGGCACAGCGCAATGGCAAGTTCACCCAGTCCGGCTGGCAGGATAAGATCATCGATGATGTTATCAGCGGCGACTGGTCTCTGAAGCATCACGAAAACAACTACGGTATCATCTACCAGACCATCCCGCAGAACTTCCGCTTCGAGGCAGACAAGATGTACGAAGTCACCTTCAAGTATCAGTCTGGTCGCGGCAATGCATACGCAATGGTCGTTGGTAATGGTGATAGCTACGAGATGCCTACCGAGTACTTCCCTAGCACTGCTGGTACGATTGGTCAGGCAAACAGCGCAACCACTAAGACCCACACCATGCAGGTTATGGGCGCACCCAATGGCCAGACCTGGATTGGCTTGTTCTGCAACCGTCAGGCAGGCGGCAACGACATGGGCGAGCGCGACTTCATCCTGGATGATCTGGTAATCCGCGAAATGAGCGCAGAAGAAGTTGGCGTTGTTCTGAGAGCTGAAAACAAGGACCTGTACAAGGGCGAAACCACCAAGCTGCACGGCATCAATCTGGATAAGGCTACTTTCGAGATTTCTGATGCTGACCGCGAAATCATCAGCTTCAACCAAGAAACCCTGACTGTCGGCGCTAAGAAGGCTGGCACTGCAACCATTACCGCACGCTACAACGGCAAGGAAGCTTCTGTTACTATTACCGTTTCTGATTCTGTCGTGATCAAGCCGAGTGTTCAGTGCACCGGTATCAACAACCTGCAGAACACTGCAGATTGGGACAAGACCATCGATAAGAACCATGCTACCGCTTGTGACGGTAAGTGGAATGCAGTCACCAAGGAGAATCCCCTGCTGTTTATTTACGATCTGGGCAAGTCCATGCCTCTGACTGGCTTCCGTCTGCTGAATCGTAACGGCGGCGAGCAGAACGGTATTATCCAGAGCTATCGCTACACCATTGGCAATAAGGCAAATGCTGATCGCACCGAGATTCTGGATGGTGTTACCAGCGAATGGATCGATGTTCCTGCAGAAATGCAGAAGAACAGCACCTGGGTTGAGTGCCCGCTGCCGGAAGGCAGCTACCAGTTCATCCAGATTGAACTGTGCGGCAAGAACAACAATGCTACGCTGGCTGAGTTCGAAGTTGTTTACAACAAGAAGGTCGCTGACGAAGCAACTCTGACCGATCTGACCATGAAGGTCGGCGAAACCAAGGAAATGACCATCGCACCTGTGGGCGACACTGTGCTGAAGGGCATTGTCTGGAGCACCGAGGACAATGATATCATCAAGGTCGATCAGAACGGCAATGTTACCGCTCTGAAGGCTGGTACCGCAACTGTGACGGTTTCCAACGCAGCTGGTCTGAAGGCAACCGCAACCGTAACGGTTACGACTGACGAAGTTCCCGTAACGCTGGAGCGCGTCGAAGTTACCAAGAACCCCGCTAAGGATTACGTTGTTGGTGACAACTTTGATGTTGCTGATGTTGAAGTAACCGCTTACTACAGCGACGGCACCTCCAAGGTCATCACTGAGGGTCTGACCGTTACCAACGGCGACAACCTGAAGGAAGGCGAGCAGACTATCACCATCAGCTACACGGTTGAGGGTGTTACCAAGGAAACCACAGTGACGGTTAACGTCAAGGCTGCTACTCCTGTCGATCCCGTTGATCCGGTTGATCCCGTCAAGCCCGTTGATCCTGAGAAGCCGGTTAACCCGGATTCCGGCAACAACCAGCCCGCACCTGCTCCGGCACGTCCCGGCAATGGCGCAGCAACTGGTGACACGACCAACATGGGTCTGTGGATCACTCTGCTGCTCATCAGCGGCGCACTGGCAGCTGGCGTTTACTACACAAGCAAGAAGAAATCTGACAAGAAGTAATTCGTAAAGATGGCTTGCGTAAAGGGCGCACAGAATCGAAAGATTCTGCGATAAGCAAATAAAAAGCAGACACGCATTGGAAACAGTGTGTGTCTGCTTTTTTATATTTTGGCGTTTGGACGCAAAAACGGCGCGGCATTTTCAGCCACGCCGTTATTTGCTATGAAAAATCAGGGCAACAGGTATTTTTACAGATACCGAATCAGGCATGCGCATTGGCTTCGCACAAAGCCTTTGCATGGGCAAAATCCTGCTTGCGCACATAGATGGAATACTCGTGGCTATAATCCACAATGGGTCCCTGCAGCCCAGCTGCCTTGCCATCATTGGAATAACGGGTGAGTTTCATGCGGTATTGGATGCCGGCTTTGCGCAATGCGATGCGCAAACGTGCCTGTTCAACCAAATCGGTTGTGACTAATAAAAGTTGTGCATTCCAAAAAAAGACCATAGAAAAACCCCTCCGTCCTTTTCTCTTTCGATACATCTCATGTTTATTATACGATGGACGGATGGGGTTTATTTCAATTTTTGAAAAAGAAGTTTTTTAGCCGTTGAACAAAGGACCAAATGCACCCATGGGGCTGACTTCTCTGTCGTTTACACGCAAGTGCTGGGTGTCACCCATTACCTGACAGCGGAAACCGGCAATGTCCGGCTGACGTTGCTCGGTGTTCAAGACCGTGACCGAAGAAGCCGGCAGGAAAAATCCATGCCACAAAATAGGCGGCGCAACGTTCAGCAAATGACCGCACGCTGCACCTGTCAGACCCAGATGGCAGAAAAATACCAGCATGGCATCCTTTTTTGCATCTGCATCGACACGATAGTAACCGTTTTCCCGATGATAGCCATAACGTGCCAGAATGGAATCCAGACCGTCCGTCACTTCGGCAAAGCGCTGCGATACATTCTGCGGCATAAGCTGCATCACATCCGCCTGGGTCCACTGATCCCGATTGCACAAGAGCGGGTCACCGGTCCAATAATCGGGGTAAAAATCCCAAGGGACGCTCTTGAACTCTCGGCTGCCGTCCGGCGGGGTGAAATCACCACAGCCAAATTCCCGCAGCCAAGGGCAGGTTTCGGCTTCGCGGCCCAATGCCTTCAAAGTGGGGCGCGCGGTATCCTGCGCACGGCCCAGCGGGCTGCAAAAAATATCGGTTACAGGCCACTTTTGATCCACAATGCGCTTTGCCAGCAGATCGGCTTCCAGAAAGCCCTCCTGGGTTAAGCTGTCGATTTCGTAATTGGGTTCACCATGTCGTATAAAAACCAGCTGCATATGTTTACTCCATTTCTTATTCCGTAGCCCAATCGCGTGCGCGGCCGACCGCTTTGGTCCATCCCGCACGGAGAGCTTCTGCTTTTTCTTCCGGCATCCAGTTGGTGAATGCTTGATCCAGTTCCCACTTTTGCTGCAACTCGTTGGAATCTTTCCAGAAACCAACCGCCAAACCTGCCAGCATGGCTGCGCCCAGCGCGGTAGTTTCCCGTACTTTGGGGCGATGTACTACTACGCCGGAAATGTCTGCCTGAAATTGCATCAGCAGATTGTTTGCACAAGCACCACCGTCCACCTTCAATACCGGAATGGTCAGCCCGGTATCTGCCAGCATAGCGCGCAGTACGTCGTTGCTCTGGAAAGCAACACTTTCCAGCGCAGCGCGGATGATGTGATTGCGGTTGGTACCGCGGGTCATGCCCAAAATTGCACCGCGTGCGTACATATCCCAGTGCGGTGCGCCCAAACCGGTAAAGGCTGGTACTACATAAACACCGCCGGTGTCGCTTACCTTACGGGCAAAATATTCGCTGTCGGCACTGTCACGAATCAAGCCCAGCTCATCCCGCAGCCATTGAATGATGGCGCCACCGACGAACACACTGCCTTCCAGTGCATATTGCACCTTGGTTCCTGCCGAAGCGGCAATGGTGGTAATCAGTCCGTTCTGGCTGTTCACAATGCGGTCGCCGGTGTTCATCAGCATGAAACAACCGGTTCCGTAGGTGTTTTTCACACTGCCGGGTGTGAAACAGCACTGCCCAAACAAAGCAGCGTGCTGGTCACCTGCTGCACCCGCAATGGGAACTTCACAGCCGGACAGATTGCACATTCCGTAAATTTCGCTGGAGCCTTTTACCTCCGGCAGCAGGCTCATGGGAATGTTCAGCGCACGGCACAAATCAGCATCCCATTCCAGCGTATGAATGTTGAACAGCATGGTACGGCTGGCGTTGGTGCGGTCAGTCACATGCACCTTGCCGCCGGTCAGCTTGTAAATCAGCCAGCTGTCCACCGTTCCGAAAGCCAGCTCTCCCCGCTCGGCGCGTACCTGCGCACCGGGTACATGGTCCAGAATCCAGCGAATCTTGGTGGCAGAAAAATAAGCGTCCGGACGCAAACCCGTCTTTTCCTGAATCACCTGTTCACCAACGGTGCGCGCCAGTTCTTCTGCCAGCGCAGCAGAGCGTCGGCACTGCCACACAATCGCATTGTAGATGGGGCGTCCGGTGGAGCGGTCCCAAATGATGGTGGTTTCTCGCTGGTTGGTGATGCCGATGGCAGCGAGCTGTTCCGGTTCTACACCGGTACGCGCCATGACTTCGGTCATCACGCCGTACTGGGTTGACCAGATTTCCATAGGGTCATGTTCGACCCAGCCGGGCTGGGGGTAATGCTGGGTAAATTCCTGCTGAGATACGCCGACCATATGCTGTTCGTGGTCAAACAGGATGGCACGGCTGGATGTGGTGCCCTGGTCTAGAGCAAGGATGTAGCGCTTGCAGGCTTCCATAGTAAAAAACCTCCATAGGTGGATGAATTTTCCAACAAAAAAGCCCGGCGCAAACGGCCGGGCAGCTAACATAGATGAGATGCTTTCTGGTCAGTTTCCCGTGTGGGGATGAGAATCGTCATAAAGGGTCAGATATTCGTCGTCCTTCTTTTTCTCTTTGCACAACAACATCAGCCCCAGAACAGCAGAAACCAAGGCGATTACAGCAAACAACAGCTGCAGCAGTTTTTTCATGAATCGAACGCCTCCCTTTATACGGATGGAAATACTACTTATTTAGTATACCATAAAGCAAACACAGACGCAAAGCAAAAACGCATGGCAAAAATAAATCAAAATTGAGAGAAGAAACTGACTATTGTGAACAAAAAAAGAGATGAAAAGGACTTTGACAAAAAATTGCCATAATACAATGAGAAAATTTTGTCGTATTTGCCGAAAAATACGTTGACTTGACGAATAGAAATCCGTAGAATAGATATGTTAAGTGGTAGTTGTCCCAAGGGGGAAGTGCGCCCTGCACTACCTGTTGGGGCAAAGAGATAAGCAAGAATGGGGGATTGTGTCATCCATGTTCAAAAAACTGAAGCGTTCCGCGCTGGGCGCAAAGGTGCCGCACGATAAGGCAACAGCTGGTATGAAATCCGTACAGCTGCCCCTGCCCGAAAGTGTTCGTATCCTGATGAGCCAGCATATCGGTGCGCCTGCAAAGCCGGTCGTGAAAAAGGGCGACGAGGTTTGCGTAGGCACTCTGATTGGTGAAGCAAGCGGCTTTGTGTCCGCAAACATCCACTCCAGCGTTTCCGGTACGGTCAAGGCTATTGAGCCCTGGACCATGGCAAACGGCCGTGTGTGTGATTCTATCGTCATCACTACCGATGGCAAGCAGACGGTTGACCCGGCTGTTCAGCCTCCGGTCGTTACTGACAAAGAGAGCTTCCTGAAGGCTGTCCGTGATTGCGGTCTGGTCGGTCTGGGCGGCGCTGGCTTCCCGGCTGACGTTAAGCTGCAGCCCAAGCAGCCTGTTGATACGCTGCTGATCAACGCATCCGAGTGCGAGATCCTGCTGACCAGCGACAACCGCGAGATGCTGGACAACAGCGATACCGTTCTGTCCGGTATTTCCGCTGTGCTGAAGTACACTGGTATTCCCAAGTGCGTCATCGGCATCGAGAACAACAAGCCTGAAGCAATCGATCTGCTGACCCGCCTGACCAAGGATATGCCCGAAATCACCGTGCATCCGCTGCCCGCAGTGTACGGCACCGGTGCAGAGCTGATCCTGATCGAGAAGTGCCTGGGTCGTGAAGTGCCTCGCGGCGGTCTGCCCGCTGATGCAGGTGCTGTTGTTATGAACGTGACCAGCGTTTCCACGCTGGGCAAGTATCTGGCAACCGGTATGCCTCTGGTTGCACGCCGCATCACCGTGGACGGTGACGCTTGTGCAAATCCCTGCAACGTGGACGTTCCCGTTGGTACTTCCATTCAGGAAGTGCTGGACTTTGCTGGCGTCAAGGAAGGCGTCGAGCTGGGCAAGGTCGTCAGCGGCGGCGGTATGATGGGTGCTGCTCTGGCAGACCTGACTGCTCCCACCACCAAGACGGCTGGCGGATATCTGATGCTGAGCATGGAGAGCGCAAAGCCCGAAACCATCAACCCCTGCATCAAGTGCGGCCGTTGCGTGGAATACTGCCCGCTGGGCCTGCAGCCCGTTTCTGTTGCAGATGCTTTCAACCGCAAGGACGTGGCTGAACTGGGCAAGCTGCACGCTGATTACTGCTTTACCTGTGGCAGCTGCTCTTTTGTCTGCCCGGCAAAGCGCCCGGTCACCCAGATGATGACCATGGCAAAAGACTTTTATTTGACTGAGACCAAAGGAGGCAAGAAATAATGGAGACCAAACGCATCGTTTCCGCCTCCCCGCACTTCCGTGCACCGGAGACCACCCAGAGCCTGATGCTGAACGTGGTCCTGGCCCTGCTGCCCGCTGTGGTAGCTTCTGCTGTGCTGTTTGGCTGGCAGACCCTGGTTGTCATTGCTACTGCAGTGATTGCCAGCGTGGGCTTTGAATGGCTGTACTGCAAGCTGCTGAAGAAGGCAAACCCCATCGGCGATTTGTCCGCCGTTGTTACCGGTCTGATCCTGGCTCTGAATATGCCCGCTCCCGGCGAAGATCTGGCTATCAGCATGATGATGGCTGTGGTTGGTTCCCTGATCGCTATTGTTGTGGTCAAGCAGCTGTTCGGCGGTCTGGGCATGAACTTTGCAAACCCTGCTCTGGTAGGCCGTATTGCACTGTTCTCCGGCTATACCGGTTATATGACCAAGTGGGTGTTCCCGGATGCTGCTGTTGACCAGCTGGCTTCCGCTACTCCCCTGCAGGTTGGCAACCCCGCAAAGCTGTCCCTGGTGGACCTGCTGTTCGGTGTGCATGGCGGCACCATGGGTGAAGTCTGCATCATCGCAATCCTGATCGGCTTTGTTTATCTGGTTGCAACCCACACCATCAGCCCGGTTATCCCTGTTACCTACGTTGGTACCGTTTTCGTGCTGGATCTGATTGCCGGCATGGGTCTGCGCGGCAGCCTGGTTAACATCCTGAGCGGCGGCCTGATCTTCGGTGCTGTGTTCATGGCTACCGACTACGTCACCAGCCCGTTTACCCTGAAGGGCAAGCTGGTGTTCGGTCTGGGTCTGGGCCTGCTGACCTTTGCAATCCGCACCTGGGCAAACATGGCAGAAGGCGTTTCTTTCGCAATCCTGCTGATGAACCTGCTGGTGCCTTACATCAATGATCTGACCGTCCAGACTCCTTACGGCTATGTAAAGCCCGTAAAGACCAAGGCTAAGGCAGAGAAGGAGGACAGCGACAAATGAGTAAAAATAACGAAACTTGGAACGAGCTGGTAAAGCCTGTCGTTGTTCTGACTGTGATCTGCCTGATCACCAGCGCACTGCTGGCTGTTACCAACAGCCTGACTGCTCCGGTTATCGCAGCAAACAAGGAAGCTAAGGCAAATGCTGTTTATGCAGCTGCTCTGCCTGAAGCAGAAGGTCAGTTCGACGATCTGACCGAGCAGGCTACTACCGAAAACATCGTGGCAGCAAAGAAAGCTTCCAACGGTTCCGGCTGGTGCATTCAGGCTACCGGCAAGGGCTTTGGCGGCGATGTGCCCGTTATCGTTGCTATGGATAACGACGGCGTGATCCTGAATGTCAGCTTCATGCAGAACGAAGAGTCCGCAGGCTTTGGTAAGCGTATGTGGGACGGCAGCGAAGACGGCCCGAAGTTCGCAGAATCTCTGGTTGGCAAGAGCGGCTCTGTTGCTCTGCACGAGGATGGCGTGGACGGCATTTCCGGCGCTACCATTTCCAGCACCGCAGCAATTAAGGCTGTCAACAGCGCACTGAACTGCTACAATGAGCTGGCTAACGGCGTAGCTCCCGCAGAAGAACCCAAGATGGATACCGATGCCCTGATTGCTGAGGCTCTGCCCGAAGCAGAAGGTGCTTTTGAAGACGTTACTGTTACCACCGCAAACGTTACCGCAGCCAAGAAGGCTTCTAACGGTGCTGGCTATGCTGTCACCGCTACCGGCAAGGGCTTCGGCGGCGATGTGCCTGTACTGGTCGTGATGGATGGCGAAGGCGTGATTCGCAAGGTCGCTTTCCTGGAGAACGGTGAGACTGCTGGTTACGGCGCTCGCCTGTGGGACGGCACCGACGCTGAGCCTTTTGCAGCATCTCTGGAAGGCAAGTCCGGTTCTGTCACTCTGCATGAGGATGGCGTGGATGGTCTGTCCGGCGCTACCGTGTCCAGCACCGCAGTTGTCGAGGCTGTTAACCATGCGCTGGAATGCTTCGTCGAGCTGAATGCAAAGGAGGCTGCATAAACCATGGCTGCTAAAACTGAAAATAAGAGCAAAATGAGCATTGTCACCAATGGTCTGGTGAAAGAAAACCCGACCCTGCGTCTGGTTCTGGGCACCTGCCCCACCCTGGCTGTTACGACTGCTGTTTCTAATGCACTGGGCATGGGTATTGCTGCTGCGCTGGTTCTGATTTGTTCCAACATGGCAATTTCTGCCCTGCGCAAGGCAATCCCCAACAAGGTTCACCTGCCGTGCTACATCGTTATCATCGCTGGCTTCGTCAGCGTTGTGCAGATGCTGGTCAAGGCATACGCAGAGGATCTGGATACCGCTCTGGGCGTTTATCTGCCTCTGATCGTTGTTAACTGCATCATTCTGGGCCGTGCCGAGATGTTCGCTTGCAAGAATACCATTCTGGATTCTGCACTGGACGGTCTGGGCATGGGCGCAGGCTTTACTCTGGCTCTGGTTGCTATGGCTACGGTTCGTGAGATCCTGGGCGCAGGCACCTGGCTGGGCTTCACCGTGATTCCTGAGAGCATCCCCCGCTTCAGCCTGATGACCAGCGCTCCCGGCGGTTTTATGACCTTTGGTCTGCTGATGGCTCTGGTTGTCTGGTTCGAAAATCGCACCAACAACAAGATTGAACGCAAAATCGGCTGTGCTGTGGAGAAAGGGGAGTAATTGTAAATGAATCTGGCTATTAAACTCGCCTCGATCGTTTTCAGCATGATCCTGGTCAACAACTACGTCCTGGTTAAGTTCCTGGGCATCTGCCCCTTCCTGGGCGTTTCTAAAAAGCTGAACTCTGCTGTAGGTATGTCTCTGGCAGTTATCTTTGTCATGAGCATCGCTACTGCGGTTACCTTCCCCATCCAGATCTATGTTCTGAATGCTTACGGTCTGGAGTACCTGCAGACCATCGTTTTCATCCTGATCATCGCTGTTCTGGTTCAGCTGATTGAGATCGTGATGAAGAAGTATATGCCCCCGCTGTACAAGAGCCTGGGCGTTTACCTGCCCCTGATTACCACCAACTGTGCTGTTCTGGGTGTTACCGTTCTGAACGTGGATAACTACGCAGCTGACGTAGCTACCTACGGTTTCGGCGTTGCTTTTGCTGAGGCTATGGCTTGTGCAGTGGGCGCAGGTCTGGGCTTCATGCTGGCTATGACCATGTTCAGCGGCGTGCGCAAGCGCGTTGAGATGGCAAATCCCCCGGCTTGCTTCCAGGGTCTGCCCATCACGCTGGTTGCTGCTGCTATCACCAGCATGAGCTTCATGGGCTTCGGCGGTCTGGTCGAAAACCTGTTCGGTGTTGTTTAAGGGAGGGTCTGAGATTATGAATGGTATTGTTTTTGCAATTATTCTCGTGACCCTGATCGGCATTCTGGGCGCTGTGATTCTGGTCGTGGCTGCTAAGTATATGTCCGTATATGAGGATCCCCGTATTGCGGAAGTTACCGACGTTCTGGCTGGCGCAAACTGCGGTGGCTGCGGTTACGCAGGCTGCGCAGACTACGCAAAGGCTGTCGTTGAGGACGGTGTCCCCTGCGACAAGTGCGCACCCGGTGGTGCAGATTGCGCAAAGGCTGTTGCTGCAATCATGGGCGTTGCTGGCGGCGATATGAAGGCAAAGCGCGCATACGTTGGCTGCCAGGGCACCAGCGAAAACTGCAAGACCAAGTTCGACTATGCTGGCGTGCAGACCTGTGCTGCTGCAAGCAAGCTGTACGGCGGCCCCAAGGCTTGCCAGTATGCTTGCCTGGGTCTGGGTGACTGTGTGAAGGCTTGCCAGTTCGGCGCAATTTCCATCAAGGACGGCGTTGCCTCCGTTGATCCGGATAAGTGCACCGGCTGTGGCGCTTGTAAGGAAGCTTGCCCCAAGAGCGTGATCTTCCTGTCTACCATGCTGAACCAGCCGATGGTCAGCTGCTCTAACCACGAGAAGGGCGCTGTCGCTATGAAGGAATGCAATACTGCTTGCATCGCTTGCGGTATTTGCGAGCGTTCCTGCCCCGAAGAGGCAATCAAGGTTGTCGACATGGTTGCACGCATCGATTACGACAAGTGCACCGGCTGTGGTATCTGTGTGGCAAAGTGCCCCAAGAAGATCATCGACTTCCCCATTGCTACCGAGCGCTGATTTGCTCCGCAGCATAAAATAGGATAAGAACGCCCCCTGCAATTTTGCGGGGGGCGTTTTGTTGTTTGCCCCGGTTGGCTTTTTGGAAAAAGGGCTTGCAATCCCTTGTATGCAGTGGTATAATATTTCTGTTCCCAAATGGAGGATTAGCTCAGCTGGTTAGAGCATTTGCATCACACGCAAGGGGTCTGGGGTTCGAATCCCTAATTCTCCACCATAAAAGAAAAGCCGAACGAATTCTGTTTTGGAATTTGTTCGGCTTTTTTGTTGCGTAAAAGGCAGAGAAAACCATCGGCGGAATCCGATGGTTTTCTTGTTTGTTATCGTAGTCTGTTTCAGCATTGCGGACGTGTGGCGGACGGTAAAAAAGCAATCGGGGTAAATGGGTAGGATGTCTATGATGGCGGAAATGTTAAAAGGAAAATGGAATGGAAAGCGCACGATAAAAGCAATTGTCGTTTGTGTTTCCTTATTGGGTTACCTGTATATTGCGGCAGTAAGCGGCGCAAATATGCTTTCGATGACAGCTTTCTTTTTGGCTGCACTTTTCTATGTGGTCATACCCGGCATGGCATTCGCAGACTGGAGCGGAATACAGGATTCTCGGCTGCATAGTTCGCTGGTGCTGTTGTATGGTACTGGGTTCCTTGCGCTGATGCACTGTCTGTCGGTGCGTCTGCAGATCCTGTGGCTGCTCCGCACAGTACCGCTGGCAGTTTCGCTGGTGTATCTTGTGCTGTGCGCCAGAAAAAAGAAAAAGCCGAAACTGGAAGTGTGGGAAAACGGCGTTGTGCTGTGGGCGCTGCTGTGCTTGTTTTTTGCACTGACTATGAGCGCACAGAATCCGCACCCGATGGCAGCCGGAGCGGCAGATTTGAGCCGCGATATGCTGTGGAATGTGGGAAATTCCAGCGCACTGAGTGCAGCATTTCCCGCAGAGGATATTCGCTTTGAAAATGTGCGGTTCTCCTATCATTATTTTACCGAGCTTTTGACAGCGGCGCTGCATCTGGTCAGTGGTGCAAGCACCTATGATATTACGGTATTCTTTTCCGGTCCGCTCTTTTTGGCAGCAGAGCTGGCAGCACTGTGTGGTTTAGGCAAGTGCTACTACGGCGAGAAAAAAGACAAAATGACCCACGCGCTGGTTTATGTGCTGTTTTTGTGCCAGTGTGCATCCATGTGGGCAGTTGCGAACGAGCGCAACAGCATTTTTGCAAATACGCTGTTGAAACACCTTGTCACCAATATCAATGCACAGGCGACAGCGCTGGTTTATATCTGCGTATTTTTGAGCTTGTTTACCGTGATTGCCCGGAAAAAGTTTGCAGTCCATGGCGTGTATCTCTTGTCCCTGTTTGCTGCATTTTTCGTGCTGACCTTCAGCAAAGGACCGCAGGCAGCAATCATTTTGTGCGCCTTTGTGATCACCATGCTGCTGGTGCTGTTGTTCCAGAAACCCAACTATGGCAAGGCGATATTGACGCTGGTAGGCGTAGTAGTCATTTTTATCGGAATCTATCAATTCCTGTTTGCGGCGGGCGCCAATAACAGTATGAAGTTTACGCTTTTTGCGGTACAGAACAGCGTGACTTACCGCTTCTTGAGTCCGTTTACCGATAAGCTGTGCGTCATGCTGCCGATTTCCGGTTATGTGTGGCTGGCATTGATTGCCGTTGTCAACGCATTTTGCATGGTTCCCTTCCAGTTTTCTCTTTGGCTCACGTCGCTGCCGCACTCTATCCGGCATCTGTTCCGGCTGGACCCCACACGCATCCTCTGCAATGGTGTTGTAGTGGGTGGTTTTATGGCATATCACCTGTTCTATCACAGCAGTTCCAGTCAGGTATATTTTGCGCTGCTGAGTATCATTGTCATCACATTGCTGGCAGTAGAGCAGCTGCCGATCCTGAAAAAGAAATGGTATTTCACCTGGCCGATTTGGATCTGTCTGGGCATCTCTGTGATTACAGGCGGTTATATGATTGCGGTTTATTCCACGCAGGGAATTCAGGTGTTGCAGCAGACCATGGGCTTAACGGAAAATACGGCTTCTACAGGCCGTGTGTCAGCCAGTGATGAAGAAGCCATGCTGTACCTGAAAGAGCACGCATCGGCGGAAACGGTTTTCGCAACCAATCGCACAGGTGGCGCTCCGGATGGAAATGATGGCATCAGCAACTGTTACAGCGGCTTGTCCGGCGTACAGGCTTATATGGAAGGATGGACATATGCGGTGACCAACATGGGTGTGGACCAAAAGGTCGTTGACTATAAATGTGAGGTCAATGAAGCGTTTTTTGCTGCAGATGCAAGCGAAGATACCATTCGCAGCCTTGCAAAGCAGGAGGGCGTGACCTGTCTGGTGTATGCCAAAGCATGGCCGGGAAATGCGCCCAGCGGATTGACTGCTGACTATGAAAATGAGGACGTTGCGATTTATTTCTTGTCTTGATGCGGGGAAAGCACTTTCCCGATAAAATAGGATATTTTACAGACCCGGCGTTGTTTGACGCCGGGTCTTTTGTATCTCCAAAAGCACGGTGATTTTTTGTCAGAAAAAGGAAAATCGTAAGGGAAAAGAGTTGACAAGTTATGATAAATTTGAAACAATAAATATTGTCTTCGAGTCGGCACGCCTACGGCATTTTGTTATGGCTGCCGAACGCTGTTGGGTTTTGCCGGAAACAGCAAAGCCTTCCATTATGAAAAGAAGACGGAAAAGGATACGGTTGGCAGATTCGTTCTGTTATGTGATTGTATTGTCCGTCTTGCACAAGGCGGGCTTTTCTTTTTTGGCAAAGTTGCGAGCGCCAATTCCGGATTGCCACAGCCTGCAATAGATGGGAGAGAATAGGGTTTTCTCCCATTTCGTTAGGAAAGAAGGGATGGCGTATGGATTGGTATCCGCTTTGGAACTCGCTGCGCATTGCGGGAATCAGTACCATCATTGTGTTTTTTGCGGGGATTTTCGCCGCATATACCATTGCGAAAGCACCGAGTCTGGTAAAAGGCAGTTTGGATGTAATATTGACTATGCCGCTGGTTTTGCCGCCCACGGTTGTGGGCTATCTGCTGCTGCGCATTTTAGGTCCCAAACGAATCGTGGGTGCTTGGATGCTGGAGCATTTCGATTTGCGCCTGACCATGACATGGTGGTCGGCAATTTTTGCAACCGTGGTGGTTATCTTCCCTTTGATGTACCGTACAGCGCGCGGTGCATTTGAAGCCTTTGACGAAACGCTGGCATATTCCGGTCAGACGCTGGGGCTTTCCAATACATATATCTTTTGGCGGATTCGGATGCCTGCCTGTAAGCAGGGCATCATTGCGGGTACCGTGCTGGCATTTGCCCGTGCACTTGGCGAGTATGGCGCAACCAGTATGATTGCCGGTTATACGCCGGGACGTACCGCGACCATTTCCACTACCGTGTATCAGCTGTGGCGCACCAATAATGATGCGCTGGCGTTCCGCTGGGTGATGATTAACATGGCAATCTCGGCAGTGGTTCTGCTGGCGGTGAATATGCTGGAGAAAAAGAAAACAACGCAAGGGAGGTCTGCCTGATGTCCCTTACAGTAGATATTCAAAAAGATTTGGGCAATTTTCATTTGAAGGTTGCTTTTGAAACGGATGGCGGCGTGTTGGCATTGCTGGGTGCTTCCGGATGCGGAAAAAGCATGACGCTGAAGTGTATTGCCGGTATCTGCAAGCCTGACCGGGGTCGCATCACGCTGGACGGCGTGACCCTGTTCGATTCGGAAAAACACATCAACCTGCCGCCCCAAAAGCGGCGTGTGGGATATCTATTCCAGCAGTATGCGCTGTTCCCCAATATGACAGTGGAACAGAATATTGCCACAGGTGTTCGCTGCAAGGCACAAGCCAAACAAGCCACCGCAGAGATGATTCACCGGATGCGTCTGGATGGGCTGGAAAAACTGCATCCACACCAGCTTTCCGGTGGTCAGCAGCAGCGCACAGCATTGGCACGCATTCTGGTGAATGAACCGGAAGTGCTTTTGCTGGACGAACCATTTTCTGCGCTGGACAGCCATCTGCGCTTTCAGATGGAAGACGAGGTGCGCAACATTGTGCAGGGCTTTGGTAAGCCTGTAGTCATGGTTTCTCACAGTCAGGATGAAGTGTACCGCCTATCTCAGCGTGTGGCAGTGATGGCGGCAGGTCATGTGGAATCTATCGGCATGAAAAAAGAAATCTTTACCCAGCCCCAGACCCGCAACGGTGCCATCCTGACGGGCTGCCGGAATATTTCCCGGGTACAGCCTTTGGGTGAAAATCAGATTCTGGCGCAGGATTGGGGCATAGAACTGACAACAGATGCGGCGAACTGCGCGTTTGTCGGTATTCGGGCGCAGGATATCGTGCCCGGTGACGGTGAAAACAGTGTTTTGTGTCAGGTAATAGAAGAAATTGAAAATCCCTTCTCGGTGACGCTGCTGCTGCGCCCTTGCGGTGCAGAAAATACGACGCCCCTGATTTGGGAAGTAGATAAAGAAGAGTGGAGCAAGCTGCGTGGCGAAATCCAGCGGATTTGTCTGCCTGCAGCACGGCTCCAGCGGTTAAAGGAGTGAGAAGTATGGGTCATCTGGATTTTAAGGCGGCGCAAACGCTGCTGATGGACCGAGTTTCTGTAGTGAATACAGAACTGGTTGCGATTGACCAGTGCGGCGGACGCATTTTGGCAAACGATTTGACGGCAGCAGAAAATATTCCCCCGTTCGATCGTTCCCCTTATGATGGATATGCTTTCCGTGCAGAGGATTCGGCACAGGCTTCGGAGGAAAACCCGGTCACGCTGACGATTTTGGAGGAAGTACCCGCAGGTGCGGTTCCCACCAAAACGGTTACAGCAGGTACTGCGGTAAAGATTCTGACGGGTGCGCCGATCCCGCAGGGTGCAGATGCGGTATGCAAGTATGAGGGCACTCGTTTTGATGCCCAGCAGGTTACGCTGCTGCGTGCCTACAAATCCGGCGCGAACATTGTCCGCATGGGCGAAGATGTACAAATCGGTAAAGTGCTGGCACAAAAGGGCGATGTGATTGATGCAGGCACAGCCGGTACCTTGGCTTCGCAGGGTGTAACCCAGCCTTTGGTGTATCGCACATTGCGGGTGGGTATTCTTTCCACTGGCAACGAAGTAATCGAAGCAGAGGAAGCACTGCGCCCCGGTAAGATTCGCAACTCCAACCGCCATACTTTAGAAACTGCATTGCGCCATGCTGGTTTTGAGCCGGTTTATCTGGGTCTGGCGGGCGACGATGTGGAGAAAATCGCAGCGCGTTTCCGTCAGGGTTTGGAGAGCTGTGACGCTGTGATTTCTACCGGCGGTGTTTCGGTGGGCGATTATGATTTGACCCCGGACGCAATGGAGCGCGCAGGCATTGAGATTTTGTTCCGTGGTGTGGCGCTCAAGCCCGGTATGGCTTGCGCTTACGGCGTAAAGGATGGCAAAGCAGTTTGCGGCTTGTCCGGTAATCCCGCTTCCTCCATGACCAATTTCTATGCGGTGGCGTTGCCTGCCTTGCGCAAGATGGCTGGTTACCGCCAGCCCGGTTATCGGGAAATCAATGTGACCCTGAACGAGGATTTCCGCAAAAAGAGCCCCCAGACCCGCCTGCTGCGCGGTCGGCTGGATTTGTCGGATGGTACGGTGCGGATGCATCTGCCGCAGGATCAGGGCAACGTAATTTTGAGCAGTACCATCAACTGCAATGTAATGGCAATCGTCCCGGCGGGCAGCGGTCCCGTGCCGAAAGATACAACGCTGAAAGGATTTCTGTTATGAAAAAAGTCAAGGTAGAAGATGCTGTGGGCATGGAACTGTGCCACGATATCACAGCGATGTATGACGGATTTAAGGGCGCAGCTTTTAAGCGCAGTCATGTGATTCAGAAAGAAGACATTCCCAAGCTGCTGGACATCGGCAAGCGTACCGTGTTTGTCTGGGAAGAAAACGCCGGAGAAATCCACGAAGAAGACTGCGCACGCCGCATGGCTGCGATGGCTCCTGTAGAAGGCGCACACTGCAACGGACCCTCTGAGGGCAAGGTTCTGTTGATGGCAGATACCCGTGGTATGTTCCGTGTGAATACGGCTCTGCTGCACCAGATCAATTCCATTGGAGATATTACCATTTGCACGCTGCCGGATCATTTCCCGGTAGAAGCAGGCGACCGTCTGGCATCTATGCGCATTGTACCGCTGGTGACCAAAGAAGAGCAGATCATTCAGGCAGAAGCGCTGTGCAAAGATCAGAAGCTGCTGGATCTGCGCCCCTACCAGCACAAAAAGGTAGGCGTGGTCGTGACCGGTTCGGAAGTTTACACCGGACGCATTCAGGACAAATTTGAACCTGTAGTGCGCCACAAGATGAAGCAGTACCCCAGCGAAATTCTGGGTGTAACCATCTGTGACGACGATTTGGATATGATTACCGCTGCGGGTCAGAAGTATCTGGACGAGGGTGCCGATATTCTGATTTTCACCGGCGGTATGTCGGTAGACCCGGACGATCTGACCCCTACCGCAATCCGCAATCTGGGTGCAGATATTATCACCCATGGCGTGCCCGCACAGCCGGGTAATATGACGCTGGTGGCTTATAAGGATGATGTGGCAATTCTGGGCGTACCGGGTGCAGCAATCAGCCTGCCCACCACAATTTTTGACGTGCTGTTGCCGCAGATTTTTACCGGCGACAAGCTGACCAAACAGGATTTGATTCGTCTGGAGGATGGCGGCCTTTGCCGTATGTGCAAGGTGTGCCACTTCCCGACTTGTACATTTGGGAGATACTAAGATGATTGATACATTTGGACGCCGTGTAACTTACCTGCGTTTGTCGGTAACGGAGCTGTGCAACCTGCGCTGCCGCTACTGTATGCCGGAGGACGGCATCTGCAAAAAAGACCACGAAGCAATGCTCACGGAAGATGAAATGATTGCGGCAGTAGAAACCGCAGCATCTCTGGGTGTAACGAAAGTGCGTATCACAGGCGGTGAACCGCTGGTGAAAAAGAATATCGTTTCTATTTGCCGTCGTGCCGCAGCGGTACCCGGTATTGAGGATGTGGGCATTACTACCAACGGCATTGCCCTGTCCGAACTGGCAAAGCCCCTGAAAGAAGCAGGCGTAAACCGCATTAACATCAGTCTGGATACACTGAACCCGGAAAAGTACCATCGCATTACCCGCATCGGTCATCTGGATCAGGCTTTGGCAGGTATTCACGCTGCGCTGGATGCTGGCTTTGAACATGTGAAAATCAATGCCATCCTGATTGGCGGCTTTAACGATGACGAAATCGTTGCCCTGACCGATCTGACCAAGAAATACCCGGTAGATGTGCGGTTCATTGAGCTGATGCCCATGTATGACGGCGGTGATTTTGGCCCGGAGGCTTACCTGCCCAATACGGTAGTATTGGACCATCTGCCGGACGCTGTCCCGCAGGATGCAGACGGCAGTGTAGCACGACTGTATCGCCTGCCCGGTGCGCTGGGTAATGTGGGTTTGATCAGCCCGGTGAGCAACAAGTTCTGCTCCCAGTGCAACCGCATTCGCCTGACCGCAGACGGCAAGCTGAAACCCTGTCTGCATTCGGCAGAAGAATTTAACATCAAGGGTCTGGATCGGGAGCAGATGCTGCGCCAGTTCCAGCGCGCAATCGGTGCAAAACCCGAAGAACATGATGAACTTTCCATCGATCACCGCAGTCAGGCGGGACGCAATATGAACCAGATCGGCGGCTGATTTGCGCCGACACTGCAAGAAAATAGGAGTGGTACGATATGGTACAGAATATGGACGATTTTACGCATTTTAACGACCAGGGTCGCGCAAAGATGGTGGACGTGGGCGAAAAAGATCCTTCCCGCCGCGAGGCAACTGCTGGCGCACGCGTGCTGGTCAGCCCCGAAACCTTTGAGCGCATCCGCACCGGCGGCATGAAAAAGGGCGATGTGCTGACGGTGGCACAGGTAGCTGGCATTATGGGCGCCAAGCGTACCCCGGATTTGATCCCCATGTGCCATCCGGTTCAGGTAAACGGCATCGACATGAAGCTGTGGCTGGATGAAACCCGTTACAGCGTGGAAATCGAAGCAACGGTTTCTTGCGCAGGCCGTACAGGCGTGGAAATGGAAGCGCTGACCGCTGTATCTACGGCAGCACTGACCGTTTACGATATGTGCAAGGCAATCCAGAAGGATATCGTCATTTCCGACATTCGTCTGCTGCGCAAGACCGGCGGCGTTCATGGCGATTTTGAGCGGGAGGAAGCATAATTATGGCATATACAGCAGCAGTGATTACCGTCAGCGACAAAGGCGCTCGTGGTGAGCGTGTGGACACCAGCGGTCCCGCAGTAGCAGCCATCCTGAAAGAGAAAGGCTACGACGTACAGTACACCAGCATCATCCCGGACGAAAAGGCAGAAATCGAAAGCGAACTGATTGCCTGCTGTGATGAGCGGAAAATCACTTTGATTGTCACCACCGGCGGTACGGGATTTTCTCCCCGTGATATCACGCCGGAAGCTACTTTGGCAGTGGTGGAGCGGGAAACCCGCGGCATCCCTGAAGCAATGCGTGCAGCAAGTATGCAGGTTACCCCCCGTGGCTGCCTGTCCCGCAGCGCAGCTGGTATTCGCGGACGCAGTTTGATTGTCAACCTGCCGGGCAGCGAAAAAGCTGCGAAAGAAAATATCCTGTCTGTGATTGGTGCGATTGGTCACGGCTTGGATATGCTCTGCTCGGAGGGTTCGGCAGACTGTGCTGCTCCGGTGAAATAAAGGAGGAAAACGATGAGCAAAAAGATTTCCCCTTCGATGGATCAGTGGATCAAAGAAGCAAAAGCCGAACCGGATGCCGGCAAGGTTGGTATGTATCTGTTCCATAATGGCACCGTGCGTGAAACCGCAAAGGCAATGGTGCGCAATGGCGCAGAAGATACTAAGCCGGTTGTTGGTATGAACTTTTCTTACGACGCTGCCAAGCTGAACGATGCAGTAGAGCAGGCGCGTGCCTTGGATGGTATTTATTATGTAAGGGTTTGGCTGAACGAAGGTCAGCTGGATGCAGGCGATGATATCATGTATGTGCTGATTGGCGGCGATATCCGCCCGCGCGTGATTGATGCGCTCCAGTTCCTGGTAGGAAAAATCAAGAATGAATGTGTCGTGGAAACCGAGCTGAACTAACGGCTTCCTGATACAGGAAAGGCATACCATGGATACTCCCAGAATTATCGGATTTGCTGCATTTTCCGGCACGGGTAAAACCACGCTGGTAGAAAAGCTGGTGCTGAAATTGAAGGCGCAGGGCTTGCGTCTTGCCGTCATCAAGCACGATGCGCACGATTTTGAAATCGACCATGAGGGCAAGGACTCCTGGCGGTTTACTCATGCGGGTGCCGACATGACCATTGTTTCCTCGCCGAAAAAAACAGCTGTCATCGAACAGCGCCCCCGCACGCTCTATGACAATATCGCCATGGTGCATGACGTGGATTTGATTTTGGTGGAGGGCTACAAGCAGGAAAAACTCCCCCAAATCGGCATTTGCCGCAAAGCAACCGGCAAGGGATTGCCCTATCCGCCGGAACATTACCTTGCTGTGGTGACAGATGATGAAACCCTGCAGGGTGTACCTGTTTTTGGGTTGGACGATATTGACGGTATTTGTCAGTTCGTACTGGACTATGCACAGCCGCTTGCAAATCTGAAATAAGCAAAAAGAAAACCGCTCCCCTTTGTCAGAAAGACAGAGGCGGAGTGGTTCTTTTGTTTCTGGGGATGAGGTTGTCAGCGGATGACCAATGAGAAAATCAGGTTCATTACGCCGGCGGATAGCATAACCACAATGGGATTCATCTTGTACTTTTCTAATAGGAGCAGGCAGACGGCAAAGATAGCTACCAGATGCCAGTGGGTGTTTGCCAGCGCAATGGCAGCGGTGCTGCCCCAGAAAGCGGAAATCAAAATGGAAACACCTGCCGAAGCAATCATGGCAACAACAGCGGGTCGCAATGCACCCAGAATACCCTGCAACAGGGACATATCCCGATATTTTAAGTAGAGCTTGGCAATCAGCATCACGATGATACAGGACGGCAGGACGCAACCCAGCGTAGCAGCCAGCGCACCCGGCAGACCGGCGATTTTGATACCCACAAAGGTAGCAGAATTGATGGCGACAGGACCGGGTGTCATTTCAGAAATGGTGACTAGGTCGGTAAATTCTGCCATGGACATCCAGCTATGAGTATCAACGACCTGATTCTGAATCAAAGGAATCGCAGCATATCCACCGCCGAAGCTGAGTGCGCCGATTTGGAGAAAGCTGAGAAACAGCTGTAGATAAATGCTCATAGATGGTTTCTCCTTTGCATCAGAATGGTGTAAACGGCACCAAGCACCGCGCAGGACAGAATGACATACACCACGTTTACTTTATAAATACAAACCGCTGCAAAGGCGGCAATCAGGATACCCATAGAAAAGAGATTCTTACTGGACACAATACCGGATGCCATACGGAACACTACCGAAGCAATCACAGCACCCACACCCGCCTGCATACCTTCCAGCATTTTGCTCACGATAAAGCTATTTCGGAAGATTGTGTAAAAGGCGGAAACGATGGAGATGATGACAAACGGCGGAATAATGGTGGAAACAATCGCCGTCAGTGCGCCCACTACACCCGCCAGTTTATAGCCGACCACGATTGCGCCGTTTACCGCAATCGGTCCGGGTGAGGATTGGGCAATGGCAATCAGATCCAGCATTTCGCCTTCTTCGATCCAGTGGTATTCCTCCACAAATTTTTTCTGCATCAGGCTGACGATCACATAACCGCCGCCAAAGGTGAACGCGCTGAGGTACAGCGTGGATACAAACAGTTTTCGTAAAAGCTCACTTCGTTTCACTGTGTGAACCTCCGTTTTTTCTTTCTATTATAGCACGGGAATTGCTGTCGAAAACAAAATCTCTATAAGAGAATGCCGGGAAATTTCATTTGTGGAGTGGAAAAATGAAGAAATTCAGTGCGGAAAAAGCGCTGGATTTTACTTTTTTTGTGGGGGTGCAGCTTATTTTCAATATAGACTAATGAAGCATGATCCGAACGGCAAAAAGCAGGGCTGAGGCCCCTGTGCGGTGGGAATCGAGGGTGGAAGGCGGTGACGTGGATTTTTCAAAACGACAAAAAACTGCACAAAACGAAATAAGAATATGAATTAAAACTATGAACAGTTGTGGTGCAGTATGGATAATTGATGCACAAAAAGGACTAGCGTTGTACAATGCGCTGAAAGAAATCCAGAAAAGTTGTCTATTTGTTCGATTGCAACCCACCCGGGAAAAGACTATACTATGACTAGTGAATCGCGCAGCATTCCGCGCGAGAAGTGAATATCGACTCATCCAATTTATAAGACTGAAGGAAGGTACTTATTATGGAAAAGATTTCTCGTCGTAGTTTTCTGAAGGCTTCTGCTATCGTTGCAAGTGCAGTGGCACTGACCGCTTGTGGTGACAGCGGCGAATCCCCCGCAAACAACCCCGCTGGCGGCGACAGCAGCGCAGCTGGTGCAACCGGCATTAAGGCTGGCGTTTTCTATTACAACTTTGCTGATGCTTACATCACCACCGTTCGTACCGCTCTGGATAAGCAGCTGACGGACGCAGGCATCGCATTCGATAACTTCGATGCTCAGACCAACCAGGGCCAGCAGATGGACCAGATCAACACCGCTATTACCAACGGTGTTAACCTGCTGATCGTCAACATCGTTGAGACCTCTTCTCCCGATGCTGCAAAGCAGGTCGTCAAGGCTGCTCAGGACGCTGGCATCCCCGTTATTTTCTTCAACCGTGCAGTTGAGGACAGCATCATTCAGAGCTATGACAGATGTGCATTCGTCGGCACCGACGCTCCCGAAGCAGGTCATATGCAGGGCGAGATGATCGGTGATTACCTGACTGCAAACTTCGAGAAGACCGACCTGAACGGCGACGGCAAGATTTCTTACGTCATGTTCAAGGGCCAGGAAGGCAACGACGAAGCTGAGTTCCGTACCAAGTTTGCTGTCGAAGACGCAAACAAGAAGCTGGTTGCAGCTGGTCTGCCCGAGCTGGTATTCTACGATGACAAGAATGCTGACAAGTTCCTGGTTGACCCCACCGGCGCATGGTCTGCACAGGCAGCTACCGACTACATGAACACCATTCTGGCTTCCTACACCGAAGCTAACAACAACATGGTCGAGCTGATCATCGCTAACAACGACGGCATGGCTGAGGGCGCAATCGCAGCTCTGCAAGCACTGGGCTACAACACCGGCAAGGAAGGTTCTACCACCATCCCCGTTTACGGCGTTGACGCAATGGACTCCGCTCTGGACAAGATTGCTAAGAACCAGATGACCGGTACCGTTAAGCAGGACGGCGAGGCTATGGCTGCTACCATCGCAACCCTGGTCAAGAACGTAAACGACGGTGCAGATCTGCTGGCTAACACCGAGAACTACAACTTCAAGGAAGGCGTCAACAAGATTAACGTTCCTTACGCAAAGATGAGCTAATTAAGCAATATTGCGGAATTTGCGTTTGAAACATCCTTTTTCCAAGCACTGACTTACGGAGCGGGGCTGCCGGAAGGGTAGCCCCGCTTTTTTCGTGAATCGCAACCCCCGATTTCTGCCACGCACACGACAGTGACAGAAAAGGATACCATATAAAGGAGGAGAAAACTATGGAGCAGCCGGCATTGCTAGAGATGCGCGGTATCTGTAAGGAGTTCCCGGGCGTAAAAGCTCTGGATAATGTAAATCTTACGGTTCGACCGGGTACGGTCCATGCTCTGATGGGTGAGAACGGAGCGGGCAAGTCCACATTGATGAAGTGCCTGTTTGGCATTTATGCTAAAAACAGCGGCACCATCCTGCTGGACGGCAAAGAGGTAAACTTCAAGAGCTCCAAGGAGGCGCTGGAAAACGGCGTCGCAATGGTGCATCAGGAGCTGAACCAGGCTTTGACCCGCACGGTTACCGATAACCTGTGGCTGGGCCGTTACCCCACTGTTGGACATTTGGTGGTCAATGAGAAAATGATGCGTAAGCGTACGCAGGAAATCTTCGATGACCTGCAGGTTTCTGTTGATCCCAAGGCGATTATGAGCACCCTGCCTGTTTCTCAGCGGCAGATGGTGGAAATCGCAAAGGCGGTCAGCTACGATTCCAAGATTATCGTTTTCGACGAACCCACATCTTCTCTGAACGAGACGGAAGTGGAGCATCTGTTCCGCATCATCAATATGCTGCGTGACAGAGGTTGCGGCATTATTTACATCAGCCACAAGATGGATGAAATCAAGCGGATTTCCGATGAAATCACCATCATGCGTGACGGCCAGTATGTAGCAACCCGCGACACCGCTTCTATCAGCATGGATGAAATCATCAAGCTGATGGTCGGTCGTGAGTTGACCAACCGCTTCCCGCCGAAGGATAACGTCGTGGGCGATGTTATTCTGGATGTTCAGGGTATTTCCGGTAAGTACACCCAGCTGAAGGATGCAAGCCTGCAGTTACATAAGGGCGAGATTCTGGGTCTGGCAGGTCTGGACGGTGCTGGTCGTACCGAAATGCTGGAGAATATCTTCGGCGCTATGACCCGTGAGGGCGGCACGATCAAGCTGCACGGCAAGGAGATTCAGAACAAGAATCCCAAGGAAGCAATTCAGAACGGTTTTGCTCTGTTGACGGAGGAGCGCCGCGCTACCGGTATTTTCGGTATCCGCAGCATCCTGGACAACACCGTGATTTCCAGCCTGAAGGATTATCTGGTCGGCGGTTTCTGGCTGAGCGACAAGAAGATGATCGATAAGACCCAGTGGGCCATTGATGCAATGCACATCAAGACTCCCAGTTATCGGACTCAGATCCGCAGCCTGTCCGGCGGTAACCAGCAGAAGGTCATCATTGGCCGCTGGCTGCTCACCAATCCGGAAGTCCTGCTGCTGGACGAGCCGACACGCGGTATCGATGTCGGTGCAAAATACGAAATTTATCAGCTGATCATTGACCTGGCAAAGGCTGGCAAGGGCGTTATCATGGTATCGTCCGAAATGCCTGAGCTGCTGGGTGTCTGCGACCGTATCATCGTTATGTCCGGCGGCAGAGTTGCTGGTGAAGTCGATGCAAAGAATACTAGCCAGGAAGAGATCCTTACTCTGGCGGCTAAGTATGTGTAAGGGGAGGAACCACGAAAATGAGTATCGAGAGCAAAACGCTTGAAAAAAAGATGAAGGCTGCCCAGGCAGAAAAGAAGCCCTGGACCGCTCAGCGAGTAAAGGATACCCTGCTGAACAATGCCTTGCTGATTCTGATGGCAATCGCAATCATTGTTATTGCAATTGAGAACCCGCTGTTCATTCAGCCGTCTTCCATTATCAACATTCTGTCTCAGACCTGTGTATATCTGCCGATCGCACTGGGCATCGGTGGCTGTATCGTTCTGACCGGTACTGACCTGTCCGCAGGCCGTATCGTTGGTCTGACCGCATGTATCTCCGCTTCTTTGCTGCAGGCTGTGGACGCAGCCAGCAAGATGTGGCCGAACATCACACCTCCCCCGGTACTGCTGGTTCTGGTGGGTGTTATGGCAATCGGTGCTCTGATCGGCTGCTTCAACGGTTTCTTCGTAGCAAAGTTTAAACTGCATCCCTTTATCGTTACCCTGGGCACCCAGCTGATTGTCTTTACCATGCTGCTGCTGTATGTTAAGGCTGGCAACAACGCAGGTATGGCAATTTCCGGTCTGGATGCATCCTACTCTGAATTCATCACCGGCAGCTTCCTGAAGATTGCTGGTACTCCCATCCCCAACTACGTTTGGATGTCCCTGCTGCTGACCGCTGTTATGTGGGTCATCTGGAACAAGACCACCTTTGGTAAGAATATGTTCGCTCTGGGCGCTAACGAAGAAGCAGCCCGCGTTTCCGGCGTTAACGTATTCAAGACCACCGTTATGGTCTTCGCTCTGGCAGGTGCAATGTACGGCGTTACCGGCTTCATCGAGGGCGCTCGTGTTGCTTCCAACACTGCAAACACTGGTCTGAACTACGAGCTGGATGCTATCGCAGCTTGTGTCATCGGCGGTGTCAGCTTCGTTGGTGGTATCGGTAAGATCAGCGGCGTTGTCATCGGCGTTCTGATGCTGCGTCTGATCTTCGTTGGTCTGAACATGATGCATATCAGCCAGGACCTGATCTACGTTATCAAGGGCGGTATCATCCTGTTCGCTTGTGCACTGGATATGCGCAAGTACCTGGTCAAGAAGTAATTCCTGACTTGGGCTATTATTCCCGTAATATGAAAAGCTCCGCTCACGTTTGTGGGCGGAGCTTTTTTGTTGTACGGCTTGCAGAGCGGCTGTATTGTATGGAAGCAGTTGCGTGATACCAATGCCGTGTGTTATGATAAAACCCAAAACAGCGCTCGCAAAAGCGTGTCAGGCACGAAAGGAGCCCGTATGTCTCAGGAAGCATTTGTAATGGAACCGGTAGCTCATATCCGGTCAGATTTTTCGGAAAAATTTGGTATCCCTCGTCAGAGCGGACTGATTGAAAGTTTGACCGCCCGTATCGTGCTGACACCGGAATGTCGTGACCCGGAAATTTTGCGCGGCATTGAGGATTACGATTATCTGTGGCTGGTGTGGCGGTTCTCTGCCAACAAGCACACTGCATGGCACCCGACCGTGCGTCCGCCCCGTTTGGGCGGTAATACCCGCATGGGCGTGTTTGCAACACGTTCCCCCTTCCGCCCGAATCCGCTGGGGCTTTCCTGTGTGAAGCTGGTGGGTGTAGATTGGGATACGCCGGAAGGTCCTGTGCTGAAGGTAGCGGGTGCTGATCTGCTGGACGGAACCCCCATCTATGACATCAAACCTTACCTGCCTTATGTGGACAGCCACCCGGATGCCCGCGGTGGTTTTGGCGCACAAAAGCTGGATTACGCCCTGACCGTGGAATGCCCGGATGCGCTTTTGGAAAAGCTGCCTGCGGAAAAGCGGCAGTCTGCATTGGATGTGCTGGCGCAGGACCCCCGCCCTGCTTATCAGGATGACCCGCAGCGTGTGTATGGTTTGAGCTTTGCTGGATATGACATCAAGTTCACCGTAGCGGAAAAAGTGCTGACGGTAATCGACATTACGACACAACAATAAAAGAAAAGCGGCTGACCGATTGGTCAGCCGCTTTTGTGTTTCAGAAAATCGAACGATTAGCCCAGAGCAGGAATAATCTTGTTTGCGGGCAGCTTGTTCATTGCGCCCTCATCCAGCTTGCTTTCCAGCGTTGTGCCGTACTCGATCAGAGCATCCTGCAGATGTTCGCCGTAAACGGTGTACAGTGCAGTCTCGCGCAGGTTCTCCCACTCGCCGGTAGCGACAGGGTCAACACGCTGGTACAGCTCGATCGCAAAACCGGAATCGGTCAGCATAACAGCTTCGCCATTCTCCAGGTCGCGAATCTTCTGTGCGGACTCAGCAGAGAAGTACTGATTCAGAGAAGTCTCATTCAGCAGCTGGCTGGACAGTGCAGCTTCGGGAACGTAGGTGTTGCCCAGAGCTTCATATGCAGCGGGCAGACCGGAGGTCATCTTGTTGCGGAACAGCTGGTACACGTCATCGGTGGTTTCCTTTTCGGCATTGAAGTCGTCCAGTGCCTTCTGGCAAATCTCGGTGATCTTAGCGGTGTTCTCGTCGGTAATCTGGAAGTTCTGGGTGTTGTACACGGGAACAGCAGAGTAGTAGACAAACCACAGGTCCTCGTCCAGATGTGCTTTCAGCTCATCGTCGGAAACAGCCTCGGTGCCGTTTTCGCCGTAAACCAGCTGCATCAGGGCGTCAGCCTTGCTCAGAGAGTACTGATACTGCTGTACGGTAGCCAGACTGAAACCGTTCTTCTTGTACAGCGCTTCGTTTGCGCTCCAGATGCTCTGTGCGTTGGCATCTGCAGCAGCGATGTCCTCCTCGGACAGCTCGCCGTTCAGCGCGGTGAAAGCAGCATCCACAGCAGCAAAGTACTGGATGTTCTTCATGGTCTGTGCTGCGACATAATCGGAAACCAGAGTTTCCTCATCGTTGACGGTGATGGTTTCCTTCAGGAAATCCTTCACGGGCATCTGTGCATAAGCAGGCAGGGTTTCGCCCTCGGCGGGGGTCTGTGCGTTAGCAGCTTCCAGTGCAGAGAAGTAACCCTGATACTGGCTCAGCAGATACATACCGGAGGTGATTTCGGTTTCACCGATGGTACCAACGGTGCTGGGGGTGGAGGAAATGGTGCAGCCAGCCAGGCTCAAAGCCATAACAGCAGCACACAGCAAAGCAATGATACGTTTTTTCATCTTAACTCCTTCTTGCCGCCCCGGCGGGTCGGCAGCATGATACTGCATACCAGTTTAGCACGAAATGGACGCAGATGCTATAGAAAATACATGAAATCTGTATTATGCTTCGTCCAGCTGGTCGATGGGCTGGGTCATGCTTTCCAAAACAGCCTTCAACAGTGCCAAGGGTTGTTCGTCGTCATGCAACGTAATCGACAGATACGGCTTTGCACCGGCGCCGGGCACCACACGACCCTCCCAGGCAAGCAGAAGCTTGCGAATCATTTCCACGCTCAGCTCGTTCAGCCACAGGGTCAGCACATCCTTCTTCTGGGTAACTTCGTATACGCCCAAACTTGCAGCCAGCACACGCACCAGCGAAACGCTGACCAGACTGCTGACAGACGGCGGTGGATCGCCGTAACGGTCGATGAGTTCGTCCAGTACGTCGGCGGCATCCTCTGGGGTTTGGATGGCAGCAATGCGCTTGTAGGCTTCGATGCGGCCCTCGCTGTCCGGAATATATTTTTCCGGGATATAAGCGTCCACGCGAATGTCGATGAGGCTTTCGCTCTTATCGTGCTGAATCGGCTCGCCCTTTGCCTGCGCAATCGCCTGATTCAACATCTTAATATACAAATCATAGCCGACGGATTCCATGTGTCCATGCTGACTATGACCCAGCAGACTGCCTGCACCGCGAATCTGCAAGTCACGCATGGCAATGCGGAAACCGGAACCAAACGAAGTAAATTCCCGAATGGCGTTCAAACGCTTGCGGGCAACATCGTTCAGCACTTTGTCCCGGCGGAAGGTAAAGTAAGCGTATGCTTTGCGTCCGCTTCGACCTACACGTCCGCGAATCTGGTACAGCTGGGACAGACCCATTCGGTCAGCATCCTCAATAATCAGGGTGTTGCAGTTGCGCACGTCGATGCCGGTTTCAATCAAAGTTGTGCAGACCAGCACGTCGATTTCGCCGTCAATCAGGTGCTGCCAAACGCTGCTCAATTCGTCCTCGCTCATTTTGCCATGAGCAAGACCCATGCGTGCGCCCGGTACCATTTTGGAAATCCGTGCCGCGGTATCTTCCAGCGTGTCTACCCGGTTGTGCAGATAATACACCTGACCGCCGCGCGCCAGTTCCTTTTTAATTGCCTGTGCCACAATGGGAGCGTTGTATTCCATGACGTAGGTTTCCACAGGCTGGCGCTCAAAGGGCGGCTGCTCGATGGTGGACATATCACGGATACCGCTCATTGCCATATTCAATGTGCGGGGAATCGGCGTGGCGGACAAGGTCAGCATATCCACACCGATAAAGTTGGTTTTTAAGGCTTCTTTGTGTTTGACGCCAAAGCGCTGCTCCTCGTCGATGATGACGAGCCCTAAATCCTTAAACTGTACATCTTTAGATAGCAGTCGATGGGTACCGATTACAATATCCAGTACACCGGACCGCAAATCTGCCAGAGTCTGTTTCTGCTGCTTGGTGCTGCGCATACGGTTCAGCAGACCGATTTTCACCGGGAACGCTTCCATACGGCTGACGATGGTATTGTAATGCTGCCAAGCCAGCAGCGTAGTGGGTGCCAGAATAGCAACCTGTTTGCCGCCCATGATGGCTTTGAACGCAGCACGCAGTGCCACTTCGGTTTTGCCAAAGCCCACGTCGCCGCACAGCAGGCGGTCCATGGGGTGCGGTTGTTCCATATCTCGCTTGATTTCGGCAGTGGCATTCAGCTGGTCGTCGGTTTCGTCGTAAGCAAAGCGGGTTTCAAAATCTCGCTGCCAGTCGCCGTCCGGCGGGAAAGCAAAGCCCTCTGCTTTTTGCCGACGGGCATACAGCTCAATCAGCTCTTTTGCCATGTCTTCAGTGGCTTTCTTGACACGACTGCGGGTCTTTTGCCAAGCGTCGCCGCCCAGCTTTGCCAGTTTGACCTTTTCTTCATCGCCGGGGGCGGTGTAACGGCTCAGCAGGTCCAGCTGGGTGACGGGAACATATAACACGTCCGCACCGGAATACTGTACCTTTAAATAATCTTTAATAGCACCCTGCACTTCCAAACGCTGGATGCCGGAATAAATGCCGATACCGTGGTTCTGATGCACCACATAGTCGCCCGGTTTTACATCGCTCAGGCTGGAAAGTGCATCTTTGTTTTTTCGGCGTTTCTTTTCGCTGCCCTCGGCGGCGGCAGCCCGTCGGCTGGTAATCAGCGCATAGCGGGCAAACGGCAAATCACAACCGCCGGATAAATGCCCGGGCAATACCTGCACCACACCGGGTCGGGGCAAAACATCTCGGCTCATAGAAACCGAATAGCCCCGGTCAATCAAGTCACGGCATAGTGCAGATGCGCCTTTCGGCGTACCAGCCAACAGCGTGACTGCATAGTTCTGCGCCAGCAGCGGGTCCAAATCTTCTACCAGCAAAGCCAGTTCGCCGCTCCAGTTGGGCAGTGCGTGGGCTGGTGTGTCAATCAAATCCTTCAGGCGGTAGCCGTGCAGGCTGCGCATGAAGTTTTCGCATAACAAGGTGGGGTACTGGTCCACAAAACGGTCCAGGTCGGTCTGGTCCAGATAAAGCTGGTCAAGTCCGGGACAAAGCACGCCGTCTTCCAGCAGAGCTTCCATTTCGCCGTCCCGGCGCATCTGGGTCGCCTTTTGGGCATCCCGAATGGAACAAGGTTCTTCCAGAATCAGAATCGGGTCGTCCAGATGGTCCAGAATGGTTGCGGGTTTCGGGTAGCGCACACCCAGATATTTGTCCATGGCTTCTGGCATAGAGCCGCTGTCCAGCAGTGCCAAATCCCCAGCCATAACCGTTTCCAGCGTGGTTTTCTTTTTGCTTTTGTGCCCTGCCAGCCAGCTACGCAGGGATTCGGCGGTCTGTGCGGTATCACCGAACAGCACCTCGCGCGCTGGAGAAAGATAAATTTTTTCCAGCGGGTCCTCACGGCGCTGAGTCAGCATATCAAAGCTGGAAATCGAGTCGATTTCATCGCCCCAGTATTCGATACGCACAGGCTGTTTCATGTCCGGTGCGTACAAGTCTACAATGTCGCCGCGTACCGAGAACTGACCCGGTCCGTCTACCTGCGCGCGGCGGATATAACCGGCAGCATAAAAGCGGCGCATCAAAGTGTTCTGGTCATATTCCATACCGGGTTTCAGCGTCAGAGTGTTGGCGCAGAAATCCGCTTTCGGCATGGTGTATTGCAGCAGTGCTTCGGCAGGTACACAAACTGCCTGCAAGCGTCCGCCTGCCAAATCGCCCAGCACAGCCAGACGACGATATTCGTATTCGCGGCCGGTGCCCTCGATGGGACGCAGCACAAAGTCGCGGGGCGGGAAAACCGATGCTGCGGCACCTAATGTGGAAAGATCAGCAGCAAAGCGTGTCGCTTCGGCTTCGCCCGGTGTAACGATGCACAGCGGACGTCCGGTTTCCTTTGCAATCGCAGCGTACAGCAAGGCGCGCCCGGCGGCCGGAATGCCGAAAAGCGCCGCAGCACCAGAGGAGTGCAGCGACGCCGTGATCTTTTCGTATTCCGTTGTTTGTTTCAGCAATGTTTTGTACATGAAAGATCACCTCAAAAGTGGCATCAACGATTGTACTTGTTCTGTGCCTGACCCAGGTTGTTTTCCATAATCAGCAGCGCAGCGGCGGCAATATCGTCAAAGCGATCTTCCAGCGACTTTTTGTCTTCGGGCGGGAACTTGCCCAGTACCCAGTCTGCCAGGTCATAGTCCGGGTGCGGTTTGGTACCCACACCCATGCGGATGCGGGCAAACTGATCGCCACCCAAGCTGGCAATGATGCTCTTCAAGCCGTTATGTCCACCGGCAGAACCGGAAGAACGAATGCGCAGCTTACCGGGTGCCTGCGTCACATCATCACACAGTACGATGACATGGTTTGCGGGAATCTTGTAGAAAGCCGCCAGCGGTGCGATGCTCTGACCGGACAGGTTCATGTAGGTCAGGGGCTTGAGCAGAAAGACCTTGTGTCCATCTACTTCGCCCTGACCGTACAGACCCTGAAACTTGGTCTTGTTGACCGGAATGTTCCATTTGTCAGCCAGATAGTCGATGCCTGCAAAGCCTGCGTTGTGGCGGGTGCCGTCATATTTCTTTTCCGGGTTGCCTAGACCGGCAACCAGCCAGATATCATTTTCCATTTTGTGCGTGTCCTTTGCTGTTATTCAAATGGCGGAAGAAATTCAGCTCAGCCTTTAGACTTCTGCTCTTCTTCCAGCTTGGTTTTCTTTGCAATGTATGCTTCCAGGCGGGGCTTTGCCCAGCCTTCCAGATTGGTCTGGCGCTGGCGTGCAATGCCCAGATCTCCGGCAGGCACATCCTTGGTGATGGTGCTGCCTGCTGCGGTATAAGCGCCGTCACCTACGGTTACCGGTGCAATCAGGTTGGTGTTGCAGCCGATAAAGCAGTAGTCGCCGATGGTGGTGCGGTGCTTGTCCTTGCCGTCATAGTTGCTGGTGACGGTGCCGCAGCCAAAGTTGCAGTACTTGCCCACATCACTGTCGCCGATGTAGGTCAGGTGGCTGACCGTGTTGCCCCGTGCCAGATTGGAGTTCTTGGTTTCCACATAGGCGCCCAGATGTACACCATAATCGGTCACAGTGTTGACGCGCACATGGGTGAAGGGACCGATGTTGTTCTTTTCACCGATTTGGCTGCCGTAAATCTGGCTGGCGTTGACCGTAGTACCTGCACCGATGGTGCTGTCCTCAATCAGTGTGTTGGGACCGATGACACAGCCTGCACCGATGACGGTGCTGCCACGCAGAATGGTTCCGGGCAAAATGGTTGCGCCCGGTTCAATCACGACCGTGTCTTCAATGACGATGTTGGACGACGTGATTTCTACGCCTGCTGCAATGTGACGCAGCAAAATGCGGCGTGCAGCGGACTCAGATTCCATCAACTTCTGCTCTGCCTGCTGCAAAGCGGTGTTGTCAGTATCGAACATGGTGTAGCACCTCCAACTAGTATACTAGTATAAACTTCTTTGATTCTATCCCATAATAGTTTACCTTAAAAACATCAAAATTTCAAGTGAAATGCACAAAAAACAGGCTAAAATTGCCCTGAATATTGACTGAAAATTCACAATATAAGTATGGCGCAATTTTGTGCAATTTGTTATAATTGAAGACGCAAGCACAAAAGTTTTTGTTGTGCCCGGCGCGGCGCGCCGAAGCAAATATATTGGAGGTAAATGTATGAGCAAAAAGTACTTGTACTACTTCACCGAGGGCAATGACGCTTTCAAGGGCGACAAGGTCACGATGAAGAACATTTTGGGTGGTAAGGGCGCAGGCCTGGCAGAGATGACTGCTGCAGGCATGCCCGTTCCTCAGGGCTTTACCATTAGCACCGAGGCTTGCACCCAGTACTATGCAGATGACCGTCAGATCAATGCGGAGATCGAGGCTGACATCTTTGAGCATGTGAAGGGTCTGGAAGAGATCACCGGCAAGAAGTTCGGTGACATTAACAACCCCCTGCTGGTTTCTGTTCGCTCCGGTGCGCGTATGTCCATGCCTGGCATGATGGATACCATCCTGAACCTGGGCCTGAACGACCAGGCTGTTGAAGGTCTGGCAAAGAAGACCAACAACCCCCGTTTCGCTTACGACTGCTACCGCCGTTTCATCCAGATGTACTCCGACGTTGTTATGGAGCTGGGCAAGAGCTTCTTCGAAGAGAAGATCGACGAAATGAAGGAAGCTAAGGGCATCAAGCTGGACGTTGACCTGACCGCTGATGACCTGAAGGAACTGGTTGTTCAGTTCAAGCAGATCTACCGTGAGCGCCAGGGCTCCGAGTTCCCCCAGGATCCTCGTGAGCAGCTGATCGGTGCTGTCAAGGCTGTTTTCCGCAGCTGGGACAACCCCCGCGCAAACGTTTACCGTAAGATGAACGAGATCCCCTACGAGTGGGGTACTGCTGTTAACGTTCAGCAGATGGCTTTCGGTAACTCCGGCATGAACTCCGGCACGGGTGTTGCATTTACCCGTGACCCCGCTACCGGCGCTAAGAAGCTGATGGGTGAGTACCTGATCAATGCACAGGGCGAGGACGTCGTCGCTGGCATCCGTACTCCTTCTCCCATCTCTCACCTGCAGGAGCAGATGCCTGAGGTTTACAACCAGTTTGTTGAGATCGCTACCCGCCTGGAGAACTACTTCCGCGATATGCAGGACATGGAGTTCACCATTGAGGATGGCCACCTGTTCATGCTGCAGACCCGTAACGGTAAGCGTACCGCTCAGGCTGCACTGCAGATCGCTTGCGACCTGGTTGACGAAGGCATGATCACCGAGCAGGAAGCTGTCCTGCGCGTTGAGCCCAAGCAGCTGGACACCCTGCTGCATCCCCAGTTCGACGCAGCTGCTCTGAAGGCAGCTGAGGTTGTCGGCAAGGGCCTGGCAGCTTCTCCCGGTTCCGCTTGCGGCCAGCTGGTCTTCTCTGCTGAAGAGGCAGAAGAGATGGTTAAGTCCGGCAAGATGGACAAGGTTGTCCTGGTTCGCCTGGAGACTACTCCCGAAGACATCGTCGGCATGCAGGTATCTCAGGGTATCCTGACCATGCGCGGCGGCATGACCAGCCACGCAGCTGTTGTTGCACGTGGCATGGGCACCTGCTGTGTTTCCGGCTGTGCTAATGATAACGAAATCAAGATCGACGAGGCTAACAAGACCTTCGAGATCAATGGCCATAAGTTTGTTGGCGGCGACTGGATCTCTCTGGACGGCTCCACTGGTAACGTCTACGGCGAGAAGGTTGCTACCGTTGCTGCTACCGGCAACAAGAACTTCAACCGCTTCATGCAGTGGGCTGACGCAGCTCGCCAGCTGAAGGTTCTGACCAACGCTGATAACCCGCGTGACGCTCAGCAGGGTGTTGACATGGGCGCTGAAGGCATCGGCCTGTGCCGTACCGAGCACATGTTCTTCGCTGAGGACCGCATCAAGGCTGTCCGTGAGATGATCTGCGCACGTACCGTTGAGGCTCGTGAGGCTGCTCTGGCTAAGGTTGAGCCCTATCAGCAGGGTGACTTCGAGGCTATGTACCGCATCCTGGGCGATCGTCCTATGACCATCCGTTACCTGGATCCGCCTCTGCACGAGTTCCTGCCCACCAAGGCTGAGGACATCGCAGAGCTGGCTGCAGATATGGGTCTGACCTCTGAAGAGCTGACCGATATCGTTGAGGGTCTGCACGAGTTCAACCCCATGATGGGTCACCGTGGCTGCCGTCTGGCTGTTACTTACCCCGAGATCGCTGCAATGCAGACTCGCGCTGTCATCAAGGCAGCTCTGACTGTCAGCGCAGAGACCGGCAAGATGATCACTCCTCACATCATGATCCCGCTGGTTGGCGAGGTCAAGGAGCTGAAGTTCGTCAAGAACGTTGTTGTCGAGACCGCTGACAAGCTGATCGCTGAGGCTGGCGTTGACATGAAGTACGAAGTTGGCACCATGATCGAGATCCCCCGTGCAGCTCTGACTGCTGGTGAGATCGCTAAGGAAGCAGACTTCTTCTCCTTCGGTACCAACGACCTGACCCAGATGACCTTCGGCTTCAGCCGTGACGACGCAGCTAAGTTCCTGACTGCTTACTACGACACCAAGATTTACGAGAGCGATCCGTTCCAGCACCTGGACAAGAACGGTGTTGGCAAGCTGGTCGAGATGGCAGCAGCTTCTGGCCGTGAGACCAACCCCAACCTGGGTCTGGGCATCTGCGGCGAGCACGGTGGCGACCCCACGTCTGTTGAGTTCTGCCACGGCGTTGGCCTGGACTATGTGTCCTGCTCTCCCTACCGTGTGCCCATCGCACGTCTGGCTGCTGCACAGGCTGCTATCAAGAACCCCCGCAAGTAATTGCCAAAGGGCTTCTTACATAACCCACTGCAACTAAGGCTATGCTAGCCTGAGGATATATATTCGAACGATTGATGCGCCCCCAGCCGAAAGGTTGGGGGCGCATTTTTGTTTGGTGGAGACGGTTCAGATTTTCCACAAGATAACAATTTCCAGTGGAAAACCTTGGCGTCCAAAACGAGCTGTAAGGTGCAGCAGGATTGCAATGCGTTAGACAGCAAGCTATACTGTACAGGAATAAAATCGTTTTTCAGGAAGGGGCAGACAGCATTGATCCAGTATATTCGGAAATGGAAAGAGAGACACCCGGATTTGTGGGAGTTTATCCTGTTCAATCTGCTGTCCAACTGTGCGACCATTACCAACTTTGTCGTGCTGTGGATTTCCGGCGGTTTGATTTTCCGCCAACTGGATATGCCTTTTCACTGGTTGATTTTTGATTATACCTCGCCTGATTCCGGTGGCTTGGGCGGATTTTTGTCTTTTCTATTGGCATATATCTGTGCCCAGTGCGTCAATTATGTAGTGCAGCGCAAGTGGGTCTTTGGTGCTACGGTAGCAGTTAAAAAGACCATAGGATGGTATATTTTAACTGTGACAGTGGCAGGTATGATCAGTGTGGCTTTGCCGGGGTATCTGGTGCCGATGCTCACACCGTATGTGGGTGGTGCGGCAAGTACCATTGCCAATATGGTGAATATCGGTGTACAAGTGGTTGTCAATTATCCGATGCTGAAATTTGTCATTATGAAAAAGTGATAGCGAAGGCTGGCTATAGCCTGTCTTTAGAAAGAGGAGGAAAATGGAAGTGACAAAGGTACAGGTTCTTTTACGCAGGCTCTTTTCGGTGGTGTTCTGCATGACCTTTTGTCTGCTGAGTTATCTGTGCCTGACACAGGGAAGTCATGTTCTTTTTCTGCGCCCTGCTCCGGTTCTTGAGGTTTTGGTGGCTGTAGGATTGGGCTGCGTGCTGTTTCTTTTGGTAGGGCAGTGGATCGGGCAAAAGATGGCCGGTCGTCAGATAGGCAGATGGGCAAAGTGTTTGGGTTTGCTTCTGTTCTTTTCGGCTTTTTTGTGCTGCAACTGGTATTTGCCCGCAGCTTTTATCCAACGGACTATGTGGGTACCTGGGATTTTACCAACATTGCCTATATCACCAAAAATATTGTGAATGTTGAGCGGGCAGGGTATCCGGTTGGTGCATATTTGGAACAATGCGGTGTGCAGTATTTTCAGCTGTACCCGAATAACATTCCGTACTTTTTGCTGTTGCACACGGTATTTCGATTGTTCGGAGGGCTGGTTGCCGATATGCACACAATCGGAATCGGACTGAATATTGTGATGATCGATCTTGCGCTTTTGCTGGGGTTCTTCGTGGTAAAGAAACTGACCCAGCGATACACTGCAGGGTTATTGTACTTGTGCCTTTGTATGCTGACTCTGCCGCTGCTTTCCTATACGGCAGTATATTACACCGATACGCTGACCCTGCCGTTCCCGATTGGAGCATATCTGCTATGGTTGTTCGCCAAGGAACAATTTGCACAGGGAAACCCGCGTCAGGCAATGGCTTTTTGTGCCGGGACAGCGATTGTAGCGGCACTGGGCATGCTGCTGAAGTTATCGGCAGGATTTATCTTGATTGCCATTGCAATAGATGCCGCCGTTACTTTTCCGTGGCGTAGACTCTTGCAGGCGTGGGCAATGCTGGCGTGTGTGTTTGCGCTGGTGTACTTTCCGCTCGGTGCGCTGTGCCGCAATTCGGACCTGCTTCTGCCGACAGATCCGGAAATGTACGTTCCCAAACTGCACTGGGTGATGATGGGAATGAACGGCAATGGTGGTTACTGCGATGATGATTACCAGCTGACGCTTTCTGTGCCGGCAGAACAGCGGGAAGATTTTGTCAAGCAAGAAATCCTGCGCCGTGGGAAAGCGTACGGACTTTCCGGTACAATCGAACATCTGCGAGAAAAGTTGGCTTTTACTTGGGCGGACGGAACCTACTATTCCGCAATCAAACTGAGCTGGGACCAGCGCGGAGCGTCTGCGCTGGATGTGCTTTTCGATTACAGAGGTGCTAAATTTGAGTATATCGCGATTATCTGTCAGGGTATGCTGCTGCTGAACTTGGTTTGTGCGGCAGTTACCGGAATGCGGCTTTTACAGAGAAATTCCAAAGCGCTGCCGCTTTTGCCTTGTGCGATTGCCGTGTTTGGACTGTTCTTGTTTTTATGTCTGTGGGAAACCCGGTCCCGCTATTTGTTTAATTATGTACCCATATTCCTTGTGATGACAGTACATAGCTTTGTGGCTTTTTGGGAGATGCTGCAAGAGAAAAGAAAACATATCCGTCTGCGATAAATCGGATCAATAAAAACGTCGGCGAAGCAGTTCGCCGGCGTTTTTGTTTTTGCAAAAGGCAAAAAGGGACTTGCTTTCCGGTTTGATTTTCTTACAATAAAAGAAAATGCGGTTCGACCCCGATTTTTGTGGGCAGCATACGGATTCTATAGTAAGGAAAGGAGTGGGGGTATGCAGCAGGATACAGAAATCACAGCGAAAGTGTACGCTGCGAAAACGGATGTTCAGAAAGCAGATGCCTTGATTCGTGCGTACATTCCGTTTATCCGTGCGGAAGTATCCCGCACGCTTTCCAAATTCTGCACCGAGCAGGATGATGCGTTCAGTATTGCGATGATGGCATTCCATGAAGCAATTCTGGGTTATGCGCAGGAGCGCGGCAGCTTTTTAGCTTATGCGGCAATGCGGATTCGCAGCCGTCTGTTAGACGAACAGCGCAAGCAGATGCACTGTGCGGATGCGGTTTCTTTGGAAGAACCCGCTGGCGGAGAAGATGACAGAACACTGGCGGATACCTTGCAGGAAACCAGCAATCCCATCGAAGAAGCAGAAACGCAGCAAGCAACCCGACAGGAAATTTTAGAGCTGGCGGCGGTAATGCAGACCTTTGGTGTCAGTTTCGCAGATGTGGCAGACAACGCACCCAAACAGGAGCGTACGCTGGAAGCCTGCAAGCAAGCCATTCGCTGGGCAGGCAATAATCCGGATTTGCTGGAGGAGCTGCTGCGCACCAAAAAACTGCCCATGTCAAAACTGGTCAAAGGCAGTGGTGTGGAGCGTAAAACGCTGGAACGGCATCGCAAGTATATTTTGGTGATGCTTCTGGTGCAGACCAACGGATATGAAATTATGCGTGGACATCTAAGACGGGTCTTGCGGGAAAGGAGGTCGATGACATGAAATATATGGTGATGGAATGTCATCCGGGATTTGCCGTAGTGATGAGCGAGGATGGTCGTTTTCTGAAAGTAGCAAACCTGAATTATCAGGTGGGACAGACGGTGACCCATGTGGTCGAAATGCAGGTGCCGACCCCGGAAAAGAAGCGCAGACGTGTACTGCCGCTGCTGTATTCGGCAGCAAGCGTAGCGGCTTGTGCGATGCTGGCGGTAACGGTCTTTCTGTATCAGGGTCAAGTGGCGTATGCGTCGGTCTATCTGGATATTAACCCGCAGGTGCGTATTGGCGTAAACCATCAGGACAAGGTCGTGGAGCTGGAAGCGGGCGACGCCGATGGCATCATTTTGCTGGAGGGATACCAGTACAAGCAGAAAAGCAGAAATCAGGTGGTGCAGGAACTAGTGGAACGTGCGATTGCACTGCACTATCTCCAGTCCGGTGACAGCATTATCCTGCGTGTAGATGCAAAGGATGCGGAATGGGCAGCACAGTACGGCGAGGATGTGCGTGCAGAACTGGACGACTATCTGGAAGAACGCTTGAACGTGCTGGTGGATTTGGACGACTGGGATGATTTGCTGGACGAGGACGATTCGGACGATTTGGACGAGGATGCGGATGACGATTTCGACGAAGATATCGACGACGAAGAAGCAGATCACTCGGAGGATGACGCAGAGGAATCGGATGATATAGACGACGATGACGAGGATGATTCCGAAGACGGGTCCGATTCGGATGACAGCGAGGATGAATCCGACGACGATCCGGATGATGACGCTGACGAAGATGAGGACGATACCGACGAGTAACGAAACCACATTGGGATAAAAGTGCGTGAGAAAGAACTCTGCCCAAAATGGGCAGAGTTCTTTTTTGCAAAAAAAGAAAAAATATTTTTGCGACGACCCCACTTTTGGCGGGTGGGGTGCGGAATCTATATATGCAAGGCAAAGAAAGCCGAAAACACAAAATCAAATCTCTTTAAGGAGGAATTCAATATGAAAAAGATGAACTGGATGCGCAATGTCGCGATGGGTCTTGCATTGGCAATGGGTGTTTCCGCAATGGCAGGTTGTGGAGAAGTAGCAAATGCTGATGGAATCAGCTATACGCCGGGCGGGGTACTGACCATCAGCGTGAACCCGGAGGTAGCAGTTTTCTATGACGGCAACGGCAACGTGGTGAACGTAGAAGCCCGCAATGATGACGGCCAGAAGATTCTGGATGGTTACGATGGTTACAAGGGATTGGAAACCCAACAGGTCGTTAGTGATCTGGTCAATGAAATCGGCAAGGCCGGCTATTTTGTGACCGACATAGAAGACGGTACACAGGAACGCAAAATTTCCATTGAAATCGAGCCGGGCTCTACGATTCCCAGCGATACTTTTTTGGATGATGTGGTTGCAGAGACCGAAAAGCAGGTAGAGCAGTCCCAGTGGAACAGCTCGGTTCAGGTGCTGGACTATGACGCAGAGGATTATATCCGCAGCGAAACGGTGGATTACATCGATGATGACGACATCGAAGTTTTCTACGAGAGCAACGGCAAGGTAACCATGGTTGTCAGCGGTGACGACAACAAGATCGAAAAGGTGTACGAAGGTTTCGCAGGCAGTGATGTGCGTGAAGCTGTGCTGAAGCTGATCGATCAGGTGGAAGCAGCCAACTATTATGTGGAAGGTGTAGAGAACAGCGGGCACCGTGTCGAAATCGACATTGAATCTGCCGCAAATCTGCCGGCTGGCGTTTCCGCCAAGACCCTGAACGAAACGGCTAGAAGTCAGGTCAAGGAAGCAAACTGGAACGGCGACCGTCTGGTGATTGATTACGACGCCGAGGATTATCTGGGCATGGATCTGGATAACGATGTGGATGACCCGGACGATCTGGATGATGATGACGACGATCTGGATGACAAGGATGACCTTGACGACGATGATCCGGATGATGATGCAGACGATGTGGATGATCTGGATGATGACAAGGACGACCTTGACGACGATGATGACGACAAGGATGACTTGGATGACGAGGATGATGACGACGCAGAGGAACCGGATGAGGATGACGACTGATTCGGTTTGCACGCTGCCGGTCGGCACAGAAAAATACGCGTAAAACAGAGTAAAATCTGTTTTTTTCACCGCACAAGCCAACGGGAACCTCCCCGCCCAATGGCTTGTGCGGTATTTTTGTCAGTTTGCATAAGAAAAAGAGGCTTTTTGTTGCAAAAAGCAAAAATTTGGTTGACAGGGATAAGGGGGTATGATACAATATCTCGAAAGCAAAAAACAAGGATGAGAAAAAGGAGTACACAATGAGCCGTTTTGACGTTGACTTTGCGTTTTACAACAGCTGTACTGCTTTTTCCTTTTTATATTGGACAATTTAACTTTTCCTATTTTTTTAGGAAAAGTTTTTTTTTGCCGTTTTTTAATTGCGCAAAATGTTTTATACTAGAAGCAACCTAAGGAAAAGGAGCTGTCAATTATGCTGATCCGCAATGCTGTCACCGCCGCAGGCCAGCCCACAGACCTGCTGCTGCGCGATGGAAAAATCGCTGCTGTGGGCGCAGGGCTGGAGGGACTGCTCCAGCCGGAAGAAACGGTGCTGGACGCAGCAGGCAAAACGGTTCTGCCTGCATTCATCGATCTGCACTGTCACTGGCGCACCCCCGGCTTTGAGTATAAGGAAGATCTGGCAACCGGAAGTGCGGCTGCTGCAGCAGGTGGTTACACCTTTGTAAACCTGATGCCTAACACCAAGCCCGTTATGAGCGACCCGGGCATGGCTTGGCAGATCGAGCAGAAGGTAAAGGAAATCGGTCTGTGTGAAGCAAACCAGACGGTGTCCATTACCAGCAACTTTGACGGTACGGACATCGACCACCTGAAGAGCCTGCCTGAGAACGTCAAGTTCATCTCTGAGGACGGCCACGGCGTGCAGAGCACCAACGTGATGGCAAAGGCTTTCGCCATCTGCCACCAGAAGGGCATTACCGTGATGAGCCACGCAGAGGATATGGAAATCTCTCCTTGGGATTACCGTCTGGCAGAGGACATCGAAACGGTGCGCAACCTGTACCTGTCCCAGTATTATCAGACCCGCCTGCATATGTGCCATGTGTCTACCCGCGGTTCCATCGAAGCAATCGCGCAGGCAAAATGGCAGGGCGCACCGGTCACCTGCGAAGTGACCCCCCACCATCTGTGGTACACCAAGGATACCTGCGATTACCGCGTAAATCCGCCTATCCGTGAAGCAGACGATGTGCAGGCGCTTGTGGATGGCATCCGGGCTGGCGTGGTAGACGCCATCGGTACGGACCACGCTCCCCACAGCGAGGAAGACAAGCTGAAGGGCGCAGCCGGTATGGTCGGTCTGGAAACCGCATTCGGCATTTGCTACACCAAGCTGTGCAAGCAGGAAAACATTCCGCTGTCTGTGCTGAGCAGCCTGATGAGCGAAAATCCTGCCCGCATCATGGGTCTGGACAGCAAGGGCGTTGTGGAGCCCGGCTATGACGCAGACCTGGTGCTGGTGGATCTGGACACCCCGTATGTGGTGAACAAGGAAACCTTCCATTCCAAGTCGAAAAACTGTCCCTTTGATGGCATGACTCTGTACGGCAAGGTCTGCACAACTATCAAGGGCGGCAAGATCACCTATCAGGTGTAATAGAAAACGCAGTACAAAATAGGAGGAATTGATTTATGATTACTTGCATGGACAAACTGTATGAGGGTGTTGCAGCCCGCGGCCCCGTTTGCGTAGGTCTGGATACCGATTTTTCCTACCTGCCCGAAGGCTTTGCTAAGGCTGGCGAAACGGTCGGCGAGAGCGTTCTGCGTTACAACAAGGCACTGATTGCAGCAACCGCTCCCGTGGCTGGCTGCTTCAAGGTTCAGATTGCTTACTACGAATCCATGGGTCTGGACGGTATGCGCTGCTACGCAGAAACCCTGAAGGCTGTGCGTGAAGCTGGCATTCCCGTCATCGCTGACATCAAGCGCGGCGATATCGCAAAGACCGCTGAAATGTACGCAAAGGCTCACTTCGAGGGCGACTTCGAGGCTGACATGATTACGCTGGCACCTTACATGGGTCTGGACAGCCTGTCCCCCTACCTGCCTTACGCTGAAAATCAGGGCAAGGGTATGTTCGTTCTGTGCCGTACCTCTAATCAGGGCGCTAAGGACTTCGAGTACGAGAAGCTGGCAGACGGCCGTCACGTTTACGATCTGGTCGGCGACAAGGTGACCGAAGTGGGCAAGAACTACATGGGCGAGCATGGTTACAGCAGCATCGGTCTGGTCATCGGTGGTACCCATGCAGAAGAAGCAAGCGAGATCCGCGCACGTTACAAGGATAGCTTCTTCCTGATTCCCGGCTACGGCGCACAGGGCGGCAAGGCTGAGGACATTGCTCTGTACCTGAACAACTCCAACGGCGGCGTGGTCAACTCCAGCCGTGGCATCCTGCTGGCTTGGAAGAAGCAGCCCGGCGTTGCATTCGACGAAGCAGCTTACAACGAATGTGTTCGTATGAAGGAGGATATCGCTCATGCGTGCAGTCTGCTGTGATGCGGTGGTCCTGGACCAGACCGTTGTAGAAGAAAATATCTGCCTGATGAAGGTGCTGTGGACTGATATGGAACACGCACCCCACGCAGGTCAGTTCTATACCCTGCGTGCCTGGGGCCATGACGAGGAACCGTTCCTGTCCCGCCCCATCAGCGTACATAGCTGGGACCCGGAAAAGCACGAATTGCAGTTCCTGTATCAGGTCAAGGGTCACGGTACCGAAAAGCTGGCAAAGCTGGCAGCCGGCGATCACTTCCAGGTGACCGGCCCCATGGGCAACGGTTTTGATACAGTAACTCTGGCAAAAGAATACAACCGCATTCTGGTGGTTGGCGGCGGTATCGGTACTGCCCCCCTGTACCAGATCGTGCGCGAACTGGCAGCAGCCGGCAACGCACCGGATGTGTGCTTCGGTTTCACTGATGTGCCTTATGAAACGGAAAAATACGAAGGCTTGGCAAAGAGCCTGAAGATTGCTACCGACAGCGGCAAGGCTGGCGTAAAGGGTTTTGTTACCCAGCTGTATGATCCCAAGGATTATGACTTGGTTCTGCTGTGCGGTCCTACCCCCATGATGAAGAATGCAGCAAACGGTGCAGTTGCAGCAGGCGCAAAGTGCCTGTGCAGTCTGGAAGCCAAGATGGCTTGCGGCATCGGTGCCTGCCTGGGCTGCACCTGCAAGACCACCCGTGAACAGGCGGTCAGCATCTGCAAGGACGGCCCTGTATTCGACGCAAAGGAGGTGCTGGTCCATGTCTGATCTATCTACAAACCTGTTGGGCTTTGCCATGCACAGCCCGGTCATCGGTGCATCCGGTACCGTAGGTTACGGCCCGGAGTATGAGGATCTGATCGATCTGTCCAAGATCGGCGGTATTTCCGGCAAGGGTCTGACCCTACACGGTCAGTACGGCAACGAGGGTGTGCGTCTGCACGAAACGCCCTCCGGACTGATTAACTCCATCGGTTTGCAGAATCCCGGTGTGCAGCACTTCATTGATGTGGAGCTGCCCCAGATGCTGCGCCTGAAGGAACAGTACGGAATCGTAACGCTGGCAAACCTGGGCGGTCACAACGAGGAAGAATACATTCAGGGCGCTGAAATGCTCAGTGAAACCGGTGTGGACATCATCGAGCTGAACATCAGCTGCCCCAACGTCAAGGTTGGCGGTATGGCATACGGCGTCAAAGCAGAAGCTGCTGGTACCATGGTTAAGATGGTGCGCGATGTGTGCAAGAAGCCTCTGCTGGTCAAGCTCAGCCCGCAGGCGGAGAACATCCCCGATATGTGCAAAGCAGTGGAAGCTGCCGGCGCAGACGGCATCAGCCTGACCAACACTTTCCAGGCTTGTGCCATCGATCTGGAAAAGCGCAAGCCGGTGTTCAACAATATCTTTGCAGGTCTGTCCGGCCCGGCGGTTCGCCCCATTGCACTGCGCATGGTATGGCAGGCAGTCGGCGCTGTGAATATCCCTGTGGTGGGTCTGGGCGGTATCGCTACCGGCCGTGACGCACTGGAGTTCATCATGGCGGGTGCCACTGCGGTGCAGGTGGGTGCTGCAAATTTTGCAAATCCCTGCGCAATGCAGACCATCGGCGAAGAAATGGCCGAGTGGATGGACAAAAACGGCGTAAAGACGCTGGATGAAATCCGCGGCTGCGCACGATAAGAGATACTTCTGATTTCACCGCTGGGAAATTGAAATGATTATTTCCCTGTGATAAAATAAAAGATAAAGGAAAAAAGCCTGAGCCAAAGGCTCAAGAAAGCAAAAGGAGAATAAGCATGAGCGACGTAATCGAGATTTTGAAGAGCTGTGACGCATTCCTGGAAGGTCACTTCCTGCTGTCCAGCGGCCGCCATTCCAGCGCATACTGCCAGATGGCATACTTGCAGCAGTACCCGGACAAGTGCGCTGTTGTTATGGAAAAGATCGCTGACAAGATCCGTGAAATGGATGTTGACGTGATCGTAGGACCTGCTATGGGCGGTATCGTTTACGCTTACGAGCTGGCTCGTCAGACCGGCAAGCGCGCTATTTTCACCGAGCGTGTGGACAACAAAATGTGCCTGAAGCGTTTTGCAATCCAGCCGGGTGAAAAGTGCATCATCGCTGAGGACGTTGTTACTACCGGTATCTCCAGCCTGGAGACCAAGCGTGTCATCGAAGAGGCTGGCGGCGAGTGCCTGGGCATCTGCTGCGTGGTAGACCGCACCAAGGCTGACGCTCCTTCTCCCATTCCCATCATTGCAAGCGCTGCAAAGCTGGATCTGCCCAACTATGAGCCCGACGAATGCCCCATCTGCAAGGAAGGCAAACTGCCTCTGGTTCACCTGGGCAGCCGCAAGATGAAGCAGGAGGCAAAGCAGAGCCTGTAATCTGCAAAGCTGCATTGTAAACCCTTTAAGCTGATTGGATACACGAGGTAAAAACATGAACGCATATCTGCTTTTGGCAAATGGCATGGTGTTCGCGGGCGAGTCTCTGGGCTGCCCGGGCACTACGCTTGGTGAGGTTATTTTCTCCACCGGTGTTGTTGGCTTCCAGGAAGGTCTGACGGATCCCGCATCCTACGGCGCACTGGTTGCTCAGACCTACCCCTTGGTGGGCAACTACGGCATGAACGATGAGGACAAGGAGTCCGATTCTGTTTGGGCAAACGGCATTATCGTCCGCGAAGCCTGCCACAAGCCCTCCAACTTCCGCTGCCAGTACACCTTTGAGGATTTCCTGAAGGCAAACGGCACGGTTGGCATCTGTGGTGTGGATACCCGTCACCTGACCCGCATCCTGCGTGAGAGCGGTTCCATGAACGGCGCAATTACCACCGAGTTCGACCCGGCTGATCCGGCAAATGCGGATCGCCGTGCTGCGCTGATGGCTGACATCGAAGGCTTCAAGGCTGCTGACGGCGTTAAGACCGTTACCTGCAAGGAAGCTGCGGTTTACAATCCGGAAGGCAACACCCATGTGGTTCTGGTGGACTACGGCACCAAGCGCAACACCATCCGCTGCCTGACCAAGCGCGGCAGCAAGGTCACCGTTGTGCCTGCATACACCACCGCAGCAGAGATTTCTGCACTGAACCCGGACGGCATCCTGCTGAGCGCAGGCCCCGGCGATGCTTCGGATGTGCCGGAGATCGTGGCAAACGCAAAGGAGATTCTGGACCTGGGCAAGCCCGTTTTCGGTATCGGTCTGGGTCATCTGGTTGCAGCTGCAGCTGCTGGCGTGCCCACCGTTAAGATGAAGCACGGCCATCACGGCGCAAACCAGCCTGTCACCGATCTGGCTGGCGGCCGTACCTATATCACTGCACAGGGTCACGGCTACGCAGTTGACAGCGAAAAGCTGCCCGCTGAAGTAGGCACTGTAGCACAGATCAATGCCAACGACGGCAGCTGCGAAGGCATCCAGTACAAGTGCTGGAACTGCTTCACAGTACAGTTTAACCCGGAAGCTAACGGTGGCCCCAAGGAAACCGAGTTCTTGTTCGACCGCTTCCTGGATCAGGTAAAGAACGCAAAGGAGGCGCAGTAATATGCCTAGAGATATGAGCATCAAGAAGGTACTGGTCATCGGTTCCGGTCCTATCATCATTGGTCAGGCCGCTGAGTTCGACTACTCCGGTACCCAGGCTTGCCGCGCCCTGAAGGCAGAAGGCATCGAGACTGTTCTGCTGAACTCCAACCCCGCAACCATCATGACCGACCCCGAAATCGCCGATCATGTGTATATTGAGCCCATGACCCTGGAAGTGGTCAAGCGCATTCTGGACATCGAAAAGCCCGACTCAGTGCTGCCCAACCTGGGCGGTCAGACCGGTCTGAATATGTCCATGGAGCTGGCTCGTTCCGGCTATCTGGAAGAGCACGGCATCCGTCTGCTGGCTTGCAAGCCCGAGACCATCGACCGCGCTGAGGACCGTGAGCTGTTCAAGGAAACCATGGACAAGCTGAACCAGCCCAGCATCCCCTCTGAGGTTGTTGAGAGTCTGGAAGACGCTCTGCGTGTTGCAGACGAAATCGGTTACCCCGTTATCGTTCGCCCCGCATTCACCATGGGTGGTACTGGCGGCGGTATCTGCGAGGACAAGGCTAAGCTGATCGAAATCGGCACCAACGGTCTGCGTCTGTCTCCCATTCACCAGATTCTGGTCGAGAAGTGCATTTCCGGTTGGAAGGAAATCGAATTCGAGGTCATGCGTGACAGCAAGGGCAACGCAATCACCATCTGCAGCATGGAAAACGTTGACCCCGTCGGTATCCACACCGGTGACTCTATCGTTGTGGCACCCAGCCAGACCCTGACCGATAAAGAGTTCCAGATGCTGCGCACCGCTGCTCTGGATATCATCAACGAGCTGGGCATCGAGGGCGGCTGCAACTGCCAGTTTGCTCTGAAGCCCGATAGCTTCGAGTATGCAGTTATCGAGGTTAACCCCCGTGTTTCTCGTTCTTCTGCACTGGCTTCCAAGGCTACCGGTTACCCCATTGCGAAGGTTGCAACCAAGATCGCAATCGGCTACACCCTGGACGAGATCCGCAACGACGTTACCGGCACCACCAGCGCTTGCTTCGAGCCGACCGTCGACTATATCGTTGTTAAGTACCCCAAGTGGCCCTTCGACAAGTTCGTTTACGCTGACAAGAGCCTGGGCACCCAGATGATGGCTACCGGCGAAGTCATGTCCATTGGTAACAGCTTCGAGCTGGCTATCATGAAGGCTGTCACTTCTATCGAGCTGGGCATGGAAACCCTGACCCTGAACACGCTGGCAGAGCTGGACAACGATGCTCTGGTTCAGCAGCTGCACGTACAGGACGCTGAGCGTATGTTCTGCGTGTACGAAGCACTGAAGCGCGGCATTTCTCACGAAGTGCTCTACAACATCACCAAGATTGACTGGTGGTTCCTGGATAAGCTGCAGCATCTGGCAGATCTGGAGCTGGGTCTGGCTGCTTGCAACGGCAACCTGAGCGTTGCACAGTACAAGCAGGCTAAGCAGTACGGCTTCATGGATAAGACCATCAAGCGTCTGGCTCAGGTGGAAGAGCTGCCCTGCGAGCCTCTGCACGCTGGCTACAAGATGGTTGATACCTGCGCTGCTGAGTTTGCTGCATCCACCCCGTACTTCTACTCTACCTACGACGAGGACAACGAGGCTGCAAACTTCCTGGCTAAGAAAGAAGCTGAGGAAGGCAAAAAGAAGAAGATTCTGGTCTTCGGTTCTGGCCCCATCCGTATCGGTCAGGGCATTGAGTTCGACTACTGCTCCGTACACTGCGTATGGACCCTGAAGAAGCACGGCTGCGAGACTGTCATCATCAACAACAACCCTGAGACCGTTTCTACCGACTTCGATACCGGCGACCGCCTGTACTTCGATCCGCTGACTCCGGAAAGCGTCGACAACGTTATCGCAACCGAAAAGCCCGATGCTTGCGTGGTTCAGTTTGGTGGCCAGACCGCTATCAAGCTGGCAAAGCACATGGACGAAATCGGTATGCCTATTCTGGGCACCCCGGCTGACGCTATCGACGAAGCTGAGGATCGTGAGCGTTTTGACGAGCTGCTGGAGCGCTGCGAGATTCCCCGCGCACCCGGCCGTACCGTTTTCAATCTGGAAGAAGCTCTGGCTGCCGCTGAAGAAGTCGGTCTGCCTGTGCTGATGCGTCCTTCCTATGTTCTGGGCGGTCAGAACATGATTGTTGCTTACACCAAGGAAGACGTTATCGAATACATGGGCGTTATTACTGCTCATGTGGATATGGATCACCCCGTTCTGCTGGATAAGTATATTACCGGCCGTGAGTGCGAGGTCGATGCAATCTGCGACGGTACCGATTATCTGGTACCCGGCGTTATGGAGCAGGTCGAGCGTACCGGCGTTCACTCCGGCGACTCCATCTGTGTCTACCCGACCCAGCACATCTCTCAGAAAGCAATCGACACCATGGTGGAATACACCGGTCGCTTTGCTCGTGAGCTGAAGGTTGTTGGTCTGGTCAACGTGCAGTACGCAGTTTCCGGCGATGAAGTTTATGTCATCGAGGTCAACCCCCGTTCTTCTCGTACCGTGCCTTATATCTCCAAGGTTACCGGCGTGCCCATGGTCGATCTGGCTGTGCGCTGCTGCCTGGGCGAGAAGCTGGCTGATATGGGTTACGGCACGGGTCTGTACCCCACCGCTCCGTATGTGGCTGTTAAGGTTCCTGTCTTCAGCTTTGAAAAGCTGCACGGTGTTGACACCCAGTTTGGCCCTGAAATGAAGTCCACTGGTGAAGTTCTGGGTATTGCTCCCAACTACCACGACGCTCTGCTGAAGGGCATGGTCGGTTCCGGCTATTCCCTGAAGACTCCCTCCAGCCCGGATTCCTGCTGCGTATTCAGCGTAAAGGATACCGACAAGCCGGAGTTCCTGGAGATCGCATGGCAGATGCGTGATATGGGCTACAAGCTGTACGGTACTGCCGGCACTTGTGCATGGCTGAACAAGCACATGATCCCATGCAACATGGTTCGCCCCATCTCTGACGAAGGCCCCAACATTCTGGACCTGCTGCAGAGCGGCAACGTGGATTATGTGTTCTCTACCAGTGCTCGCGGTCGTGACCCGCAGCGTGATTCTGTCAAGCTGCGCCGCAAGACCGTTGAGCTGAGCATCCCCTGCATTACTGCCGTAGATACGGCAAAATCTCTGGTACAGTGCCTGCGCAGCGACCACGAAATGAAGAAAGTTCCGCTGGTTGATATTGCCACGCTGCATCGCTAAAATAGGATAAATATTCGCGTGTAAAACAATACACTTTGCGTGTATTGTGTCGCAATAAGAGAAGCCTTCTGGTATACTTAGCAACGTTCGATTTCACCGCCGTGCGCGGTTTTTCGATAGAGTTGCTAAGATTCCAGGAGGTTTTTCAGTTTTATGACTCGTTCCCAAATGATCGTTACTGTGGCCGAGCGTACCGGCTATACCACCCAGCAGGTGGAGAACACCATGGATGCACTGTTTGACCAGATCGCAGATTGCCTGCGTGAAAATGAAAAGGTCACCATCGCAGGTTTCGGCCGCTTTGAGATGCGTCCCCGCAAGCCCAAGGCTTACACCAACCCCAAGACCAAGGTTTCCAGCCGTCTGGAATCCACTTCTATTCCCGGCTTTAAGGCCAGCGGTCGCTTTAAGCAGAAGCTGAGCGATGAAGTCGCAGAATAATCCCGAAATGAGTGTCGCAGACCCGGTTGAGGTCGGCGGCATTTTTTTTGCCGTTTACCCGGCGGCGTGGCTGTGATACAATAAAAAATGCAGGATTTTTTGTCCCGCGTATATGCGCAATGATACCTGCCGATGCGGCAGTGTGTGAAAATAGAAGGAGCTTTCTTTATGCTGTATAGTGAACTGAATTGCAGCCCGCAAATTCGCCAGGCGGTGGAGCGTATGGGCTTTACCGAAATGACTGAGGTACAGGAAAAAGCCATTCCGCTGATGCTGGCAGGTCACGATGTGACTGCAAAAGCACCCACCGGTACCGGCAAGACCTGCGCGTTTGGTATTCCCATCATTGAAAAGACCGACCCGACCGCAACGCTGCCCCAGAGCGTGATTATGGCACCTACCCGTGAGCTGGCGCAGCAGATTGCCCAGGAAATGACCGAGCTGTGCCATTTCCTGCCGGAAATTCGCGTGGTATGCGTGTATGGCGGTTCCAACCTGGAGCGTCAGGCAGCAAAGCTGGCAAAGGGCTGTCAGATCGTGGTGGCAACACCGGGTCGTCTGATGGACTTGTACAAGCGTCATGCCATTGATATTTCTCATGTAGAGCAGGTCGTGCTGGACGAAGCCGACGAGATGCTGAACATGGGCTTTTATAAGGATGTGCGCCACATTCTGGACCTGATGAAAGCACGCAAGCATCTGTACTTGTTCTCTGCGACCATCAGCCGCGAGGTCATGGATATTGGCTGGCTGTATCAGCAGGATGCCGAGGAAATCGTGGTGCAGCCCAAGGAAGAAAGCCAGCCGAAAATCACCCAGTATATGCTGGAAACCAGCGGACGCAACAAGCTGGCAGACTTGGCGCAGGTTATCGTGGGCGAAGGCTATCAGCGTGTGATGGTGTTCTGCGATACCAAGTTCCAGACGGCAACGTTGGCAAACCAGCTGGCGCGCCTGAACTTCTCGGTGGACTGTCTGCATGGTGATATGAGCCAGGCAGAACGCAACCGCATTATGGATTTGTTCCGCTCTGGCAAGCTGAGCGTTTTGGTGGCAACCGACGTAGCTGCACGCGGAATCGACGTAGACGATGTGGACGCTGTGGTGAACTACGACGTACCCAGCGAAAACGAACACTACACCCACCGTATCGGTCGTACCGGCCGTGCAAAGCGCGAGGGTGTGAGCTATCTGTTCTATACGCCGGAAGAGAAAAAGCGTGTGACCGAGCTGCTGCGTCTGACCCGCAATACGGATCTGTGCACCCCGGTAAAATTTGATTTCAATCACGAGCATATCGTGGTGGAAAAGAAGCAGGATACCAGCGACCGTTTCCAGGTGCGCTCCTATTTCTAAACCTGCGATACAAATAAAAACGGCGGTGAATGAAAATGAAAGAAGAACAAAAAACAACGAAAATCAGTAAAGAACTGGTCATGTATCTGGTGATGGCTTTTGCTATCGGCTGGGCCTGCCAGTTTGCAGCATCCTACTTTGTTATGAACGGCAGAAGCGACCTGTTTACGCCGCTTTTGTCCTTTGCCATGGTTGCACCCATTGCAGCTGTATTCATCCTGTATCGGGGCTTGGCTGCGCCGAAAACGGGCATTCAGGGTTGGATGCCCCAGTTCAAGGGTCGTATGGGTCGCTGGTTTCTGGTTTGGATCGCTCCCGTTGTGCTGACAGCTCTGGGCATGGTGGCGTACTACGGTGTATTCCCGGCTCGCTTTGACCCGACAGCATCTTCTTATCTGACGGCAGCACTCGGTCAGGAAATGTACGAGCAGATGTATGCTGGTGTTTCCGCATTCCAGCTGTGCGGCGTACAGGTCATCAATATCCTGTTTGCTGCGCTCATCAATATGTTTCTGGCAATCGGTGAGGAAGCTGGCTGGCGTGGCTGGATGCAGCCCCGTCTGGCAAAGCAGATTGGTCGTGCGTGCGCCAATGTGGTAACCGGTCTGGTCTGGGGTGTATGGCACTGGCCGGTGATTATGCTGGCAGGCTATGAGTATCAGATGCCGATTTCTCAGTCGCCTTGGTACATGGTGCTGGCTGGTATGCTGCTGTTCTGTCTGGTTACCGTTGCGCTGAGTTTTGTGCTGGACTGGTGCTATGAAAAGACCGGGTCCATCTGGGCTCCTGCACTGTTCCACGGCGGCTTTAATGCAGCGGCAGGCTTGGGCATTTTGTTCCTGCGTATGGAATACGCCAAGGATACCCTGATGGGTCCCATGCCGGTAGGTGTACTGGGTGCATTGCCTTTGTTCATCTGCGGTGCATTGCTATACTGTAAAGAGCGCAAAGCGGACTAACTAACCCCGAATCTAACATAGAAAAAGCCCACCGGAGGGAAATCTCTCCGGTGGGCTTTTTTTGTTTTTGAAGAAATCCTTAGCCTACAAATGCCAGACGATTCAGGAACGGATCGGACTTGAAGCTAGCGAAGCTATACAGAACCAAAACGTCGTCGTAATTGTTCTGTTCAATCAGTGCGTCCAGACCAAAGCGGTAACCACGGAAGTCCACTACATCAATGGTGGCGTAGTTCTCGGTCAGGAAGGGGATCAGGCTGTTGGCGTAGCTGTCTTTTACAACCAGAATGCTGCCTTCGCCCTTGCCCTGAATACGGGAGTAACCGTTGTTGCCGTGCAGGAAAGCGCTGTACTTGTCGTAGGTTTCGAACTTGTCCAGATCATACAGACCAGTGGTTTCTACCTCTTCGAACTGTGCGTTACCGGTAGCGTTATACAGCGTCAGCGGTGCGTCCAGATCATAGTAGGTGATGGTGTCAGGCTTTGCAAAAGGCTGGCGGCATTTTGCCCAGCTGGTACCGTAGAAATCGGTTACACTTACAGCGGTGTGTGCGCTGCGGTCAAAGGGTGTCAGACCCAGCGGCTGGCACAGTGCCTCATAGGCGTAATAAGCACCATCAGTGGTCCAGTGGTGGTCAGTGCGATAGAACAGCTGTTCGTCGGTGTGCGCACGCAGAGCCTCGCGTACGTCCAGCACAGTGACGCTGCTGCCCAGCCGTGCAAAGATATCGTCCAGCATGGCATTCTCATTCAGCAGCGGCGCACCGGCAGGCACATTGTCCGGGTAAATAGTTGCAGCGGAAGGCACAACCATCGCAGTAATCAGACCCGGATAGCGCTGACCGATATTTTCTACAGAGGAAACGTTCTTTTCCAGCAGGGTGTTTTCTTCAGCGGTCAGGCCGTAGGTGCGGGCAAACTCCATACCGTCCTTGCCCAGCACCATGTTGCCGTAATCCTGCTTCTGGAAAATCAGTTGCTCGCAGGCAGCGTGCAGGTCAATCCAGCTATCACGACCGGCAATCTGCTGTTTGAAAAATTCAGAGTAATTGGTAAAGAATGCATTGATCTTCTGGATGGGATCGCGACCCGTCAAATCCTGTACCGTCAGGGTGGGGCGAGGCTGGAACTTGGTGTTTTCCAGCTCACTGTAATCCCGGTAAGGGGTGATGCAGTCTGCAACAAACATCACCAGCAGAAAACCAAAGAAAAGCAGCAGGACCGGGTACTGCTTCAGCTGAGAAAAGCCCTTGTCAGAAGACTTTTTAGGGGAAACGTGCTTAGCCATAAGGTCATGCTCCTTTCATTAGAAATTGAAGTACAGGAAGGGACTGTTGGTACTGCCGACGATATAGGCGACAGTGACCAACAAAAGGGTACCCAGCGTCAACAGGCGGGTCCAGGTGCGCTTTTTCAAAACGTCCCAAACTTTCTGAATCAGCGGTGTGGAGCAGATTACCGAAATAATCAGCAACACACCATAGCTACGCAGGAAGTAAACGGGAGATACACCTGCGCTGGGGACGAACAGCTTGCGGAACAGCAAACCGAACTGCACACCCGGCTCGTTGCCCACGAACATTGCCCAGCCAACCACAACAAAGAACAGGGTGTAGATATGGGGCCAGATTTTGCCCTTTTTCAGATAGCGCAGCAGGAATGCCTTTTCAATCATCAGCAGGACGAAGTAATACAGACCCCAGCAGATGAAGTTCCAGTTTGCACCGTGCCAAATACCGGTGAGCGCCCAGACCACAAAGATATTGAAAATCTGGCGGCGCAGGCCATGGCGGTTACCGCCCAGCGGGATATACACATACTCACGGAACCAGCTGCCCAGACTGATATGCCAGCGGCGCCAGAACTCGGTGATGGAGCGGGAAATATACGGCATATTGAAGTTGTCCGGGAAATCAAAGCCCAGCATCTTGCCCATGCCGATACCCATCATGGAGTAACCGGAGAAGTCAAAGTACAGCTGGAACGAGTAAGCAATGATACCCAGCCAGACCAGCGGGGTAGAAGCATTTGCCAGACCGATGCTGGTAATGGTCGGGTCACCCGCAACGCCCACAATGTCAGACCACAGTTTGCCGATGGTATCTGCCAGCAGAACCTTTTTTGCCAAGCCGAAGATGAACAGGGTAACGCCCTCTTCGATTTGGGCCAGATTGTAGCGGTTCTTGTAGACGTGCAGCTGGTCGGACACTTCGCGGTATTTCACGATAGGGCCGGCAATCAGCTGGGGGAACATGACCACATATGCACCAAAGTCAATCACATTATGTTCGGCGTTGACCTCATTGCGGTATACGTCAATGGAGTAGCTCAAGGTCTGGAAGGTGTAGAAGCTGATGCCCAGCGGCAGAACTTCGACACCCTTGATGAGTTCGATGGAAAGACCGAACAGCGCATTTACGCTGGTCAGGATGAAGTTGGTGTACTTAAAGAACACCAGCATACTCAAGCTGCCCACCACAGCGAACCAGAGCCAGAAGAGCCGCATACCCTTATGCTCTGAAAATTTTTCCATGGCAAGGCCGGAGATGTAGTTAATGGCAATCAACACCAGCATCACCGGGAAGAACTTGACCTCACCCCAGCAGTAGAACACCAGGCTGCAAATAAACAGCACTGTGTTTTTCAGCTTATACGGTGCTACATAGTAAAGCAGCAGCGTAATGGGGAGAAATCGGAACAAAAAAGCAACCGTACTAAATACCAAAGCACATTCCTCCTGCAAAAAAGGCCGGTGCCGTATCGGCACCGGCCTTGCATTTTTTATTCAAGGGGGATCTTACTTAACGCAGCCCTCTGCAGCGGAGATCATAGCAGCAGTGTCAGTGCACTCATTGCTTGCTACAGACAGGATAGCCATACCGTTACCGGAAACCAGAGCGTAGTTGCTCTTCAGGTTGTTCTGTGCATCTGCGAACTCGGGGTAGTTGCCAAAGAAAGCAACCTGGTTCTGGCGGTAGGTTTCCAGAGCATCCTTAACAGCAGTTTCCTGACCGTCTGCGTACTGCACAACGATGACACGGCCTGCATCGTCCTGATCGTTGCTCAGTGCGCCTGCGTAAGCAACGTAGCTGCCTTCGGGCAGAGCCATATCCAGCTTGATCAGGTTGTCGTCCACAGCCAGCTGGTTGGAAATGGGGTTGGCAGCCAGAACAGCGTCTGCAGCAGCCTTTACGTCAACAGCGGTGTTATCGCTGCTGCTCTGGGACTGAGAATCAGAGTTAGAGCTGGAACCGCTGTCAGAAGGCTTTTTGTCGCCGCCGCAGCCAACCAGAACACTGGCACACAGGGTCAGGGAAACAACAACTGCAAAAATTTTAGTGAGTTTCATAATCAATACCTCGTATTTGTTTTCAATTTTAGTCTGCCCAAAAACAGGCAGGAAATACATTGCTGTGCAGTATGTATTGTAACATACAGGGGGCGGGTTTGCAAATGGGGAAACCTGCGAAGAAATGGTGAAAAATAGGAGAAAATCAGCGAAAAAATGCCCTGTCTGCCCGCATAAAACCAATATGCTTCGGGAAATACTATGCCCCAAAGGAGGAATACGCAATGGATATTACACCGGAGCAATATGGGCAGATGACCAAAAAGGCAAGCCCCAATTCACCCATTGTCAAAGACTGCCTGTGGGCGTTTTTTGTGGGCGGCAGTATCTGCCTTTTGGGCGAGGTGCTGCGTCAGGTTTATCTTTGGCAAGGTGCAGAAGAGAAAGAAGCCGGGCTTTTGGTCAGTATAACGCTGATTGCGATTTCAGCAATCACGACGGGTCTTGGCTGGTACTGCAAGCTGGCAGCCCATGCGGGGGCGGGTACACTGGTACCCATTACCGGTTTTGCCAATGCAGTGGTCAGCCCGGCAATCGAGTTCAGCACCGAAGGGTTTGTGCCGGGTGTTGCTGCAAAAATGTTTTTGATTGCCGGACCGGTAATTGTGTATGGCACACTGGCAAGCGTCATTTACGGCTTGATTTTGTTTTTTACCGGTGCAGCCGGCTGACCTCAAAAACGTGTTCAGCTTTTATACGAATGAACCCGGTCGATTATTGCAAAAAAATCCCACCACAGCAGATGCTGCGGCGGGATTTTTTGTGTGTTGGATTTTAGGATGCAGGGGTTTCGGTTACACGGCGCAGTTGATACGGCGCAAATGCATTGGGACCGCAATCGACCGCCTCTACCGGACAGCCTAGCTGCTCGCTGGCATAAGCGACTGCATAGTCAATTCCATGATAACCCAGATAGACATTGGGATTGTCTACAGCGTCCACGATCGGGCGGGTGACACCGTACTGTGCCATAGCTTCTTTACAGGTGGGCGCACCGCTGAGCCAGCCGCCGTAATGTACCACATTGGAATAGAAGTTTTCCGGTCGGGGGTTCGTCACATCCAGACCGGCACATACGGTAATGGCTTCAGTGGACAGCAGATACAAGTGGTCCTTGTCCTCGTTCATAGCTTGGAAGTAAATTTCTTCCGTTGCAATGCTCTCTTTTTTGATTTTTGCTTCCGCACGCAGCGTATGGCAAACAGCGGGGTACTGAATCACCAGAAATGCCAAAAAACCAGCCACAAATTCGATGCGAACCGGGTTGCGATGATCGGCGAGATGCAGGCAGCAGATGCTGTACAAAATCAGTGCCAGCAAAAGCGGAGCCTCTACATAACTGGGGAAGCGGTTCAGATATTTTAGATAGAACAGCATCAGCCCAAACATACCGATGGTGCCCCACAGCGGCAGTGCTTTTTTGTTGAACTTTACGCAGAACAAGGCATACAGTGCCAGACCGGCAACCAGCCAATGGTAGTAGGTGCCGTACAGCAAGGAAATCCCAGTCTTGACCGTTTCTTTTACAGCATAAGTCAGCGGGCGGTGGGGGATGCTTGCGGCTGCTGCCTGTACTTTTTCCGGTGTGTAAACCGCAGGGTCGTAATAGTCCCACCGCATCATCATGGTAGATTCCAGCGGGCTGAAAATACCTTCGGCACAAAATTCGTTGGTGTCACCCTCAATATGATACACCGCGTAGTCACTGAAAGCGGTGCGGGCATCATTGTATTCGGTAAAGTATTTCCAGTCGGGGTCCTGCTGGTAATACCAGGAATCGAATCCCTTTGCGCCGAAAATCAGGACAAACAGCACCAGCATGGTAGCAACGGCTTTCTTTTTGTCCGCTCGGTCCAGCCGGAAAAAGTACCCCAGCAAAAGTGCAGCGGAAAGTCCGCCCATAGCCAGAAAATTCGGCCATCGCAGCATACTACCCGCCAGAGCAAGCAGGATACCGCAAACCGTGCGGGCATTGGGGCGGCCCAGCGTAACCGCAATCAGAATCAGACCCGCGCACAGCAAAAAGCCGCTGGTATGTACATATTGGAAGCGCTGCAATAGAATCGAGGAAAAAGGCAATGCGATGATTGCAGTTAAAAGCGTGCCTTTTGCAGTACCCAGTTTGTCCAAGGCAAGGTCAATCAGCAGCACCGCTGCGGCGAACATCAGAGCGATTTGCACCAGAACATACCAGTTAAGCGCAGGCGCCAGCAGATGCAGCGGACGCAGCAAAAAAGCAAACAGAACATTCACATAAATCATGTGAATCGAATCGCCGTAAGCACCTGCTGCAATATTCGCTAGGGTGGCATCGTCGTTGGTGTAGTAACGGATTCCAAACAGAGCGTAAGAGAAAATAAAGATGAAAGCAGTCAGACCAAAAGCCAGCAAATGGCGGCGTATCGCGCTGTGGTCTGTCTTAGGGGATCGTGTGTGCATAAGTTCCTCCGAACAAAAAATCTTCCACGAACACGGGTCCGTGGAAGATTTGGACTTTTAACAACAGCGGTTAAACCTGCTGGGGCAGATCCAAGATCGCGTCAATGGAGTTCAGCTCCACGTCGGTGAAGTGGTGATTCTGGCAGGCAGCAGCAGCGTTTTCACGGATCTGCTCCGGCGTGCTTGCGCCAACCAGAACGGTAGTGACGACCTTGTTGCGCAGTACCCAGGACAGAGCCATCTGTGCCAAAGTCTGACCGCGTTCTGCAGCCAGCGCATTCAGGCAGGATACCTGTGCCAGACGCTTGTCGGTCAGGGTGCGGGCAAATTCTTTGTTGCGGGCTGCATAGCTGCCCTCAGGGATGCCGTTGAAGTAGCGGTCAGTCAGGAAACCGCGCGCCAGCGGGCTGAATGCGACCATGCCCTTATCCTTTTTCAGCAGTGCGCCTTCCAGACCGTTGGTTTCAATGGTGCGGTCCAGCATATTGTAGCGGTTCTGGCACACGATAAAGGGGCAGTGACGCTTTTCCAGCATCTGGGCTGCGCGCTCCATGTGAGGCCCGTCGTACTTGGATAGACCGATATACAGTGCCTTGCCCTGTTTGACGATGTCGCACAGGGTGTTGATGGTTTCCTCCAGCGGAGTGTTGGGGTCCATGCGGTGATGGTAGAAAATATCCACATAGTCCACGCCCAGGCGCATCAGGCTCTGGTCCAGGCTGGCAATCAGGTGCTTGCGGCTGCCCCAGTTGCCATAGGGACCGGGCCACATGGGATGACCTGCCTTGGTAGAGATGATCAGCTCATCACGATACGGCTTCAGGTCGGTGCGCAGCAGTTCGCCCAAATTGCGCTCGGCAGCACCCGGTTCGGGACCGTAGTTGTTTGCTAAATCAAAATAGGTGATACCGCAGTCCAGCGCGGTAAAGCACAGCTCCTTAATGGTTGCAGGGTCCGTGTTGGTGCCGAAGTTCTGCCAGAAACCCATAGATACACGAGGCAGCAGCAGTCCGCTTTGACCGCAGCGGGCGTATTCCATGTCATTATAACGATCGGGATTAGCAATATAAGCCATGAAGAATCACTCCTTTATTAAAAAATTGAGGTGCATTTTATAGTAAGCTCATTATAGCACAGATGCAAAATAAAAAGAACGTGAAAAAATACAGAAAATGTCAGGCTGGTTGATATGCATATCCGCAACCCCGACGGGAAACCTTTTTTTGAGAGGATGGTGAGATTTTTTGGCGATACGAAGCGAAAGTGTATTGCAGCTGCCCCATCCGCCGGTGATAGGGACATGGGCATCTGCGGGCGGTAAGCGAGAAAGCAACGGTCCACTGGCGGCTGGGCTGGATTTATTATATGGTGATAATCGTCTGGATCAGAAAAGCTGGGAAAAAGCGGAAGCACAAATGCTGGAAGAAACCGCGCGCACCTGTATCGAAAAGGCAGGTTTGCAGCCAAATCAGATTCATCTGGCGCTTGCTGGTGATTTGCAGGCGCAGTGTACCGCAAGCAGCTATGCTATGCGTCAGCTGAAAGTTCCGTTTACAGGGTTATATGGTGCGTGCAGCACCATGGCGGAAAGCTTGGCGCTGGGGGCGTGTCTTGCCAGCAGTGGTGTGGGCGATAACATTCTTGCCATGACGGCAAGCCATTTCTGCGCCGCAGAACGACAGTTCCGTATGCCGCTGGATTATGGCGGAATGCGCACCCCGACTTCTCAGTGGACCGCTACAGCAGCAGGCTGTGTGCTGCTGCACCCAGCGGGTCCGGGCGTGCAGGTGCCGTCTGTCGCATTTGGACGTGTACAGGACTTGCAAATCAAAGATATTACCAATATGGGTGCCGCTATGGCACCGGCAGCAGCAGATACCTTGCTGCGCTATTTTCAGGATACCGGTAAAACCCCGGCGGATTTCGATGTGATTTTCACCGGCGATTTGGGCAAGGTGGGCAGCGAACTGCTGCACCAGCTGATGCAGCGGGAAGGTGTAGACCTTGCCAATCATCAGGACTGCGGCTGTCTGCTGTATGGGGATGACCCCTCTGTGGGTGCAGGTGGCAGTGGCTGCGGATGCAGTGCGGCGGTACTGTGCAGCCATATTTTGCCCAATTTGATGCAGGGCGTCTATCAAAAGGTGCTGTTTGTGGCAACCGGTGCGCTGATGAGTCAGTCGATTTTTTTGCAGAAAGAATCAATCCCCGGCATTGCCCATCTGGTTGAGTTGGCGGCGCAAAAATAAAAAGACCTGCCGAAAGTTTAGGATTCGGCAGGAGAAAGGAAACGATAATGCAGTTTGTATGGGCATTTTTGATTGGCGGCATAATTTGTGCCGTGGGTCAGATATTTATTGACCTGACCAATTTGACCCCCGGTCGTATTCTCGCGGGCTATGTGGTGACGGGTGTGGTACTTTCCGCACTGGGACTGTATAAACCGCTGGTGGATTTGGCGGGTGCGGGTGCATCTGTACCACTGTTGGGGTTTGGGCATTTGCTGGCAACCGGCGTGGCCGAAGCCGTAGCAGAAAAAGGTCTGATCGGCTGTCTGACGGGCGGTTTAGGCGCAGCAGCAGGCGGTATCACAGCAAGCCTTGTGTGCGGCGTAGCAGCAGCGCTGATTTTCCGCAGCAAGGACCCCAACTGATTCAATTGAAAAAAGAGCAAAACAAAAGCCACTTACCCTTGCGAGTAAGTGGCTTTGTTTAAGTCTATCAATCTGTAGGGAAAATCAAGCGTTCTTGTTTGCACGCTTAGCCATACGGCTGATCTTGCGAGAAGCGGTGCTCTTCTTGATGATACCCTTGGCGCGAGCCTTGTCGATCGCGGAAACAGCGGCCAGGACAGCAGCGTCCTTGTCAGCGGCTTTAGCATCGATGGCAGCGTCTGCCTCCTTGATGACTGTCTTCAGGTTGGTCTTAACGGACTTGTTGCGAGCCTGCTGCTTAGCGGACAGGACAACACGATCCATCTGGGATTTGATATTAGGCATTCGTTCCACCTCCTTAGCTACCCATAACAGTGCATCTTATGATAGCACAAGTCAGGACGATAACGCAATAGTTTTTCGGTTTTTTTTACGAAAAATAAGAAATTTTTTTGCCAGGCATAGTCTTTTGCGCTTCTGCATACCTATACGGCAGGACATTTCGTGGAAAAGGGGCGTGCAGGAATGCGAAAAACAAATCGAAACTGGTTCTATTTGCCGCTGGTGGGTGCGGCGTTGTCGATTTCTCTGGCGGCAAAGGCGTCACAGATTCCGCTATGGACATTGGGGGCAGGCAGTGCTTTGGCAGGTCCGGTACCCGCTATGCGCGCAGCAATGTCGGAACAAGCCGCAGTGCAAGCAAATGAAAGTCCGGTTCCACCTACGCAGGTGCCGGATCAAATACCGGAATCCACCCCGGAGCAAGCCATACCAACAGAACTGCCGGCAAATACACTTCCCCAGATAAACGACTGGGTCGATTTACCGGAAGGTGATCCGCCTGCCGGAGCGGGTAAAGTAACCGAGAAGCATTACAGCCAATCGGCGGGCGGTGTATTTGTACCATGCGGTCCGGCTACGATTCGGAATAACACCAAAACCACCAGCCAGCAGGATATTGCGGCGGCAGTGCAGGCTGGGCTGCCGTTTTCCATAGAGAAAAACAGCGCAGAGCCGCAGGTGTTGATTTTGCATACCCACGCAACCGAGTGCTACCGAACCCATAACGGGTTGTGTTATGCGCCGGGGGATACGGCCCGCAGTACCGACAACAGCATCAGCGTTTGCGCAGTGGGTCAGGTAATGACCGATGTGCTCAATGCGGCGGGCGTAAATACTATACATGATACTACCCTGAACGATTACCCCAGCTATAACGCCAGCTATGATAACAGCCGTGCCGTCGCGCAAAGCTGGCTGGCAAAGTACCCCAGCATCAAAGTGATTTTGGATGTACACCGGGATGCCATCGAATCGGATGGTGTGCGCATGGCTCCGGTGGCAGAAATTGATGGACGTCAGTCTGCACAGGTGATGATTATTTCCGGCGCAGACAACGGCGGCAGCGTGAAGCTGCCCAACTGTATGCAGAATCTGGCATTTGCGGCAGCATGGCAGTCTGCCATGGAAACAGATTATCCCGGTCTGACTCGACCCGTTCTGTACAGCCATCGCTTTTATAATCAGGACCTTTCTACCGGTGCATTACTGTTGGAAGTGGGTGGACACGGTACCAATCTGAACGAAGCATTATACGCCGGACGGCTTGCGGCGCAATCGCTGGCGCGGGTACTTCTGCAAGGCTGACCGGGAAAAAGACCAGATGAATCGACTGTTTATGCCGGGGGGGGGGACTTTACAAGGCGGGGAAATTCCTTTATAATAATTGAATGTATATGCGGCGAATCGCCGACAATTTTAGAAAAAGAGTGGGAAGAATCATGGAACGAATTGAAATTGCATCCCTGTATACGTCTACTCCTGCCGACGGCAGCACCATCACGGTTTGCGGCTGGGCAAAGAATATCCGGGATTCCAAGAATATCGGCTTTGTAGCACTGTCGGACGGCGGCTGCTTCAAGACCCTGCAGATCGTCTTACAGGCAGATAAGGTTGCGAATTATGATGAAGTGATCCACTCTGGCCTGTACACCAGCATGAAGATTACCGGCAAGCTGGTTTTGACGCCGGAAGCACGTCAGCCCTTTGAGCTGAATGCAGATACCGTCGAGATTCTGGGCACCTGCCCCACCGACGAGTACCCCCTGCAGAAAAAGCGTATGAGCATGGAGTACCTGCGTACTCTGCCCACCCTGCGCCCCCGCACCAACACCTTTGGTGCAGCTTTCCGTGTGCGCAGTGTGGCTGCTTTTGCCATCCACCGCTTCTTCCAGGAGAACGGCTTTGTGTACGCACACACCCCGCTGTTCACCGCATCTGACTGCGAAGGCGCAGGCGAGATGTTCCAGGTAACCACCATGGATCTGAACAACGTCCCCAAGACCGAGGACGGCGCTGTGGATTACAGCCAGGACTTCTTTGAAAAGCCCGTTAGCCTGACCGTTTCCGGCCAGCTGGAAGCTGAAGCTATGGCAATGGCATTCGGTAAGGTCTATACCTTTGGACCTACCTTCCGTGCAGAAAAGTCCTTCACCACCCGTCATGCAGCAGAGTTCTGGATGATCGAGCCGGAAATGGCTTTCTGCGATCTGTCCGGCTACATGGACAACGCTGAGGCACTGATCAAGTACGTCATCCGCTATGTGTTGGATAACTGCCCCGATGAGATGAACTTCTTCAACTCCTTCGTGGACAAGGGCCTGATCGAGCGTCTGGAGCTGGTCGCAAACAGCGACTTTGCACGCGTGACCTACACCGAGGCAATCGAGATTCTGGAAAAGAACAACAAGAAGTTCCAGTTCCCTGTCGAGTGGGGCACTGATATTCAGACCGAGCACGAGCGCTACCTGACCGAGGTTGTGTACAAGAAGCCCGTGTTCGTCACCGATTACCCCAAGGAGATCAAGAGCTTCTACATGAAGCAGAACGCAGATGGCAAGACCGTTGCAGCAGCCGATATGCTGGTTCCCGGCATTGGCGAGCTGATCGGCGGCAGCCAGCGTGAAGAAAACTACGATAAGCTGGTTGCTCGCATGAATGAGCTGGGTCTGAATACCGAGGATTACGGCTGGTATCTGGATCTGCGTAAGTTCGGCGGCGTAGAGCACGCTGGTTACGGTGTGGGCTTCGAGCGTCTGGTCATGTACTTGACCGGCATCCAGAACATCCGTGATGTTCTGCCGTTCCCCCGTACTGCTTACGGCTTCTAATCCATAAAAATTGAATCAGGAGGGCGAACAATGACTTTGCAAAAAAGGCATATGGTCGCCCTCTTTTTTGTGCATGGCACAGCGTAAATGCGGCAATCAAAAGAGGAGGGCATCCCATGGGTGAGATAATAAGTATCACATACATGGTATTGTATGTGTGGGCAGGTATTGGTCTGGCGCGACGGTGTTTGCCGTCGGCGGGTGCTTTGCATACGATTCCGGTGGGATGCGGGATCGCCACGGCAATGCTGGCAATGCTGCCGGCTGCTGCGGCGTTGGTGACAGGTTTTACCATCCCTGCGGCAGTTATCAGCGGTGTGTGCGTCGGCGCAGTCGGTTTGTGGGCATGGTACAAGAAAACCGCAGTGCTGGATGAAAATACGGTACAGACCCAGTCAGACCGCAAACAGGAGTGGCTTTGGATGCTGTTTGCCTGTTTGCCTGCTTTTCTGCTGACGGTGTATCTGCTCTATACCCATGTGCTGCGTTACGAGCCTGCCAATGGGGCATACTATACAGGTCAAAGCGGCTACGGCGATACTGCGATGCACCTTGCATTTATCAAGAACATTGCGGTCAGCGGTAAAATGCCGCCCCATTATTCCCTTTTAGCGGGGCAGGAAGTGTTCGGCTACCCGTTTTTGTGCGAGAGCGTTTCCAGCGTATTTTTGCTGTTTGGTGCAGGGCTGAAATTGGCATATATCCTGCCGTGCATCCCGGCACTGGTCAGTATTTTCGGCGGTGTATGGCTGTTGGCACGACAGGCATTGCAGCATCCGGGGAAAGCGACTCTGGCAAGTTTGCTGTTTATTTATGGTGCAGGCTTGGGCTTTTTGTATTTCCTGGGAAGTAAAGAGCAGTTCGCTTCGATTTTCACCGGATATTACACCACGCCTACAAACTTTGTGGAAAAGAATCTCCGCTGGGTCAACTGTATCGCAGATTTGCTGGTTCCCCAGCGTGCGACTATGATGGGCTGGGCGCTGGCAATGCCTGCCCTGTACCTGCTGTATCGATTTGCCTTTCAGGGCGAGAAACACCTGTGGTTTGCGCTGGGCCTTTTGGCAGGCAGTATGCCCTTGATGCAGACCCACAGCTTGCTGATGATGGTCATTGTCAGTGCGGTGTACTTGTGCCGTCCGGCAAAAGAAGCGATTCAAAACCGCAGCTGGACTGGTTTGCGCCCTTGGATTGCTTATGCGGCAACAGCAGGCACACTGTGTATTCCGCAGCTGTTCGGCGTGATTTTTCAGCAGACATCTGGCGGTAACGGCTTTTTGCAGCCGGTATTCAACTGGGTCAACAACGGCACCGGTGAAAACTTTTTCTGGTTCTACATCAAGAACATCGGTATCGTGTATATCCTGATGATTCCTGCATTCTTGTGGGCGGATAAAGCGATGCGCAGCTTGTTTTTGGGTGGCTTTGTGGTAAAGGTCATCAGTGAGCTGGTGGTGTTCCAGCCCAACTATTACGATAATATCAAGCTGCTGTACTTCTGGTTTTTGCTCACCTGTATTCTGGTGGCGGGTGCCGTGTGGGATTGGATTTCCCACATCCACAGCCGCCCGGCAAAAGCGATTCTGGCGGCTGCTGTGGTGGTGACAGGTACATTGTCCGGCATCTTAACGCTGGGGCGTGAAGCAATCAGCAACTATCAGGTGTTCAGCGCAAGCGGCATTGTGCTGGCGGAGTATGTGGATGAAAACGCTGCGTCGGATGCGGTATTTTTGACCGGACGCCAGCACTTGAATCCGGTAGCTTCGCTGGCGGGTCGGCAAATCATCTGCGGTTCGTCCCTGTATGTTTATTTCCACGGAATGCACTTTGAAGCACAGGATGCAGCCGTGCGGGAGATGTATGAAAATCCCTCGGAGGAGCTGCTGCACACATGGGATGTGGACTATGTGATGTATTCCAGCTACGAAAGAAACGACTATCAAAATCATGAAGATTGGTATGCCCAGCGGTACCCGGTGTGGTTCCGGCAGGGTGAATATACCATCTATCAAATTACGGAGTAAATCTATGGAGCAATGCGCATCCCTTTTGCTGGATTGGTTTTATGCCAACCGGCGCACCCTACCTTTTCGGCAGGACCCCACCCCTTATCATATCTGGCTGAGCGAGATCATGCTGCAGCAGACCCGCATGACAGCGGTTCTGCCGTATTATGAGCGTTTTTTAGCAGCCTGCCCGGATATTCCGGCACTTGCTGCTTGTGATGGCGAAAAGCTGCACAAACTATGGGAAGGGCTTGGTTATTACAGCCGCGTACGCAACTTGCAGAAAGCGGCGCAAATCGTGTGTGAGCAGTACGGCGGTGAATTGCCGGCAGATTATGACGCACTGCTGAAACTGCCGGGGATCGGTGCATATACCGCCGGTGCGGTAGCGTCTATCAGCTTTGGCATCCCAGTACCTGCGGTAGACGGCAATGTGTTGCGTGTGCTGTCCCGTTTGGATGATGACCGCCGCTGTGTAAGTGAGCCTGCGGTCAAAAAAGATTTGACGGCGCGTGCGGCAGCATTACAGCCGAAAGAAGCACCGGGCGATTTTAATCAGGCACTTATGGAACTGGGCGCGCTGGTGTGCCTGCCCAATGGTGCGCCGCTGTGCGAGCAGTGTCCCTGGAAAGAGCTTTGTAAAGCACGCGCTGCCGGTACTGCATTACAGCTCCCGGTAAAGGCGCGCCCCAAAGCAAGACGTGTCCTTCCGGTGGCGATTGCGCTGGTAGAAAGCCCGGAGGGCTGGCTTTTGCATCAGCGTCCGAAAACCGGTTTGCTGGCGGGTTTGTGGGAGCCGCCTTTGTGGGAGGATACTTCTTTTGCCAGCCCGGCGGAAATGCAAAAGGCACTGGCGGAAATCGGCATTGATACCGCCGCAGCATTTGCGGCTGCGCCTTTATGCGAGGCATTGCCCAAAGCAAAGCACATCTTTACCCATCTGGAATGGCATATGTCCGGCTGGAAATTTTACGCACCTGCGCAGCCTTTGCCGGATGGCTATGTCTGGGCAAGCCGGGAACAGCTGGAGCAGGAATATACCTTGCCGGGGGCTTTTAAGGCGTACCGCAAGCAGATGCTGGAAGTGCCAAAAACGAAAATCTTGTAATTTGCCTAAAATATCGCTATAATAAAGGCGATTCAAAATATCACCTCACAGATTTTTTGTGGGGTTTAGGAAAAGGAGCTTTACCATGAAAAAGACTGGTTTTGTCGCTGCGATTGCTGCTTTGTCTGCTGCTGCCGGTGCGCTGGCAGTTGGTGCAGTGTACCTGCGCCGCCGCGAAAAAGAGCTAGACGAGTACGAAGAACTGCTGTTCGGTGATGATGAGATGGCTCCGGAAGAAGAGCAGGAAGTAGAAATCGAAATCGACCCGGAACAGGTTTGCGAGGCAGAAGCTGTCGAAGCTCCCGCTGAGGAAGCACCGGTGGAAGAGCCTGCAGAAGAAGCTGTGGAAGAGCCCGCAGACGAAACTGCTGAGTAATTTCGAAGTTTGCCGCAGACTGTCCGGCTTACCCCTGTGTGGGTAGGTCTTGGAGGTCTGCGGCTTTTTTGTATGCAGGGGAGGGAAAACGCGTATGAAACGCTTTTTGTTATGGCTCTTGGGCGTGGTGCTGGGCGTGGTGCTTTTTTTGGGCATCGTGGTTGGCATCAGCTGGTATTCTGTCGGGGAGGATGATTTGCCCAGCAGTGAGGGGGTGAGCTTTGCCGGGGTACCGCTGGAAAAGAACGGCTATTGCTGGCAGGTTCCGCTGATTGGCGCGCTGGCAGACCGGGTATTTGCCCAAAGCAACACCCTGACCGTGCAAAAGCTGGGGGATATTTCGGAAGCGCGCCCGGAACTGACCATTCCGGAATGGGCAGACCCCGCACAGATATCCCTGAAGATTCACCATAAGGAAAGCGGTCAGACGGTATTTACCGGCAGCCTGAAAGAATATACAGAGTTTCATTTTCAGGAAAACGGCACTTATGAGGTGGAGATGCAGCTGTGGCGTTTGCCCAGTGGTGTTACACAGGAAATGCTGGCGCAGCCTACGGCAAAGGTAGCAAAAAATCCCCGCGCAGAGCAGCCTGCCCGCCCGATGGGCTGGTACGGATACCGTTTCAGCTTCACGATGCTGGCGACCCCGCGTGTGACATTCTCGGCAGATGAGATTCGCCAAGGCGATGCGGTTGCGGTTCATGTAACGGGACTTTTAGGCGATACACCGCCTGTTTTGAAAAGTGAGCTGGGTACGGTACAGTTCCAGCCCGACGGCTCCGGCTGGGTCGGTTATCTGGGCGCAGCGTATAATGCGGATGTGAAAAAGCACACCATCACGGTTTCTATGGGTGATGTGGAAACGCAGGTGGAGCTGCGCGTCAACGAGCGGGTATTTGGCACAGCGGATGCGTTGCCTGAAACAGAGGTCTCCGAAGGCGCAGAGCAGGAGTTCCGTGATATCATCTGGCGTTTGTATGGCGCACCCAGCGGACCCCGTCAGTGGGTGGTGGCTTGGGATAAGCCGGTACAGTATCAAAGCATTTTGATTGGTTACGGAATGCAGAAAGTGCGGGACGGTCAGGTGGGCGGCAAGTCCAACTCCACCGTGTTTGCAACCGAGCCGGGTACTGAGGTCATTACCCCCACAGCGGGTACGGTGGTGTATGCGGGCGAATTGAAGCTGACCGGTAACACAGTGGTTATTGACCACGGCTGCGGTGTGCGCAGCTACATATATGGACTGCAAGACATTTGGGTCAGCGAAGGCGACCAGCTGGCAATGAATAACCCGGTTGGTACAGCAGCAGAAACCCTGACACTGGACGTAAAAATCGGCAAAAAGAGCATCGACCCATTTGAGCTGTTCAACGGAAACGGCGGTCTGTTCGCAAAAGACTAAAGGATTTGCCACAGAAAGGCGAAAGTCGCTTTGAAAACCACATAAAAAATCCCCCTGCCAAAATACAGTGGCGGGGGGATTTTTGTTATGAGATTATTGCGCGCTCTCGCCCAGAGAGAAATCGCTGGGGAGCAGCATTTCCAACGAAGCATTCATATCGCTGGCAATGCGGCGGCTCTGATTCAAAATTGCCTTTTCCAGCGTGTTGCGTGCCAGACGTCCGTTGCCCGCAGTATCGGCATTTTCTGCCTGCTGGGCGGTGTAGTATTCCAGCAAAGCGGGTTCGGCGGCGGGGTCAATCGCATAGCCCTTCGTCTTGGCCTGAATCTTGGTGATTGCCAGAAGTTCTTCGCCGGTGTAATCCGGGAATTCCAGCTGGTTGGGGAAACGGCTGGCAAGACCGCTGTTTGCCGTCAAAAATTCGTTCATCTCACGGGTGTAACCTGCCAGAACCACCACCAGATCGTTGCGGTGATCTTCCATGCCCTTGACCAGCGTGTCGATAGCCTCCAGACCGAAGCTGTCCTGCTCGCCGCGGTACAGACTGTATGCTTCGTCAATGAACAGCACACCGCCCAGTGCACTTTGAATCACGCTGTTGGTCAGCGGAGCGGTATGACCGCTGTATCTGCCGACCAGATCAGCACGGCTGACCTCCACCAACTGGCCGCCGGACAGTGCGCCGATGGCTTTCAGATAGCGCGCCAGTAGGCGGGCGATGGTAGTTTTACCAGTACCCGGATTGCCAGAGAAAATCATGTGCATAGTGATGTCGCTGGTGGGCAGACCTGCTTCTGCTCGGCGCTGCTGGACACGCACATTGTCTGCCAGGTCCATCACATACTGTTTCAGCTCAGTCAGACCCACAATGCGGTCCATTTCCTGCTGAACTGCCTCCAGTGCGCCGGTATACTCAGTGGGTAAAAGCTCCAGCAGGGGGCGTGCAGGCGCGTTTTCGATGGAAAAGTAAGGGGTGTTGTCCTGAATGGTCAGCGCGACCTGCCCGGTCAGGGCAGTATCCTGATCCAGACAATATTCGCTCAGCGCACGGAACATCTGGTCACAGATGCTTGCCAATGCGCCCGCACCCTCCGATTTATTATGCCGCGCAGCGACCCAATCGCGCACGTCCACACCCGCACGCAGTTTCAGATTCAGGCGGGTGTTTACCTTTTGCGCCAGCTTGTTTAGGCTTTGGGCTGCCAGCTTTTGTAGGCTTTCGGCGGTATAAGCGCCAGTTTGGCATACATCGCCCACAGCGGCAACCATGCCGGCACCAAATTTGTCTGCCAGCTTTTCCCGTCCCTTGGGAGAAAAGAAAATCATATATTTGCCGCGGGGGGTCAGATTACCCACCGTACCGGGAGCCAGCGCAGTCCCAGCGTCTACCAGAATACCATCTTTCACCAGATAGCGGCTGTTCAGCTGTGCGCTGCCGTGGATTGCCAAATCCGCCAGCAAATTCAAAAAGCCGGGGTGGCACTGCTCGTAATGCTCAAACAGCAGCATCTCGCCGGAGGCGTGCAAAGCTGCGTACAAATCCTGTAAGAACAGCTTTTCGTCGCCGGGGTCATTGTACAGCGCCAAATCCATCATGGCGGGCTTATCGCTGCGAATCAGACCCCGTGCCGCCATTTCCTGCGCAACGCAGCGCAGTGCATAGTGGCGACCGGTTCCCTCACTGCCGCAAATTAAAATCACATTTTTTGCGGCTTCGCCCTCTGTGCCCAGCACAAAGGGTCGGCGCATAGCGCGCACCAGACTGTCCACAAAAGCATCCTGACCCAGAACCTTTTCCTTAATGGCATCTGCCAAACCCAGAAAACTACCCTGATGCTCCGGTGCAACCTGACTGGTCCCCTTTGCCAGCAGACCGTCGTTTTCCATCTGTTTTAACATTTGGCGGCTTTCGTGCAGTGCACACTGGGTGGCGTCGTCGCTTTCTTTTATGGCGCGGGTCTGTGCCTGAATCCGGGCATCCAGCTCTTTTTGCTGGTCCTGCAAGGCACGGGTCATCGCATCCAGCGTAGAGGACAGCCCATCATCGGCGCTGGTGCCGAAGTTGGGGCGTCCGCCCTTTCCGAATGCGTTGTTCATGATATTTTCCCAGTCGGTTGTATATCCCATGGAAAACCCCTCCATTATTATAAAATAAAGATGGTGATGACGCTATTGTAGCACAAACACCGCAAGGGGGAAAGCACTGCTTGCATATCTGGGAATTGCTTGCAAAAATGCCGCAAAAAGGCTATTATTAAAACGTATGAGCCTAGAACGATTTGCCTGAAGGAGTACGAGAATCCATGAATAAAATTTCGCCGCTGCGCTGGAAAGAATGGCTGGAAAGCCGGGAATTTGCAGAGCAATATGATTATGATGGCCCGCTGGGTCCGGAATACACCCCCCAGGCTACGACGCTGCGGTTGTGGGCACCTACAGCAGAAAAAGTATCGGTGCTTTTGTACCGCAACGGTCAGGGCGCTTTAGCGGAAGAAGAAGTTGCGCTCAAGCGCGGCGAAAAAGGCGTTTGGAGCTGTGTGCTGGAAGGCGACCAGGACGGACGCTATTATACATTTTCGGTGACGGTGGATGGAATCGACCGGGAAACGGTAGACCCTTATGCCCGCACCGCAGGCATCAATGGTTTGCGGGGTATGATTATCAGCCCGAAATCCGCAAATCCGGAGGGCTGGGAAAAGGACAAACGCCCTAATATCCCGCCGCAGAATCGTTGGATTTGGGAAATCAGTGTGCGCGATTTTTCGTCCGATTTGTCCAGCGGTGTACCGCTGGCACATCAGGGAAAATATCTGGCATTTACCAATGCAGATACCACGCTGCGAGGCGAAGGAAAGTTCCCGACCTGCCTGAACTATCTGAAGCAGCAGGGCGTTTCCTATGTGCAGCTGATGCCCATTTATGATTTCGGCAGCGTGAACGAAGAGCGCACCACACCCAGCCGCTACAACTGGGGATATGACCCCATCAACTACAATGTGCCGGAAGGCAGTTATGCAACCGACCCGTACCGCGGTGAAGTGCGTGTGCAGGAACTGAAGCAGATGATTCAGGTACTGCACGAAGCGGGAATCGGCGTGATTATGGACGTGGTATATAATCATATGTACCATTGGGAAAATCCGCTGAATGATACGGTACCGTATTATTTCTTCCGCCAGAACCCGGATGGAACGCCCTCCAACGGCAGCGGATGTGGCAATGAGCTTGCCAGTGAACGCGCCATGTGCCGACGCTATATTTTGGATTCGCTGGTGTACTGGGCAAGCGAGTACCATTTGGACGGCTTCCGATTTGACCTAATGGGTCTGATTGATGTGGATACCATGAACGCAGCCCGTGCGGCACTGGATGCACTGCCCGGCGGAGAAAGTATCCTGATGTATGGCGAACCTTGGCAGGGTGGTGCCAGTGCGATGCACGCCATGGCAAGCGACAAGGGCAATGTGTATTTGCTGGATGACCGCATCGGCGTATTCTCGGATGGCACGCGGGATGCCATTAAGGGCAGCTGCTTTGATGCGCGTGAGCCAGGTTATGTGAGCGGTCAGTGGGAAAGCCGTTTCGGCGTGGGTGACAGTGTGACGGCATGGTGCCGCAGCAAGACGTTCTGCCCCAAAACACCGGGACAGGTCATCAGCTATGTATCGGCGCACGACAACTATACCCTGTGGGATAAATTACAACGAGTAGCCCATCAGGTGCCGGATTACGAAAGCCGTGAGGAAAGAGTCTTGGCACAAAACCGGATGTGTGCCGGTATTTATCTGACCTGTCTGGGTATTCCTTTTATGCTGGCGGGTGAGGAGTTTGCCCGTACCAAGTGGGGCGAACACAACAGCTACAACAGCGACCAGACCATCAATCAGCTGGACTGGACCCGCACGGAAAAATACAGCGATTTGGTTGCCTACTACAAAGGTCTGCTGGGACTGCGTGCGCAGTTCCCCCGTTTGAGCGCATGGGATGCTCGTACCCCCAATGCAATTCACTTTATGCACACGGTAGAACCTATGGTAGCATGGACTTTGATTGCAGACCCGGAGGATGATACCCCTTGGCGCAAGATTGCGGTATATTATAATCCGCTGCCGAAGGATTGCAGGGTGCATCTGCCGGAAGGAAAATGGAACCTTTTGTGCAATGGTGTCGATTCTACCCTGTGGAAGCAAAATACAACTCCGGTACAGGGAGAAACCACAGTAATGCCGGTAAGCGTTACCGTATTCGGAATGGAATAAGAAAAGCCCCTTTGTGTTTTCCACACAAAGGGGCTTTTTGGTGCAAAATCTTAGTAATCGGTGCTGAAATCCACGTTGCCGAACTCGCTCAGCTGCAAGTTTTCGTTGTGGTTCTCTGCCCAGTTGATAGACCAGGGGCTGGTGAACAGCAGCAGACGGTTGCCGCGCATATCCTCGACCGGCTTGGTATCGCTGGTCAGATCCAGATCACGCAGGTTGTAGCTGTCCGGATCGTTCTGAATCCAGCGCAGATGCTCGAAAGGCAGCTGCTGCATACGGATTTCTACGTTGTACTCGGTGTTCAGGCGGTACTCCAGCACTTCCAGCTGCAGAACGCCAACAACGCCAACGTAAACTTCTTCCATACCGCCGCCTACTTCGCGGAAGATCTGGATTGCGCCCTCCTGGGCGATCTGCTCCATACCCTTCACGAACTGCTTGCGCTTCATGGTGTCCTTCTGCTCCACACGAGCAAAGTGTTCGGGAGCAAAGGTGGGGATACCGGCAAACTGAACCTTCTTCTTGCCGGTGCACAAGGTGTCACCGATGGAGAAGATGCCCGGATCAAACAGACCGATAATATCGCCTGCGTAAGCAGTGTCAACAATCGCGCGGTCCTGAGCCATCAGCTGGGTACCGGTAGCCAGCTTGATATTCTTGCCCTGCTGAACGTGATAAGCGTCCATGCCGCGCTCGAACTTACCGGAGCAGATACGCATAAATGCGATACGGTCACGGTGTGCCTTGTTCATGTTTGCCTGAATCTTAAACACGAAAGCAGAGAAGTCGTCTCGTGCCGGGTCTACAGGCTCATTGGTGTTGATATCCACACGAGCCAGAGGTGCGCTGGTCAGGCGCAGGAAGTTTTCCAGGAAAGGCTGTACGCCGAAGTTGGTCAGTGCAGAGCCAAAGAATACCGGGCTCAGCTCACCAGCCAGAACCTTTTCTAGATCAAATTCTTCTGCAGCACCGTCCAGCAGTTCGATTTCATCGTTCAGCTGGCTGTGCAGCTCCGGGGTCAGCAGTTCATCCAGCTCGGTGCTGCCCAGCTCGGCCTGAATCTCGTTGACCTTCTTGACGCCGTTGGCACGGCCGTCGCTCTCGAAAGCCAGAACCTTGCGCTCGTTACGGTCGAACACGCCCTTAAACTGCTTACCGCAGCCGATGGGCCAGTTCATGGGGTAGGTCTTGATGCCCAGAATCTCCTCGATGTTCTCCATCAGCTCAAAAGGATCGCGTGCTTCACGGTCCATCTTGTTGACGAAGGTGAAAATGGGGATGTGGCGCAGGGTACAAACCTTGAACAGTTTGATGGTCTGTGCCTCGACGCCCTTTGCAGCGTCGATGACCATGACGGCGCTGTCCGCTGCCATCAGGGTACGGTAGGTATCCTCAGAGAAGTCCTGGTGACCAGGGGTATCCAGAATGTTCACGCATTTGCCGTTGTATTCAAACTGCAAAACGGAACTGGTAACCGAAATACCACGCTGCTTTTCAATGTCCATCCAGTCAGACACAGCATGGCGTGCGCTCTGCTTGCCCTTAACGGAACCAGCCTGGTTGATGGCTCCACCATACAGCAGCAGCTTTTCGGTCAGTGTTGTTTTACCCGCGTCGGGGTGGCTGATGATCGCGAACGTTCTGCGGCGTTCGATCTCTTCACGATTGGTCATAAATGATTTCCTTTTCTAGTTTCTACTTAAAAGCGGACGGATATGAAAATATCGGTTTACAGGGGGGGATACCTCTTTCCGCATTTGCATAAACCTGTAATAGCACATACACACTCTATTGTACGATATCCTGCGCCATTTCGCAAGATATAATTGATATCTGCCGTTATTTTTTCAGCACAAAGCAGGGCAGCGGGGCGGTGTCTGCCCAGTTGGCAAAATCACATACCAGCACGGTATATTTAGTCAAAGGCAGACTGCGCAGCCAATCCAGCACTGCCTGCTTTTCGTCGGAACCAATCACTTTGCCGCTGTACAGAATGGCACTCAAAATGCCGCCGGTGCGCAGCGCATCCAGCGCAGCCTGCAAAGCGGGGATGCTGCTTTCCGCAGTAGAGAAAGTGCTGTGGTCGGCACCGGGCAGCCAGCCAAAGTTGAACATGACAATGTCTGCGGTGCCGGGCTGCACATAGTTGAGCAGGTTGGCGTGACTGTCACAAATCACCTGATAGTGGGTTTCGTCAGCATCCATCTCCCGCAGACGAGCCGAAGTGCTTTCACAGGCGGCGGGCTGCACATCCATTGCCAGCACATGACCGCCTAGCCCATATAAAAAGGCGGTATCGCCGCCATTGCCGCAGGTAGCATCTACGCACAGATTCGGCTGGGGGCAGTGTGCGGCAAGAAACTGCTGGGCAAGCTGTACGGCGGTCAAATCCGGTTTGCGCTGCCGGACCCAAAAGCCATCTCGGCCGGGAACAAAACCGAATTTTTGCAGGAAAGCTTCTCCTGCTGCATCGGTCGGGGCGGGTGCGGTGTAGCGGCTGGCAGTATCGCGAGAAAATCCACCGGTCTGCGCCAGTAGATATTTCATCAAATAACTGCCGTAACCCCGGCGGCGCCACTCGGGCGCAATCACCAGCATGGGGATATGACCGCCATCTTCGGTGGGGCGTAGTTTTGCCAGACCGATTTCCTCGTTTTCCTTTTCCAAAATCCAATTATCATCTCTGCGATAAATTTCCATGGTATGCTCCTTATAAAGAATGGGAATGCTGCTTGCAATGCAGCAGGTTTCCCTGTATGATAAATACAACAGTCTGCTTGTATGATAGCGTAGCAAAGACGCAACAGCAAGCCCCAAAAGGCGGGTGTTTCACATAATCTTCACCCCGCTTCACAATTATTTTCATAAACATCATTTATACTCTGATACAGAAATTAAGGCAGCTCTGAATGACGGCCCTGTGCCGCTAAGAAGCCTGAAAGGCAGGAATTACTATGACAGACGAAAACAAGTGGGAATATGATTATTCTTCCCTGTACCGCCAGAACGGCGGCGCACCGCAGGAGGGCACGGGCTATGTGAACGTGGGATCTAGCGGCAACAATGCTGCGAATCAGGAAGGACAAACTGCGCAGCCGAACCCTGCAAATTTTGCACAGGCTCCGGCTGGGGGCGTGCATTTTGAGCAGCCGTATACACAGCCCGGCGGTACCGTACCGCCGCAGGACCCACCGGCTTCCGCCAATGCGGCTATGCACAATAAGCGCCCCCGCAAGCACCATGATGTGCGCGGTATTGCATCCCGTGTGCTGACCATTGCACTGGCAGGTGTAGTAGGTTTTGGCGGTGGTGTAGCAGGTTCCATGTATGCTGCCCGCAATGGCGGTAATGGTCATGTAGTCATGCATACCGTTCAGCGCCCGGATGGCGGTACCGCAATTACCTCTACCGGCGGCAAAAATCTGTCCATGACAGAGGTTGCTCAGATCGTCAGCCCCAGCGTGGCAGTCATCACCACTGAAAAGATGGTGGCAAGCCGTGGCGGCTGGTATGACCAGAACCGTGTCATCAGCGGCGCCGGCAGCGGTGTGGTTATGACCGAAGACGGTTATATTATGACCAATGCGCACGTTGTAGCAGGTGCATCCTATATCACTGTTACGCTGGGCGATAAGGATTACCCTGCGACCCTGATTGGCGAAGATGTAGAAAGCGACATCGCTGTGCTCAAGATCGAAGCAAATGATCTGGTCCCCGCAGTGATGGGTGACAGCGACACGCTGGCTGTCGGCGAAATCGTCGTGGCAGTGGGTAACCCGCTGGGCGAACTGGGCGGAACGGTGACCGACGGTATCGTGAGCGCACTGAACCGTAGCGTGATGGTTGAGGGCAATGAAATGAGCCTGATCCAGACCAGCGCAAGCGTATCCCCCGGTAACTCCGGCGGTGGTCTGTTCAATATGCAGGGCGAGCTGATTGGTATTGTAAACGCAAAATCCAGCGGCGACAACGCCGAGGGTCTGGGCTTTGCAATCCCTGTAAATACGGCGCGTGACGTGGCTGCATCTCTGATTGAAAACGGCTATGTGGACGGACGCCCTGCAATGGGTGTTACCATTGTGGAAGTCAATAACCCGGAAAGCGCCGAGTACTATGGCGTCAACAGCTACGGCGTGTATATCTACGCGGTAGAGGACGGTTCTGCTGCAGAGCAGGCAGGTCTGAAACCCGGTGACCGTATCTTGAGTGTGGGCGATGTGGAAGTAACCGACTCCAGCACGCTGACCAATTATATCAAGGGTTATAATGTGGGCGATACCATCAACTTGACGGTGGCACGCAAGGGTAAGGCATTCCAGGTTGAGCTGGTTTTGGGCGAAAGAAGTGCACCCACTGCAGAAACACCGGAACAGCAGACTCCTCCCACGCAGAACTAAAAGAATAAGCAAAAGCGGTGCGATGATGAATCGCACCGCTTTTTTCTTCTGCGAAAAAATTCTGGATGGATACCCAGTATTATCCGGCAGAAAAGTTTTGCTGCGCCATTTGTGCAGTGTGGACAATAAGAGGGGCTTTCTGTATAATGAAGCTATGTCGTTAAAATTTGTCGTTATATAAAAGGATGGAGTCGTGCATGGCGTTTAATTCGCTTTCGTTTTTGATATTTTTTCCCATTGCCGTAGTGGGTTATTACCTGATTCCGGAAAAGCTGCGCAATCTGTGGCTGCTGGTGCTTTCCTATTATTTTTATATGTGCTGGAATGCATCTTACGCGCTGTTGATTCTGTTTTCGACCATCTCCACATATCTGTGTGCCGGGTTGATTTCCAAAATCCAAAAGCCGCGAGGGCGCAAGCTGGCGCTGGGGTTGAACATCGGTGTCAATCTGGGTATCTTGTTCCTGTTCAAATACTATGAAATGTTCGTACAGCTTTTGGCGAATATTTTGGAGCCGATTGGGATTGTGTTTGTACCGGCAAAGCTGTCGCTGCTGCTGCCGGTAGGCATCAGCTTTTATACCTTCCAAGCGCTGGGATATTCCATCGACGTATACCGCGGCACGATCCAGCATGAAAAGAGCTTCCTGAACTATGCACTGTTCGTCAGTTTTTTCCCGCAGCTGGTCGCCGGACCCATCGAGCGGTCGGAGCGGTTGCTGCCCCAGTTCCACGAGAAGCATCCGTACCGCTATGAAAACGTAGCGGAAGGTCTGCGCATTATGCTGCTGGGCTTTTTCAAAAAGGTTGTAATTGCGGACAATGCCGCTATCGCAGTGGATCGTATGTACACCTATCTGGATGTGTTCCCCGGTCCTGTGCTGATTTTCGGCATTGTTCTGTTTGCAATGCAGCTGTACTGTGATTTCAGCGGCTATTCGGATATTGCGGTGGGCGCAGCTAAGGTAATGGGTTTCGATTTGATGCGAAACTTCGATCATCCGTATTGTTCCCGCTCTATTTCGGAGTTTTGGAGCCGATGGCATATCAGCCTTTCCACCTGGTTCAAGGATTACTTGTACATCCCGCTGGGCGGCAATCGCCGTGGCACGGCGCGTACATACTGCAACCTGATGATCGTATTTCTGGTCAGCGGTCTTTGGCACGGCGCAGCTTGGACCTATGTGGCTTGGGGCGCAATGCATGGTGCGATGCAGGTAATCGGTCGCATGACGAAGAAAACCCGTGTAAAACTGCTGCACGCGATGCACGTTCCCACCGATACTGCATGGTATCGGTTCTTCCAGCAGGCAGTTGTGTTTGCACTGGTCTGCGCCAGCTATGTATTTTTCCGTTCCAGCACGTTTGCACAGGCAGGATACATCTTTACCCATTGGTTCCGCGGCTGGGGTGTTTTTGCGCATCCGATGCAGGCAATCGGCAGTTTTATCAGTCTGGCAGATTCGGTTCGCGTTACAGCGATTCTGATTCTTTCCATTGCAGCGCTGTGGCTGCTGGAATGTTACGAGCGCAAACGCAAACAGCCCTTTGATCAGATGGTAGCCGAATTGAGCTTGCCGGTACAGTGGTGCGTTTATTACGGAATGCTGTTTGCAATCGCATTGTTTGGTGCGTTTGGACAGTCTTCGTTCATTTATTTTCAGTTTTAAGGGGGAAAAACAAGCGTGAAACAGCTTTTGCGTTTGATTTCGCTGCTGCTGGCATTTCTGCTGGTGGTATTTTCAATCAACTTTATCGCAGATCCCGCCAATATTATGAATCAGACCTACGAGCAGAAGCTGGTGGATATTCTGGTTTCTGGCAAAAATGCAGCCAATGTGGAAAATATGGAGGACCGCCGTTTCTTGCAGCTGTACAGCGAAGCGCGTACCCAGCCTATTGATACGCTGGTGCTGGGGTCTTCCCGTACCATGCAGATTTCCCCTGCGGTGACAGGAGATGAAAACACATTGGCAGCCAGCGTAACCGGTTCGGACCTGCGGGATGTGATCAACAGCTATTTTCTGTTTGAGAAGCAGGGCTTTACCCCGGATACGGTGGTATTGTCGCTGGAAATGTGGTATCTGTCCGAAGGCAATCTGGATAACCGAGCCCATACAGAACAGTATAATCAATTTTGCGAACAAGTCGGCTTGCAGCCGGTTCGTACCGGTTCGGCACGGCTGAGCCAAATCAAGAACTTTTTCTCGTTCAGCTATTTTCAGTCCAGCGTGCAATATCTCGTGAAAAACAAGCTGAAAAAACCGCTTCCGGTTGCCATTGAAGATCGCTGGGCAGATACACCGGTCAAACGAGCAGACGGTACCTATGGTTATGAGCGCAAGTTCCGCGATCAATCGCAGGAAGTGGTAGATCGGAGCGCGGCAGATAAACAAATCGCGGATACGATAGCAGTTAATTTCAGTGGGATTTCTACCCCGCTGTATGACCAGCTGGATGCCTTTGTGGATTATTTGCAGCAAAAGGGGATTACAGTTCGGCTGCTGCTTTCGCCGGTGCACCCGGATTATTACCACTTTATGCAGAGCCGACCGGATGTGTATGAGCAGGCGTTCGAGTCGGAGCAGCTGTATCGGCAGCTGGCGAAAAAATATAATATTGCGCTGTATGGCAGCTTTGATCCGGATGTTTTGGGTGTAACCAACGCAGATTTTTATGATGCGATCCACCCGAAAGAAGAAGCATTGATGCGGTACTATGATGTAAAAGTAGAAGACGCAGCGCAGTAATGGACACCAATGAAAAAAACGAGCGGCAGGAATTTCCTGCCGCTCGTTTTTTTATAAAATCAGAAGTAAACTTTGCTCATATCTTCAATGAGCGCGCGCATTTTGTCGCGCACAGGTTCGGGACCCTGAATGGTTACATACGGGGAAAGTCCACATACCCAGCCTAAAAATTGCGGACTGACGGCTACCGGTACAGTAACATGAAAATGTGCGTTGTCATCTTCGGGAATCAGCATACTGTTTTTCCCAAAGCGGTCGATGATGGTGCCCGCCATGAAATTTTCGCAGCGCAGCGTGACTTGCTGTTCATCGTTGCTAGCGTACATATTGAATCGCTTTTTGATATAAGCTGCCAAATCAAAATCCGCATACAATTCTTTGCCGGCGCGGGGCTGGTTCAGAACCTTGACCTTCTGCATTCGGTCCACCCGATAATGACGGATGTTCGCGGGTTGTGTGTAGTCCTGATAAGCAATCAGGTAATAGTTGTCGTTTTCCCACGCAAGTGCCCAAGGACTGACCTGATACAGTGCGCCGTTCTTGCGTGGATGTTTTTTGCCGTCAGACTGCCACTCCCAGTACTGGAAGGACACCATTTGGTCGGAAGCAATCGCTTGATGTAAGGCATCCACTGCGTAATAAGAGGTTTCGTTCTCGCTTTTGGCACGGCCGGAAACAAATACCTGACGCTGCAAAGCACGGGCCTGATAGCTGCTGGCAAGACCCTCCAGTTTGTGAATCAGCTCGCGGCTCTTTTTCTTGGTAATAAATCGGCTGGACTGCACCGCATCCACCAGAACTTTCAGCTCTGCCAGCTCAAAGTTGCGGCTGGCAAGATAATAACCGCCGCCTCGACCGCGCTGCTGCTCAATATCATAGCCGGCATCCTGCAAAGCGGCGATGTCGGTATAGATGCTTTTGCGTTCAGCGGGGATACCGGCGCGGTTCAGTTCGTCCACCAGCTCCGGTACGGTCAGCATATGCTGGTCATCTGTTTTTTGCTCAAATACTTGCAGCAACGCGAGAATCTTTGCTTTTTGACCTTCCTGGCGGGACATGAGAAAACCTCCTTTAGAAAAGGCTGGCGGAAAGCACGTTAGGCGTGAACCGTTACGCTGGCACCCAGACGTGCCAAATCGTTCCAGAATGTAGGCCAGCTCTTTTTGACGGCTTCGGCATTATCAATGCGGACAGGGCATCCTGCAGAAAGCGCCAGCACAGCAAGGCTCATCGCAACGCGGTGGTCATTGTGGCTGTTCAGCAGTTCGTCCGGCGGCGTGATGGGACCGCCTGTAATGGTGACAGTGTCCGGGTAGGTAACCATTTTGACCCCGAACTTTGCCAGCTCGGTTTCCATGGCAGCGATGCGGTCACTTTCTTTCAGGCGTAGTCGGTCGGTGTGGCGCAGAACGGTAGTACCCTCAGCAAGCGCACCCAAAACCATCAGAATAGGACCCAAATCGGGGCAGTCGGCAATGTCGATTTCCGTACCGTGCAGCTTGCTCTTGGCAAAGCTGATTTTGTCGGCGCGAGCAGCAAAATTGCCGCGGCACTGCTGCAGAATCCGCAGCAGAACGGTATCGCCCTGCAAACTGTCCGCACGCAGACCGGATACGGTCACATTACCGTATGCCATGCCCAGCATTGCCGGGTAGGCTGCCTGACTGTAATCGCCCTCGACCGTATAATCGCGGGGCAGATACTGCTGACCGCCCGGAATAAACAAGGTGTTTTCGCCCTGCCAGATGCTTACAACACCAAAGTGTGCCTGCATACTGCGGGTCAGATCCACATAGCTGCGGCTTTCAAAGGGCGGCTGGATGTGAATGGTGCTGGGCTCATCCAGCAAAGGCAGTGCAAACAAAAGACCGCTGATGAACTGGCTGGATACATTGCCCGGCAAGGTGTATTCGCCGGAGGTCAGAGATCCGTACAGCTCGATTTCCTCGGAAGTCTGGGTGAATTCGCAACCGTGTTCTGGCAGCAAATCCGCATAAACACTTTGCGGACGCTGGAGCAGACGACCACGACCCGTGAGCCGCACTTTCTGCCCGGTAATGCTCAGGATGGGAATAAGAAAGCGCAGAGTACTGGCACTTTCACCGCAGTTAATAGGACGCACCAGCGTAGAAAAACGAGAAGGTGCGGTGATGGTGACAGAATCCGGCTCTAAAGCCAGTGCGCAGCCCAGCTGCCGTACCGCAGCGAGGGTGACAACAACATCCTGACTGAAATCTACATGATTGATTTGGCAGCTGCCACCGGAGAGGGCTGCACAAAGAATTGCCCGATGTGCCATGCTTTTGCTGGGCGGTGCTGCCAGCCTGCCATGGATATTACCGGGACGAAGGGTGACCTGCATAGGGATAGCTCCTTTCCTGGAGAAAAAATCGCTGTTTGGCGGCGGCGTCAGACCGCCGCCAAAAGCGGGAATGTGTCAAATTCGAAAAAATCAGCTGGTGATATGTGCGCCCGGCTGTGCATCGAGGCGCAGAAATCCAGCCAGATAAGCGGCAGCGTGTACATAGCCCTGAATGCCCTCGCCCACAAAGCGAGCCTGACAGCCAAGCGCAGTAAAATCCTGCTTGCGGAAGGGTTCCTGCTCGGTGTTATCCTGCAAAACCACTTCCACCGCAGGCACGCCAGCCATCCGCAGCGCATCCAGAATAGCGACGCTGGACTGTGCGTAACCGCCGGAATTGATGATGATGCCATCCGCGCGACCCTGTACGGTTTGAATCTCGTCAATCAGGTCGCCCTCGTGGTTGGATTGATAAAATTCGGTTTCAATGCCCAGCTGCAAGCAGCACTGGTACACGAATTCTACCATCTGGTTATAGTCCAGTGTGGCGGTGTGATTCTTTTCGGTGAATTCTGTGATGTTCAGATTGGGTCCATTGATTACAACAAATCGCATAGATATCCGCCTTCATTTATAGAATAGATGCGTCTGGACGAAGCCACTGGGAGCCGTTCCAGGCACAAAGCAAATCGCATACTGCGACAGCCGCAGCGCAGGTTTGCACAATCGCGGCGCGTGGTGCGATACAAGGGTCGTGCCGACCCTGAAGCTGCAAATCTGCATTGCCGCCATCGGGCCAGGAAATGGTTTGCTGTGGTTTGAAAATGCTGGGCGTTGGTTTGATTGCCGTGCGGAACAGAATGGGCATTCCGTTGGTAATACCGCCGTTGATACCGCCGTTGTGATTGGTGGCGAAAACAGCGTGGTCATTTTCCCAGCGCAAGGTGTCATTTGCCTGACTGCCCAGCAGATCGGCAAACGCAAAGCCCGAACCAAATTCAATGCCTTTGACGGCAGGAATGGAAAGTGTCATATGAGCAAGTGAGCTTTCCACACTGTCAAAGAACGGCTCGCCTACACCGGCAGGCAGACTGATGATTGCGGTTTCTAAAATGCCGCCGGTACTGTCGCCTTCTGCGCCTGCTTTGCGGATTTCGCTTTGCATGGCAGCTTCAACAGAAGGGTCAATGAGCGGAAATCCAGTACACTGCTGAACCTGTTGTACCTGCTGCGCCAGCTGCTGGGGAACATCCCCAGAAAAAGGTGTATCCGCGATACCGGCACAGCGGTATAAATGGGTAGCAATAAAAATGCCCTTTGCCTGTAATGCGGAAAGGCAAATCGCTCCGGCGGCGGTTAATCCGGTTGTGATTCTGCCGGAAAAATGCCCGCCACCCCGCGCATCCTGCCAGCCGTGATATTTGGCGTAAGCAGTGTAATCTGCATGACCGGGGCGCAGCAGCTGGGCTGTTTTTTCATAGTCGGCAGAGCGGGTGTTTTGATTTTGGATTTCCAGTGTAATGGGGGTGCCGGTAGTGCGCCCGTGATAGACACCGGATAAAATGTGGACGATATCCGCTTCGGTGCGTGCAGTGGAAAGCCCATCCCCACGCGCACGCCGCTTATCCATACACGAAGCGAGAAAGGATTCCTCTACCGGCAGCCCAGCAGGTAAACCATCCAGCACAGCACCCACGGCAGGACCATGACTTTCGCCGAAAATAGTCAGGCAGACGTTGCTGCCGAATGTGTTTTTCACAGGATGGCACCTCCTTTCTCATGTATGCAGACAGTTACTTGTTATATACAAGGTCCCGCAGGTCGTTTTCGCTGACGGCGTCCGCGCGCCAGCAGCCTAACCCCGGAACACGAATCACAGTAAACTGACCCTGCTGCGGTGCGTGCAGACGCAGCATCTCGGACAGGACCGTATCTTTATCATAAGCACAGCGGGTCGGCAGACCCAGCCGACGCATGGTGGCACGGGTGCGCTTTTGCAGTGCTTTGTTTTCAATCATGGGCAGCATACCCAGCGCAACACATTCGCCATGATACAGCCCAGCAGTGCGCCGACCCCAGTTACCCTTAACAGCTTCGATGGCGTCGCCCAGCGTGTGACCAAATTGCAGTGCGCAGCTGATACCCGGCTGGGAGCGTTCCTGTTCAGCCAGACCCTTGCGGATGGTCAGGCATCGCAGCAGAATGGATTCAATGTCGACATCCACATCCCCGTTTTCCAACAGGTCAAACAGTGCGGGGTCAAAGCACAGTGCCTGCTTGAGCGCTTCCGCTAAGCCGTTGATGTAATGGCGGCGGGGCAACGTGGCGAGGGTATCGGGGTCAACCAATACCAGCTTGGGGCGATAAATTGCGCCGACAACATTGCGGGTGTGTCCCAGATTGACAGACACCGAACCGCCGATGGCGCGATTTACCATGGCAAGGGTAGTAGTGGGGCAGTTGACAAAATCGATTCCCTGCAAATACAGCGAAGCTGCCAAGCCTGCCAGATTGCCGACCATACCGCCGCCTACAGCAACGACCAAATCCTGTTTGCTCATGCCGAAATCCAGCATTTGTTGCAGGATGTTTTCCAGCGCAGAAAGAGATTTGCTGCTTTCCCCCTGCTTTACGGTAATGATACGGTATTCACAGCACTGGTCAGCAATCTGCTGGGCATAGTGTGCCGGTACACCGGTGTCGGTAATGACGGCGACCTTGCGCCCCATATGAATAAACTGATAGGCGTTTTGCAGACAGCCACGCTTTAAGATGACGTCATAGCTGTGTACATCGCTGTGAACATCCAGATTGACCGTAAACTTCATGGAAAGTCATCCCTTTCTTAACGGTGATAAACAGCCAGAATGCGAACAGTCTGGCAGAGATTGCGCAAAGCGGAAACCAGAGTTTCTGCCTGCTGGAAGGAACCGACTAGCTCGGTATAAAAGTAATAGGAGGACGGCATACCCGGTCTGGGATGGCTTTGGATGGTATCCATAACAAAGCCCCATTTTCCGATTTTCTCAATTACCGGCGCCAGTTTGCCAACCTGCTCGTCCAGTGTGAAAAACAGACTGAAACGGTTGCCGTCGGTGGGGCAGCGAGAGGTCAGCACCAGAAATTTAATGGTGCTGTTGCCGCTGGGACGAATATCCTTGGCAAGTTCCGTCAGACCATAATTTTCCGCATCCAGCGGTGTTGCCAATGCAGCGATGCTGCGGTCGTTGCTTTGTGCGACCATCTGGGCAGCCTGGGTGTCACTGGTGGTGGGAAATGCGGTCAGATTCAGATTGTCCAGAAAAGTCTGGTTTTGCCGAATGGTTTGGGGATGGCAGTAGACCGAGTGAAGGTCCCACAGATTACTGCCGGGCAGGGCAAGCAGGCTGTGGGAAAGCGGCATCTTATAAAAAGACTGGATATATACTTTATGGTGAAAGCATAAATCCAAAATTTCAGAAGCCTCCAGCGGAGAGCCTTCCTCTACCGGAATCAGACCCGCGCTGATCTCATGGCTGGCAACCGCAGCAAATATGTCCTTGCGTGTGGCGTATTGCTGCGCTACACCATGTGGAAACAGGACTTTCAGTGCAGCACAGGCATGGTGTGCAACCAACTCAGGATAGCCGATATAATCGTGCCCCAAAAGCTGCGCCTGAAACTGGCGGGAAAGCGCCATGGTATGATGCATATAGTCGGTATAAAAAGGCGCGTATTGCGGGTTTTGGATGTGTTTCAGATTTTTTTGTATCACGAGTTCTTCGCGCTTTTTGTCCAAAATCGGTTTGTTGCTTTTTCGCTTGTAATCCGCGACGATTTTTACCGCGTCCATACGCTTTTCAAAGAGCGATGCCATTTGCCGGTCGATATCATCAATGGTCTGGCGTGCCTGTTCCAGCGAATTCATGGGGGGAGGCTCCTTTCTGAGTGTTTCTGTTTTAACTATACCATAAACGGGATGATGTGACAACGAAACAAACCCTGCAAAAAAAAGAAAAGCGACCCGCAGAAGTCGGCGGGACGCTTTGAAAAATTACTGCTGTTTATGAAATAGAGTTTCCAATGTGCGGGGTGCGGTATAATACCGCGTATAAGGATTGTCCATTTGCGGCGGAGCAGCGGTCGGCTGCGGCTGAGAAACCGCAGGCTGACGGACCCGGCGCAGCGCAGCAGGCTGATTTTTAGCAGGGCGAAAACGCATGGCTGTTCTCCTTTTGCAGACGGTTTTTTGTATTTTACAGTGTAGCATGATTCCTAAAAAAAAGAAAGCATATCTGGCGGAATAACGCTTGCCAAAATCACTGGTAAAAGGTATAGTAAAGGCAAACAAAAAAGCGGAGCGGAGCATGATGGAACAGAAACGAACGATTACCCTGTATGGTGCAGATCGGTTTTCCCGAGGGGCACTGGATAATGTAACATTACAGGATGGTGCCATCATTCTTGACGACGTAGGCGGACAGCATGTGCTGTATGGATGTTATACCAGCCCGGAGTTTTCACTGCCTCCCTTTTGCAGCTTGAACGTGAGTTGGAACGCGCATACCCCGGCGGGTACCGTTGTGGAAACACAGTGCCGTGTTTGGGCGGGCGGTAAATGGTCTGGCTGGAAGAGCTTTGGCAAATGGAGCCCCGACTATCCCCGATGCAGTGTGCGGGACGCCGATGCTGCCAGCGATGACCCAATGATATTTATCGCAGGAGATACCGTTACCATAGCGGTGTCGGGCGGCGCAACAGCGCTGCAGATGCGTGTTTTTCTATATACGGATAAAGAAGAAATCACCCCCAGTGTACGGCTTTTGGCGGCGTCGGTGCGCCCCGTACAGTGGAACCGGAAAAACGGAAAACCCTTGAACCGAAAGGTTTATCTGCCGGAATATAATATTCGCACCCATGACCCCAGTTTTGGTTCCAGTATGGATTTGCCGCTGGAACTGGCTGCGTTGATGAATCAATACGGAAACGACGTCCTGCCGGAAGAAATTGCCTACATTATGGCAGACGGCGCAACAGCGGATTGCCGCAATGCTGCGTATGCTGCTGCGGCTGCCGGCTGTATGGGCTGTGAATGCTATCAGGCATGGATGGACGTGAAAGAATTGCGCGGCGAGGTTCGGCAGGGCAATGCCCTTGCGGTAGAACTGGATGGCGCGCTGGTTCGGGAAAATAACCCGGTTTGGATGGGGTTGCGTGGTTTCGGATATGACGAAACCGTTCACGCGGATTATGTGCTGCTGAATGACCCGTTTGCCCCGCGGGGTGCGGTGGCACGCACGATGGATGTGGAAGAATTCAACCGCAGAGCGACCGGTCGTGTACTGGTTTTGCGTGCGGGTTCTCGCGAGACAGAATGCTGTCGTCCCTTGCGGTTTACCTGCAGCCTGAAACCCGGCGAGGAAGCCCGTACATGGGATTTTGTATTTCACGGCGATCCGATGCCTTTGCCGGAAGATTTTTCCGGCTGGCTGGCAGCATCGCCCCGCGGCGGTCCGGTCAGTGCGACGACCGCAGGGCGGAAGTTTTTCCGGATCGAACGTACCGAAAACGGCGGCATTCGATTGCCGCAGACCATGTGTCAGCCCGGTGCGCGTTATACGATTTTTGCAGTAGATGCCGCCGGAATCCTTCGTGTGGCAGAGCTGCAGCTGCAAAATGGATGATATAGAAAATCTGATTCAGGGAAAATACGGCGGAAGGCGAAAGCCCCCCACTGTGTAGGATAGAAAGGAGTAACATCTATGAAACGTTGTATTGTTACCATTGGACGTGAATTTTGCACAGGCGGTAAGGAAGTGGCAGAGCGCGTAGCGCAGGAGCTGGGCGTCAAGTTGTATGATAAGGAATTGATTACGCTGGCGGCTAAAAAGTCCGGTCTGTCCGAAGAAGCAATCGCTGCAAGCGAAAAGCAGCACACCCACAGCCTGCTGTATAATATGTACACCATCGGCAACGAATTGCCGCTGGCAGATCAGGTGTTCATTCTGGAGTCCCGCATCATCAAGGAATTGGCCGAAGAAGGTCCCTGTGTTGTGCTGGGCCGCAGCGGTGACTATGTGCTGCGTGAGCGGGATAATGTGCTGAGCGTATTTATGTATGCACCCATGGAGTACCGCAGACAGTATGCGCTGCGTGGTCGTGTGGAGCAGACACAGAACATTTCCGATAAGGAGCTGGAAGAACGCATCCGCAAGGAAGACAAAAAGCGTGCGCAGTACTATAATTATTACACTCAGAATCGCTGGGGCGATGCACATAACTATGACCTCACCCTGAATGCAGCACTGGGCGAAGATACCTGTGTTCAGTTGATTCTGGATGCGGTGCGCGCAAAGGAAAAGAGTCTGTAACCGTTGTAACGGAAGGGCAAATCTATTATAATTGTATTGCGCCCTGTGGGAGTCCTGCAGGGCGTTTTTGCAGTGTTCGCAATAGATGGTTTATGGTAAAAGAGTAAAACGAGGGAAGTATGGAAGAAAAAAACGAGAATATAATGGGTACGATGCCGGTGGCACCTTTGCTGATCAAGCTGAGTGTGCCGATGATGGTATCGATGTTGATTCAGGCACTCTATAACGTGGTCGACAGCGTGTTCGTTTCCCGTGTCAGCGAAGCGGCACTGACCAGCGTTTCGCTGGCATTTGCGCTGCAGAACATGATGATCGCTGTGGCAGTCGGTACAGGTGTCGGTGTCAATGCGATGCTGAGTAAATCGCTGGGCGAAAAAGATATCCATAGCGCCAATCGTGCCGCAGATAACGGTATTTTTCTGGCGGTTTGCAGCTGGCTGGTATTTTTGCTCATTGGTTTGTTTTTACTGCCTCTGTATTTCGGTACACAGACCAATGACCCGGTGATTTACCAGGGCGGCATAGAGTATATGTTTATCTGCTGCGTATTCGGTCCGGGATTGTTCCTGTCCTGTATGTTTGAGAAAATCCTGGGTTCCACTGGACGCACGCAGTATGCAATGATTTGTCAGGCTGCGGGTGCCATTACGAATATCATTCTGGACCCCATTTTTATTTTCGGTTATTGTGGCGAAGCATTGTCCGGTGTGCGTGGTGCAGCAATCGCAACTGTCATCGGTCAGATGGTGGGTGCATTGCTGGGCTTATATCTCTGCCTGCGTAAAACGCCGGAGCTGAAAATCAGTCTGAAGCGTTTCCGCCCGAATATGAACGCGATTTCTCGCATTTATGCGGTCGGCGCGCCCAGCATTGCCATGCAGTGCGTGGGCAGCGTAATGGTATATGGCTTTAACAAGATTCTGATGGGCTTTTCTGCTACGGCCGTGGCAGTGTTTGGCATTTACTTCAAACTGCAGAGCTTCTCTTTTATGCCGGTGTTTGGCCTGAACAATGGTATGGTGCCGATCGTCAGCTACAACTACGGCGCACGCAAGCCTCGCCGTGTGATTCAAACCGTTTACTGGTCCATGGGTATCGCCATCTTTATTTTGACGATGGGTCTGGTATCTTTCCAGCTGATTCCGGATAAGCTGCTGCTGTTGTTTGATGCGAGCGAGCAGATGCTGGGAATCGGTACGGTTGCACTGCGCACCATTTCCTGGAGTTTCCCCTTGGCAGCCATTGCGATTGTGTTCTGCTCGGTATATCAGGCGCTGGGTCGGGGTATGTATAGCTTGTATATGTCTTTGGGCCGTCAGATTCTGGTGCTGCTGCCGATGGGCTGGCTGCTGTCTAAGACCGGACATCTGGAGTTGGTTTGGTGGGCATTCCCCATTGCAGAAGCCGCAGGCGTAGCGGTGGGTCTGCTGTGCCTTGGTATTGTTTGGAAACAGATTTTGCATCCCATGCTGGAAGAAGAAAAACCGTAAAAGCAATCGAAACAACAAAGTTTACCGATTGAGAAAGAAGGTTCCCCATGAAAAAACTGAAGTGGAATATGATCCTGCTGAGTGCATTGTATGTGGTTTTGGGTTTGGTGCTGCTGTTCTGGCCGGAAATGGTTCTGGGTGCCATTTGCATCCTGATCGGCGGTCTGGTAGCAGGTACCGGTGTGTTCCAGTTAGTGCGTTTCTTTGTGGCACGAGAGCGGCTGTTTTTCGCGCCGCTGACGCTGATTACCGGCTTGATCAGTCTGGGTCTGGGTTTGTTCCTGCTGCTGCGCTCTGACGTCATCCTGACGGCTCTGCCGCTGGTATTTGGTCTGTTCGTAGTATTTGACAGCGTGGTACGGTTGCAGAATGCATGGGAGCTGCGTCGTGTTGGTATTTCCAGCTGGAAGGGCATCTTTGGCATGGGTATGATCAGCGTTGTGCTGGGTCTGGTCGTGCTGTTTAACCCCTTTGCTACGGTGCAGGCACTGGTCATGGGTATTGGTGTCATCCTGATTATCGAAGGCTTTATGAACCTGCTGAGCATGGGTTATACCGCTTTCGTGATTGGAAAATGCCAGGAAGCAACCACAGAGATTTTGTCTGATATCGAGGACCTGACCAACTTTGATTCCATGCCCGACAGCAATGTAACGCTGGAAGGTACCGCGCGAGAGCTGGACCCGGACGACGAATCCAAATACGAATAAAACAATGCAAAAAGCCCCGACAAAA
>CALFLK010000024.1 GCA_937880095.1 uncultured Faecalibacterium sp. | reverse complement strand
CGGCTGACAAGATAGTATTATACTCGCTTTCAAAAATAAGTCAACACTTTTTGCGTATTTTCTTTCGCAAAGTCTTTCTTTTGACATTTTACTTAGTTTTTTATTCTCTTTTTATGCTTGTTTTAGACATTTTCCTGCGCTTTTGTTCTGTTTTCGCATTGACACCACCTTTTTCGCGCCGTATCATAAACATATATTCCTATAAACGTTTCTCCTTACTTTTGTCTTTCCTTTTAATAAGGAGTTCTTTTATGCAGATCAATTTCGAAAAACTCGCAGGCAATCAATGCTGTTGCCGTTACCAGAAGGATTACATCGCACGCACAAACACGCGCAGTGAAAGCGCAACCTTGGAATGTATCAAGTTCTATGTGGACGGTCGCATCCGTTTTGAACAACATTGCTATGGGGAAGCCGCCGGGTGTATTTTCTCTCTATGGGCCAAGGGCATGGATCCTGACGGCACACTACATTGGAATATTCCGCGCAGCGGTTATTATGATCCCTCTGTATTGCCTTCCGCCCTTGTCTCTATAGATGAAAACGACTGGCTTTATTTTGATCAGGATTCTTTTCCTTGGAAGTTATCTGCCGAGCTATCTTCCGATCCCATTGCAGGATATTCCAAATGGAAAATGTTATGCTTTCACCTGTTTCATCACTAATGGATAATAGAAAGGAATTTATATGTTAGGCATCTTACTGGGTACCCTATCTTTCGTTGTAGGTCTTTATCTTTTAATCAGCTGCCTATGGCGCAAACTGCGCTGCCGCACTTTTGTTTCCGCCACAGTGGTCTTAGGCTATCATCAGGACACACTCACCGACAAGGGAACGCATCGCAAGAACAAATTCCCCCAGTATCGTTTCACGCTGAAGGAAAAGAGCTATCTGGTCACTGACTACAACGTGCCCCACGGCGCTGTGATTCGTGCAGGAGATGTAGTGCATCTGTTCTGTGATCCCTCTCGCCCAGACCGTTGCTGGTATCTAAACGGCGGTTTGTGGCGTGATGTGGTCTGGGGTGTACTTTCCCTTCTGTTTGCCGGATTCATCCTGTTTTTGTTCCTTATATAATATATAGGAGCCTCCACAAGGGATTTCGTATCCTTTTGGAGGCTTTTTTCTTTTTGTTTTGCATATTCACCCCTTTTTTCGACATACTGATGCTTGGAGGTGATTGCACATGAACACATTGACTCCCTTCATCCGGCACGATATGGATAATCTGCCGAATGAAACCCACGGTCGTGCCAATGGCGGCAAATCCACCGAGCAATGGGCACACAACTGTTTCCCCAGCCGCCAGAAAAACGCGCGTTCTTTTCTAAAAGGAGAAACCCCCGGCATCCAGCAGAGCAGCGCTCCCGAAATTGCCGTGAATCGTTCCTGTCAGGAAGACGACGAAACCGTACAGCGTCTGCTCGAATGGCGTGAAGAAGCCCCTTACGGATAACTTACGCAATATTTTTACAAAATTCCGGTTGCATTTCCGCAGCACTTCCCTTATTATGATAGTGAAAATGAAAAGAAGGCAGGTGCTGCAATTATGGCAGGATTTTCTTACGAAATTACCGAACGTATCGCTGTACTCTCCACCGCAACGACTGGTTGGGAGCGTCAGCTGAACATGATTAGCTGGAATGGTCGCGAGCCGAAGTACGACATCCGTGACTGGTCTCCGGACGGAACCAAGATGGGCAAGGGCATTTCTCTGACCGCAGAGGAGCTGTCCAACCTGAAGGGCATTCTGGACGAGTTGGATCTGGGCGAACCGAATGCTATCGGCGATCCTGACTTCCCGGAGTTCTGATATGGACTATCGGGAAGAATTCATTCGCATCTTCCAAGAAAACATCAAGCGTCCCGGCGCAGACAAACTGCTGACCTGGATGGATGAACGCACAGACTTCTTCCATGCTCCTGCATCTACACGCTTTCATGGCGCTTGTGAAGAAGGCCTGGTCATGCATAGCCTGAATGTATATCACGCCTTGCATGATATGTATTTCACGGAAGAAGAAAGCGAAGAAACGTTTGCGGTCGTTGCATTGCTGCACGATTTGTGCAAAGCCAACTTTTATAAAGTCGGTACACGCAATGTAAAGAACGAAACCACCGGTCAGTGGGAAAAAGTTCCATTCTATCAAATCGAAGATATGTTCCCGTACGGTCACGGCGAAAAGAGCGTTTTTCTCATTGAGCGCTTTATGAAGCTGCACACCGCCGAAGCGGTTGCCATTCGCTGGCACATGGGCGGATTTGATGACGCAGCACGGGGCGGCAGCTTTGCTATCAGCGCAGCCTATGACAAGTATCCGCTTGCCGTAAAGCTGCACATTGCTGACTTGCATGCCACCTATTTGATGGAGCACGGCACCAGCGATGTTCCCCGCTAATTCATGCAATGTAAAACAGGGCATTACACAAATAGATGTGTAATGCCCTGTTTTTGTACCCGCCGATATTTTCGCACTGACTATAACAAAAAGGAGCATTCCCGCTACTCTGCTGGGATTGCTCCTTTTTTCATTTCTATTATTTGCCGCCCATCATCTGAACCAGCTTATCCAACAGCATTTCACTCAGCGTCTGCTGTACACGCGGTTCTTCCCGCACATTCGACGTTTCGGACGCCGTCTTGGGATTACTGTAATATCCGGGCTCTTCCTTTTTCTCTGCCTGCGGAAAATCTGCAACTTTACTATGCAGTGACTGCACATCTGCTTCCGCATTGGACAAAGCAGACTCCAGCGCATCAATCGAATGCTGCAAATCCTGTGTGACGCGGGCAATGCTTTGCTCCACAACAGCCAAATCGCGGCGCACCGAACTCAGGCTGTCACCAATATTGGCAGCCCCTGCGCTCAGGCGTTCCTTTGTGGTTTGCTCCTCTTGTTTTGCGGCATTGCGTGCTCGCGCAGCTTCTGCCTGTGCCTGAGAAACCTGTTCTGCCGTCTGGCGGCGCAGCTTTCCCATTTCCTGATTGGCATATGCCTTTGCAGCAGCCACGTCCTGCGCAGCCTGTTTCTGGGCAGACTCCACCTGTGCCTGCGCATTGCGCTGTGCGTCTGCTAACGAAGCCTGCACCTGCGCAATACGGCTCTCCGCTTCATTCTGGCTTTGTGCCAGCTTTTTCGCAGCATCTCGCTGTACCTGCGCAACCTTTGCTTCGGCACTATTGGTAGCTTCTGCTACCCGCCGATCACAATTTTTTTTTAATTCTTCGATTTCAGCTTTCTGGCGTTCCAGCTGTGCCTGTTTCTCTTCACACTCGCGTGTTTTCTGGTTCAGGTCTCTGCGCAGGCATACAACCTCCGCTTCTTTATCAAACAGCCGACGCTTGTAATCCTGATTCTGGTTTACCAGCTCTGCCATTTGGTTTTTCTGCTTTTCCGCCTGTTCCAGCGCATTCTGGATTTCTTCAGCCTGCTGGTCGTTCTGCTCCATCAACTCCGCAATCTGATGCAGCGTTTCTTCTGCTTCCTGCTTCAGCCGGTCGCACTCCTCGTGGGACTGTCCCAGCTCTGCCTGCAGTGCTTCAATCCGCTCCTGTGCCTGTTTTTGCTTCGCCAGACTTTCTGCCGAAAGCTTGTCAATGCAAGCAAGCACATCCTTTTTGCTGAAGCCGAATACAGCTTTTTTGAAAACCATATTGTTTTCTTCCAAAGGAAGTCACCCTCCTCTCCCGCAAACTTCGCCTTTGCTTAGTGGCGGTTCTTGTTCAGCAGCTCCATCAGCGTATCGAAATAGTCCGTGTCGTCCTCTTTCTCAGCAGCTGCGGGCTTTTCGCTCTCTGCGCTAAACACTGCTTCCGGCGTGCTTACCGTGCCGACTACACTGGCAGCCTTGTCCACGATCGGGGTAACCGGCTTAGAGTCGAAACCCGTTGCAACAACGGTAACACGCATTTCGTCTGCCATGGATTCATCGAATGCAGTACCCCAAATGATGTTTGCATCGGGATGTGCATTTTCGGTAATCAGGCTTGCTGCGGTTTCCACATCCTCCAGGCTGATGTCAGGGCTAGAGGTGATGTTGATGATAACACCATGTGCACCTGCAATGCTGGTTTCCAGCAGCGGGCTGGAAATTGCAGCCTTAGCTGCGTTTTCTGCTTTCCCAGCACCCTTTGCTTCACCAACGCCCATATGTGCCAGACCTGCGTCCTTCATGACAGAACGGACGTCTGCAAAGTCCAGGTTAATGAATGCAGGCACATTGATCAAAGCAGAGATGGACTGAACGCCCTGACGCAGCACGTTATCTGCTGCCTCGAATGCATTCATCATGGTGATCTTTTCTGCACTGATCTGCTTCAGGCGCTCGTTGGGAATCACAATCAGGCTGTCCACATGCTCCATCAGCTTTGCGATGCCCTGCTCAGCCAGACCCATCTTGCGCTTACCTTCAAAGCCGAAGGGCTTGGTCACGATACCAACCGTCAGAATGCCCAAATCATGTGCAACCTCAGCAACAACGGGAGCTGCACCGGTACCGGTACCGCCGCCCATACCAGCGGTAATAAATACCATCTGTGCACCCTTCAGCGCATTGGCGATTTCATCTTTGCTCTCTTCCGCAGCGCGCTGACCGATTTCGGGGTCTGCACCTGCACCACGGCCCTTGGTCAGCTTGGAGCCGATCTGAGTCTTCATGGTAGCCTGGTTCTTGAACAATGCCTGTGCATCGGTGTTCATTGCGATAAATTCCACGCCCTCCAGACCAGAAAGGACCATGCGGTTCACTGCATTACCGCCGCCGCCGCCAACACCGACAACCTTAATATTTGTAACGTTTTCCTCGGTTGCTTCATCCAGCATGAAAGCCATATTGTTTTCCTCCAACTACAAATAGTATATTTTCGTTCATATATACTACGCATTTATATATGACCGGGTATATCTTAACAGTCTAATTTTAACATCATTTTATAGCAATTACAAGGAATATTTGGCTCTCCAAGGAAAAACTTAAGCATATTTTCACTTTTTGAACATACGCGTCTTGACCCCCAGCTGGCGGAATAAACTTTTCAGGTCTGCATACCCTCTTTTTATATAAAATGCGTCCTCAATTTCGGTTTTTCCCGTGGCTGCAAGTGCTGCGATTGCAAGCGCCGCACCCCCGCGCAAATCCTGCGCACACACCCTTGCGCCATGCGTCACTGCGCCGGAATTGATATACAAGGCCGAATCTTGCAACCGCACCCGTGCGCCCATACCGCCAAAGCCTTCCGCACAGGCAAAACGCTTTGGAAAAATCGTATCCTGAATGCAGCTTTCCCCATCTGACTGCAGCAATGCTGCCGCCAAAAGCGGTGCCGCATCGGTGGGGAATCCCGGATACACCCCGGTTTCCACCAGCCCAACCCCATGCAGCGGATTTCTGCGTTCGATGGTAACGCTGTTGCTTTCTCGCTGTACACTGCACCCTGCCTGTTCCAACACATTCAAAACCGGCGCAAACAGTTCTGCCTGTACATTCTGCATGGTAACGCAGCCACCTGCCGCTGCACAAGCACAAGCCACCGTTGCTGCCACGATTCGATCCGCAACCGGGGTATAGGTCGTGCCCAAAAGCGTTGGCACGCCTTCAATACGAATGGTTTCTGTCCCTGCGCCCGCAATGCGTCCGCCGCACGCACTCAAAAAATTTGCCAAGTCTGTGATTTCCGGCTCTTTTGCCGCCCCATGCAGTATGGTAGTCCCTCTGGCACAGACTGCCGCAAGTAGCAAGGTTTCTGTTGCGCCCACGCTGGGACAGCGCAGCGTATATTCCGTTCCCCGCAATCCATGCGGGGAACGCAAATACAGACGCTCTTCATGCCAGTGTACCGATGCGCCCATTTTTTCCAGTCCATCCAAGTGAATGTCAATGGGTCTTGCTCCTAATTTGCACCCGCCGGGTAAGCTTGCATCCACTGAGCCCGTCCGCGATAAGACCGGCGCCAAAAACAAAACCGACGCACGCATTTTGTGCATCATTTCTGTAGACAGTGAACTTTTCAGTTCCCGTCCCGGCGTAATCATCACGCGTTCTCCACTTTGCCGTGCAGAAATACCAAGCTCTCGCAGCAGCGCAAGGCTCACCTGAACATCGGAAAGATCCGGAACCTTTTCCAGGCAGATTTTTTCCCGACACAACACCGAAGCCGCCAGCAACGGCAATACACTATTTTTTGCAGAAGGAATTTTCACCGTTCCACACAGCGGATGACCGCCCCAAATTTCTAAGATTTCTGTCATAGAAAAGCCTCCGTTCCCACAAGATATCCCACCTTATGCCAAACGGCACTTTTCCGTGCAAAACAGGTGTATTTATTGGGTTCCTCGCCGCGAAACCGAAAGAATAATACCCATTTCTCCCAGCAGCATCACCAGACTGGTACCGCCCGAAGAAAAGAACGGCAAACTGATTCCTGTATTGGGGATCGTATTCGTCACGACCGCCACATTCAATACGGCCTGCAATGTGACCTGAATGGTAAATCCCACAACCAGCAGCGCACCGAATTTATCCGGGGCTCTTGTTGCAATGGTCATACCGCGCAGCATCAATAATACAAACAGCAGCAATACCAGACAAGCACCCACAAAACCCAGTTCCTCGCACAGGATAGAAAAAATGAAGTCGTTCTGCGGTTCCGGAACAAACAAATGCTTTTGCCGGCTGTTGCCCAGCCCCAAACCAACTGCACCACCGCTTCCGATGGCATACAAACTCTGTATCGTCTGGTGACCATCCCCCAGCGGGTCTGCAAACGGATCGATCCAGCTGGCGAGTCGATCCATTGCGTAGGGTACCAGATCCGGCATGAGTACAACCGCTGCCGCAATCGCAGCTACACCGCCAGCACCAGCCATAGCAAACCAGCGCAAACCTGTTCCACCCACAAACATGAGTACCGCACCGATTCCCAAAATCAATACCGTGCCGGACAAGTGCGGTTCCAGCAGCATCAGCACCGCTACCGTTCCTAGTACGATGGCAAACGGCAAAACACCCACACGAAAGCTGCCCATCCGGGGGTGATTCAGTGCAATCATGTGACTAAACACCAACACCACTGCAAATTTAGCGATTTCACTGGGCTGCAGCGTGCCCAATCCGGGAATTACAATCCAGCGCTTGCAGCCGTTATATTCCGGCATGACCAATACTACTGCCAGCAAAATCAGCGCTACACCTAAAATCGGCCACGCCAGCTTGTGGTAGACATGATAGTCCACACGGCTGGCGGCATACATGGCAGCAATACCAATCGCTGCAAATAAAAGCTGCGGACGGATGTAGGTATATGGGTCATCCCAGCGGTACATTCCCACTGCATAGCTGGCGCTGAACAGCATAACCAGCCCCGCCCCAACCAGTGTCAGCACCAAAACAAGAAACGGAACATCCATCGGGTGTTGCCGTTCCAGCAAAGTTTTTTCTGGTGCCTGACTGCCATTTGGCGCAGCAGGCAGCTTTATTTTCTTCATCTGCATCTCCCCTTTCTATGTAGTGTACGCAGCAGCCTGTTTTCTTAAACCAAGTACGAAGCAAAAAGCGCTGTGCAGTTTTGCTTGCTTTGTACGCACAGGCGGATATAATAGAAGCAGTATACACATCAATATTGTGGAGGTTACCAAGATGGATGTAAACGCAAGACTGAATGAACTGCAGCCCGAAATGCTAGAAGCTTTGAAAAAGCTGGTCAGCATCAAGAGCGTAGAAGATACCCCCGCCCCCGGCGCACCTTATGGCAAGGGCGCTGCTGAATGCCTGAACGCAGCTCTGGAGCTGAGCGCAAAGCTGGGCTTCAAGACCTACAACATGGACGGTCACCTGGGCTGGGCTGAATACGGCGAAGGCGACGAAATGGTCGCTGTTCTGGGCCATCTGGACGTTGTTCCTGAAGGTACCGGTTGGACCAAGTGCAAGCCCTATGAGCCTGTCGTTGCCGACGGTCGTCTGTACGGCCGTGGCACTGTAGACGATAAGGGCCCCGTTGTTTCTGCACTGTTTGGTCTGAAGGCTCTGGCAGACGAAGGCTGGAAGCCCAGCCGCCGTGTCCGTGTGCTGTTCGGCTGCAACGAAGAAACCGGTTCCGACGATATGGCATATTATATGAACAACGGCGGTGAAGTGCCTGTTTGCGGCTTCACGCCCGATGGCAGCTATCCCCTGATCAACGGTGAAAAGGGCATTGCCATCACCACCTACGAAAAGAAGCTGGTCCAGCGTGGCGACTGGAAGCTGCTGTCCATCCACGGCGGCAGTGCATCCAATATTGTTCCCGCAAAGGCTGTGGCTGAAATTGCTTGCCCGGAAGATGTTTCCGTTCTGGCCGAGCTGAAGTATCCCGAGCACGTCCATGTCACTCCCACCGAAACCGGTCTGCACATTGAGGCCGATGGTGTATCTGCACACGGCTCTCTGCCTGAAAAGGGCGAAAACGCGATCGGTCGTCTGTGCCTGTTCCTGAAGCAGCTGCCCCTGTCCGGTGATGCTGCGGATGCTATCGCACTGATTGCTGACAAAATCGGCATGGATGTGCACGGCGAGGGCTTCGACATTGCTCTGGAAGACGAGCTGTCCGGTCTGCTCAGCTTCAACCTGGGTGTCATCGACTGTGACGAGGGCAAGGTTCTGCCTGCACGCCGTGCCGGTGAGCCGGAAGAATACCAGGGCGCAACGGCTCTGCGTATGACCATCAACTACCGCTGGCCCGTCACCTTCCACTTTGAGGACTGCGGCCCCAAGCTGAACGCAGCTCTGGAGCAGGCAGGCTGGAAGGTTCTGGACGAGCGTACCGACGAAGCTCTGTACTGCCCCGCTGACAGCGAGCTGGTTCAGAAGCTGCTGGCTGTGTACGAAAAGCACACCGGCGACAAATCCGGCGCAATCTGCATCGGCGGCGGCACCTACGCAAAGTCTATTCCCAACATTCTGGCATTTGGTCCCGGCTTCCCCGACGAGGAGCTGAAAGAGCATGAGCCGGATGAATTCATGGATCTGGAGCACTTCTATCTGAATGCTCGTATCTATGCAGACGCAATCCGCGCACTGGCTGAGTAAAAGGGGGCTTTCCCAATGAAAATCACCCAAGTACGGCTGGGTAAAATCAGTGTGCCGCTACGTGTACCCTTCAAAACGGCACTGCGCTCGGTTTCCAGCGTGGAAGACGTTGTGGTAGAACTGCACACGGATACCGGCCATATCGGTTATGGCGAAGCACCACCCACGGGTGTCATTACTGGCGACACCACCGGCGCTATCATCGGTGCCATTCAGGACCACATTGCACCCACCATTCTGGGCCGGGATGTGGCAGATCTGGAAATCATCCTGATTGCCATGAATAGCTGCATTCTGCACAACACCAGTGCAAAAGCTGCAGTGGATATGGCGTTGTACGATTTGTACGGTCAGCTGTGCGGTCTGCCTGTGTACAAACTGCTAGGCGGCAATCGCACCCGGATTGAAACTGACATCACCATCAGCGTAAACAGCCCCGAAGAAATGGCAAAGGACACGCAAAATGCTATTGACCGCGGCTATTCTGTGCTGAAATGCAAAGTCGGCAAAGAGCCGGAAAAGGATTTGGAGCGTCTGCTGGCAATTCGCCGTACCGCAGGTCCTACCCGAAAGATTCGTATTGATGCCAACCAAGGCTGGAACCCGAAGCAAGCTGTGCGCCTGCTGAATCAAATGCAGGAACACGATTTGGATATCGAGTTCTGTGAACAGCCTGTTCCCGCTTGGGATTTGGAAGGTCTGAAATATGTTACCGACCATTCCCCTATTCCCATCTTGGCCGACGAAAGTGTATTCAGTGACCGGGATGCGCTGCGCATCATGCAGATGCGTGCAGCCGATTATGTGAATATCAAGCTGATGAAGTGCGGTGGCATTTACAATGCGCTGCACATTGCCAGCGCCGCTGAAAGCTGCGGTGTCGAGTGCATGATTGGCTGTATGCTGGAAGCAAAAATCAGCGTAAATGCAGCTGTGCATCTGGCTTGTGCCAAGCAGATCATCACCAAAGTGGATTTGGACGGTCCTGTACTTTGCAGCGAAGACCCCATCCTTGGCGGTGCTGTATTCTGTGAAAAAGACATTACCGTCAGCTCTGATTCCGGCATGGGCATTCAAGGCATCCAGCCCGGTAAAGTCACTTATCTGGATTGATTTTCTCAAAACAAAAAGAGCGTTTCTCCATTCGGAGAAACGCTCTTTTTCTATATTTGCATCAGGTTCTCACAAACTTTTTCAGGCGTTTTGTCATCCATACTGCCAATAAAATTTTCAGGCAGTCCGGAATCACAAACGGGAACACACACCAGCCCAGCACTGTCATTACACCAACCGTTCCGGTAGAATGGGTATACACCAGCATATACCATGCGGTACCCACAGTATAGCATACCAAAAGCCCCAAAAACATGGAAAGCATCAGAACACCGGTTCGTTTACCGAACACTTTTTCCATGCCCCACATCAGCAGTGCAGAAAACAAAAAGCCAAAGATATAGCCGCCTGTCGAACCGAACAAAGCCCCCGGGCCGCCCTTAAATCCAGAGAATACCGGCAAACCCACTGCACCCATCAGAATATATACTAATACTGCCAGCGTACCGCACCGACCGCCCAGCAAGCCAATCGCTAAAAACACAGCGAATGTCTGTAAGGTAAAAGGTACTGCCGCCGGGACTAAAATCCAGGCACAAACTGCCATCAGTGCTGCAAAAATACCAATGTAAACAAGTTCTTTTGTTTTCGTATGCATAAGCGTTCTCTCTTTCCGTTTATTTTTATACCATACTCGCTTTTTGCCTTGGTTGTCAAGCCATCCCTCTATTCTGTTTATAATCTCTATCCACAGCAAAACAAAAAGCTCACACAGAAATCTGTGCGAGCTTTTTCTGTTCATGTCATAACCTTTTAGAAGAAGCTGACCTGACTGCTTTCCGGCAGATCACCCAACGCGCCAACTTCACGCAGTTTATCAATCACGCTGCTGCCAACGCCGGAAGCTGCCTGCAATTCTTCAATGGACAGATACTCCTGTCCATTGATGGTTGCCTTTTCCAGCGCATCGGCTGCTGCGCCGCCAACGCCCTTCATGGCAGAGAACGGCAGACGTACCTTGTTATCCTCAACCACATACTTGCTAGCATAGCTCTTACCCAGTTCAATGGGTAAAAACTCATAGCCACGTTCCAGCATTTCGTTTACGATCTGCAGCGAAACCAGCAAATCTTCGTCTTTTGCAACGCGTTCTTCCTTCGGTCCACGCAAACGAGCATTGACTTCTTTCATGTGCTGGCGGGCAACTGCTTTGCCGCCCACAGCGGCTTCGTAGTCAATATCATCACCGCGCACCGTAAAGTACACCGCATAGAATGCCTGCGGCTTGTACAGCTTAAACCACATCAGACGGATTGCCGCCATCAGATAAGCGACAGCATGGGCTTTCGGGAACATATACTTAATCTTGCGGCAGGATTCAATATACCAGTCCGGCACATCATGCTCCCGCATGGCTTCTTCCCAGCCGGGTGCAAAGCCGCCCTTTGCTACACGTCCCTTACGAACTGCCTCCATGATGTCAAACGCCATCTTCGGCTCCAGTCCCTTACGAATCAGGTACAGCATAATGCTGTCACGGCAGCCGATAACCTCTGCAATGGTACAGGTACCGTTGCGAATCAGTTCGTCTGCGTTGCCGGTCCAAACGTCCGTACCGTGGGACAGACCGGAAATCTGGGTCAATTCCGAAAAGTTCTTGGGCTGTGCGTCCTGCAGCATTCCACGAACAAAGTTGGTACCCATTTCCGGAATACCAAAGGTACCTGTCTGGCTGTCGATTTGCTCCGGCGTTACGCCCAGTGCTTCGGGCGAAGTCAAAAGCGAGTAAACCTTGGGGTCGTTCATGGGGATGCTGTCAACGGAAATACCTGTGTACTCTTCAAAATATTTATAGAACGTAGGCACATCATGGCCCAGCTCGTCCAGCTTGAGCAGGGTATCATGCAGGTACTTAAATTCAAAGTGTGTGGTCAGCAGTCCACCCGCCACGTCGTCTGCGGGGTGCTGGATCGGGCAGAAATCATAAATCTCATAGGTATCCGGCACAACGACCATGCCGCCGGGGTGCTGACCTGTTGTGCGTTTAACACCCGTACAGCCCAACGTCAAGCGGTTTTCCTCTGCACGGTTGACGGCACGACCACGCTCTTCCAGATATTTTTTCACATAGCCGTAAGCGGTCTTATCCTGAATACCCGAAACCGTACCCGCCTTGAACACGTTCTCCTTACCGAACAGTTCTTCCGTGTAACGATGCACATTGCTCTGGTACTCACCGGAGAAGTTCAGGTCGATATCGGGTTCCTTATCGCCGTAGAATCCCAAAAAGGTTTCAAACGGGATATCGTGTCCATCCACAATCAGCTTTTCGCCGCACTTGGGGCAGTTCTTATCCGGCAGGTCAAAGCCGTCGTCCACACTGCCGTCCAGAATAAATTCGCTGTACTTACATTTGGGGCAGCGATAATGGGGCGGCAAACTGTTTACTTCCGAAATGCCGGAAAAGTGCGCCACAGCAGACGAGCCAACCGAACCACGGCTGCCTACCTGATAACCGCCTTCGTTAGAGTAAGCCACCAGCTTAACCGCAATGACGTACAAAACCGCATAGCCATGTCCGCAAATGGAGTCCAGCTCTTTGTTCAAGCGGTCCTCTACGATTTTGGGCAGTGGGTCGCCGTAATCCCGTTTTGCGTGTTCCCAAGTTGCATCGCGCAACTGTTGTTCTGCACCTTCGATGCTGGGCGGATAAGTACCGCGCGGGATTGCGCGCAGATTGTTATCAATGGAATCCGCAATCTTATTCGGGTTGGTCACAACGATTTCATATGCCTTTTCCCGCGGCAAATAGTTGAACTGGGACAACATATCTTCGGTCGTGCGGTAATACAGCGGCGGCTGATGATCGGCATCCTTAAAGCCGTTACCAGCCTGCAAAACGGCACGGTAAATCTGATCCTCCGGCTCTTGGAAATGCACGTCACCGGTCGCAATTACCGGCTTATGCAAATCCTCGCCCAGCTGAATAATGGTGCGGTTAAAGTCCTTGATAGTTTCCATGCTGGGCACTTTACCATCACGCACCATATATTCGTTGTTGCCCAGCGGCTGTACTTCCAACACGTCATAATAAGATGCAATCTTTTTCAGCTCATCATACGAGCGTCCATCCACGACAGCGCGGTACAGCTCGCCTGCTTCGCAAGCGCTGGTCAGGATCAAGCCTTCCCGCCACTTGTTCAGGCTGCTGCGGGGTACGCGGGGCTTTTTGAAAAAGTTGGTTACATGGGCTTCGCTGACCAGCTTGTACAGGTTTTTCAGGCCGATCTGGTTTTTGACCAAAGCAATCAGGTGATAATATTTCTTTTTCAGAACTTCCTTGTTGCCACCCAGACCCGTATTGATTTCGCTGACCTTGGTGATTTCTTTTTCTTCCAAGTCGCCCAGCAAAACACAGAAAATCTCAGCCAACGCCTCTGCATCTTCGTTTGCACGGTGGGCATGATACTTGCCCAGTTCCAAATGCTTATAAATGTTGGTCTGCTTGTAATTGCCCAAACCGGGGCACAACGCCTGTGCCATGGTCAGGGTATCAATATAAGTGCAATCCCAATCCATATTATGGCGGCGGGCAATGGCACGCAAAAAGCGAATATCAAAGCCATTTGCATTATGTGCTACCAGAATTCTGCCATCGGCAAATTCCAGGAATTTTTCAAATGCTTCTTTTTCGTCCGGCGCATCCGCTACCATCTCGTTGCTGATACCCGTCAGCTCGGTAATGCGGGGGGTAATCAGCTTCGGCGGTTTCACGAAGGTATCAAACCGATCCACGATTTCGCCGTTCTCCACGATTACCGCACCGATTTCGGTTAAGTATTCACTTCCCGGGTCCAGACCGGTGGTCTCCGTATCAAAGATACAGAAGCTGCCAGTCAGCGGTTCATCCTTCGTACCGTATACGCAGGGTATCATATCATCCACAAAATACAGCTCGCAGCCATAAATGACCTTGAAATCCGGGTCATTCCGATGGATGTTATCTGCCGCCAGCATAGCTTCGGGGTAACCCTGACATACGCCGTGGTCGGTAATCGCAATGGCGCGGTGACCCATGCTGTGTGCCAGCTTGACGATTCCACCCGGATCACAGAAGCCGTCCATGCTGGACAGCTTGGTATGCAGATGCAGCTCCACACGCTTTTCGGGTGCGTTGTCCTCACGCTTTTTCCGCTCCACAATCAGCACGTCGTAAGGGTACACCACATAGTCACGTTCATACTTATCGTAGGTGCAGTCACCACGCACGATCACGGTTGCGTCGTTGGCGATATCTTCCCACTTCGAAGCATCCTCACCTTCCTGCGCACGCACTTTCAGGTTGATAGAACCCGTATAGTCCGTAATGGAAACCGTATAAGTCTTGCGGAAGTTGCCCTTGGTTTCTTTGGCGAACACATCGCCCCAGATGATGCACTTGCCGCCTTCGCCGCCCAAATCCTTCAGCGGGGTCGGATCATGCGGCTTGAACATCTTGCCATGGAAAATCGTGCAGGGCTTTTCGGTCAGTTCCAGACCGTCCATGTGTAATACCGAACCGGTGCTCTTCTTTTCGAATTTCACAACCGGAGCGGCTGTCTTTTTCTCCAGACGTTCTTCTTGCTTTGCCAGCTGGGTTGCATCTGCCATGCTGTACAGCTCTACGGCAGGCTTAACCCCTGTGCGCTGTTCAATGCGTTCCGCCAGCAAACGGGGAAATTCCACCTCGTTCAAAATATGAACGCCATTGCGGGCACCCAGACGAATCTTTTTCCCATTTATCTCAATTTTGACCCCATCCAAAAAGCCATTGATGGGAATGCCCTCTGCCTTCATTTCTTCCAGCAGCATTTTCAATGCGGCTTCATCTAAATGTGCATATCCAAAGCAGTTGCGGATTTTCAGTTCATATCCTGCAAAATCCGGTTCCAGGCTTGCCAGCAGGCGCGCGCACATCATCGGGTCGAGCGGCGTTACGCTGCGCAGGGTAAACAGAATCTTTTTATCCATGCGGAACATCTCCGCTTTTTCCACGATCACGTTGCCAAAGTGGGCAGCGAAATCGGGGTCTGCCATAAATTGCGGCCAAAGTTTCGAAACCATCGGCTGCATTCTTCACGCCTCCTTTCCTGAAAGGCTCAAAATGCGGCGCACCGGAAACCGGCTGCGCCGCAACGTTATTTCTTCATTCAGTTATACTTTGCTTACAGCTTATCGATTTCTGCCATAAACTGGTCCAGAATCGACTCTTTATCGCCCACCAGCTTGCGGACAGGCGTACCATGTACAAACAGCAGTGCTTCGTCCTTGCCGCCTGCAATGCCAATATCTGCTTCGCGTGCTTCACCGGGACCATTTACGATACAGCCCATAACGGCAACCTTAATGGATTTCTTGCAGCCGCGCAGACGGCGCTCCACTTCGTTTGCGATTTCGGTGCAGGGGTACTGGGTGCGTCCGCAGGTCGGGCAGGTAATCACTTCCGGGCCTGCCACCGGATAACCCACAGCGCGCAGGATATTGTAACCGGCTTCTACTTCCTTTTCCGGCTCATCTGCCAGAGAAACACGAATGGTATCACCGATGCCTTCCAGCAGCATACCGCCAATGCCCATGCCGGACTTCAGCAGACCCATCTGGTAGGTACCTGCTTCGGTCACGCCAACGTGCAGCGGATAATCGGTCATAGCAGACAGCTGACGATAAGCCTCCATCATGCGGGGCACATTGCTGCTCTTGATGGAAATGACGATATTATTAAAATCGAACTTTTCCAGCAGACGCACATGGTACATAGCGCTTTCCACCATAGCTTCGGGGACAGCTGCGCCGTACTTTGCCAGAATGTGCTTTTCCAGACTGCCGCCGTTGACGCCGATACGAATGGGAATATTCTTGGCATTGCAAGCCTTGACCACTTCGCGTACACGATCGTCATCGCCGATGTTGCCCGGATTGATGCGAATCTTATCTACACCGATATCTGCGCAAGCCAGAGCGGCTCTGTAATCAAAGTGAATATCTGCCACGATGGGAATATTCACAGCTTCTTTTACCGCAGCAATCACCTTTGCATCCTCTGCCGTCGGACAGGTAATGCGCAGGATCTGACAGCCAGCTTCTTCACAGCGCTTTGCCTGTGCCACATTGCCAGCCACGTCCTGAATAGGAACATTCAGCATGGTCTGTACGGCAACCGGATAATTACCGCCAATGGTCACATTTCCAATTTTCACTTCACGCTTCAACTGACGCATGGAAACCTCCTTTTGCTTAGAAGAACAACCGGATCAAATCGTTTCCGGTTACAAAAATCATCAAACCGAACAGCAGTGCAAAACCAATCAGGTTTACAACTTCCTGCACTTTTGCCGGAACAGGGCGTCGCGTAACGCCTTCAATCAGCAAGAATACCACCTTACCGCCATCCAGTGCCGGCAAGGGCAGCAGGTTAAAGATGCCCAAGTTAATGGTAATCAAAGCCAGCAGACTCAGTACTGCGCTCCAATCCACAGAAACCGCCTGCTCGATAGCGCTCACAATACCCACCGGACCGGACAAGTTATTGATGCTCTCACGACCGCGTGCCAAATCCATCAACGTAGTAAACATCACACGACCATAATAGATTTCATAGTTTGCTGCCTGACGAATCACACCCATCGGCGTTCTGGGCACAGCGTACACCACAATCTGCGGCGGCATATAGATGTTGCCCTCCTCATCGGTAACTGTATTAAAACGCACATCGTTCAGCTGTACCTTTTTGCCGTCACGCAGAACGGTAAAATCTGCGCTGTAATTTTGGGTACGGCTCAGCTCGTAGGAAAGGTCCTCCGGCACAAAGCAGCGACGACCATTGATAGCAATGATTTCGTCTTCTGCCTGTAAGCCGGTTTCGGCGCACAATGCGCCCTCATCAAAGCTGTGGATCTTCATCGTGATGATGGAATCATCCATGCCTACAAATGCCAGCAATACCAAAAAGCCCAGCACAAAGTTCATAAATGCGCCTGCTACAATGATTGCCAGCCGTTTCCACAGCTTTGCTTTATCAAACGGAATACCGCTGCTCTGCTCCGGGGGGATGGGGCTCAAATCCGCTTCGTCGTCCGAAAAATCCTCGTCCTGCGGTGCCGATGTGCGGGAGCTTTCCGGGCTGTCCTCACCTTCCATGGCAACATAGCCGCCAACCGGCAAAAGACGAATACTATACTGGGTTCCGCGCCAGATTTTTTTCACCAGGGCGGGTCCCATACCGATCGAAAACTCGTTGACCTGCACACCGCTCCACTTTGCGGTGATAAAATGTCCAAACTCATGGAACAGGATCACGATGCCGAATACCAGCACCGCAATCAGGATCGAAACGATAGTTGACATGAAGCCTCTCTTTCCAAAGCTGATGGGTTGCTTTTTTGCAGATTACAGATTTGCGTGTACAAAGGTGCGTGCCATACGGTCACATTCATAAACATCTGCCAGCGTGTAACTGCCGCCGAAGCTGTCGCTATCCACAACAGCCTCCACCAGACGGCCGATATCCAAAAAGCCGATTTTATCTTCCAGAAACAGCTTTACTGCTTCCTCGTTTGCACCGTTTGCGGCGCAGGGGCCCAGACCGCCCTTGTTGATTGCCTTTTTGCAGGCAGCCAGACAGCGGAAGGTTTCTTCATCTGCCACGTCAAAGGTCAGCTGCTTCAGCTGGGTGAAATCCAGTTCCGGCGTAGGACAGGGTTTGCGCTCCGGCCAGGTCAGTGCATACTGAATCGGTAGACGCATATCTGGGCTACCCAACTGAGCAATCACAGAATTATCGCTGAACTGCACCGCGGAATGCACGATGCTCTGACGCTGCACCACGATCTGAATCTTTTCAGCCGGCAGACCGAACAGCCAAACTGCTTCGATCAGTTCCAGACCCTTGTTCATCAGGCTGGCGCTGTCGATGGTAATCTTTGCGCCCATGTTCCAGTTGGGGTGCTTGAGAGCATCTGCCTTGGTTTTGCCAGCCAGCTCCTCTTTTTTCATGCCGAAGAAGGGACCGCCGGATGCGGTCAACAGAATCTTGGTCAAAGACTTTGCGCTGTTAGCATCCTGCAGGCACTGGAAAATTGCAGAGTGCTCGCTGTCCACAGGCAGCAGATGGACACCGTGTTCCTTGACAGCTTCTGTCACCAGATGTCCGCCGGTTACCAAGCTTTCCTTGTTTGCCAAAGCCAGATCATGGCCGCTTTCAATCGCAGACAGACTTGCACCCAGACCGGCAATACCTACGACACTATTCAAAACGACGTCCGCGCCATCCATTGCAGCAAGCTGGGTCAAGCCTTCCTTGCCCTGCAGCAGCTTCGGTGCGTTTGCTGTACCAGCCAGCGCAGCTTCTACCTTTTTGTATGCTTCCGGGTCGGTCACGCATACATACTTCGGGTGAAATTCTGCAATCTGCTTCAGCAAAAGATCAGTGCTGCGATTCGCGGAAAGGCCAAAGATTTCATAGCCCTGCGCACGCACCACATCCAAACTCTGGGTACCGATCGAACCGGTAGAACCCAGCAGTGTGATTTTTTTAGCCATTTGTTTTCTCCTTTTTAGGATGCAAATCAGCGATAGAATACTACCGTGACTACCATCGTAACGAACGGTGCAATAAACAGCACGCTGTCAAAACGGTCCAGCACACCGCCATGTCCGGGGAAGATGTCACCATAATCCTTCAGACCGCACTGGCGCTTGACCACGCTGGCAAACAGGTCACCGTAAATACCCAGCACAGCAGCAACCATACCCAGCAGCGCAATGATAATATACATCGACACGCCAATATTGGACTGTGTAAAGTATTCCACACGATCGGCGGCGTAAGCATAAATCAGCGTTGCGACAACACCGAATACCATGGTACCCAGCACACCACCAATGGCGCCTTCTACGGTTTTCTTGGGGCTGACTTTCGGGCAGAGCTTGTGCTTACCGAAAGCACGGCCTGCAAAGTAAGCGCAGGTGTCACCACCCCATGCAAAGCACAGAATCAGCAAAATGAAGAAGATTGCATCATAGCGATACACATCCACCGGCAACAGATTCTTCAGATAAACCAGCGAGAAGAAGCACAGCAAAATGATGCCGCCAAACATCACCAGACCAGCCGCTTTTTGATAGCTGACCGTACCGTTGCGCACCACCAGATAGATACAAGTAAATGCAATCGACAGATACGCCAAAGGCAGCAGGATTGCCCATACATGGGGCAGATAGAAGAACATGGCAGCCAATGTAATGGGGACCCATATTGCCAGCAGCGGCCATTCTTTTTTGCCCATATCCATAGCATGGTACACTTCATAAATAGCAATCAGTGTAATGCCGACAACAATCAGGTTAAACATCGGGGTATTGAACAACAGCAAAACCAACGCCAGTACAACCAGACCCACAACAGCTGTAATCACACGAGTTTTCATACGCTAAAACGCTCCTTAAAGTCCGCCGAATCGTCTGCTGCGGCGGTTGAATTCTTCAATGGCGCGATCCAGATCGTCCGGCGTAAAGTCGGGCCACAGAACGTCCATCTCCACCAGTTCGGAATAAGCTGCCTGCCACAGCATAAAGTTGGACAGCCGCTTTTCTCCGCTGGGGCGCAAAATAAAGTCCGGATCTTTCTGACCTGCGGTGTACATTTCGCCGGACATCATATCCTCGGTAATATCCTCCGGCGCGATTTCTCCGTTGGCAACCTTACGCGCCAGTGCCTGTGCAGCACGCACAATTTCCGGTCGGCCGCCGTAGTTGATGGCTACGTTCAGGACCATGCCGGTATTATTGGCGGTTTTCTCTTCGATTTCCTGCATCTGCTTTTGATATTTCGGGTCCAGCATGGTGCGGTCGCCGATGAACAGAACTTTGTTATTTTCCTTTTCGTAATTATAGGCTTTGATCAGATACTGACCAAACAGCTTCATAATCATGCCCACTTCTTCCGGCGGGCGACGCCAGTTCTCGGTAGAAAATGCGTAAAACGTCGCCGAAGCCAGACCCAAATCGTTACAGTAGTGTACGATTTGATCAAAGACTTCCGCGCCGCGCTTATGTCCTGCTGTGCGGGGCAAACCACGGTTCTGCGCCCAGCGGCCATTGCCGTCCATGATGATGCCTACCGACAGACCAGCTGCGAAAGATTCCGGATGCTTTGTCATAGTACATTCTCCTAAAAAAGATACCGCGCACCACATCAGCGCACGGTATCTCGTCTATAGTTAGCGGGAAATCAGACGGACATAACTTCCTTCTGCTTGTCGTCCACAGCCTTGTCCACCATCTTGATGAACTTATCGGTCAGCTTCTGAACGTCCTCTTCAACCTTCTTCTGTTCGTCCTCGGTCAGCTCGCCGTTCTTCTTTTCGGTCTTAGCCTTATCCATCGCATCGCGGCGAATGTTGCGCACAGCAACCTTGGTTTCCTCGCCCAGCTTGGAAACTTCCTTCGCCAGCTGCTTGCGGCGCTCCTCGGTGGGTGCCGGGAAAGTCAGGCGGATTGCTACGCCGTCGTCGATGGGGTTGATGCCGATGTCGCTCATCTGGATAGCCTTCACGATGGGCTTCAGCAGGCTGCGGTCCCAAGGGGTGATGGTCAAAATGCGAGCCTCGGTAACTGCAACGGATGCCAGCTGTGCCAGAGGAGTGGCTGCGCCATAGTATTCTACCGTCACATGATCCAGAACGGCAGGGTTTGCGCGACCTGCACGCACTGCGGCAAGCTCACGATCCAGATGCTCGAGAGAGCTCTTCATCTTGTCTTCGTATACCTTTACCATGGTGTTCATAGTCGATTCTCCTTTAATATATGATAGTGCCCGTCCAGCAGGCGATATTCCTAAAAAATCAGCCTTCGTAGACCAGCGTGCCAACAGCTTCGCCCTGCACTGCGCGTGCAATGTTGTCCGGATCAGCCAAATCAAACACAAAGATGGGCAGCTTGTTGTCGCGGCACAGGGTTGCAGCAGTGCCATCCATAACGCCCAGCTGATCTTCCAGCACCTTGCTGAAGGTCAGGCTGTCGTACTTCACTGCATCGGGGTACTTGTGGGGGTCCTTATCGTAGACACCGTCCACCATCGTTGCCTTGAACATGATCTCAGCATCGATTTCGATTGCACGCAGTGCGCTGGTCGTATCGGTGGAGAAGAAGGGGTTACCCGTACCACCGCCGAACAGAACGATCTTGCCTGCCTTCATTGCAGCGATTGCTTCATCGCGGCTGAAAGGCTGTGCCACCTGCGGCATAAACAGGCTGGTCATAACCACAGCCTCCAGACCCTGCTGGCGCAGTGCGTCAGCCACAGCCAGGCAGTTCATAACCGTAGCCAGCATACCGATCTTGTCCGCCAGGGTACGCTCCATCTTACCGCTGGAACGGCCGCGCCAGAAGTTGCCGCCGCCCACTACGATACCGATTTCAGCGCCCAGATCGTGAGCTTTCTTAATACCTGCGCAGATGCTCTCCATCACAGCTTCGTCAAAGCCGGTGCCTTTCTGACCGCCCAGAGCTTCGCCGCTCACTTTCAAAAGGACTCTGTTATACCGCAATGCCATATCCTTATCCACCATCCAATCTTAATATTACAAACTTACGCTTATAGCTCTCTACATTTTACAATAAAAGACGGATATTGTAAACATAAAAAGCGCCGATCCTGCGGAAAAGAGCGTTTTCAGTGGTTAATTTTTTGTAAAAAAAGAGCCATGCTCGATCTTTTTTTCGAACATGACCCACTCTTTTTATTTTGTCCAATACCCTTCCAATCCGGGTACGCCGCTCAATTCTAAACGGATGCGTGCCAGACATTCTGCCCGACAGATATCTTCATCCCCGCTTGCAGACCGGAACAAAAGCTTACTGTTCAGTGCCATCTTTTCCATGGGAATGTCTAGCGTAACTGTCGTTCCGCTGCTGTTGGTCTTAACCGCAGGTCTCCATTCCAGAAGCTCACACATTTCGCGGCACAGATGCAGCCCAACACCTGCACTCCATGACGGTTCTTCTGCCATTGCAGTCCCACAGCACAGTGTGCGCGCAATCCGGCCGGTCATACCTCCGCAAAAATCCTGAATCAGCAGCTGTGCGCTGTCTTTCTCTTTTCGCAGACCGAGAATTACCTTTCCGCCCGGCTTACTTGCCTGCAAAGCATTTGACAGCAAGTTCAAAACAATTTGTTCCGCCATTGCCGCATCCGTTGTTACGCAGAACGGTTCTTGCGGCAACTGGGTCTCGATTTTCACATTGACTGCACGCTCGATCGATGTGCTTTCTTCCTGAATCAGCTGCAGCAATGCGCACAAGTCCACCGGTTCCTGCCGAGGGTAAACCTGATCATAAATGCAGGCATACAGATCCGCACAATTACGCCACATCCGCTCCATGTTTTCCCGCGCAAGTTCGATGCCTTCCAGCGCTTGTTTTACTTTTTCATCTGCATCCGGTGCATCGCACCCCAGATGCGTCCAAAGGTAGGATTGGTTCACAGCAAGCAACCCCAGCGGACGCACCATCTCCTGTGAAATCGTCTCTGCGATCAGCCGACTTAATATTTCTGACTTTTTAGCGTCCCGCATAAATCGGCTCCTTCTGTCCTACTGTCCGCGCATATCTGCTGCATACTTCCAACAACTTTTTCACGGTTGGGCGTACCCCATCCAATCCATTGTTCTTCTTGAATTTCTGATATCCCAGCGTGTTTTCTTCTTCCAGATTTGCAATCATACGGCGCAGCCCGCTGTCAACTGCCGATACCGAAACGCAATGATTCTCCGCTACCTCAGACAGCAGCTCTTTGCGCAGCGCAAGCGGTTTGTCTGCCCGCACCAACAGCTGAACCGCCTCTGTAAAATACTGTACCTGCGTCCGTTCCAATGCAACGCCCCACTGCTTCAAAAGATCTTCTTCGTGGTTTGTCTGCTTTTCCGCACAAAGCAGATCGATCCGCTGCGCCAGACTTTCCGGGTTCAGCGGCTTGCACAAAAAGGAGTCTACCTCTCCGGGGATTCTGCGCTGCATACGAAAGGAACACTGTGGCGGTACCAGTACAATGATGTTTGGCCGTGTCTGAAGCCGCAATGCGCGCAGCCGCATCATCACTTCTGTTGCATCCATATCCACCAGCATGGTGTCCAACACAATGCAGTCATATGTATCGCCTCGGTCCAAATCCCGCAGCAAATGTTCTCCCCTTCGAAAGACTACACAGCGCTCTGCCGTACCGGTTTCCAGCAGATAATCTGCCGTTGACCGCATCATGATGCTGTCCGCCGAGCAAAGCGCGATCCTTTTCGCCTTTCCGTTCATGCTCATCTTTCCTTATTTCCGAATTATTTGGTAGGGGACTAAATCCTCTGCCACATCCAGCCAGTTTTCCATTGGAATTGCATTTTCATACAAAAACCGCAAAATATTATACGCCATCATCCCGCTGCAATCCAGCTCCATGCCTTCGGATCTTCCCATTGTTTTTCCATCACTTTGTTCCAAGCGGATTTCCCAGCAGTCGTCTGTCCGATTCAGCTGATACCGAATCCAATGCGCCATCTGCAGCTTCCCCAACGCAGAAAACTTTCGAACATATTCGATTTGTATCCGCGGGGCTGCCGTCCGTTGTCTCACACCCTCGCCTCCTTCTTATGTGCAATAAGATTATTCTATCGCTATATCGCGTTCTTTGCAACCAATAAAATGCGTCAAAATGCGTCGCATTGACCAAATTCCTGTAACCTCTATGCAACAGTCTTGACATTTGGGTTTGTCAGGTATTAAATTAGGGGCATAGCACACAAGGGCCTGTAGCTCAGCTGGGAGAGCGTACGGTTCGCATCCGTAAGGTCGAGAGTTCGATCCTCTTCAGGTCCACCA
>CALFLK010000023.1 GCA_937880095.1 uncultured Faecalibacterium sp. | reverse complement strand
TTTGTCAAGCACTTTTTTGAATTATTTTTTTGAAGCCGTTCGCTTTTCAGCGGGCTGTCTGCCGTGTCCGGCCGACGTGATATTATTATACTCGCTTTTCCCCAGATGTCAACACTTTTTTCGAACTTTTTTCAAGAAATTGCATTTTTCTTTATATAAACGCACATTATTATCGTTGTATCGACATTTTACGCTCACTTGTTTTTCGTTTCTTTTTCTCTCCTGCCCCAGCATCCTCTCCTAACAGGCTAATTCTCATTTGTGCAAGCAATTTTCGTTCCCTTCGAGATATCTGCACTTGTGTGGTATGCAGTTGTTTTGCTGTCTCTGTCTGCGTTAGTTCTTGGAAGAACCGCAGCCTTAACAACAACTGATCTTCCTGCGGAAGTTGTGCGATTACCGTTTCCAATCCAATTCGATCCGCCAATGCTTCTTCTGGTGAATCTACCGGAATATCCCATTGTCTGCCTTCATCCTCATCATCTTCTGGAGTAAGACTAATTGCCGGCATAGACGCCTGAATCGCAAGTGCCACTGTATCCGGATCGCTTTCCAGTTGCTCTGCCAGCCATTCTACACCAGGCTCTACCCCTGTTTGCTTTATAGTTCGTTCACGAAGCGCATTGATCTTCAACCCCAGTTCTTTCAGAGAGCGACTTACCTTTACGCTGCCACCATCCCGGAACAGCTTTTTAATTTCTCCCAATATAACCGGAACCGCATAGGTAGAAAAGCACACGCCGCGCTCCGTATCAAAACCATCGCAGGCTTTAATCAATCCCACACAGCCAGCACCATATAAATCATCATACTCAATCCCTCTGCCTCGGAACCGTCCGGCGCAAGCGTGTACCAGTCCCAGATTATTCTGAATGAATGTGTCCCGCTCTGCCTTTGCTGCTGTCATAGTACCTCTCCTTATATAAGATATGTAGACATCAGCTGCGCTCGGTCAAAACCTTGGTCATAACCACACGGGTTCCGCGTCCTGGTCGGGAACTCACCTTCACGGTATCCATAAAGCTCTGCATAACCGCAAAGCCTAAACCGGATCGTTCTTCCGGGTTTCCCGTTGTATATAAAGGTTCCATTGCTTTCGTCACATCAGAAATACCGATTCCCTGATCCGCAATCACAATCCGCAGCTTTCGGCCGGGATACATGGAAAGCGTCATTGCAATCTCCCCCATGGTTTCCGGATAGGCGTGTACGATGCAGTTTGTTACCGCTTCGGACACTGCTGTTTTAATATCTGCCAGCTGCGGTACAGTGGGATCGTACCGCGCCAGAAAAGCTGCTGTTGCGCCACGCGCAAATGCTTCGTTCGCACTATGCGATGGGAATGTAATTTTTGTTTTGTTTTCCGCTTTCATCGTCCAACCTCCTGATATGCAATATGTGCCAGCCGTAAAATCTTCTGGATTTGTACCGGTGGTGCGTCTACGCGCAAAGTCCCTCCGTTTGCCTGCATCTGTCGCTGTCTGCCTAAAATCAGCCCCACGCCGGAAGAATCCATAAAACAAATACCAGCCATATCAATCACCAGCAGTGTAGGCATACATTGATCCACACGCTGTTCGATTTGTTGGCGCAGGCTCTGCGCACTGTCATGGTCAATCTCTCCCGCCAGGTACGCATATAATGTTTCCCCAGCAGATTGAAACCGAACTTTTGCCATTTGTGTATTCTCCTTTCTTTTTCACATAGAAAACCCGTACACTGCCATTAGTGTACGGGTCTTTTCCTGCATAATTTAGAATAGTTTGTCGCCTACCTAAAATTTCCAGTCTTTCTTTTATAATAATAGAATATAGAAAAAGCGCCCGTAGCACAGGATTCTATTCCTGCCACTGCGGGCGCTTTTATTTGAGCAGTATTCCCTGCTCATTTTTGAAGCATCACTTCATCAGCTTTCCTGCTGCACGGCAAATCGATTCGCCGCCCAATACCAGCAGTACCTCTGCATTATCTGCCTTTGCCTTTTCCATTGCGTCTGCCAATGTTTCGCAAATTTCGGTATCAAAGTGGAAACGTGCTTCTGCTTCCGCTTCTTCCGCCGGGACAGCATCCTCATCGTCAGGGGTAACCAGATACACCTTATCAATGGGGTTATCGCTCATGCCTGCCATCTTGGTCTTTTCGTCCTGATCTTCTTCCGGAATAAAACCGGTTTCCAGTGCCGTAAAGAATGCCTCCGGGTTCATGCAGTCGCTCAGACCTGCTACTACAGAAATGTGGTCTACCTTGGATGCTCGCAGCATTTTAGCCACCATCACTGCCTGTACCGGCTTGTGACAGGGTGCTGCCACAATTTTGGGACGCTGACGCAGGAAATGAACACCACATTCGCCGCTAATCTGGGGCAAGCCCTCCAAAATTGCTTCGTCGGGAATATCATAGCCCTTGCGCCACAATGCCAAAGCGACTTCTACTGCAATGGCAGCATTCTCTGCTGCGGATGCACCAATGTGGGGCAGCAGGAAGGTATATCCGCCATAATCAATGGTACGCAGCAAACGTCTGCCGCCACCCAGCTCCAAATCTTCCATTTCCGGCACTTTCAGCTCGCACTCTACCTTCGCAGCGCATACCACCAGTTCACTGATGGCTTTTTTCTCCTGCGCAGGCGTCGTAACAACGGTGCAATCCTTGCGCATCATTGCTGCTGCAGAATGTGCCAAACGCTCCAACGAAAATCCGGAACCATCATCACCAATTTGAGTCACTGCACATACCGGCATTTCCGCAAAGAACTCTGCCAGCATTGCATCGCTCAATTCCACGACAGCAAATTTGCAGCCTTCTTTTTCAAAGCAGTCGCAAGCAGCCGCCAGTTCTGCAATGGTACGAGCCGGCTTCTCTGCCAGCTTTTCCATTTTAGTTGTGATCGAGCCCAGTCGCTTTGCCGCTACTGCCTTACCATTGATCTGAATACGCTGCTGCAAGGGCAGCACACCTACTGTATAAGCACCGCAGGAAAAACCAGCTTCTTTTAGGATACCGGCAATCATCTGGGTTACACCGGTTTTGCCCGTTGTACCTGCAACACCAATATACTGCACCTTGCTGGATGCACTGCCTACCAGCTCAAATGCCGGCTGTGCTTCGGTTCGCCCATAGGGTACACCCGCCGGGCAGGAAAAGAAATATTCATTCACTTGTGTCAGATTCATACAGTACCTCTTGTCTCCCTGCGCCGATGCGCAAAATATCTTTCCAGAATCAAAAGAATGCATCCCATCACCAGCAGCCCTGTACATACACCAGAGCTATCCAGCCACACATCACTGATTTGTCCACTGCGCCCTGCAACAAACAGCTGAATGGTTTCATCCATCAATGCAATCAACACACCGCCCAGAATCGGCTTTGTTATATTCGCCCAGAGCCGCACTGTACAGCTGCGCAAGCACAGCATCAAGACCATACCCACCAGCGTATACTCCGCAAAGTGTCCCAGCTTGCGCAGAATGTGTTCTGTAAACCATCCCCGAAGAAACGGCAGCCACTCTAAAAGCAGCGTCAACAGCGAGCCGCTTTTCTGGGAAGATTCCGTTGCAATCTCCATCGAGTTCGAAAATACAAATCCAACAATCAACACCAAAAGCGTAAAGCTGACTGCTTTCGCCCAGCGGGGCCAGGGATTCCGTGTTATTTTTTGTTGCACCCAAAGCTCCTTTCAAAACAGAAAACAGACGAGCGGCGGGATGATCCCACGCCGCCCGCCTGTAACTTACAATGAGCGATTAGCCCAAAGCGCGGATGCTTTCTTCGATATTGTTCAGCTTGTCACGGCTGCGTGCTTCCTTTGCACGCACTTCGTCAACCAGAGCAGCCGGTGCACGCTCAACAAACTTGGGGTTATTCAGCTGATTCTGGAACATAGCCAGTTCCTTTTCAGCCTTTGCCTTTTCCTTGTTCAGGCGAGCCAGTTCCTTATCCCGGTCGATCAGTTCCATCATGGGGATAAAGCCGCGTGCTGCGTTGGTGGAAACCTGCACCATGCCGTCGGTGCTGCCCTCGTACTTTTCAGTAAAGGTCACATCGGTAGCGAATGCAAATTTTGCCAGATAGACATTACTCTTTTCAAAGGGAGCAGCGTCTGCGGTTTCGATGATCATGCTGGTCTTCTTTGCGGGGTGGACATTCATGTCGGTACGCACAGCACGCACAGCCTTGATGTAGTCCATAACCTTGTTGAAGTCCTCTTCCTCAGTGGGCCAGTTGTGTGCTTCGTCCATTACAGGCCATTCCTGCGTCATGATGGTTTCGCCGCTGCCGGGCAGAGCCTGATACAGCTCCTCGGTAATGAACGGCATAAAGGGATGCAGCAGCTTCAGTGCCTTATCCAGCACATAGACCAGCACCTTGCGTGCTGCGTCAGCCTGTGCTTCATCACCGCTGTTCAGGCGGCTCTTGGTAATTTCAATGTACCAGTCGCAGTACACTTCCCAGATAAAGCTGTTGATCTTTGCAGCAGCCAGACCCATCTCGTAGTGCTCCAGGTTCTCGGTCACAGCAGCAGCAACCTGATTCAGCTTGGTCAGAATCCACTTGTCGCTCATATCCAGCAGATCTTCTGCAGGCAGACCCGGCTCGAAGTCCTCGGGCAGGTTCATCAGAACGTAGCGGGTTGCATTCCACAGCTTGTTTGCAAAGTTGCGGGCAGCCTTGACCTTATCCTCGGAGTAACGCATATCGTTACCCGGGGTAGAGCCATCCACCAGCATAAAGCGCAGTGCGTCAGCACCGTACTCTGCAATAACTTCCAACGGGTCAATACCGTTACCCAAGCTCTTGGACATCTTACGGCCCTGGCTGTCGCGGACGATACCGTGGATGCAGACCGTGTTGAAAGGTGCCTTGCCGGTATAAGCCAGACCGGAGAAGATCATACGGCTTACCCAGAAGCCAATGATGTCGTAGCCGGTAACCAGCGTGTTAGTGGGATAGAAGTACTTCAGATCCTCGCTGTCCTCATTGGGCCAGCCCAGAGTGCTGAACGGCCACAGTGCGCTGGAGAACCAGGTATCCAGAGTATCCGGGTCCTGGGTCAGGTTCTTGCTGCCGCACTTGGGGCAAGCATGAGGTGCATCCTTTGCAACGATGGTCTCGCCGCAGTCTGCACAGTACCAAGCCGGAATCTGGTGACCCCACCACAGCTGACGGCTGACACACCAGTCACGGGTGTTCTTCATCCAGTTCATGTAGTTCTTGGTGAAGCGCTCAGGAACAAACTTGATATCGCCCTTCTCGACGCTCTCGATCGCGGGCTTTGCCATTTCTTCCATCTTAACGAACCACTGCTTGGAAATCATGGGCTCGATGGTGTGGTGGCAGCGATAGCAGGTACCAACCTCGTGCTTCAGGGGCTCGATTTCCTTCAGGAAACCGCCTGCTTCCAGATCAGCCACAATTGCCTTACGAGCTTCCATCGTGGTCATACCAGCATACTTGCCGCAGTCCAGCACTTCCGGCTCGCCGACAGTTGCGCGACCACTTGCAAACAGCTCATCTGCAGCAGCCTTGTCTGCAGCACCGGTCATGTGACCGTCATAAGTGAACACACGCACAACGGGCAGGTTGTGGCGCTGACCAACTTCGAAGTCGTTGGGGTCATGTGCGGGGGTGATCTTAACAACACCGGTACCCTTGGTCATGTCAGCGTGTTCATCGCAGACAATGGGAATGATCTTGTTCAGCAGAGGCAGAACCACATGGCAGCCGTGCAGATGTGCATAGCGGGGGTCTTCGCTGTTGATTGCAACTGCGGTATCGCCCAGCATGGTTTCGGGACGGGTAGTAGCCAGCTCCAGCATTTCGCCGGTTTCCTGAACCGGGTACAGCAGGTGCCAGAAGTTGCCGTCCTGCTCCTCATGCTCGACTTCTGCATCAGAGATAGAGGTGTTGCAGTGAGGGCACCAGTTAACCAGACGGTTACCGCGGTAAATCTTGCCCTCGTTGTACAGGCGGACAAAGACTTCCTTAACGGCGTCAGAGCAGCCCTCGTCCATGGTGAAACGCTCACGCTCCCAGTCACAGCTGGAGCCCAGCTTCTTCAGCTGGTTGACGATGCGGTTGCCGTAGGTGTTCTTCCAATCCCATGCACGCTCCAGGAAACCGTCACGACCCAGCATATCCTTGGTCAGACCTTCCTTTGCCATTGCCTCAACAACCTTAGCCTCGGTTGCAATGGAAGCATGGTCAGTGCCGGGCACCCACAGTGCTGCATAACCCTGCATACGCTTGGAGCGGATCAGGATATCCTGCATTGTGTTATCCACAGCGTGACCCATGTGCAGCTGACCGGTAACGTTCGGCGGCGGCATCACGATGGTGTAGGGTTTCTTCTTGGAGTCTGCTTCCGTGTGGAAGTAGCCGCCATCCAGCCAGAACTGGTAGATTCTGTCTTCTACCTGGCTCGGATCGTACTGTTTTGCCAGTTCTTTCATATTGATAATCCTCCCTGATTTTGCGGGGCAACAAAAAAGCCGCCCCACGGACATACATTCCATGGGACGGCTCATAAAAACCGCGGTACCACCCAAATTGCAGCCAAACGGCTGCCCCTTGACTGCCCCAATAACGTAGGGCAAACCCGAAAGCGGCTACTTGTTTCACCGCTCCTGCTCAAAAGTGACAGTGCAAAGCCCGCTTTACCGACTTTCACCTGCCGTCGGCTCTCTGAAAAGCTGTATCTTTGCACACTCTTTCTCAGTGCATTTATACCAGAATATTTTAATGTTTTTTCCGCGTATTGTCAATAGATGTGCCGGATTCTCCCGCCGGGAGTGCCGTGTCGTATTCCGTTATAATTCCACATTTTTCGGTACGGCAGTTTCTTCCCAGCGCACCTGCTCTGCATTTACCGGCTTCATCGGGCTGGCAGATGGTTCCGGTGTTTTCTCTCCCTGCTCATAGCAGCCACCCATACTTAACAGTATGGCAGTCGTAATCAATCCAATCAACCAGCCTTTTCCCGAATGATGTGCCATATACAACCCTCCTGTTTTCTTCTATCTGTCAGTTTTCCCTCCTTTCCTATCGAACATACAAAACGCACACCCAATCCGATATTTTCCAGCAAATAAAAAGAGCCGCACCGAATCCGGTGCAGCTCTCTGCTTGCTTTTTATTATACTCTGCCTTCTGTAATCGGTGCCAGCAAAACCTTGCCTGTACCACGGTATACATTGACCAAACCTTCGCCGGAAGCTGCCGAACCGATCAAGCTCTTGCCCGAACGTTCCACAGTAAAGTTCAAACTGCCGCTCCATGCGATTGCCATGTTGCCATCAATCTTCAGCACATCATTTTCCAGTTCGACCTCAATGAGTTCTTCCTTCGGGCAAAGCGATTCCAAGCACAGCACGCCGCTGCCCTGAATACCCATATTGAAAAGTCCCTCGTTGCCTGCCACTGCCGAAGAGAAATTCGAACGCGCAACCAGCTTATGCTTCAAACTGGCCTCGCAAGCCAGGAACAAGCCATCATCCAATACGATAGAACCATTCCAGTCTGCAACGTCCACCAGCAGGATATGCTTGTATGTAGGTTCCAGTACCAGCGTACCATCACCGGTATATTCCGGCTTGATTGCGGATTCACCAGTCACACTGCCGCGCAGTGCCTTGCCGAACAAATCGCCTACGCCTTTTACGCCGGTAGTTGCATTCACATTGCCTGCTGTCCACTGCATTGCACCAGCCTGCGTGGTGATATTTGCTTTTTTCAAATCGCAGATCACCTGACGCTTGCGTACATTCATTTCATTGCAATAGTAAGCCAGCTGTGCATCGCCGGGCATGACACTCAAATCTCGCTGGTATTCCACCACAGTAAATGCGCCCAGCGAATCCAGTACCTTCACATCATCATTGTCGGTAAAATTACGAATCTGATACATACAAAAAATCCTCCTTTTCCATGCTTTTCTTTCATGGTGACATTATACCATGCCGTTATTTTCCACAGCAAGCAAAAACTTTGTGAAAAACAAAACAGCTCAACGAAAACTCTTTCCGCCGGGCTGTTTGTTGTCCTTTTAATTTTCAGGCTTCGTCTTTACGCCAAAGATAAAGTATACCATATGGAATACCCATACACAGCCCAGCACGATTCGACCAATCGGTACAGCATGCATCATGATAAAACCCACCGACATCAGCAGCGTAACCGTTACCATAATGCGAATCTTTACCCGGCGGGTCATGCCCTGACCAGCCACATAGCTTTCCAGATTTTCTTTATACAGACGTGTACCGATAAACCAGTTATGCAATTTTTCCGAGCTGCGGGCAAAGCAATATGCCGCCAGCATCAAAAAGGGGAAGGCAGGCAGAAGCGGCAATACCGCACCCAGCGCACCCAGGCCAAGACCCAGACAGCCTACTGCCACATAGATCAGCTTTTTGATGTTCATGTATCTTTCTCCAATCGCTTCTTTTCTTTTTGAGATTCTACGACATGGCGAATTGCCATCACAGGGTGATAGAACAGCATCCGCGGACCGGAAAAGCGCATTACTTCCCGGATTTTCTCTCTCATTTCCGGTTTATAGCAATGCACCTTGCAGTTTGAGCAAAACGTCTTGGTTTCCATAAAGGGGCATTTATCGCTGCGCATCCGCGCATAGGCATCCAGTTCTGCACATTCCGGGCACAGCTCTTTGCAGCCGTGCTTTTTGCGGCAGTACAGTGCAATCATAAAAGATACGGTTTCTTTTTCCCGCTGACATTTGCCCTCTACATTCATTAGCTGTTTCTCCCCTGTTCTACCGTGCAGACAATGTCCGCAATACCCATGGTGGAACGTCTGTGCGACACCAGCACCACTGTTTTATCCTTGCAGGACTGATGCAAAGACTTCAAAATTACTGCTTCATTCAAGCTGTCCAGATTACTGGTGGGCTCATCCAGCAGCATAAACGGCGCATCATGCAGGAAAGCTCGTGCCAAGCCCAGACGCTGACGCTCACCACCGGACAGCGAATCGCCCAGTTCATCCACCTGCGTATCATAGCCGTTGGGCAGCTTGCAGATGAAGTCATGCACAGATGCCTTTTTGCAGGCAGCTACCAGTTCTTCATCGGTTGCATCCCACTTGGCAACACGCAGGTTATTGCGAATGGTATCATGGAACAAATAGGTTTCCTGTGTGACGAAGCTTTCCATATCCCGCAGGTTTGTGGTATTGATCTGGTCCACACTGCGTCCGGATACCTGTACCTCGCCCTGCTGTACCTGCCAGAAACGCATCAGCAGTTTCAGCAGCGTCGATTTACCGCTGCCGCTCTTGCCCACGATACCGACAATTTTATTCTTGGGAATATCCAGAGAGAAGTCCGTCAGGATGTTCTCACCATCGTAAGCAAAGCTCACATGATCCGCCTTTGCACCTTCGAAAGAAACCTCTTCCTTGCCGGTGACTTCTTCGACCACAGGGCTTTCGTCCAGAATGTCCAGCACACGGTTACCTGCTGCAAAAGTGTTCTGCAGCGTTGCACCCAGTGCTGCCAGCGCAACCACAGGACCAAAGGAGCTCATCAGTGCCAACGTGGGAACCAGCGTACCGGCAAAGCCACACAGCTTGGCGGAAACGAACAGCATAGCCAAATCAAACAGCAAAATTGCCAGATTGGTGACAGCCGTATTCCAGCTTGCGGTGCGCTTCATGCGCTGCTCACGCTGAGAAAGCTGTTCGGTCATTGCATTCATGCGCTGTACGCGGTCTTCACCCTGACCATACTGGATGATTTCCGGCAGACCACGCAGGCTGTCCAGCACAAAACCAGCCAGTGCGCCGGAACTCTTGCGGAACTTCAAACCGTCTTCGCCGCCAATCTTAGAGGTAACAACGGGAATCAGCACGCCAACCGTCAGATAAGCCACCAAAGCCAGCAGACCCAAAGCCCAGTGGTAAGAACCAATGAACAGCACCATCACCACTGTGAACAATGTTGCAATGCAGACGGGAGAAATGGTGTGTGCATAAAAAACTTCCAGCAGCTCAATATCTGCTGTAATCAGGCTGATCAGGTCGCCCTTGTCGCGACCATCCAGCTTTGCCGGGGTCAGGCGGCGCAGTGCGGTGAACACACGGTCACGCAGCAGCGCCAACAGCTTAAAAGCGATAAAGTGGTTGCAAGCCTGTTCTGCATAGCGCAAGAATCCACGCACCAGTGCGAACACAATCAGGCAGCCAAACAGCACTGCCAAACTCAAACCTGCATACAGACCCAGTACATTCAGAACAGCCATACCGCCAAAGATGGTGATAAAGCTAGCGCAGAGATTTCCCACCAAGCCCATCAGGATTGCCAGGATCATATATCCGGTCAGCGGTTTTACCAGACCGCTCAGCCGCATCACGATTTGCGGATTACTTCTTTTCATTTTGCGGCTCCTTTCGTGTATTCTTCCAGTTCGTGCTGGGTATTCCACAGCGTTGCGTAAGCACCGTTCTGTGCAAGCAGACTTTCGTGTGTGCCGGATTCGGTCACATTGCCGTGATCCATCACATAGATATTGTCTGCATCTTCCACATTTGCCAAGCGGTGAGAAATCAGGATCACCGTCTTGGTCTTTGCCAGACGACGAATCTCCCGCATCATATCGTTTTCGCTCTCCACGTCAATGTTGGAGGTTGCTTCATCAAAGATGTACACCGGGCTGTCATGCAGCAAAGCGCGCGCCAAAGCCAAACGCTGGCACTGTCCACCGGACAAATTGCTTGCCTTTGCCAGCAGCACCGTATCCAATCCCTGCTCACTGCGCAGGAAGTCTGCCAGATTTACTTTTTCCAGCGCACCCCAAAGCTGTGCATCTGTTGCCTTTGAGCAAGCCATCAGCAGGTTCTCACGAACCGTACCGCTGAACAGATAGCTCTGGTGGCTTACATAGGTAAAGGAGCGCATCAGGCTTTCTTCTGCAATGTCTGCCAGCGGCACACCGTCTACCGTCACGGTACCGGTATAACCGCGATTGCGTCCCATCAAAATGGCAGCCAGCGTGGACTTACCACAGCCGCTTTCACCTACAACTGCACTGAAGCTTCCCTGCGGGAAAGTCACATCCACGCCGTGCAGAATTTCACGCTCGCCATCATAGGAGAACCGCAGATCCTTGCATTCTACAGTATGATTTTCCGGAACTTCCTTGGTGCGGTTTTCCGGTTCCGGCAAATCCAGCAGGTTAAAGATTTTATCCGATGCTGCCATGCCGTTCATCGCAATGTGGAAGAAAGAACCCAGCATACGCATGGGCAAAAAGAAATCTGCTGCCAAAAGCAGAATCAGCAGACACTCTGCCAAATTCACATGGCCTGCACGGAACTGGGTCACAGCCAGAATTGCGCCCAGTGCTGCACCGCCATATGCGATCAAGTCCATAATGGTGATGGAGTTCAGTTGCATGGTCAGAACTTTCATGGTGATCTTGCGGAACTTCTCCGCCTGATTGTTCATGTCATCCTGCTTGTAACCATCGGTCTGATAGATTTTCAGCGTGGTCAGACCCTGCAGGTTCTCCAGGAAGGTATCGCCCATAGCAGTGTACTGACTCCAGTATTTACCCAGCAGCTTTTTTGCCCAGGTTTGAATAGCTGCAATGGTAACCGGAATCAGCGGCACGCACAGCAGCAGTACCACTGCCGAAGGCAGATTCACAAAAGCCAGTACCGCAAACAGCGTCAGCGGTGCCAGCATTGCGTAAAAGAACTGGGGCAGATACGCGCCGAAATAAGTTTCCAGCTGTTCCACACCTTCGGTCGTCATCTGCACCACAGCACTGGTCTGCACCTGTTCCCGGTACGAATTGCCCAATCGCAGCAGTTTACGGTAAATCAGTTCACGCAGACGCTGCTTTACCGTGCGGGAGGACAGATACGCCATCCGACCCGATGCGGTAGTGCATACAAAACGCAGCAGAACCATTACAGCGACAATCAGCGCGGTACGCCCAAAGACGACACCGTCTGCTGTTCCCTGATAAATTTGCTGCAAGAACAGCGCGATTGCTGCCATCATGCTGATGTTTGCCAACAGCGATACCCACTGGAACGCCACATTGGCTGCCACATACTTTTTGCTTTCCTCGACTGTGTGGATCAGTCGTTTGTTTATCATCATACTTGATACCACTCCCCCATTTTGCCTTCATTCGGACTACGCATAAACTGCTTGAGTGCTGCGTAGCTTTCGCTGCTCAAATCATGTTCCATCTTGCAGGCATCCTGTGTGGCACTGGCTTCTTCCACACCCAGCCGCATCAGAAACGATTTCAGCAACTGATATTTATCACAAGTTCGTTGTGCAACTTGTAATCCCTGTTCTGTCAGGCGGATGACATTTTCTTTGTCCACCTGCAAATACCCTTCATCCGCAAGCCTTTTCAGCGCTACACATACGGTTGCGCGGGAAAGATCCATACTTTTGCCGACGTGGCAGGCGTGTACCGCCTTTGTCTGAGACAAAAGATATATGATTTTCAGATAATCCTCTGTTGACCTGCGATCTTTCATGGTATATCCCCTTTCGTACCGACTTCTTCTCAGCCTGCTTTGGTCAAATGTTCAATGCTCTCACCATTTTTCCATTGCTGGCAGTAACGCTCTGTGCATTCCTCATATTGCGCAAAGGTCTGTTTGGCTTTTTCTTCATCACCGTAGACCTTCCAGCAGCCAACACATTTTTGATTGCAGGCTTTATTCTCGATAAATGCACAAACATCAGCCGGTGGATATCCTAAAAACAAACCCACCTCATGCGGGAACTCCTGTGCGGTTTGCAGTCGCTGAATCAGATGAAAAATGCACTGGTTGGTTTCTTCCGGTCGGTAACCAAGGCTTTCCAGTAATTGCTGCGCCTGTCCATCGCTGAAATCCTTTGCCAGCCCACTGAGGCGGCAAACATAAATCAGCGCACGCCCATTCCAAACGCGAAGCGGTAAAATCCGTAAACCTTTGGGAACTAGCTTTTTGTTCAAATCACGGATTTGCAGCGTCAATTTCTTTTTGGATGCGCAGCGGCAGGAAAACAAACTTCCGGCTTTTAGCCCTGCCAGTGTGGGAGAACAATGACGAACGATCAACTCTTCAGACATATATTTTCTCCTTTCAGATTCTGCGGGATTGCATACCGCATCCCAAAGCCTCAAAACCGACCGCTTTCCACTTTTCGGATGCAGCGATCCGGCACAAGCGTTCTTTACGCTGAGATCAAAATGCCATCTGTCAGCTGACGCTCAATATTGAAGCTGTTTCCCTGTACAGAAATCACGCTGCTGTCGTCCCAATGGGATTCCACCATAATCATCTCACCGCTTCGGCAGCCCAGCAGGAAAAGCAGACCATCCAGATCTGGATGGTCCGTCTGAATTGCCTGAATCCGATACGTTTTTCCTGCGGATGCATTCGTTAATTTCATCATACTTGTATTTCCTATATTAAAATCTGATTGTGTCTTTTTAGAAGTTAGCTTAAACTAACCCGCATAGTATATTAGTCTATGCTAACTCATTTGTCAAGTTTCTTTTTTGTATATTCAAATTTTCTTGCCGCACATTTTGTGCGATATTCTAATGCAGGCAAAATCCCGCATCACCGTGCGTTCCTTATGGTGCGCATTTTTCCACTATCTTTCGGTTTCCTGTGCAAAAAATCCCGGTTTGGATAGATTCCAAGCCGGGATTTTTCTATATTATGCTTCTATTTTTGCTTACCACCACTTACGGGAATCCAAATCGCACGAAATCTGAATGGACTGGTAATCCGGATTGCCGTTGAAAAAGTCCTCATGGGAAATCGGTGCCAAGCTGGGGCGATACACGTCATCCACGACCGTTCCATCACCATACACCTTCTCTGCTTTTTCCACGGTTTCCTGCTGAATCACCAGCAAACCCTTTTCGGATTCTTCCACAATCGAAACCGGGCGACGGCAATCATATGCGATATATTCCATCGCAATCGGTGCTACCTCTCCTGTTTCCAAATCGATTGCATACTGGCTTTTCATTTTGCTATGTGCTTCATCTTCTATAAACTGCGGCTGAACCAGCAGCTTTCCCTGCACGATTCTTAAACCCGCTGCATTCAAAAACATATCCGGCTCAGGATTTTTCAGCTCTGCCGGCCACTGCACATCCAGTACACCGGTTGTACCATCCAGCTTTATCCAACCGATTTCTCCGCCCTGTGTCAGCCACCAAACCCGATCCTCGTCTGTCAGGAAATTTCGAGCCGTATCGCCCTCCTGCTCCCATTGGATCAACTCGGTAAAATGACCATCCGTCGGGTTGATTGCAATCAGCCATCGGGTCGGCGTGCGCTCGCTTTCCTCATAGATTCTTTGTACTTCATCCGCAGGCGTGTCCTTGGTAATGGTATTTTTTTCGTAAATCACCTGATCCGCACGGTGATTGGTCACCGCAATCAGTTTGTTTTTCAAAGGCTGCGCCTCCACGCTCCACTGTCCGTTATGATAAATTTGCTGGACTCCGCTGCCATCCAGTGCAATCCGGCACAGACCGCCCTGCTCTCCATTCAAGCCAAAATACAGTGCTTCTGAATCTGCCATCATGTTTCCAATGAAAACCGCATCATACTCCGGCTGTTTTCCCCGCAGTAAGTTGCGTCGATTGGAACCATCCCGATCTGCCAGATCGATACACACCTGGCTGTCCGCTGCACTCGCACCGTCTTGTATTACATCGTACAACAGCACCAGCGTATTTTCATCCAGAACCCATACCTCTGCGCCATGTTCGGACAGTGGTAAGCAGGCTGGGCAATCTGCTTCACAATCACTTTTTTCGCACAGCGGCTTTGCTGTCCCAGTCGCATAATCCACATAGCACAGTTTGGACCGACCGGGTGCATCCCCGCGGGAAAAACAATAAAACCCATTTTCGTCACCATGCTTCAGCGTGCGTAGACCCGTTGCTTGCGTTTGTACGGTTTCCTGCGTTGTCGCTTTCAGTTCCGGTACTTCTTTCTTTGCTGATTGATCGCAGCCAGCCAAAACAGTCAGGCTCATCGTCAACGCCACTGCAAGGGCAGTTTTTCGAAACTTCATTTTGAAATCCTCCTTTTGTGTTTTACTGCCTTTACTATAAAGAAAGGTGCGATGTTGCAGATTTCTTTCCAAATTCCAATCTTCTGAAACTTTTTTCAAAAATGGTTATACGGTGTATCATCGGCGGTAATACTCAAATGCAGCTGTCCTTTTTGCAACGAGCAAAAAAGTGTAGCCTGTCCTATTTGGGAATGCCATTTCACCGTATTTTCTGTGTCCGTTTCCTGAACAGACCAATTCTGCAATGCATCTACCCCTAAATACTTACTGTACGCCTGTAATATTTCTTCCGGCGCATCTGTCTGCTCAGTCGAAACAAAGATTTCCACCACACGACGATCTTCTGTGGAAAACAAAATCCAAATCTGTCCCAAATGCGTTTGCTTTTTCCACCAATCCAGCCGATACGCCGTGTAAAAACGATTTTCTTCGATTTCCAAATTGGGGGTTGGCTGTTCCAGCATGGTTTGCAAATGCGTCAAATCTGCTTGGGTCAGCACATCAGCCTGCGTTAGCTGCTCCAGCATTTCATTGAGAATCGGCACAATTTCCTGCTGTGTTTTCCCCGGCTGCAAAAGTTCCATTTTATTTCTGCTTTGCGCTGCGCTGTGCAGCGTATACAATACAGGGATGCTGCGTGCTTCTTCGGTCAAAATACCGGGGCTGGTGGGTCTTGTCACACTGCGATGATCCCATGCAGCGTCCTTTGCTTGTGCCCACAGCATTGGGAACAGAAGCATCAGAACCAGTACACCAAAAAACAGGATTTGCAGGAGAATTGCACGCCCTTTTTTAGTCTTCTGTTTCATGGACATTCCCCTCCTGCAAAAGTAAGCGCACTGTAGTGCCTTCCCCCAGTGTACTGTCAAACTCCAGTTGTGTATAGTGCAGCTTTGCAATCGCATCACATAAGCACAATCCAATTCCGCTGCCGCCATTTTGCCGTGCGCGGCTTTTATCTACCATGTAAAACGGTTCTGTCAGTTTTTGTACATCCGCCGGGGCAATGCCTTTTCCTTTGTCCGATACCGAAAGTACCCAGCCTGCATCGCACTTTTCACAGCACAGCAAAATCTTTCCATCTTTTGACTGTGCGTTGGCACCATTCCGTACTAGATTCAGCAGTAAATCTGCCAGCAAAAACCGGTCTGCCAAAACCACAGCCGCCGGGTCACATTGGATTTCCAGCTTTACCGGAAAATCCTGCGGCAAACTGCGGCGCACATCACCAAATACTGCCGACACTTTCACTGGCTCCAGTGTAACCGGCTCTTGCTGCAAAGCAAACAACCGCATCATCTGACGGCTGAGTTTTTCCAGACGCGCTGTTTCGTGATAGATAAAGTTTGCTGCCTGCTGGCGACGTTCCGGCGGCTGTTCGCCCAAGCGCAGTAAATCGGAATATCCCAGCATGGCTGTCATAGGTGTTTTCAGCTCATGGGTCAACGCCTGTACAAAGCGTTTTTGCCGTTCGGCTTCCTGCTCCAATGCGGTCATGTTCTGTTCCACCGCATCCGCCATCGTATTAAAGCTCTGCCCGACCAGTGCCACTTCATCGGTTCCGGTTGCTTGTACACGCTTCGTGTAATCCCCTTCCGCAATCTCTTTGGTAACCGATTCCAGCTCCCGCAAAGGGCGGGTCAAAAAACAGGAAAGCCCCCATGCTGCTGTACCCGCCAGCAGCATCACGATACCTTCCAGCCAGAAAAACTGATTCAGCTGGCGGTCGCGCTCTGCATAAAGGTCTGTGATATCATACGCATTCACCAGCCAGAGCTTTTCCACATCTCCCTGCAGCGGCGAAGCCAGCAAAATATGCCTGCACCCTCCGCTTTTTTCATACAGAAGCCCGTCGGTTCCGTTCCGAATGGCTTCCATCTGGTCAATGAAGCGGATGCTTTGCGGCATATGCGTATACACACTGGTTCAGTCTTCTGTAATGAGGGCGAATGCCGTATTTTTAGCACCAATCGAACTTTGCGCGTGACTGCAATACAGTTCTGCCACAGCTGCCGCCTGAATTAGATTCTCGGCATTCTGTTCGTGCAGCAGCGTTTCCATCTCAAATCGCTCTTTCTGATGCACGACCGTGTATTCCTGCTCGGTGCGATGCAGCGCACTGCGCAAATTCTGTTCGATGGTCCATGCACCACCCAGCGACAACACCGCGCACAACAGCAGCAGAATGCCCATTGTCAGCTTTTGTGCGAACTTCATGCGTTTTCTCCTTCCAGCATATATCCCACACGGGGAACGGTACGGATTTTATCTTCCCAGTTCAGCTTGTGGCGCAGGCGGGAAATATGGGTATCCAGTGTGCGGTTGGATGGGTCCGCATCCATTCCCCAAACTCGCTCAAACAAAACGCTGCGGTATAACGCAATCCCACGATTATGTACCAGCGTCAGCAGCAAATCATATTCATGCGGTGTTAAACTAACCGATTCTCCTGCCTTGGTTACTGTATGGTATTCCGGGTCAATCTCTACATCCCAGAGTTTCAAAACCGTTCCACGCCGACCGGTGTGACGCAATACGCCTTCCACACGTGCAATCAGTTCCTCCGCCGCAAAGGGTTTCATAATGTAATCATACGCACCCAGACGCAGCCCGCAAACCCGGTCCTCGATAGAATCCCGCGCTGTCAGAAAAATGACCGGTGTACCCGTTGGACGAATCCACTCCATCAGGGAAAATCCATCGATTCCCGGCAGCATAACATCCAGCAAAATCAAATCAAAACTTTGGGTTTCGATCCAATCTGCTGCCTGATTTCCGTCATACGCCTTCACGCAGGAAAGACCGATGCTCTCCAGTGTAATCCCGATCAAATCCGCAATGGTTTTTTCATCTTCTACGACCAAAATGGAACCCATAAAATTCACTTTCCTTCTTCCATATCCTATCTGGTTATCAGTATACCAGAATCATGTTACAAAAACCTTTCAGGCATCGTTTCTTTTGGTACTTTTTTGCGGTCCAGCGGCGCATTGTCATAAATTCGTATCTGGATTTGCGGGCCATAATACAGTATACTGATATTCAGTGAAAGTTTTGCTTTTTTGACAGAGAAACGCCTCTGTCCGCGATTACTGTAAAAGGAGATTCACATCATGGTAGATTTGAAAGCAAAGCCCTACTGCCTGTCTGACGAAGACATCGCATGGGTACAGCAGACCATCGCCAACATGACCGACGAAGAAAAGGTTGGTCAGTTATTTTTTGACCACGGCGCAAAGGCTGAGGACGATGCACTGAAATCCCAGCTGGAAAAATTCCACATCGGCGGTTACCGCTACAACGGTATTCCCTGCGCACAGGTACAGCATCAGGTCAACGTCTTGCAGGAGAACGCTAAGATTCCCCTGTTCATCGCCTGCAACACCGAAGCTGGTGGCAACGGTACCGGCGTAGACGGCACCTATATTGCAAAGGGCATCAAGGTTGCTGCAACCAACGATACAAAGTATGCTTACGAAATGGCTCGTCTGGGCAATGAAGAAGCTGCTTCCATGGGCAACAACATGGCTTTTGCACCTGTCTGCGATATTCACTACAACTGGCAGAACACCGAAGTGGTGCAGCGCTGCTTTGGCAGTGACGTGGACCGTGTTGCCGAGATGAGCAAGGCATATATGGACGGTGTTCATTCTCTGTCCGGTTTTGCCAGCGTAGCAAAGCACTTCCCCGGCAACGGTCAGGACTTCCGCGATGCACACCTGAGCAACAACATCAACAACTTCGACAAGAAGCAGTGGATGGAAACCTACGGCAAGGTTTACAAGACCCTGATTGATGGTGGTCTGGACGGCATCATGGGAGGTCACATTATGATGCCTGCTTATATGCAGGAAATCAAGCCCGGCATCACCTATGATGAAATGATGCCCGCTACCCTGTGCCCCGAAATCATGACCGGTCTACTGCGTGATGAGCTGGGCTTCAACGGCATGGTTGTCACCGACGCATCTCACATGGTTGGTATGACCGACCGTATGCCGCATGAAGAAATGGTAGTTGCAGCAATCAATGCAGGCTGTGATATGTACCTGTTCTTCAACGATCCCACTGAGGACTTCAACATCATGCTGAACGCTTACCGCACCGGCAAAATCACTGAAGCACGCATGACTGAAGCGCTGACCCGCATTCTGGGTCTGAAGGCAAAGCTGGGTCTGAACAAGAAGACCCGTGAAGAGCTGGTTCTGCCTCAGGAAACCGTAAAGGAAACTGTCGGCAAGCAGGAATACAAGGATATGACTGCTGAAATCGCAGACAAGGCAATCACTCTGGTCAAGTACAAGGATGAAGGCGTTCTGCCCGTCACTCCGGAAAAGTACAAGAAGATCATGATCGTGTACGTCAAGGGTGCAGACGGCCCCATGGACAAGCTGATGGAGCTGGCTATGAAGGGTATGCCCGCTAAGCCCACCCCCGCACAGACCCTGTGCGAGATGCTGTGTGCTAAGGGCTTCGATGCTTTTGTTTACGAAGGACCTCTGGACCGTGTAAAGCGTCTGACTGCTGAGGGCAAGCCCGTTGGTGCAAATGATATGTACCATGCCGGTAAGGTCGCTATGGCTGACTTTAAGGCACAGCAGGATCTGGTCATCACGCTGTTTGACGTCAGCAACGGTCGCCCTGCATTCGGCATGACCAAGGGCGGCGGTGAGATTCCCTGGTATGTCCACGATGTGCCCACCATCGGCATCAGCGTGAACGCACCTACTATGCTGGCTGACGTTCCCATGCTGCGCACCTATATCAACGCATATGATTCCAACGCCGCAACTTTGACCGCTCTGGTAGAAAAGCTGCTGTCCGGCAAGGAAGCATTCACGGGTATTGACCCCATCGACAGCTTCTGCGGTCTGTGGGATACCCGCATCTAATCTGTAATTTCTTTGAATCAATAAAAAGAGCCGCCCCGCAGAGTTCATCTGCAGGGCGGCTCTTTTATTTGTTATGCCAGCTTATTCAGCCGGGGTATAAATCATATCAATACCGGTCTGCAGCGTTGCAGCATCAATCGCACCCTGTGCGTGTGCAACTACATAACCATCTGCATCAATAAAGAAGCTGGTGGGCAGTGCATATGCGCCATAGGTATACGCAGCTTCCATACTGGTATCAAAGAATACCGGCAAATCGTAGCCATTCTTTTCGATAAATGCCTGTGCGGTTTCTACAGTTTCACGGTTGCCGTCGGTCATATTGATCATCAGGAACTGAACCTCACCGTTCAGATCCTTATTTGCCTGATCGAATGCGGGCATTTCGCTCTTGCAAGGACCGCACCAGCTTGCCCAGAAGTTCAATACAATGGGCTTGCCGAAGTAATCGGACAGATGCACTTCGTTGCCGTCTGCATCATATACCGTAAAATCCAGTGCTTCGATTTCATCCGGTTCTCCGCCCTGATCGTCCGGCTGAGCGGTAGGCTGAGCAACAAGCTGATTTCCGCCGGAAAAATTTGCGCCCAGTTTCTTATATGCAATACCTGCTACCAGCAGGATGATCAGCAGTCCAACTGCAAGGAAAGTTAATTTCTTCTTGTTCTCCATAAAGCCTCCTTAGGTTAAGCTCAACCAAGCCATCAGGCGACCCATCGTACCGGTAGCCATCATGATACCAACCAGAATCAAAAAGCTGCCGCTGATTCGGTTGATGATTGTGTAATGCTGTTTGATCCAGTCAAAGGTATTTTTCAGCTGATCGATTAGTACCGCGCTGAGCAGGAACGGAACGCCCAGACCCATCGAGTAAACCAGCAGCATCAGCATACCGCTCAAAGCCTGACCCTGCTGGGATGCCATCATCAGGGCAGAACCCAGAAAGGCGCCTACACAGGGTGTCCAGCCCAGCGAGAAAATCACGCCGAACAGCATGGCAGAGAAAAAGCTCAGATTACTGGTATCCATCGTGTGCCTGCTGCCGCGGAAAAAATCCAGCTCAAACAAGCCCAGAAAGTGCAGACCAAACAAAATGACCACACCGCCGGATACCAGATTTACTGCGGTCTGGTGCATCTTCAAAAAGCTGCCCAGCGTACCCGCCAGCGCACCCAGCGCAACAAAAACCGTTGTAAAACCAAGCACAAAGCCACAAGCGGTCGTCAAGGTTCGTTTGGTGGTACGGGATTCTCCGCCCGCAAAATAGGATACATAAATCGGTAACATCGGCAAAAGACAGGGCGACACAAACGTGATGATGCCCTCCAAAAATGCGATAAAGTACTGCATAGAAACTCCTATACTTATAAATTGGCAGAGTATGCCCCTGCCCTTGATATTCCCAGTATGCCAGTAGGATATTCTTTTTTTCAGTGACAAAATCACAGAAAAACAAAAATCCGGGTATGGCAAATGTCACACCCGGATTTTTTATGTTTTACAATACCAGCGAAGGTGCCGTGTAAACACGGTTTGCCAGTTCACTATCCAACAGATACAGACTGCGGGGGTCCTCACCAAACAGAGAATACTTTTTGATCAGGTTCTCTGCGTTGGTTTCTTCTTCGCCCTGCTCCTTCACGAACCAATCCAAAAACTGCATGGTTCGAAAATCCTTGCAGCTGTATGCGGCATCATAAAGGGTATGAATCAGGCTGGTAACATAGTTCTCATGTTTCAAGCCTTCTTCCAGAACAGCCTTGGGGCTGGTCATTGCCACACCGGGCTTTTCGATTGCATCCAGTACCACACGTTCGCCGTTATTTTGCAGATACTGCACGAACAGCATCGCATGATCCCGTTCTTCCTGTGCCTGTACTTTATACCAATTTCCGAATCCGTCCAGACCCTGGTCGTAATAGTAATTGGAAAAATCCAGATACAGATACGCAGAATAGAACTCCTTATTTACCTGCTGGTTGAGTAACGCTGTCACATTTTGATCCAACATATGCAGAACCTCTCTTTTCAGCCGTTCCTGTTAAAATCCCTGACCCCGGCAACGCTATGCCGCCGGGGTGGGATTTATTCTATGATTAGTAGTTCTCGTTATGCACTTCGAAGTAAGCCTGCGGATGGTTGCAAACGGGGCAAACATCGGGAGCTTTGGTGCCGACTACGATGTGACCACAGTTGCGGCACTCCCAAATGGTAACGCCGCTCTTTTCAAAGACAGCCTTGGTCTCCACATTCTTCAGCAGTGCACGGTAGCGCTCCTCGTGGGTCTTTTCGATTGCACCCACACCACGGAAACGCTCAGCCAGCTCATGGAAGCCTTCTTCGTCAGCTTCCTTTGCCATACGGTCGTACATATCGGTCCACTCAGCGTTTTCGCCTTCTGCTGCGTGCAGCAGGTTCTCAGCGGTATCGCCCAGCTCGCCCAAAGCCTTGAACCACAGCTTTGCGTGTTCCTTCTCGTTGTTAGCGGTCTGCAGGAACAGTGCTGCAATCTGCTCGTAACCAGCCTTCTTTGCAACGGATGCAAAGTAGGTATACTTGTTGCGTGCCATAGACTCACCTGCGAAAGCCTCCCACAGGTTCTTCTCGGTCTTGGTGCCAGCGTAAGGATTCTTCTTTACTTCCTCTTCCACCTTTACAAAGACGCTTGCGGGCTGCTTGCACTTGGGGCAAACGAAATCTGCCGGCAGGGAACCTTCATGAATATAACCGCAAACAGTGCATTTCCATTTTTCCATAGTAGTTTTCTCCTTTATCTGTTTTTGTATTATATTAGGCTTCGAGAGCACTCTATTCATTTCGAGATAGATTCTATCGCTGTTCTAAATAGGAACGTTTCTTACTTGCCAACATTATACCGCGTCAAATTGGATTTGAATGTGACTTTGTCACACCAGGATTAGTGGTTGCCGCACTCGTCTGCGTGCTCGTGTGCATGGCAGACAGAACCGGTGCTGACCAGTTCACCCTTCAGGTAAGCCTCAACAGCCTGACGTGCATCACCAGATGCACCAACAATCACTTCCACACCGCGCTCATTGAAGATATCCACAGCGCCGCCGCCCATACCGCCGGCAATGATGACCTTTGCGTCACGATCTGCCAGGAAGTTGGGCAGGAAACCGGGACGGTGACCGGGGTTGGGTACGCTCTCCATGTTCAGGATCTTGCCTTCTTCGGTTTCGAAGAAGATAAAGTTCTCACAGTGACCAAAATGCTGTGCTACCTGCTCGCCCATTGCTGCTACTACGATTTTCATCATCATATTCTCCTTTTATGTGTTTGTGTTTTTTATTCCGCGGCAGAATTTCTGCCGTTTGTCAAAATCAGAAAGCGTTTATACACGCTCTTTTGCTGGGATTTCCAGCAGTTCCATTGTGCGGCAATACACCTGATACAGCGCATCGCTTGCTACACAAGAATACTCTGCAAGGCTGTGCCCTGCGTTGATTGCCTTGGATGCAGTCTTGTCGTAGGGGATTTTTCCCACAAAGGGAATTTCATGTTCCGCGCAATACGCTTCAATTTCGCTGGTGTGTGCCGGACTTACATCCCACTTATTGACGCACACTGCCAGTTTTGTCTGGAAGGTTGCGGCGGTTTCCATCAGGCGCTGTAAATCGCTAATACCGGATTTCGAGGCTTCTGCCACCACCAGCACCATATCCATACCGCTGACCGATGCAATCACCGGGCAGCCAATACCGGGCGAACCGTCCACAATGGCAAGGTCACAATCCGGTGCATTTTTCAGCAGTGCCAGCTTGACTTCTGTCACCAGCTTACCGGAATTTCCGCGCCCCATTTTCAGGCGTGCGGTAGAAAATACATTCTCACCTCGATACAGCTGTTTGGTGCCTGCCAAATCCGGTTTCATAGTTACCGCCTTCACCGGGCAAACATAGGCACAAACGCCGCAGCCTTCGCAGGCATACGGGTCTACCGAGCAAACAATGCCTTCCCGACGGATTGCACCAAAGCGGCAAAACTGGGAACACATTCCGCAGCCCATGCAGACTTCCGGATCGATTTCAGCTTTTTCTGCTCCGATAAAATCCGAGGTTTCCGGCTCGGCATTCAAATCTGTCACCAGATGCAGGTTCGGCGCATCCACATCACAGTCTGCCAGCGCTTTTGCGCCGGAAAAATGCGCAAATGCTGCTGCCGTAGTGGTTTTTCCGGTACCACCTTTACCGCTCAAAATCAACAGTCGTTTCACTGAACGGCACCCCCTATCTGATCCAGAATCTGGCGGAACAGCTCCATGGTGTCAGCATCCTGGAATGCCAAAATCTGTCCATCTGCTACGCTGGCTGCCACCTTGGGATCATACGGAATCCGTGCCAAAATCGGCAAATTCTGCTGCTGACAAAAATCTTCCAGCGGCGGATACGGCGTATCCATCTTATTGATGACTACACCACAGGGCTTGCCCAGCAGACGAACCAGCTCATATACCATACAGAAATTATCAAAACCAAATGCGGTCGGTTCCGCCACCAGCACACAGCGGTCTGCCTTGGAAACACTTTCTACGACGGGGCACGCACTGCCCGGCGGGCAATCCACAATTACGGTTTTACCCAGCTTTTTGCCCTGCTCCAACGCTGCGGAGATAACCGGTACACCGCTGGCTTCGCCCGGGTTCAAAACACCTGTTACCACAGATACTTCCCCGCGCTTGCCGATTTCCAGGTGACCCACTTCTTTGTCCTGTTCGGTAACCGCACCGGCAGGACATACCAAATCACAACCGCCGCAGCTGTGGCAAACCTCTGGGAACAGCATCGGTTTATCTTTCAAAAAGACCAGCGCATGGAATCGGCAGAAGTTCACACATTTTCGGCAGCCAATGCACTTTTCGCTGTCAAAGCTGGGCAGCTTTGTATTCACCGCCGTGCAGCTGACTTCTTCCGGCTGCCAGAACAACCGACCGTTCGGCTCCTCCACATCGCAGTCCACATATACGGCAGGACCCGCTGCCGCTGCCAGATTTGCTGCCACAAAAGTTTTACCTGCGCCGCCTTTTCCGCTTAGTACTGCAATCTTCATCGGATACCGTGATAGCCGGCATGGAAGTGGGTCAGTTCCGCCAGCGTACCCTCCAGGCAAGCTGCCAAATTTGCGTTTGCATCCTTGGCGCGATCTGCCTCATAAATTTTAATTTCGGCTGCTTTGAAAATATCTGCCGCATTCTGACCGCAGCGCATGGTTACTACAGCAGCTGCAGCCTGATCTACCACGAACTGTGCAGCCTGCAAGCCCGCACCGCCCTGTGCGCTAGCTGCAGGATTTTCCAAAATCTCTGCGCCGTTTTCGTCACCGCACAAAAAATACGGTGCGCGTGCAAAAGCGGGACAAACGCTCTTTTTATCTTCGTCCAGCGGAATCATAATTTTCATCTTGCGTTCCTCCTGTTGTTTTTGTGGGTTCTGTGCGTGCTTCCGCCAGCAATTTCTGCAGCAGCAAGGCTTTTCATCCCCATCGCACAAACGATAGTTACCGCCATCAATATGCAGCGGTCGTCCTTCCACCAGCGCATCCGCAACCTTTTTGCGGGCACTCTGATAAATCTGCTGCACGGTAGCCCGCGCAATATCCATATAAGCACCGCACTCTTCTTGGGAAAGTCCTTCCCGGTCAATCAAGCGCAGTGTTTCGTATTCGTCCACGTTCAGCACGACTGCCGTTTCTGCACCAGCCGTTTCCGGTACAAAACCACGATTCTCCGGCAATCCGCATACACGTCTGCATTTTCTGGGTCTCGGCAATCTGCATCCTCCTTTATTTGTGGCATATGCTATTTATAATTTAATTATACTCCTGCAATCCCAAAGGGTCAACCCCGGCAAAAAATTTTATTTTGCACGAAAAAATCCCGGCAGAACCATGTCTGCCGGGATTTTTACTTTATAAAAGGAACCAGATTAGAACTGAATCTGCTCTTCGATGTAGTTCTTCAGCTCGCTGATGGGCATACGAACCTGCTCCATGGTATCGCGGTTACGAACGGTAACGCAGTTGTCTGCCTCGATGCCCTTAGCTTCATCACCAACGGTATCGAAGTCAACAGTGATGCAGAACGGAGTACCGATTTCGTCCTCACGGCGATAACGCTTGCCGATAGAACCAGCGTCGTCGTAGTCGACCATGAAGTACTTGCTCAGCTCATTGCGGATCTCCATAGCCTTGCCGGCCAGCTTCTTGCTCAGAGGCAGAACAGCGCACTTGAAGGGAGCCAGAGCCGGATGCAGGTGCATAACCACACGCACATCTTCCTTGCCCTTTGCGTCAACCATGTGCTCCTCGTCATATGCTTCGCACAGGAATGCCAGAGCAACACGGTCACAGCCCAGAGAAGGCTCGATGACATAAGGAATGTAGTGCTCGTTGGTTTCGGGATCGAAGTACTCCAGGCTCTTGCCGGAAGCTTCCTGATGGCGGGTCAGGTCGTAATTGGTACGGTCAGCCACGCCCCACAGCTCGCCCCACTCGGTGAACGGGAAGGCATACTCAATGTCAGTAGTAGCACGGGAGTAGAAAGCCAGCTCTGCGGGCTCGTGGTCACGCAGACGCAGGTGCTCTTCCTTGATGCCCAGGCTCTTCAGCCAGTTGAAGCAGTAATCCTTCCAGTATGCGAACCACTCCAGGTCGGTACCGGGCTTGCAGAAGAACTCGCACTCCATCTGCTCAAACTCACGGGTACGGAAAGTAAAGTTACCCGGGGTGATCTCGTTACGGAATGCCTTACCAACCTGGCAAACGCCGAAGGGCAGCTTGCGGCGGGTGGTGCGCTGAATGTTGGCAAAGTTGACAAAGATGCCCTGTGCGGTTTCGGGGCGCAGGTAGCAGGTAGAGCTGCTATCCTCGGTAACACCGATTGCCGTCTTGAACATCAGGTTAAACTTACGGATGGGGGTAAAGTCGTGCTTGCCACAAATGGGGCAGACAACGTTTTCATGCTCTGCAATGAAAGCGTCCATCTCGTCAAAGCTCATAGCGTCTACGTTCACCTCAGGGTGCTCGTCGCCAATCAGCTTGTCTGCACGATGACGGCTCTTGCAGGCTTTGCAGTCCAGCAGAGGATCGCTGAAGCTAGCCACGTGACCGGTGGTCTTCCAGGTTTCCGGGTTCATCAGAATAGCTGCATCCAGACCCACGTTGTAGGGGCTTTCCTGTACAAACTTCTTCAGCCATGCTTTCTTTACGTTGTTCTTGAATTCAACGCCCAAGGGGCCGTAGTCCCAGCTGTTGGCCAGACCGCCGTAAATCTCAGAACCGGGGAATACATAGCCGCGGTTCTTGCACAGATTGACGATCATATCGAGGGTCTTTTCACGATGTTCCATAATAATGCTTTCTCCTTTTTTCGTGCGCGGCTGGCTGCCGCACCGTGTTGAAAACTGTCGGATTTTCACCCGGCACAATCTGCCCCTTACTTATAATAAAACAAAGGCATACGAAAAGTTTAGCCCACCGGGGTGCTTTTGTCAACGATTCCCAAGCATTCCACCGGATTTTTCCGATGGACCTTTTTATCTGACTGAGCCAGACAAAAACAAAAAGGCATCGATCTTTCGATCGATGCCTTTGGTGCGGATGAGAGGACTTGAACCTCCACAACCTCGCGGCCATTAGAACCTGAATCTAACGCGTCTGCCAATTCCGCCACATCCGCATATTCTCTTTGTCACCACTCTTGCGGCGACGATAGTTATTATACTCACATCCCTGCACTTTGTCAACTGTTTTTCGCATTTTTCTTTCCTATTTTTTCATCTTTTCATTTTTGTGCGCACATACGTCAAATCTAAAGCCTTCTTGTTCGTATTTTCTTTTTCCTTTTTCGCCGTTTCCCAACGATTTCCTTTTCTCGTAATCTCCCTTGTATCGGATGCGATTTGTCAACTGGCTGCAAACGTGCTATACTATGCTAGGTTTATCCCTGTCAGGTTTCGGCCTGCAGTTTATTCTATCAGAAAGGAACACTTACTATGAGCGAATGCAATCATGACTGTAGCAGCTGCAGTCAGAGCTGCTCCGAGCGCAAGCAGAGCCTGCGCAAAGCAGCAAACCCCAACAGCAGCATCAAAAAAGTGATCGGCGTCGTTTCCGGTAAGGGCGGTGTCGGCAAGAGCATGACCAGCGTTATGATGGCTGTGGAAATGCGTCGTCGCGGCTACAATACCGGTGTGCTGGATGCTGATATCACTGGTCCGTCCGTCCCCAAACTGCTGGGCGTACACGGCCATGCTACCGCAGACGAAAAGGGCTGCTGGCCTTTGAAGAGCCGCTCCGGCATTGATGTGATGAGCATCAATCTGCTGGTCGAAAACGAGGAGGATCCCGTTGTATGGCGTGGCCCCGTGATCGCCGGTGCTGTTGAGCAGTTCTGGACCGATGTTGTCTGGAAGGACGTAGACTTCTTGTTCGTAGATATGCCTCCGGGAACTGGTGACGTGCCTCTGACGGTATTCCAGAGCCTGCCCGTTGACGGCATTATCGTTGTCACCAGCCCTCAGGAACTGGTCAGCATGATCGTTGCTAAGGCTGTGAACATGGCAAAGATGATGAACATCCCCATGCTGGGCATCGTCGAGAATATGAGCTATGTTGCCTGCCCGGATTGCGGCAAGCACATCAACATCTTCGGCGAGAGCCACATCGACGAGGTTGCTGCAAAGCACGGTCTGCCCGTGCTGGCAAAGATGCCCATCGATCCCAAACTGGCTGAACTGGCTGACGCTGGTATGGTTGAGACCTATGCAGAGTCTCCTCTGGCTGGCGCTGCTGATGCAGTCGAAAAGCTGCTGAAGTAATCTTTTGTCCTGTCCCGATTTTCGGGACAGGACTTTTTTATTTGTTTTGGAAAAGATAACCAGATTTTTTACTTTTCTATTGTAAGCCAGCACAAAGAAACGTATAATATTTTTAATCGCTTTGCCGCCATATCGGCGGTCAGCATTCCAACACAGGAAGGGAAGGTAATTACCTATGATTGAAAATGCATATTTGAATCGGGTGTATGAGGATCTGGCAGTCCGTAACGCACACGAACCTGAATATTTGCAGGCTGTACGCGAAGTTCTGGAAAGCATCCAGCCTCTGGTGGAAAAGCATCCTGAATATGAAAAGGCTGGTCTGATCGAGCGTCTGGTCGAGCCTGAGCGTATCATCACGTTCCGTGTGCCTTGGGTGGACGACAACGGCAATGTTCATGTGAACCGTGGTTATCGTGTTCAGTTCAACAGCGCCATCGGTCCTTACAAAGGCGGTCTGCGCTTCCATCCCTCTGTCAACCAGAGCATTCTGAAGTTCCTGGGCTTTGAGCAGATTTTCAAGAACAGCCTGACCACCCTGCCCATGGGCGGCGGCAAGGGCGGTTCCGACTTTGACCCCAAGGGCAAGAGCGATATGGAAGTCATGCGTTTCTGCCAGAGCTTTATGACCGAGCTGTACCGCCACATCGGTCAGTTCGTTGACTGCCCCGCCGGTGACATTGGTGTCGGCGCACGCGAAGTTGGCTATATGTTCGGTCAGTACCGTCGTCTGACCAACAGCTTCCAGGGTGGCATGATGACCGGCAAGGGTCTGACCTACGGCGGCAGTCTGGCTCGCAAGCAGGCAACCGGTTACGGCCTGTGCTACTTCACTGCCGAAGCACTGAATTGTATGCGCAACGACAGCTTTGCTGGCAAGAAGGTCGTTATTTCCGGCAGCGGCAACGTGGCAATTTATGCAGCAGAAAAGGCAACCCAGCTGGGCGGCACTGTCATCACCATGAGCGACTCTTCCGGCTATGTGTACGATCCCAACGGCATCGATTTGGATTACGTCAAGGATCTGAAGGAAGTGCGCCGTGGTCGTATCAGCGAATACACCCAGAGCCATCCGGATGCAACTTATGTGCCGGATTGCAGCAAGGTCTGGGAAACTCCTTGCGACATTGCTCTGCCCTGCGCTACCCAGAACGAAATTGATGCCGACAGCGCACGCGCTCTGGTCAAGGGTGGCTGCACCGTCGTGTGCGAAGGTGCTAATATGCCCAGCACTGCAGAAGCAATCTCCGTCTATCTGGAAAACGGTATTCTGTACGGACCCGCTAAGGCTGCGAACGCAGGCGGTGTAGCTACTTCCGGTCTGGAAATGAGCCAGAACTCCGAGCGCCTGAGCTGGACTTTCGAAGAAGTCGACAGCAAGCTGCAGGAGATTATGAAGGGTATCTTCCACGCCAGCTACGATGCCAGCGTAGAAGCAGGCTCTACCGGCAACCTGATGGTCGGCGCAAACTGCGCAGGCTTCCTGAAAGTTGCTGAAGCTATGATGGCACAGGGTATCTGCTACTAATTCATTTCACACAAAAAGAGCGTGTCCATACGGACACGCTCTTTTTTATTGTCTTTTGTGCGGGGAATCGAACTACTTACTTACGCTGCCGGTTCCGGAGTCGGCTGCGGTGTAGCCTGCATCATTGCAATCTGTTCTTCGTTCTTTACATCCTGATGCGGCTCTGCTGCGATATAGACAATTACTTCACTGCCCGGAGCAATCTCCTCGCTGGCAGCGGGGTCTGTCTTAATGACACAGCCTGTGACATAACTGCCGTCGTTAGCCTGCATCACACAGCGCGCAGTCAAACCTTGCTTTTGCAATTCTGCAACAGCACTTTCCTGCGTAAAACCTACCACATTATGCAGCACCACATTCTCAGGACCCTTGCTGACATACAGTGTAATCATACGGCTGCTGTTTTCGGTAATGGTTGTATTTGCCTCCGGATTCTGGCGAATGATTGCACCAGCGGGAACATCCTCGCTGTATTCTTCCTGCAAAGAGAATCGGAAATGTCCCGAATACCGTCCGCTGGACTGAATCTGAGACCAAGTCATGCCCACAAAATCCGGTACATATTCTTTCTTTACAGGCGTTGCGGTGGGTTCCGGTGTAGCAGTCGGTGCAGGTTGAACTCCACCGGTTTTGGTCCAGCCCCAAAAAGCGAGAACTACCAAAAAGCAGCTGAAAATGAGCACACCACTTAATATACCCATAAACTGATACTTGTGGCGTTCCTTCTTTTTTTTATCTTTCTGAACAGCCTGTGCAGCGGTCGGGCTAGTCAAACTGCTCATCAGTGTATTGACCGTCTGAATACGATTTTTCGGATTCAGCTCCAGCGCCTGTTCCAGAACCTGAGACAGCCATGCCGGCAGATTCGGATCCAAATTTCGTGCCAGCGGATTGGTGTCCGCCACACGGCGCTGCACCGCAGGCAGCGGTGCCTGTCCGGTCACCATGCGATAAAACACAGCTGCCAGCGCATAGGAGTCTGTATAACGGCCCTCGAACTCTGCTTTATCATACTGCTCCGGTGCCGAATAGCCCTCATACAAATGTGCGTGCAGCGGGCTGCCCAGCGTACGCAAGCCTAAAGTTGCATAACCGGAAAGCCGCGCTTTTCCGTTTTCCTGCACCCGAATGGTATTCGGACTGATTCCTCGATGCAGCAAACCTGCCTGATGCATAGCGGAAACGCCTTCAAATACCGGCAGCAGCATACTGCGCGCTTCCGCCGGGGAAATATGGGTTCCCTTCATTTGCAGGTATTCGTTCAAAGGCATTCCACCGGGATTTTCCAAAACCGCATAAGCGGTATTGTTGGCTTCCAACACGTTCAGCACGGTTTCCAAACCGGTGCTCGGTGTGATTTTCATCAGCTCTTTATACAGGTCGACAAAATCCATCCGCGTTGTTTTGTAAAGCACTTCGCAACCCGGTTTCGAGCGCAAAGCGCCGTTTTCATCCCGGTCTTCTGCCAATGTAACCGGCAAGTATTCCTTAATGGTCACACGCACCGGACCCTGCTGATCCACAGCCTGATACAGTACACCCTCGCCGTCATTCGAAATAAACTCGCCAATGGTATAGCGGTCCATCAATACAGTGCCGTACGGCAGCGTACCGCTGGGGTTTTGATTGATCATTCGTCTGCCGCAGAACGGACAAATCACAGACGCACTCGGCATCGACGAAAGGCATTGGGGGCAAAATTTCATTTGGGGCATTACGGGTCTCCTTTATTTACAGGACTTACCGGCAAAATCACTGCACCGGTATTTTGGGCTTTTCCGTATCGTTTCCAGTCTGATCGGTTTCATCGGATGGCTTACGCCACACTTTTCCACACCAATCAGTATTCTCTTTTTTCACAAAAGGCAAACTCCCCCGCTGTGGCGGAGGAGCTTGTTTTTCATGTTTTAGCGGGAGCCCTTGTCGTACGGTACACCCTCCGCCTTGGGCGCACGCGATTTACGAGAAGTAAATGCCAGCACCACCAGAGAGATGATGTACGGCAGCATATTGTATACGACGCTGGGCATATTCAGTGCCACCAGCAGATCAAAGCCGGTATACACGTTGCCCAAAGCACGGAAGAAACCGAACAGCAGTGCTGCCAGAGCAATCTTGCCCGGCTGCCATGCGCCGAAAATCATAACAGCCAATGCCAGGAAACCGAAGCCTGCCACGCCGTTTTCAAACTTCCATGCGTTGACGCCTGCGGTGATATACACGATACCGCCCAGACCACCCAGCGCACCGGAAATCAGCACGCCTGCGTAACGCATCTTGTAGACGTTGATACCAACAGAGTCCGCAGCCTGAGGATGCTCACCACAAGCCATCAGACGCAGACCAAAGCGGGTCTTGTACAGTACCACCCAGGAAATCACCAGTGCAGCAACTGCAACGATCATAAACCAGTTCAGGGTGAAATCACCAATACGAATCATGAACATTTCACGGGCTGCAGTGTAAGCAATTTCAGAAGAAACGTCATTGCCGCCAGACATTGCCGTGTTCATAGCCGTACCGGTGATAGTCTGGTCAGCCTTGAAGTTGATGGCAGCCACTGCCAGCAGCAGGCTGAAAATCATACCGAACGCTGCACTAACCAGCAGGGTCGTAAGAATGATAACCGGCGCACCCAGCGAAACCGGCATGAATTTCATGCACAAAGCACCGCCCAGCGCACCAATGACCATGATGCCTTCCAGACCGATGTTGATGATACCACTGCGTTCCGAGAAGCAGCCGCCCAAAGCAACCAGCAGCAGAACCGAGGCGAACAAAAGGGTATATTGAATCAGAAGTGTCATTCCTTGCCGCCTCCTTCCTCAGCAGCTGCTGCCTGCGCTGCAGACAGTTTCTCGTCGTGCTTGCGGATCTTCTCCTGCATAAAGAACTTGAAGAATGCCACAAATGCGCACATAAAGATAATCAGGCTGGCGATCAGGCTGGAAATCTGAGAGCAGTAATACTGCAGGTCCACGTTGCCGCCGCCGGAAGTAATGTGCTGGATAAAGAATGCGGACAGAATCGAACCGATGGGGCTCAAACCGCCCAGGAATGCAACGGCAATACCGTTAAAGCCCATCAGCGGCACAGAAGAAATGGTAGTTTCCCACTCTTCAATACCGGTCAGGTACAGCATTGCAGCACCCATGCCTGCCAGCGCACCGGAAATCATCATTGTCAGGATGATGTTGCGGTTTTCGCGCATACCACAATACTTTGCAGCATTGTAGTTCAGGCCGGTAGCCTTCAGCTCATAGCCGAACTTGGTCTTGTTCAGCACAACCCAAACCACCAGCGCCATAATGATAGCCAGCGGAATTGCGATGGTCACGCTCTTTTCGTTGTTGAACAGCTTTTCCAGGCCCATGCTGGGCAGCAGTGCAGAAGGATTGCTGCCGCGCACCTGCTTGGTGTAGGGGCTGGTCGGATTCTTGACCTGCAGCAGAATCAGGTTTGTCATATACAATGCAATCCAGTTCAGCATGATGCCGGAAATAACCACGTTCACATTGCAAGCCGTTTTCAGCAAGCCGGACAGACCGCCCAGCAGTGCGCCTGCTGCCATAGCAATCAGAACACACAAATACCAAGGCAGGTTCCATTGCAGTGCTGCATACAGGCAAGCACAAGCACCCGCCACATACTGACCGGCTGCGCCGATATTAAACATACCGACCTTGTACGCAAACAGCACCGAGAGCGCACACATCAGCAGCGGTGCGGTACGCACCAGGGTCTGTCCCAAATATTTCATCTGCAATTTCTGGTTGGGATAACGCCAGAAGTTTTGTACAACAGCTTTGATAGCTTCTGCTGCACCACTGGGCTCGATCATCAGCAAAACCAAATAGCCAACGAACAAACCACCCAGAATGCAGAGCAGCGATGCCAGCAGCGTCTGAAAACCGTCCTTGCGGAGCAGCTTCAGCGTTTGTTTCTCTTTGTTCACTGCTGTGCCTCCTTTCTCTTTGCGCCTGCCATGTACAGACCCAGCTCTTCAACCGTAGTCGTCTTGGGATCCAGCTCGCCTACGATCTCGCCCTCGTACATAACCAGGATACGGTCCGCCAGACTCATTACTTCGTCCAGCTCCAGGCTCACCAGCAGAACCGCCTTGCCGGCGTCGCGCTCGGCAACGATCTGTCGGTGAATATACTCGATTGCGCCTACATCCAGACCACGGGTGGGCTGCACAGCAATCAGCAGCTTCGGGTCACGGTCGATTTCACGCGCAATGATTGCTTTCTGCTGGTTACCACCAGACATACTGCGTGCCATCGTAATCGGACCCTGACCGCTGCGCACGTCATACTGTTCGATCAAACGCTGTGCGTAAGCGCGGATATTGTTTCGGCGTAGGAAACCAAACTTGGTAAAGCGCGGCTCAAAATAATTCTGCAGAATCAGGTTATCCTCCAGCGAATAATCCAGCACCATACCGTGCTTATGACGATCCTCCGGAATATGGCTCATACCCATAATGGAACGCTGACGAATCGGCATATGGGTAACATCCTTACCGCACAGAGAAACCGTACCGGAAACCGGCTTTTCCAGACCGGAAATACCGTAAACCAGCTCGGTCTGTCCGTTACCGTCGATACCGGCAACACATACGATTTCGCCGGCACGCACCTGGAAGCTGACATCCTTGACCGCATTGTTCTTATGCACCTTGGATGCAACCGTCAGATTATTGACTTCCAGCACCGGAGCTTCCGGTTTTGCTTCTTCTTTATGCACCACGAAGTCAACGTCACGGCCAACCATCATGCGGCTCAGCTCAGCAGGGGTGGTATCCGCAATATTTACCGTGCCGATATACTTGCCCTTGCGCAGAACCGAGCAGCGGTCTGCTACCTGCATGATTTCATTCAGCTTATGGGAAATGAACAGGATGGATTTGCCTTCAGCTGCCAGATTCTTCATAATCTGCAGCAGTTCCTGAATTTCCTGCGGGGTCAGCACAGCAGTCGGCTCGTCAAAAATCAGGATTTCGTTGTCACGATACAGCATCTTCAGAATTTCTGTGCGCTGCTGCATACCGACAGAGATATCCTCGATCAATGCATCCGGATTGACGCTCAGGCCATACTTTTCCGAAAGTTCCACAACCTTCTTGCGTGCCTGCTCTTTTTTCAGAAAACCATTTTTGCAAGGCTCCACACCCAGAATGATGTTTTCCAGAACCGAGAAGCATTCCACCAGCTTAAAGTGCTGATGCACCATACCGATGCCCAATGCGTTTGCATCATTGGGGTCCTTGATCACGACTTTCTTGCCGTCTTTTCTGATCTCGCCCTCTTCCGGCGTATACAAGCCGAACAGGACACTCATCAGCGTGGATTTTCCGGCACCATTCTCACCCAGCAGCGCATGGATCTCGCCTTTTTTCAGCTGGATCGTGATGTCATCGTTTGCCACAATACCCGGAAAACGCTTGGTGATGTGCAGCATCTCCACTGCGTAATTTTCCAAAATATATACCTCCTTTTTCGTGCCCGGAGCAAAGCTGCCAGCGCTGTTGGGAGGCCTAACCGCACCGCCCTGCCGGGACATTTCAATTAGCTTTAGTATACCACAAACTGCGTATGTTTTCAAAAGAAAACATACCGTTTTTCAGCAGTTGTCTACAATTTCCAACCAAAAAGGGGCACGCATTGCTGCGTGCCCCTTTTTGGTATCCTTAGGGATGTTTCAATTACTTGATGTTGCCTTCGTAATCAACCTTAACAGCAGTAACTGCAGGCTCTGCGGTGACATCGTTGGAGACCTTGATCTCACCGTCGAACATCTTCTTCACCAGTGCCTTGTAGTCGTCAGCGGTGAACTTGCCATCTGCATACTGAGTGCTGTCAGCCAGCTGGACATAGTTTGCAGAGGGATCGTCGCCATTGACCAGACCTAGGTTAGCGATCTTGCCAACGTAGTTATCCCAGTTGCCGTTGATGATAACATCAACCAGAGTATCGATGGTGGTGGGAGCCAGACCCTTCATAGCAGAAGTAACGGTCATGTCTGCCCACTTTGCAGCGTCGCCGTCCTCGCCTGCTGCATAGTTAGCGATAACAGCAGCTTGGTCAACGTCAACACCGATCAGCTTTGCGCCAGCAACTTCCTTAGCTGCGTCAACAGCAGAAGTGTAAATGCCGCCGCCGCAAGCGAAGACAACCTCGGTACCTGCATTGTACCAGGTGCTCATACGAGCGGTGATGTCAGCATCGCCGTGGAACTGGTTGCCGTAAACGAACTTGATTTCGGGAGCATTGCCCAGCTCAACAGCTGCAGCGTCAGCGCCCTGCACAAAGCCGTAGCCGTAACGCTGAACAGCGGGCACAGGCATACCGCCCAGGAAGCCCAGCTTGGTGTAGCCCAGCTTGACAGCTGCGTAGCCAGCCATGTAGCCGCACAGCTCTTCCTGATAGATTGCGCAGTAGACGTTGTCCATGTTGACGTAGTCTTCCAGCTTCCAGTTATCCGGATTGAAGTCATATTCCTGACCAGCAGCTGCAACGCCCTCGCTCAGCAGATCGCCCAGACCCACGTCCAGAGCAATGAACTTTACTTCGGGGTACTCAGGAGCAACAGCAACGATGGTGCCTGCAAATGCATAGCCGGGCATAACGACTACGTTGTAGCCCTCAGCGATAGCCAGCTCGACCTGCTGTGCACGGCCTGCAGTATCGTTGGTAGTGGGCTTGTAGTACTTGACCTCAACGTTGTTTTCTTCGCCAAACTTGACGCAAGCTTCCCAAGTGGTCTGGTTGAAGGACTGGTCGGTGATATCGCCGTAGTCGGTAACCATTGCGACCTTGTACTCGCTGGTGGTTTCGCCATTGGATGCGCCGGAATCGTTGTTGTTAGCGTTGCTGTCATCACCACCGCAAGCGGTCAGTGCAGCAGCCAGGGTCATAGTGCCGGTAGCCAGCAGGAAGGAACGACGAGAAATCTTCTTCATAATCGATAACTCCTTTTATCTGTTGTTTTTATTTACGGGTCGGATGCTAAACGATCCGGCCAAAGGCTTTTTGAAATGCGCAGCTTGCGCTTTGCCCGCTGACAGTATAGCGCACAGGCAATCGTTGTGCAAGCTGATTGGCGGCTACAAATAGTTACAGATTACCTTACAGGATGTTTGCTCCACCAAAGCCATACGGCAAAAGTTCGCCCAAAGACATCTCGATATAATCGGTTTCGGTCTTTGCCATAATGACGTTCAAATCCGGGCCACAGAACTCATACAGTGCCTGACGGCATACACCGCAGGGTGCTGTCACCAAAGTGTTTACCTCGCCCTGTTTTGCACCAACCAGAGCAATGTCAGTGAATTTCGTTACGCCTTCGCTGACTGCTTTGAACAGTGCGGTACGTTCTGCACAGTTTGTTGGGGTATATGCGGCATTTTCAATATTACATCCCGTATATACGACGCCATTTTCTCCTAAAAGAGCGGTTCCGACCATAAAATGACTATACGGCGCCACTGCATTTTCCCGTGCAGCAAATGCCTGACGAATCAAATCCTGTTTTTGCTCCGGTGTCAGGTGTGTCATAATTATTCCTCCACAGAACCCAGTGCAACCTTCATCATCTGGGTAAAGCTGGTCTGGCGCTGTTCCGGAGTGGTGATTTCCGGCGTAATAAAGCTATCCGAAATGGTCACCAGGCAGGCTGCATTTTTGCCCAGCACAGCTGCATTGGCAAACAGTGCAAAGCTCTCCATTTCTACGGCTACACAGCCCTGCTCATCCCGCAGTTTCTCCCAGTAATTGGGGTGCTGGTTGCCATCGTCCTGACGATAGAACACGTCAGAAGAATGGATATTGCCTTCAATCAGATCAATGCCCTGACGCTGTGCAGATGCGCGCAGTCGTGCGTTCAGCTCTGCGCTGGGCATGGTGATATGCTCCCCATAGCCGGACTGTACTGCTGCATAGTTAGACTCGGAAACCGCACCGGTCGCCAGAACCACGTCAAACAGTTTTGCCTTTTCGGTGTAGCTGCCGGCAGAGCCAATACGGATGATGTTTTCTACGCCGTAGAACTTATACAGCTCGTAGGAGTAAATGCCGATAGAGGGCATACCCATACCGCTGCCCATCACGCTCACCGGTTTTCCATGGTAAGTGCCAGTATAACCCAGCATACCACGCACGTCCGTTACCAGACGGGCATCTTCCAAAAAGGTTTCGGCAATAAATTTTGCACGCAGAGGATCGCCGGGCATCAAAACAGTCTTTGCAAAATCGCCCTGTGCGGCGCGGATGTGAGGGGTAGACATAAAACATCTCTCCTTTATTCTGATATCATTTCTTCTACTAATTTAGTAGGACTTTTTCTGTTTTTATTGTAATACAAAATCCCCTGAACGACAAGGTGCAGGGGATGATTTAACATTTTATTTGCCTTATTTGCCGCGGAATACGTTCTGCGGAGGAATAATGCCGCTGCTGTTTCGAATTTCGAAATGCAGGTGCGGTCCGGTTGTACGTCCCGTCATACCGATATTCGCAATATGCTGACCCTGGCTGACCGACTGACCTGCGCTCACATACAAAGCACTGCAGTGTGCATAGACCGTCTTCATGCCATTACCATGGTCAATAATCAAGGACAAACCGTAGTTGCTGCCTGCACCGGCACGGTTCATGCCTGCCTTGACAACCACACCGGAATCTGCCGCATAAATCGGCGTACCGACCGGTCCGTTGATGTCAACACCGCGGTGTCTGCCCGTTGCCCAGCGTGCGCAATAACGATAATTCGGCACAGGCCACATCATGGTGCCATTGCCAACCTTACCGATAGAGCCGGACTTCAGGCGGGTACCCTTGACGACTTCCTTGGTCACAGGCTCGCGCAGAACCACAGTGGACAAAATTTCCGTATGCAGGATGTTGCCATCCGCATCATATGTCTGCATTGCGGTGATTTCCTGTTCACCGTTTTGACCCTCTACCAGTGTTTTCACGGTACCAAAATCATAATTTTCCGAGGTGGTCGTGGTGGTAGAGAACGGAATTTCTTCCTTGTAGGTAATCTGCTTATTTACGCGGATTTCCAGCACAGTTTCCTGTTTCTGAACAATCAACTGATCGCCGGGGAACAGCTTACTGTCCTGATGCAAACCGGGGTTCAGCTCATACAGCTCTGCCTGCGACAGACCGTTCTTCGATGCAATCAGGCTGATACTGTCACCGGGAACCAGAGTATACAGCTCCTGCTTAACCTCATCCGAGCTGAGGTAATTCATTACTTCGTTCACATCCGAGAAACTGTCATTAAAGTAAATACCGTCTTCCAGTTCTACTTCGTGATTGAAGCTTACGGTCACGCCCTCTTCGCCGGTTTCGTAAGGAGCTTTCATCTGCTGAATGTAATCTTTCAGCGTTGTACCGTCGGTCGTAACGCGGCGCAGTTCACCATCAATGTACAGCGCTGTACCTTCCTGAATTTCATCATCCGAGGTGCGCAGAATTGCGTCTGCCATGGTGGTCTCGTTCAGCAGTTCCTGCTGATCGTTCACCGCTGCCACGGTGTAACTGGGGGTAATATCCCAGCTTGTCTGATTGGTTGCTGCGTAATTGATACGCTCATTCACCGAATCCTTTGCAGATTCAAAAATATTTTCGCTGGCTACAAAACCAACGTCCTGTCCCTTGACATGAACTGCCAGCACATAATCCTGTGCCAGCTGATTTTCCACATAGCCCCAGCAGAAGAATGCAACCACTACCGGCACAACATATGCCAGGGTACGCGGTACCAGATTACCATACAGTTTCACACCGTTGCGCAGGTTTGCAAAAACCTGCTTGCATGCATGGCGTACACCATACGTCTTGGCAACCCAAACCGCATTGCGTGCAATGCGCCAAATACCGCGCACAAATACCACCGGTGCGGACAGGATTTCTTCCCACAGGAAGTGACCCATTCGACGCAGTCCTTTTTTCAGGCGGTGCGCCAGATATACGCTTCCGTGAACCAGCTGATGGGCAGCGAATCGAATACCGCGGCCGGTACGAATTACCAGATATTCTGCCTGGAAACCCAGGTCATACAATACATGACCGATACGATGATAAATCGGTCGAGCGCGCAGCCAGCGAACTGATGCATTTGTACCAGCCTGACGTTTCTTATGAATTTTATGTTTTCCAATAACCAGGTGACGCTGCACCGCCACTTTCATGTCATGCAGTCTGTCGCGCCAGGTGGGCTTTTTCAGAGGTGTCATATTTTCCGACAAATCCGATCTGCCTCCTTTCCGTTTCTCCTGTTATGCGAATCAATCGCGTGTTTTTAATCGTTTTAGCGTGTGTCGGATTCACAAGAATCCAGCGCACTATTTTCATATTATACTATAATCCCTGTGTTGGGCAAGTAAATTGCCACACATTTCCGCTAATTTTCACACCTGTACAGGCTACGCATATCCGGTGGAAGCGGGCTTTCCACTACAATATTCTCCCACTGCAGCGGGATGTCGATGCGCACTGTATCTTCACACAGTGTGTGTTTTGGTACTGAGAACTCCATTTTTCCACAATGCAGTGCATGACGGTGAATTCTTTCTGTACTTCCGCCATACAAGTCGTCTCCTGCCAGCGGATTCCCTGCATAGGCAAAGTGCACGCGAATCTGGTGCGTTCTGCCTGTAATCGGATGACACTCCGCCAGACTGACGCCGTTTTTCACCTCTAACACCGAGTACTCGGTACGGCTGGGTTTACCCGCCGGGGTGACACATCGGGTCACAATACTGCCTTCGGCGCGACCGATGGGGCCATCAAATACCCCTGCACCCAAGGGCATCTCCCCTTCTGCCAATGCGAAATATGTTTTTTGCACATGGTCTGCCAACAGGCTCGCCGCATACATATTCCGCGCCGCCAACAGCAATCCACTGGTATTCTTATCCAGACGGTTTACCGGACGAAATACGCCGCTTTCACCATGGCTTTGCGCCCATGCCGCATATGCATTTGCCAGTGTTCCGTCTGCATAGTTCAGCGTGGGATGTACCGGAATCCCCGTCGGCTTTTCAATTACCAGCGCGAAGGCATCCTGATATACCACATTCAGCGGGATTTCTGCCTGTGGTTCCACTGCCGGCTTTTCTTCCGGCGGAAGCGCAAAGCGCACGATTTGTCCTGCAGCCAAGCGCACATTGGTAAAAGAGGGTTGACCATCCACAAAAAAACCATTTCCGCGGTATTTCACTCCGCGCGCCAAATCTGTGGAAACAGCGCACTGGTATAAAAACTTGCGTAGCTCCATTCCATTGCACTGCGGCGGCACCGGAAATTCCAGCCACATACCAGCACCCCCTTTTTGAAAGAAATCCGTAATATTATATCAAAAATTCCCGTATCTTGCAAATTCCCGTGTGGCATGTTATACTTGTGAGAGGAAACGAGTGGAACATTCGACGGCGGGGCGGCTTTGACCGCTCTGAGGAAAGTCCGGGCTTCACAAGGGCAACGGTAACTGCTAACGGCAGCCGAGGGTGACCTTAGGGAAAGTGCAACAGAAAACAAACCGCCGCGTTTACGCGGTAAGGATGAAACGGCGAGGTAAGAGCTCACCAGCGAGCAGGAGACTGCTCGGCTTTGTAAACCCTACCGGAAGCAACACCTATATGGGGCACATAGCGCGGCCCGCGCGCCTCGAAGGTGGCTAAAGCCTGCCAGCAATGGTATGGCGTAGATAGATCGTCGATTCATACAGAACCCGGCTTACGGTCCATCTCGTTTCCTTTCTTGGATTGTTTCACCTGCCGTTTGGCGGGTGTTTTTTTATGCTTAGAAATCAAAAAAGCCTGTCGGATTACAAATCAATCCGACAGGCTTTTTGCATATTTCATTCCAGACCGATCTGCTCTGCGTACTCCAGCAAAAGCTCTCGCTCATAGAAAGGTGTTTTCACACCCATACGGTCACGGTAGGTTTCGTGACCCTTACCAATCACAGCGATCAAATCGCCTTCCTCTGCATGATCCAATGCGTAATGCAATGCATCCAGACGATCCGGGATTTCCACATATTCCGCATTCGGATTGCCCTTCAGCATACCCTGACGAATATCTGCTATGATATCTTCCACCGCTTCGAAACGATTATTATCTTCCGTCACAATCGAGAAATCAGCCATCTTGGCACAGATTTCACCCATGCCATAGCGACGCAGCTTACTGCGGTTACCACCGCAGCCAAACAACACGACCAGACGATGTGGCTGATAACTGCGCAGAGTTTCCAGCAGGCTCTCGGTAGACACTTCATTGTGTGCGTAATCCAGCAGAATGGTAAATTTCTTGCTTACCGGTACCAGCTCCACACGGCCCTGCACCGAACACTTTGCCAAACCTGCACAGATAGCTTCATCCGGCAGGTGCAGCACCTTACCTACACCCCACGCAGCCAGTGCATTATAGACGCTGAACTCACCCGGCATATTCACATGCAGCTGTACGGTTTCGCCTTCACCCGTTACCGGGAATGTAACGCCCAGAAAATCGCTGGTGCGCATCAGCTGATACTCCCCTGCTTTCCAGTCCGCCGGGTTCTTGCAGCCATAGGTCACCAGCTTGCAGGTATGACCTTCCAGCAGAGCAGGTGTATTTTCGTCATCCACGTTGACCACACCCACATCGCAGCGACGGAACATCTGTGCTTTCCAACTGCGGTACTCCTCAAAGCTGGCGTGTTCACCGGGACCAATGTGGTCAGGGGACAGGTTTGTGAATACACCCACGTCGTAGTGAATGCCTGCCACACGATCCATCATCACACCCTGACTGGATACTTCCATCAAAGCAGTATCACAACCTGCATCCACAAATTCACGGAATAGCTTTTGCAGCTCATAGCTTTCGGGGGTCGTATTTGCAGTCGGGCGATGCTTGCCCATATAGTATACGCCGTTGGTGCCAATCATACCGACCTTACGGCCTGCAGCTTCCAGCACGCCCTTCAACATATGTGTGGTCGTAGTCTTGCCCTTTGTGCCGGTTACGCCGATCATCGTCAGCTGACGTGCTGGCTGACCGAACAGATTTGCACTCATCACAGCCATTGCATAGCGGCTGTTTTCCACTTTCAGCACCGTTACATCCGGCAGATTGGTCAGATCAATATCATGCTGAATCACCAGTGCGCTGACGCCTTTTGCAACGCAGTCTGCTGCATAGTCATGGCTGTCCCGCTGGGTACCAACGATACAAACAAATAACTGCCCCGGAGCTGCCTTACGGCTGTCATAAATGATATCGTTGATTTCCACATCCGTACTGCCCTGTACGGTCGTGCAGGAAACACCCTGCATCAGCTGAGAAAGTTTCATATTGCGTACACTCCATTCCAGCTGCGGGTTTCATCGATCCGCGCAGCAGCTTCTGTAATTTTTATTCAGGCTTTGTCGCATCCTGTGCGGACGGCTCCGCCGGAGGTTCCGGGGTTGGTTCATCTGATGGTGCAGCATCTGCATCATCGGCAGGTGCATCACCGGATTCTCCATCCGCCGGTGCATCCGAATCTGCATCATCTGTCTCTTCCGCTACGCGGGAGGGCAATTCCGGGTCGCTCTGCTTAAAGGTCGGGCGAATGGAACCGTCGCTGCGGATAATACTCATATCCAACACGCCCCGATCCGTTTCGGTCAGACCGTCGCCTTCCTTATTTTGCAGCAAATGCACTGCGAATTTCAACTTGTAATCCAGCTGGTTCAGCGTACCCAGCGTGACACGGATTCGGTCCTGATATCCAAAATAGACCTGTTCCGGGTCTGTCACATCCAAATGGGTTACCTGATCCAGAATTCCATGCTGCTCCAAAGCAGCCAGCATTTGAACCAATGCGGTTTGTTCCGGTTCTTCCTGCGGTTTAGTGGTCGGCTGCGCAGATTCTGCCGTGGACTGATCGGATTCTGCAGGCGTTTCTGTCACATCCGGAACATCCGGTGCCCCCAGCGACAGCGTCTGACCAACCTGCGGTACTGTCTGGACCGGACCCATCAGCAGCGGCAATTCCGGCTGAGTTCCGGACATTGCCATTACCTTGCATTGACGGGACAAAACCAGCCACCCGGCAGAAGTCTGAATACAGAAGCTCTCCTGTGCGGGCTGTACCCGCAGTATCACGGTTCCCGGCATACGGCGCCGAATCTCCACATTCTCCAACAGCGGGAAATGGAGATTCAGCTTTTCTTCCTGTTCATCCGCCGCAAACGAGAACAGATTATCTCCTTCTTTGACTTCCAGCGTTTGCAGGATTTCTTCTTTGGTATATCCACCGATATCCGTCGTCACTTTACCGGATGGATCCTGAAATTCAAAAGTACTCACGCGGAACAACAAGGTTACCGACAGCAAAATACCTGCCGTTACTACGAACAACAGCAAAATCACTGCCAGCAGCCGACGACGAAAACGGCGGCGACGCATTTCTGCCTGAGTAATCCGAACGTGTTCTTTTTTGCGGCGAACTCGTTTCTGTTTTGCGGTGTTCTGTGCCGAGGCTGTCTGCCTGCGTGCTGCATCCTGATCGTATGCGGGTGCGTGTCCCTGTCGGCTTGCTTGGGTCGGTCTTGCTGCAGGACGCTGCTGCCGTCCAGCGGCTTGCTGCGGAGCACTTCGTCGCTGTGCGGCGCGCTGCGCCTGTTTCTTTTGGATTGCTTTCTTTTTGCGTGTCGTCATAGCTCCGCCTCCTCTCTTTTTCTCGTCCGTATCGCAGTTACGGTTCCTGCACCAGCTTCAGCAGGCGCTGGGTAATACGCTCCAAGCTGTCATCTACTGCCTGCGTGCGGGCATTGTGACCCATTTCTACCAGCTTATCCGGATTCTCCAGCAGCTTCTGCACAGTTTCGATCAAACGTGCATCGGTCAGATCTTTTTCTTCAATCACAACCGCTGCACCCGCCTTTTCCAGCTCCAGCGCATTGAAATACTGGTGGTTTTCTGCCACGTTCGGGCTGGGAATCAGGATTGCTGCACGGCCTGCTGCTGCCAGCTCTGCCAGCGTCAATGCACCGGCACGGCTGATGATCAAATCGGCTGCACTGAGCAGATCCGGCATATCATCAATATACTCCTTCACGATCAGCTTTTCACCGACAGAGAAATTCATTTGCGTTGCCAAGCCGTCAAACAGATTCACACCGTAGCGACCGGTTGCGTGAACGTGCAGCACATTCTGGTTGGTGTGCTGTTCCCATGCGCACAAAGCTGCTACGCTTTCGTTGATACGGCGTGCGCCCAAGCTACCGCCAAAAGACAAAATCACAGGGCGGTTGCCTGCGCCCAGTTTTGCGCGGTTCTCCATACGATTTGCCGCTGCTGCCAGCACCGCAGGACGCACCGGATTACCAACTACCAGCGTCTTTTCAGGTGCTTTCAGTTTATCCACAGCACCTTCCACCGCAGCAAACACCACATCCACATCCGGAGCCAGCAGCTTGTTGGTCACACCGGGGAATGCATTCTGCTCATGGATTGCGGTCTTAATGCCCATCTTTGCGGCACAGCGTACCACCGGACCAGACACATAACCACCGCAGCCAATCACCAGATCCGGCTTGATTTCCTTCATCATCTTCTTTGCCTTGGGGGCAGACTGAATCAGATTCCACACTGTAATGGCATTGCGGCGGATATTCTGCAGGCTGAGCTGACGCTGAAAACCTGTGATTTCAATGGGATGAAACGGATAGCCGGCCTTGGTGACCAGCTTGTTTTCCATGCCGCACTCACGACCCGCAAAATGAATTTCTGCAGTAGGGTCAGCCTCTTTCAGTGCGCCGGCAATCGCCAGTGCAGGATTGATATGTCCGGCAGTGCCGCCGGCAGCAATCAGTACACGCATCTCATTTCTCCTTTGTCTCGTTTTGCTGTGCAGCCTCCTTGGCAGCCTTTCGCTGCAGCTGCGCGCGCTTGCCCTGACGGGCAATGTTTATCATAACACCCATCTCTGCCAAAAGCAGCACCAAACTGGTACCGCCGGAAGAGAAAAACGGCAGACTGATACCCGTGTTGGGCACGGTATTGGTTACAACTGCAATATTAAAGAATACCTGCCAGGTAATCTGTGCTGTAATACCCAGCGCAAGCAGTGTGCCATACAAATCGGATGCATTGTATGCGATGTACAGTCCCTGGAAAATCAGACCCACAAACAGCAGGATCACAACCATTGCACCCAGAAAGCCCAGCTCTTCGCACAGAACGCTGAAGATAAAGTCATTGGTACATTCCGGCAGCCACAGCTGCTTTTCCATGCTGTTGCCGATTCCCAGACCCTTCAGACCACCGCTGCCGATTGCCAGCATACTCTGCTGGGTCTGCCAGGGCATTTCCTCAAAAATCGAGCTCCAGCCATCCAGACGATTGCCTGCATACTCTGTCAAATTACCCAGCTTATCCCAGAACAACGCTAAAAAGCTACCGCCCGCAACTGCGAAAGCAACAATCCATAGCTGAGCGTTTCCGCCCAACAGCAACATGGAACCGGCAATCGTAATCATCAGCACCATGCCAGACAAATGAGGCTCCAGATACAACAGCAGCAATACCGGAATCAGCGGCAGCATCGGCAGCACCAGACCGCACCAAAACTTAGTGCGGCGCTTCCGGTAACGAATGATAATCCATGCTGTAGTCAGAATGATGACAAACTTTACGATTTCCGACACCTGAATACTGGGCAAATAACTCAGCGGCTTCTGCCTCCAGTGCAGCCAGCGGCGGCATCCACTAATCGGTTCACAAGTCAACACGATGCACAGCAGAATCAGGCTGACGATATATCCCCACCAGGTCCAGCGCTCATATTTATGATAGTCAAACTGCGCCATAGCCAGCATGATTCCCAGACCCAGCACAGCAAAAATTAGCTGGCTGCGGATAAAGTGATAACTGTCACCAAATCGCAGATATGCTGTGGTATAACTGGCTGAAAACAGCATCAAAAGGCCAAATGCCACAATGATCAGCAGATTGACGATAAAGCCCGCCGGGTAGTATCGTTTCAGCCCCAGCGGCGGAAGATTCGGTTGTTTTATGTTTCGGTGTGCCATGTATTTTTCCTTTGCTCAAAGGGTTTGCATCTTTTTTATGATGTGGCGGACAACACCTGCAGCAGTGCCAGCACCGCAAATGTAAATGCAGCCAACCCCATCGTTCCGATAATACGAACCTGCTCCCAGCCAGCTGCATCCATTGCAGTCTGGATGGGTAAAATCTTAAACAGCGGGCGTTTGCGCAGTCGATAGCTCAAGCCTTGCAGCACATACGCGATGCCCTCCAGCCAGTAAACGCCGCCCAGCAGGAGCAATAGACCGCCCCAGCCCATGGAAATGGAAATCACGCCAATACTGGCCGCGATAAAAGTACTTCCGCTGCGGCCCAAAAGCAGCTTTGCCGGCGGAAAGCCCCACAGCAAGTATGCCAGCAATGCACCGCCCAGCGCTGTGGCGTACAAAGACATTTGCAGATGATTTTGCAGTGCTGCCACCGCGCTGCAAACCAGACACGCAAAAAAGCCATTCATGCTGCACACGCCTACTTCGCCGGCAGACATATGCGCGGTTTCTACCAGCGCCACCAATGCCAGCCCCGTCAGCGGGATATACCAGCCGCCAAAATCCACATACCCCACAAAGGGAACCACCGTACCGGTAGGCAGCGCACCAATCAGGTGCAGCACACCCAGAAATCCCAGTGCCAGAAAGGCTTCCAATGCAATGCGCCACAGCCAAGGCAGTGGGTGATGATCTTTGCGCAGATAACCGCGCATATCATCCCAGATACCAACCAGCGCAAACGCAAAACCGGTCAGCACACTGGTAACCAAAATCTGACGCTGATAGCCATCCATCAGCCGGGGCTCCATCACAGACAGACACAGCCAGGTTACGGTTACAGCGGCAATCGTACCAAAAACCACTGCGAAACCGCCCATTGTAGGCGTTTCCGGCTGATTGCGGCGCAGAATCGGCTGTGCCGTCATACGGCGCATCTGCCATTGCCGCAGCATCGGCAGCATGATGTTTTCTACGGCAGCTGTTGCCAGAAATCCCAGCAGTGCAGCCACCATCAAAGCGTATCGTGCCATTCTATTTCCTTTCCATAAAAAGTGTGCTTATCGCTGCGGCCATTCCGCATAAAACAGCGCAAGCGCCTTTTCCAGTGCCATACCGCGGCTGCCCTTGACCAGAATCGCATCGCCGGGTTTTACATTTTCCAGCAAAAGATCTGCGATCTCGCGATAGCTGCCAGTATGGACTGCCTGCAAGCCGGCTTCCTGAGCGGCATCCGCAGTTACTTTGCAGGCATCGCCGTAAGTAATCAGGAAATCCACCTTGTTTTCTGCAGCCTGCTTGCCCAGCGTGGTGTGTGCGCTTTCACGGATGGTTCCCAGTTCCAGCATATCACCCAGCAGTGCAAAGCGGCGCTTGCAGTCATACGTTGCAAACATTTCCAGCGCAGCCTTCATGCTGTCGGGGTTTGCGTTATAGCAATCCTCAATCACCGTTACCCCATCACATTCCACCATGTGCTGACGCATACCGGTCTGACGGAAATCTGCCAGCGCAGCAGCTGCTGTTGCGGCATCCAGACCCAGTCGGGTAGCAACGCAGTAGGCAGCCAGCGCATTGGCAATATTATGCTTACCAATGGTAGGAATCTGAACCGCAAACGTACCGTTTTCTGCGTCATTCAGGGCAAAGAAGGTATCGTTACCTTCCTGACGAATCTCCGATGCGGTTACCTCAGCAGTACCTGCATTCAGACTGAACCAAATCGGCTTTACATGGGCAGATAACTGTGCGCCGCGCAGGTAGGGATCATCCCCGTTCAAAACCAACGGTGCGCCTTCTGCCAAGCCATCGCAGATTTCCAGTTTAGCAGCCAGAATATTTTCCCGACTGCCCAGATTTTCCATATGAGATACGCCGATGCAAGTGATAATACCTGCATCCGGTCGAGCCGCACAGCTCAAACGGCTGATTTCACCTCGGTTGCTCATACCCATTTCCACAGCGGCAAACTGGGTGCTGTCTTCCAAACGCAGCAGCGTGTTGGGCATACCCAGCTCATTATTCTGGTTGCCCTCTGTCTTAATGGCATTGCCGAAAGCGGACAGTACCGCATAGCAAAATTCTTTTGTCGTTGTCTTGCCAACACTGCCGGTAATGCCCACCAGCTTGGGGGCAAACTGACTGCGATAATTCGCGCCAATGGTCATCATCGCTCGGTAGCTGTCTGGGCAGAGAATCGTTTTTTCCGGTGCCAAACCATCCACCGGATGATTGACTACTACATAGGCTGCCCCCTGCTCCACTGCTTGACAGGCAAAGTCATGCCCGTCAAACTTTGCGCCGGGGAATGCAACAAATACGCATCCCAGCTGAATCTTTCGGCTGTCAGTGGTGACCAGGTTGATTTTCGTATCGGACAGACAGCTTTCAGGCGCAAGCCCTGCCAGCAAAATTTTTGCAGAAATCGGCTGCATTCGCTCCATCTCCCTTTCTGGACTCTTTATTCTGTGGGTGTTTGTGAATCATCCGCTGGGTCTGGTTCATCCGGCGGATCTGTTGTATCCGGCGGTGCTGCTGCACCACCCTGTATCGTTACGACCGTACCCATTTCTACCGTTGTTCCGGCTTCTACGCTTTGCTCAATTACAACGCCTCCGCTGTCGCCCTGCATCAGATAATTCAAACCTGCAGCAGACAGCATCTGCTGGGCAAAGTCAACCGAACGCCCCGTTACATCCGGTACCGTTACGCTGGCGGGCTGGGTTCCTGCAACATACAGATAAACCGTTGTACCGCCCGAAACCTCTGTCTTTGCTGCCGGGTACTGATAGGTAACCAGCGCTGCCGTAGCATCATTTTCACCTGTTACCAGACGATGCTTCAGACCTGCACGGTTCAGCTCGACCTGTGCATTGCCCCATTCCTGACCAACCAGATTCGGGACCTTAACGGTCTTGCTCTTCAGGTCATCACCGCTGGTGGGAACACCCAGATACGGTGCGATTTCGCTGATAATATTACCCACGACCGGCGCAGCCAGAACAGACGAATAGTCCGAACTTGCATTGTTGGGGTCATCCAGCATGATGTACACCATGTATTCCGGGTCATCGCTGGGGAATGTGGCACAGAAAGAAGCTACCTTCTTGTAGTCGCCGTCCGAGATACGCTTATCCATATCCAGCTGCTCACTGGTACCGGACTTACCGCCAACGCGATAGCCTGCAACGAATGCACGATGACCGCCGCCCACATCATTGGCATCACCGACTTCGTATTCCAGAATGCTGCTCAGTGTTTTGCTTACACTTTCACTCAGCACCTGACGTTTCACATGTGCATCCGTCTTTTGGATGGTATTGCCCGACATATCCGTAATTTCACTGACCATGTAAGGCTGTACCAGATAACCGCCATTGACGCAGGCAGCCATTGCTACACACATCTGCAGCGGTGTGATCTTCATGGACTGACCAAATGCCGAAGATGCCAGTTCAACAGGACCCAGCTGCTCCTTTTTGTAGTACTGCATATAGGAGGTTTCATAGGGCAGGTCAATACCGGTGTTTTCGGTAAATCCGAACGCCTTAAAATAGTCAAAGAATTTCTCTGCACCCATTCGCTCCGCTGCCTGAATGAAATACAGGTTACAGCTGTGCCGCAGTGCATCCCACAAATTCAGCGTGCCATGTACTTTTCGGCTTGCGCAGTGATAGGTACGGTCTGCAACCGTGTAAGCACCCTTACAGGTAAAAGCGGTCTGGTCCGTGATTGTACCGGAATCCAAACCGGCAGCCGCAACGATGGTCTTAAAAACGCTTCCCGGGTAGTAAAGCTCAGTAATTGCTTTATTTTTGCGCTGCATTTCACGGTAGGTACCAGTATAATCAAAATCTTCATCCGGGATTTTATTTCCCTGCGCATCCAGCACATACTTGCCGTTTTCGTCTTTTTCCCATGCCTGATACAGTTCCGGTTCGGCTTTTACCATAGCCGCCATATACTCCGGATCATATACCAGATTCGGATCATTGGGGTCAAAGTCCGGTTTGGTTGCCATAGCCAGAATCGCACCGGTATTCACATTCATCACCAGCGCTGCACCACGGTTGGACACGCTGTTTGCCTTAACTGCTTCATTCAGGTAGCGCTCCACCACTTCCTGCACGTTGCTGTCCAGTGTAGATATTACATTATATCCATGCTGCGGCTCATACTCCACAGCCTTATCGGTATCAATAACATTTCCGTTTGCATCCTTGACCGCCAAGCTACGACCATCCACACCTGCCAGAGCGGCATCATAGGATTTCTCCAAACCATATGCACCGGAACCGTCTGCATTGCAGAAACCAATGGTTGCTGCTGCAAAAGCACCATAAGGATAGTTGCGCTTGTAGGTCTTGGTGATACCGATTACAATGCTGATACCCTCCTCTTTATGGGCTTTGTTATAGTCCTTAACAAAAGCACGCACCGCATCACTTACCGGCAAATCTACCTTGGATGCCAGAATTCGATACTGCGTATCAATACGGGAAAACGCACCGTATACCTTTTCGTATACCTTGAGGTATTCTTCACTGGTGGTATCCACCGAAGCACCATCTGAGCCATCATTGGCAACCAGGATTTTAGAAATACCGGTGCTGACCTCGGCGCAGACGCTTTCCACCAATACAAACTCTCCGGTATCCTCACCGGTTTCCTTGGAAAGTCCCTTACTGTTTTTAGGGTCACAGGAAATATCCCATACGATACTGCTGGAAGCCAGTACCTTACCGGTAGCGTCATAAATCATGCCGCGCTCCGCTTCAATGGTACTGTCTTTCATCTGCTGCGCACTCGCCATCTGGCGATAATAATCGCCATTGACAATTTGAATCTGGAACAAGCGATAGCTCAAGTAGGAAAATCCGCCTACAACGGCAATCGAAGCAAGCAGCCACCCGATTAGGCTCAGCTTGTGATTGATTCTGTCATGCGCATCGTTCTTTATTTTTCTCTTTTTCACTCTTTTGGGCTGGGGCATTACAATATCCTCTCTTCCCCACAGGGTCCGGAAATCGAAAAAGCGTGCCGCAGCACGCTTTCCGAAAAAATTTTCTTTTTATGGCGCACATAGCCTGTGATGATTTTAGGTCGATGTATCTCAGGGATCCAGCGTTTCCATAACACTCAAAAGCCCCGATTGGAACAACTCCGCTAAACGACCTACCTGATTTTCACCGCCGGTGATCACACTATCTTCTTCCAGACGCACATAGGTAATCTGGCTGTCATTCACCTTCATCAAACCAAGCTGCTTGGCAATATCCTCAATGCGTGACATCTCGGTACGCTTACCCAGTTCACTGTTCAGGTAATTGTATTCACTCTTTGCATCGGTGATCTCGCGCTGCACCTGACGAACCTGGGTATTCAGCTCCGTCAGTGTTGCTTTGCTCTGCACCAGCAAAATCGTCAGAGAAATCAGCACAGCAGCCATCATAACGATCCATACGTTCATTACATTCTTTTTCATTTTACTCGGCTTTGTTTTGCCGCCTTTCTCCGCACGGAGATTCGGAACTCGGTTTTGCTGCATTGCGCCCGCTGCAGAGCGTTCTTCAAACAGTGCGAAATCATATGCATCCTGCTGCATGGTGCATCATTCTCCTTTCTCAGTTATTTTTACAGCTTTTCCAAAACACGCAGTTTTGCGCTGCGGCTGCGACGATTCTCGGTCAGCTCATCCGCTTTTGCCTCAATGGGCTTGCGGGTAATCAGTTTTGCCTTTGCCTTGCCACCGCAAATGCACACAGGCAACTCCGGCGGGCAGGTGCAAGCCGTTGCCCAACGGCGGAATTTATTTTTCACCAAGCGGTCTTCCAGGCTGTGGAAGGTAATGACGCAAAGGCGTCCACCGGGGTTCAGGCAATCGAAGATGCCGTCCAAACCTTCGTCCAGAGCATCCAGCTCATGGTTTACGGCAATGCGTAAAGCCTGGAAGGTACGGCGGCTGGGATTTTTGTTTTTACGGCGCTCTGCCGGGGGAACTGCGCTGGAAATAATGTCTGCCAGCTGCATGGTCGTGGTAATGGGGGTTTCCTCACGCACTTTCACGATCTTGCCGGCAATCTGCCAGGCATACGGCTCCTCACCGTAATCCCGCAGGATACGGGTAAGCTCTTCCCGACTTTCCAAATTGCACAGGTCAGCGGCAGTCATGCCTTCCTGACTCATACGCATATCCAGCGGTGCATCTGCACGGTAGGAAAATCCGCGGGCAGCATCATCCAGCTGATGGCTGGAAACGCCCAAATCCAGCAAAGCACCATCAATGCCGGGAATGCCCATCTCCTGCAGCTTCTGCTTTGCATAGCGGAAATTGGTAGCAACCACCTGTGCGGGCAGACCTGCCAGACGTGCGGTTGCAGTCTGGATGGCATCCGGGTCCTGATCCATCGAAATCAGGCGGCCTTTTTCCGGGTCCAGACGCAAAGCAATCTGCTTTGAATGTCCTGCACCACCGGCAGTGCCGTCCATGTAAGTCCCGTCCGGCTTGATTGCCAAGCCCTCCAGGCATTCTTCCAGCAGTACGGGGACGTGCTCAAAATCTGCCGGGTCAAAACCGGTCTGCATCTGTTTATCTTCCATGGGAAACGTCCCCTCTCATTCTTGCTTAAATATGGAGCTCCCGCATTTTGCGGATACGCTCCTCATTGGTCACGGCGCTGTGCCGTTCGTTCCATGTATCGGTATCCCAAATCTCTGCATGATTGCGATTGCCGATGATGGTAACGCTTTTGGTCAGCCCCGCATACTTGCGAAGGCTTTCCGGCAGTAGGATTCGCCCCTGCTTATCGGGTTCCACCTCAAAGGCGGTACTGAATAAATCACCCGTCGCTTCCCAGCTGTCCATCAGCTCATTGCCGCCCAGCCGTTCCGCCAGTTTATCTACTTCTTCAAAGGGCAGTGCAAACAGGCAGTGGTCTACCCACTCCATAACGACAAAGCTGCCGCCGCCCATATTTTCACGAAACTTTGCAGGAAAATTCAGTCTGCCTTTGGCGTCCATGACGAAATCATATCGACCGAAGAACATGACCCCCGCTCCTTTTTCGCAGATTTGCATGGAGGTCATCCCTCTATGCCCCACTTTGATGCACTTTTACCCACTGCATTGTTTTTATGATACCAAAACGGGCTCTCAAATTCAATAGGAACAAGTAGGAAAACAATGGAAGAACGTGCAGCTTTCACATATTTTCCGCAACCAAAAAAGCGTGCCGTCAAAAGACGACACGCTTTTCATTTTTTCTATTAAATTTGCAGATTGTGTCAGGCTCAGCCGTTCACAGCAGCCTTTGCATTCTGGCGCAGATTGGTGCGCACCGTCTTTATCTGACCTGCATTGGCAATCATGGTTTCTTCCGTGGTCTTGAGCATATTTTCGCAGTAATCGGTCACGGTCTGGCGCATATTGCGAGCCTCAGACTGTGCATTTGCCATAACCTCTGCTGCACGCTGCTCTGCACGCTTCAGCACTTCCTGATCGCTGACCAGAACTGCTGCACGCTCTTCTGCCTTCTTTACGATAATGTCAGCTTCCTTCTTGGCATCTTCCAGAATCTGACCGCGGTCATTCACAATGTTCTTTGCCTGACGGATCTCACCGGGCAGGTTCAGGCGGATATCATCCAGATAGTCGCGGATCTTGTCCACATCCACAACACGCTTACCGCCGGACAGCGGGATGCTGGCGCCCTCTTCCAGAGCGTCCTCGATCGTATCCAACAATTCGTTTACATTCATTCTGCTCTCTCCTTCATGTAGCGCCATACGGCGATGGTTCCATACTGATATCGTTTTTCCAGCGTCAGACCGCCCACTGCACCGGGCATATCTGCCTCTCGCTCGGTTTCGCAAATCACAACACCGCCGGGTGCCAGCACTTTTTCTGCCAGCGGCAGCATTGCTGCGCAGGTATCGTTGTGGTAGGGCGGGTCCATCAAAATCAAATCAAACTGTTCCCGGCAAGAACCCAAATACAGTCTGGCATCGCCCAAACTAACACGGCATCGGTCGAATACACCGCAAGTCTTGCAGTTTTTCATAACGACCTGAATTGCCTCACGGTTCTCATCCAAAAAGACACAGCGAGCCGCACCGCGGCTCATTGCTTCCAGACCCAGCTGACCGCTGCCGGCAAAAAGGTCTAGTACCCGTGCGCCTGGCAGCAGAAAATGGATGCTGCTGAACATTCCTTCTTTGACACGCTCTGTGGTAGGGCGGGTCACATCTTCTCCGGGCAGGGTTTCTAGCCGTTTGCCACGGAAATCTCCTGCGATTACGCGCATGGTCATTCCTCCTTTTTACCGTTCACTGTCCACAATGTATAGATTAAAGCAACCTTTCTTGTATTTGTCAACCCTGACGCGCGGTTTTTATCACTCCAACGTGCTTTTTACAAAATCGCAAAAGCAGCAAAGTTTTTCACTGTTCCGGGTGAAAATGTGCAAAAATCGTCTGCGCCATTTTTTCGCCCACACCCGGTGCCTTTTGCAATGTTTCCACATCGGCTTCCCGCACAGCGGTTACCGTACCAAACGTACGCATCAAAACTTTTGCAGTTGCCGGACCTACACCGGGAATCTCCGTCAGTGCGGATGCATAGCTCTTCTTTTTCATCTGCTGCTTGCGATACGCATTGGCAAAGCGGTGGGCTTCATCCTGAATGCTGCTGACAAAGGCATAGGTACTGCGATTCATATTCAGGCTGATTTCCCGTCCGGTATCATCAATAATACCGCGTGTGCGGTGATGATCATCTTTCACCATACCATACAACGGCACATCCTCCATCGCACGACCTTTGAGTATTGCTCGCACTGTACTGACCTGTCCTCTGCCACCGTCCAGCAAAATCAGATCCGGTTTCTGGGCAAACCAGTTTTCACTGGTCACACCCGCTACCGCAAACTTTTCGTATTCATTGCAGCGACGGCTCAGGGTTTCTGCCATACTGGCATAGTCGTCAGTGCCAAACACCGTCTGCATCTTAAAGCGGCGATAACCGGCTTTATAGGGTTTTCCATCCCGGAAAGTAACCATACCACATACACTGGTACCATCACCCCAGTTGGAAATATCGTAGCTTTCAATATTTCTCGGAGCTTTCGACAATCCCAGCAGCTGTGCCAGCTCATCCAAAGTCTTTTGTTCTCTTGCATAGCGACCGCTTTCCCGTGCGAGACGCTCCACCGCATTGGTGTGCGCCATTTCCACCAGATGCGCCACATCACCACGCTGGGGTACATACAGCTGCACCCGTGTTCCACGGCGCTGTTCCAGCAAACGATGCAAGGATGCTGCGTCCTCCGGCAAAGCATCCACCGCTACCACACGAGGTAATTTTTCATCCTCATGGTCCAGATAATAGCGTGCCAGAAATTCGTTTCGTGTCTGCGCAATGTCTGCGGTATCATGGAACAGAAATTCCCGCTTATCCGTCAATCGTCCCTGACGGAACCGCAATACCGCTGCACACACGCTGTTCGGTGTACCTGCCAGTGCGCACACATCCATTTCCACATCTGGGTCAACCACGACTTTCTGCCCCGCACTGACCTTTTCAATCGCACGAATCTGATCACGCAGCAGAGCGGCGTGTTCAAAGTCCAGCTTTTCCGATGCTGCTTCCATACGCTGGGTCAGCGAACGCAAAATATCTTTCTTGCCATATTTAATCAGATGGATGGCACCCTGTATGGCCTCGTTATAAGCCTGCTGGCTGATTTTTCCGGTACATACACCCATGCACTTCCCGATATGCGCATTCAGACAGGGTCTGCTTTTACCGAAATCTTCCGGGAAGCGTCGGCTGCAGCGGGGCAGCAAAAAGGCGTCCATTGCGCTTTCAGCCATTTCCCGTGCAGCAAAAGACGAGGTATAGGGTCCGATATACTCGGCACCGTCATCCTCTTTCTGCAAAACAAAGGAAAGTCTGGGCCATGCCTCTTTGGAAATGCGAATATAACTGTACCCTTTATCATCTTTCAGCAGGATATTATATTTTGGGGTGTGTGCTTTAATCTGGCTTGCTTCCAGCACCAGCGCTTCGAATTCACTCTGGCAGACAATCACATCAAAGGTGTAGGCATGACGAATCATCTGTGTAACCTTGTTATCGTGGGGTATGCCCTCGCGGAAATACTGGCTGACACGGTTGCGCAGCCGCTTGGCTTTGCCGATATAGATAATCGTATCTGTCTTGTCCCGAATGATATAAACGCCCGGCAGCATCGGCAGCATACAGGCTTTTTGATACAGCTCCGCTTTGGTCATGGCGCACCCTCCCGCCTTTTATGGTTCCAGCGGGTTTGACCGCTGATTGCTCCCCCAACAGCCTGCGCCAATACCTGACCGGCTATTCTCGGTATAAAAAAAGCCGCTACCCCGGCAAACGCTGGAATAGCGGTAGAACTCCATTGAAAACAGTTGATTAGCCAGCAAAGCCAGATTCAACCAGCTTGACCAGACCTTCAACAGCAGCCTGCTCGTCAGTGCCGTCCGCAATGATGCGGATGCTGGTGCCGCCTACGATGCCCAGGGACAGAACGCCCAGCAGGCTCTTAGCGTTGACACGGCGCTCTTCCTTCTCAACCCAAATGCTGGACTTAAATTCATTTGCCTTCTGGATAAAGAAGGTAGCAGGACGGGCGTGCAGACCCACCTGATTTTCAACAGTAACTTCCTTCACGTACATAGCTCAGTCGCTCCTATCTGTATAATCGTGATGCGATCAACTCGAAAATCGGGGCCTAACAGCTCCCTTGCGTCTATTTTATCTCATTAGACAGCAGTTGTACAGCGTAAAATCGTTTTTTTGTCGCTTTCTCCAATCCGTCTATGAACGCCGCCAGACCTTTGTGCAACTTTTCTAGTTATTTTTCATCCGATTGTGCGCTAACACAAAAGTTTTCCACAATCTCGGTTTTGGGCGCGGAATGCTTGCGGCGCTTGCGCTTCTTTTCAGGTACCGCGGGATGTGCTTTTTCGTATGCTTCCCACAGGTCTGGTCGGCGCTCCTTGGTGCGCTGTTTGCTCTGTTCCATGCGCCAGGCATCCACTTTTCCATGGTCACCGCTGAGCAGGATCGACGGCACTGCACGGCCTTCCCAAACTTCCGGTCGGGTGTACTGGGGATATTCCAGCAGACCATCCCAGAAGCTCTCATCCTCATAGCCCTTTTGTTCTGCCAAAACACCCGGCTGCAAACGCAGCACGCTGTCAGCTACTGCCAGTGCAGCCAGCTCGCCGCCAGTCAGTACGAAATCGCCCAGACTCAGCTGCTCATCCGCAAAAGCATCAATGACGCGTTCATCAATGCCTTCGTAATGGCCGCAGACAAAGGTCAGGTTGTCGTACTGTGCCAGACGCTTGGCGTGTTCTTCATCAAACTTTGCACCACCCGGCGTCATAAAAATGACGTGGGGCTTGGGACGTCCCTGCTCGGTTACCTGACGCTCAATATCACGCAGGCAGTCCGCGATGGGCTGGGCGTACATGACCATACCGCAACCGCCACCATAAGGATAATCGTCCGTTTGCTTTTGTTTATTCAGCGTATAGTCCCGAATTTGATGGCTGTGCGTTTCAATATGGCCCCGTTTTGCTGCACGGCCAAGGATACTTTCATCCAGAACACGCTGACACATCTCAGGGAACAAGGTGGCAATATCCACTCGCATACCCATATTATGCTTCCTCCCCTGCTTGTGGTGCATCCAGAATTACATCATCATCGAACATACCGGGAATCGGGCGAATCAAAATACGGCCTTCTTCCGGCTGCTTATCCACCAGAAATGCCGGCACACCGGGGAACATACGCTCCTCACCGGAAGGCGTAGTTACAGTGTAAATATCCTGCGGGCCGGGATGGGTCACGCTCTTGACGGTACCGTACACACGACCGGTATCTGCATCCTGTACCTCGCAGCCCAGCAGGTCAGAAATAAAACATACGCCCTTTGCCAGGCGCACATCCTTGCGGTCAAAGTACAGCATACTGCCCACCAGACGACGGGCGTTATCCATATCATCCACGCCCTCTAGCTTGATAATTGCCATATTGTTGGGCAGCTGACGCAGAGACTGCACCCCAACCGGCTTGCCGCCTTCGGCAGTGCCATACAGGGTCTTTGCGCGCTTGAGCAGCGCAGCTTCGCCGCACCACAGCTCCATTTTCAGTTCGCCGCGCACACCGTGGGTGGTGACCAGCTTACCGGCTTCCAGATAAGCACGAATCATAAGGGGTACCTCACTTTTTTCTAATACAAAAATAAAAGACGCCCTTTGCACAGGGCAAAGGGCGTCTTGCTGTCAGTCGATCTCGACCAGGACCTTTTCTCCGACGCGCACGGATGCAGCACGCATGACCACGCGAATAGCCTTTGCGATGCGTCCCTGTTTGCCAATGACTCGGCCCATATCGTTCTCCGTCACCTTCAGGTGGTAGACGATCGTACCGTCCTCGCGAGGAGCGTCCACCGTTACGGAAACAGCGTCCTTATCTTCCACGAGGCCCTTGGCCACAGCCAACAACAGTTCCTGCATGGATCTAACCTCCATTCAATTACAGAATGTTGGACTTCTTCAGCAGAACACGGACAGTGTCGGTGGGCTGAGCGCCGTTAGCGATCCACTGCTTTGCCTTGTCAGCGTCGATGTTCACAACGGAAGGCTCACGGGTGGGATCGTAGGTGCCGATCTCTTCGATGAAACGGCCATCGCGGGGGAAGCGGCTGTCAGCGACAACAACACGGTAGAAGGGAGCCTTCTTTGCGCCCATGCGGCGCAGTCTGATCTTAACTGCCATAATGAAATACCTCCAAAAATAAATAGAAAAAATGTGTGGCCCCGTGGGGCTTTTTTATTGTAAAACCCTGGGGCCTCCTGGCTTTTGGGTTATTACCGAAACATAAGGAAAGGATTTAGAACATACCCTTCATGCCGCCGAATTTGCTCATGCGGCGGGCAAAGCCCTTGGGGCTCTTCTTCATCTGCTTCATCAGCTTCTGCATCATCTCAAACTGCTTCAGCAGCTGGTTGACGTCCTGTACGCGGGTACCGCTGCCAGCAGCAATGCGGCGCTTACGCTTGGGATTGATGATGGAAGGATTCTCGCGCTCTGCCGGGGTCATACTCAAGATGATAGCCTCAACGCGGTCCATCATCTTTTCGTCCACCTGGCTGGGATCAATGTTTGCACCGCCGGGCATCATGTTCAGCATAGCGGATGCGCCGCCCATCTTTTTGATCTGAGCGAACTGGTCCAACATATCGTTCATGTCGAACTTGTTTTCCATCATACGCTGTGCGGTCTTTTCCGCAGCAGCCATATCTGCGCTGTCCTGTGCCTTTTCAATCAGGCTCAAAACGTCGCCCATGCCCAGAATGCGGCTTGCCATGCGTGCCGGATGGAATGCTTCCAGATCGTCCAGCTTTTCGCCTACGCCCTGGAACAAAATCGGCTTGCCGGTAACAGCCAGAACGCTCAGTGCTGCACCGCCACGGGTATCGCCGTCAGTCTTGGTCAGGATGACACTATCCACGCCGACCATTTCGTTAAAGGTCTTTGCTACGCTGACTGCGTCCTGACCTGCCATTGCGTCCACGACCAGCAGTGTGCTGTCAACGTGTACGGCTTCTTTCAGGTCAACCAGCTCCTGCATCAGCACTTCGTCGATCTGCAGGCGGCCAGCGGTATCCAGAATCACCAGATCATTGCCATAGTCACGAGCGTGTGCCAGTGCCTTCTGAGCAATCACTGCGGGCTTTTCATTGGTGCCCATGCTGAACACAGGAACTTCTACCTGCTTACCGACGACTTCCAGCTGATCGATTGCAGCGGGGCGGTAAATATCGCAGGCAACCAGCAGCGGACGGCGACCCTGCTTGCGGTAATACTTTGCCAGCTTTGCTGCATGGGTGGTTTTACCATTACCCTGCAGACCGCAAAGCATAACCACGGTCTGGCCTTTATTCTTGATGTGCAGCTGAACATCTTCGGTGCCGCCCATCAAATTGGTCAGCTCTTCGTTGACAATTTTGATGACCTGCTGTGCAGGGGTCAGGCTCTCCATGACCTCCTGACCCATAGCGCGCTCGGATACCTTGGCGCAGAAGTCCTTGGCGACCTTGAAGTTAACGTCTGCCTCCAAAAGGGCCATACGAACTTCACGCATGGCAGCCTTAACGTCTGCCTCGCTGAGCTTGCCGTGGTTTTTCAGCTTTTTGAATACACCGGCTAACCGGTCGGAAAGAGATTCGAATGCCATTTGGTCTCCTTTCTCAGTCCTCAGATTCTTCGATGGAACGAACAATGGAAAGCAGCTGATCCAGCGTTCGGTCAAAATCGCCGGAATTGTAGCCGCCATATTTACCAGAAATATCAAACTTCGCCTTGCGGATGATCTGCTCCATATCAATGAGCTTATCCTGTACCAGACGATAGCGAGCAGCAAAGCCGACCTTTTCTTCCAGCTCCAGCAAACTGCTTTCACCATGCTTGATGGCATCCCGCACACCTTGGCGAGTAATGCCGAAGTTCTCGCCGATTTCGCTCAGCGAAAGGTCGTCGTTATAATACTGCACCATCATTTCCTGCTGTTTTTTCGTCAGTGCATTGCCATAAAAGTCCAGAAGATAACTCATTTCCAGATTTTTGGCCATTTCTCCGCACCTCTAACAGAAAACTCAGAAAATATCTTACACCGTAAAGCCATATTGCTTTACCGTAACGCAGTATAACATCGCCCATGTGAAAAGTCAATATACTTTACAAAATATTTCACATCAGGCGGTGCTTTCTTCCTGAAAATCAAAATTTCGCCGCACTTTTCGCACAAAAAGCAGCTCTGTTTTGATTGTACAAAACAGAGCTGCTTTTTAACGTATCGTTTTCTTATACACCCGCTGCAATCAGCTGGTCACGCCAGCCAATCGTCTTGGTATGTACCAAAGGAACTTTTCCCATTTCCTTATATGCCTGATAGTTGCCTGCACCAACCTGATAGCGCAGCAATGCATCTTCTTCATTATCCACATAGCGGCGGTGATAACCCAAAATGGCACAGCCCGCCTGAATGGACTTATACGGGTCCAGCAGTTCTTCCATAGATTGAATGCCCAGCTGGCGGTGCAGCAAATCAAAGCACACATCGTTCACCTGCATCAGTCCCCAGTCCGTGGTACCGTTGCTGTTCACATGGGTCAAGCCCGGTATAAAACGACTTTCATTATAGATAATTGCCAGCACCAGCTCGTAACTCACGTTGTAATGCTTTGCCATCTGCCAGGTGTACTGCTTCAAACCAGCATCCCAATCATTATAGCGGCGAATCAAATCCGAATCGCCAACACCCTGCATCACCGGACCATCCGTGGGCGGTGTTGCTACCGGGGTTGCGGTGGGTTCCGCCGTAGGCTCCGGGGTTTTCTCCGGGGTGGGCGTAGATTCCGGGGTGGGTTCTGCTGTTGGAATATCGCCGTTTTCATCCGGTGTAGGTTCCGGTGTAATTTCCGGTTCTGGGGTTGGCTCCGGTGTGGGAGTTGGTGTAGGCTCTGGGGTAGGTTCCGGAGTAGGCGCCGGTGTCGGCTCTGGTGTTACTACCGGGGGCGGAGGGGGCGGATCAAAATAATCCAGCTTTGCGTCCTCTTCACCAAAGTAGTCCTTTGCCGTATCGTAGGTCGTGTCCTTGGTATCTACCTCAACGCTTTCATTCAAAATATCCAGCTTTTCCTGCGTGATTCCCAATTCCAGCAAAAGTGCTTCGATTTCCTCATCCGACAAAGGCTTCAGCGTAGCATCCGGTTCCTCTGAGGGTTCCGGCTCCTCCGGTGTTGCTGTCGGCTTGGGAGTTGACGGCTTATAGGTTGCTGTAGGGCGTGGGGTTGCTGCTGCAAAGGCACTGTATGTGGGGCGATGATTCCATGCAGTACCAATACCAATCACGACAACACCAATTGCCAGCACTGCTGATGCAATTTGAAACAGACGCATCCACGGGCTTACCCTGGGCGGTCTTACATCCCATACAGGCCCTGTTTGCTGTTCTGTATTATTTTCTTTTTCGTTCGGGTCCATATTTGATTTCCTCATTTTGTATTTCATCGTACTCACTTGGATTGTATCAGAATTCTATTTCGTTTTCCACATCTCACCCATGAACTGTGCAAAACTTTTTTCATCGAAGAATCTTCGCTTTCCATGCGTGAATTAATCCCATCACACCATACCGCTTTTATTTCTGCTGCAGCTGCATTGTATGTTTTATGGTGATTCCGCTTTTCGTACAAAAGAAAAAAGGCATCCAAAGGATGCCTTTTTATAAATTGCCCAGGCAGGAGTTGAACCTACGATGGGGGAGTCAAAGTCCCCTGCCTTACCGCTTGGCTACTGGGCATCATATGTATTTTTATGATTCTTGCAAAGTATACTCTATTTTCGCTGTTCCGTCAAGTGGAACCGAATCACAAAATAGACATTCGCCCCATGAGGACACTATTTTTGTTTTGTTTAAAAAATTCCCATCAAAATACATCCAACGGTATTGATTGCCGCATTTGCGCAAAAGTGCAGCAGCCAGGACGCCCAAATGCTTCCGCTGCGCCAGTCCAGCGCATTAAACAGACAGCCGCCTACAAACAAGCCCAGCAAAGCCAGCACAAACAAAACCGGACTGAACCAGCCCGTCGTCATACCCACATGGTATAGTGCAAACGCCAGCGCACTGATACAGCACGCCACACCAGGTTTCAGATAGCGCCGCAAGGTCAAAAAGGCAAAGCCGCGGAAGAACAATTCCTCCAGCAGCGAATTGACAATCGCGATATAAGTACCCACATACAAAAAGTTTCCGGCATGAACGCCCTCACCCGCAGCGAGCTGTGTCGTGATGGTGGAAAAATCATAAAATGGTCGCAGCGCAAAGTATGCGCCCACAATCAAAAGATATACGCCAACACCCAATAACAGAGCCTTATACAATGCGCGCTTACCGGAACGAAAAATCGAGCGCAATTCATCGGGTGTGAAGCGATAGTAACCCACCAGCGGAATCAGTAAAAACAGTACTAGTTTAATGGCAGCTTTCACAGGGTAAATGGGATTCAGGATGCCGTCTACCAAGCTCATCGTCAGCGCACAAAAACAAACGATGCACAAAATGCAGTTTCTACGCTTTGCTGCTTCCATTTCTTTCTGATTCCTTTCCTTTGTTTTTTTCATTGTAACAGGCTGTATTTTTTCCGTCAACTTTCGCTAAATTTATACCTGAACTATTATTATACCTGAACTATTATTAAGGTATATATTGCCGCAAAAATCTGCTTTTAGAGCGTCTGTTCCTGTTTCCAAAACATCAGCAAAGCCCATACTGCGATACCGCCCAGCAACAGTAAACCCAGCGGCGTTTGCACGCACAAAGCAATCTGTCCCATGCAGGGCAAATGAAATTCTACCCGCCCCACTACCTGCCCAAAAGAAACTGCCGCATCTGCAATCGCGTTGGCATCTCCCTTGGTAATCAATGTTCGATTTTCTTTGTCTGTTCCAATCACGCGGTGCGTCACCAGCACGTCGCTGTCAGCTAATCGATAGGTACACACATCTCCAAGACAGAGGCTTTCCGGCTTTACATCTCTGACGTATACCATGCTTCCCGTTGGAATCTCCGGTGCCATACTGCCGCTGATTACCGCCAGCTCCTGCAAACCAAGTAATTTTGGCAAAAACAGCATTCCTGCCGTTACCATCAAAATTCCCGTCAACATTGCCGCTGCGATCTGCCCGTTTTTTTCTGTCCGCATACGCGCCCTCTTTTCCATACATTTTCTCTGAAAATTTTCACAGGTTCTTTTATCAATCTCTATGCTTTTCCCTATATTTTTAGACCTAGTTTTCCGGTTCCGATGCACTGTTTACTTGAATAATTTCGTTCTGCAAAATTGGGTTAATTTTCAAGTCATCGTCAAAAAAGTACGACTTTACAGCAATGAATTCTCCGAAATTTCACAAATTCTTTGTATATTCTTAACGATTTCATCATGTACCCTTTTCTCCTTTTCATGAACTTTTGTCATTGTGAGCTGCCCACTTTTTCGATAGAATATAAGCGGCCGGTCAAACCGGTTGTTTTTGTTTTCGAAATTCGAGAAGAAGAAAGAGAAAGGAATCAAAAAAACATGGAGAAACTTTTCAAACTCAAGGAACACGGCACCGACGTGAAAACTGAAATTTCCGCCGGTATTACCACCTTTATGACCATGGCTTACATCCTGGTCGTCAACGCTGGTATGCTGTCCGAAACCGGCAGCGTCAGCTATGGTGCAATGTACATTTCCACTGCACTGTCCGCTGTCGTTGGCACTCTGCTGATGGCTTTCCTGGCAAACCTGCCTCTGGGTCTGGCTTCCGGCATGGGCCTGAACGCATTCTTTGTCTACACGGTCTGCTTCACTTACGGCTTCACCTATGCAAACGCACTGGTGTTCGTCCTGATGGACGGCATTATCTTCATCGTGCTGTCTGTTACCGGCCTGCGCAAGGCTATTTTCGAAGCAATTCCCGACTGTGTTCGTAAGGCAATCCCCGCTGGTATCGGTCTGTTCATTGCTTTTATCGGTATGCAGAACTCCGGTCTGGTCATTCCCAGCCCCGCTACTGGCGTTACCATGGCAAGCATGAACCTGCTGGGCGGTGCAACTTGGGCATCTATCATGCCTCTGTTTGTTTTCCTGTGCGGCGTCATGCTGATTGCTATTATGAGCAAGCGCAATGTAAAGGGCGCTATCATCTGGGGTATCCTGGGCAGCACTGTTCTGTACTATGTGTTTGGTGCGACCATTCCCGGCTTCTATGATGGTTTCTTCAGCTCCATGAGCCTGAACCCCATTGCTGCTTTCGGTGAGTTCTTCGATCAGGCTTTCCTGACTGTTTTCCGTGAGGGCTTTGACTTCAGCACTTACCTGGCATCCCACAGCACTGCAAGCTTGGTTCTGAACTTCTGCACCACCGCTCTGGCTTTCTGCCTGGTTGATATGTTCGACACCATGGGTACCCTGTACGGCGCTTGCGCTCGCGGCGATATGCTGACTGAGAAGGGTGAAGTTCCCAACATGAATCAGGCAATGCTGGCTGACGCTATCGCAACCTGCACCGGCGCTGTCTGCGGCACTTCTACCGTTACTACCTTCGTTGAATCCAGCGCAGGTGTTGGCGAAGGCGGCCGTACCGGTATGACCAGCCTGGTCGTTGCTGGCTGCTTTGCAATCGCTCTGTTCCTGAGCCCTGTTGCTATGCTGGTTCCCGGCTGCGCAGCTGCTGCCGCTCTGGTTTACGTTGGTATCCTGATGATTTCCTGCGTGCGTGAAATCAACTGGACCGACCCCGCTGTTTCTGTTCCCGCCTTTATGACCATGGGCATGATGGTTTACACCTACTCCATCAGCTATGGTATCGCTTTTGGTGTTCTGAGCAGCCTGCTGATCAACCTGTTCACTGGCAAGGCTAAGGACATCAAGATCGGCACTTGGGTAATCGGTGTGCTGTTCCTGGCAATGTTCCTGCTGACCCACTAATCCTTTCTTTTCGAATTTTAAGCTCCCGCCTTTCGGCGGGGGCTTTTTTTATACTCCAAAAAGGTCGATCCTTGGCAGGTTGCCCACTTTATCCACCAATCCGAGCGCAAGGTTCGTTATTTGCTTGACGTACTCCCTCTTGCTTTACTGCGCCGAATTGTTTATAATATGTGTTGCAGGGTTTCACCCCTTATCTTGTATCCGAAAACTTTTGTATATTGAGAGGAGAACGAACCTATGGGTTTGGGAAAAAAGACTGTTGACGATCAGAACTACTGTGGCAAAAAGGTACTGGTCCGTTGCGACTTCAACGTCCCCATGAAGGACGGCGTTATCACCAATGATAACCGTATTAACGCAGCACTGCCCACCATCCAGAAGCTGGTGAACGACGGTGCTAAGGTCATCCTGTGCAGCCACCTGGGCAAACCCAAGAACGGCCCCGAGGCTAAATTCAGCCTGGCTCCCGTTGCTGTCCGCCTGAGCGAAAAGCTGGGCAAGACCGTTGTGTTTGCTGACGACGACGAGGTCGTAGGCGAAAACGCAAAGGCTGCTGTTGCTGCTATGAACAACGGCGATGTTGTTCTGCTGCAGAACACCCGTTTCCGTAAGGAAGAAACCAAGAACATCGACACCTTCAGCAAGGATCTGGCTTCTCTGGCAGATGCTTACGTTGACGATGCTTTCGGTTCCTCTCACCGTGCACACTGCTCCACCGCAGGTGTTACCGATTACATCAAGGACACCGCTGTTGGCTACCTGATGGAAAAGGAAATCAAGTACCTGGGCAACGCAGTGAACGATCCTGAGCGTCCCTTCACCGCTATCCTGGGCGGCGCTAAGGTTGCTGACAAGCTGAACGTTATCTCCAACCTGCTGGAGAAGGTCGACACCCTGATCATCGGTGGCGGCATGGCTTACACCTTCATCAAGGCACAGGGCTACGAGATCGGCGTCAGCCTGTGCGATGACTCCAAGCTGGACTACTGCAAGGAGATGATGGCTAAGGCAGAAGAGAAGGGCGTTAAGCTGCTGCTGCCCGTTGACGCTGTCACCATCAAGGACTTCCCCAACCCCATCGACGGACCTGTCGAGACCGAGACTGTTGACATCACTGCAATCCCCGCTGACCGCGAGGGCTGCGACATCGGCCCCAAGAGCCGTGAGCTGTTCGCAGAGGCTGTTAAGTCTTCCAAGACTGTTGTCTGGAACGGACCCATGGGCGTGTTCGAGAACCCGACCCTGGCTGCTGGTACCCTGAGCGTTGCTGAGGCTATGGCTAACTCTGGCGCAACCACCGTTATCGGCGGCGGCGACAGTGCAGCAGCTGTTCAGCAGATGGGTCTTGGCGACAAGATGACCCACATCTCCACCGGCGGCGGTGCTTCTCTGGAATACCTGGAGGGCAAGGAGCTGCCCGGCATCGCAGTGATCCAGAACGCATAATTCTCACCACTGAGCCTACCAAGCGCGGCGGCATTCGCCGCCGCGCTTTTATTTTGTAAAAACGAAGGAGCATTATCATTATGGATAAGCAGAACCGCAAGGCTGTTATTGCAGGCAACTGGAAAATGAACAAGACCGCTTCTGAGGCTAAAGTTCTGATCAACGAGCTGATCCCCGCTGTGAAGGACGCAGGCTGTGACGTGGTCATCTGCACCCCCTACACCACTCTGGCAACCGCAGTGGAAATGACCAAGGGCACCAACATCAAGGTTGGCGCTGAGAACGTCCACTTTGAGAAGTCCGGCGCATTCACCGGCGAGATCAGCGCTGACATGCTGGTTGACCTGGGCGTTGAGTACGTCATCACCGGCCACAGCGAGCGCCGCCAGTACTTCGGCGAGACCGATCAGACCGTTAACAAGCGCAGCCTGGCTGCTCTGAACGCTGGCCTGAAGGTTATCATCTGCGTTGGCGAGAGCCTGCAGCAGCGCGAAGAGGGCGTTACCGAAGAGCTGGTCCGCATGCAGACCAAGATCGCTCTGCGTGATGTTACCGCTGAGCAGATGGCTAACGTCATCATCGCTTACGAGCCCATCTGGGCTATCGGCACCGGCAAGACCGCTACCAGCGATCAGGCTCAGGAAGTCTGCGCACAGATCCGCAAGGTTCTGGGCGAGCTGTACGGCGAGGATGTTGCTAAGACCGTTACCGTTCAGTACGGCGGCAGCATGAACCCCAAGAACTGCGAAGAACTGCTGAGCAAGCCTGACGTTGACGGCGGCCTGATTGGCGGCGCTTCTCTGAAGGCTCCCGACTTTGCAGTTATCGTTGACGCTGCAACCAAGGGCTAAGATTTAAGCAAAACCCGGGCTGCGGCGCATATCACCGCAGCCCTTTTTATGCTGAAAAAGGAGATTTCTTCTATGTCTAAAAAACCTGTTATGCTTTGCATTCTGGACGGTTTCGGCTGGGTCCCCGAGCAGACCTACGGCAACGCAATCGTCGCTGCTAACAAGCCCAACCTGGATAAGCTGTTTGCTACCTGCCCCTACACCACCATCGGTGCTTCCGGCATGAGCGTCGGTCTGCCTGACGGTCAGATGGGCAACAGCGAAGTCGGCCACACCAACATCGGCGCAGGCCGTACTGTGTATCAGCAGCTGACCCTGATCACCAAGTCCATTCAGGACGGTGAGATGGTCAAGAACCCTGTTCTGGTCAAGAACATGAAAGCTGCTATTGACGCTGGCAAGGCAGTTCACTTCATGGGTCTGATGGGTACCGGCGGTGTCCACAGCCACCAGGATCACCTGTTCGGTCTGCTGGACATGGCTAAGGCTATGGGCGCTAAGGAAGTTTACGTCCACGCTATCACCGACGGCCGTGACACTGACCCCCATGACGGCGAGCGTTTCCTGCAGAATGTTCAGGACAAGATGGACGAAATCGGTCTGGGCAAGATCGCTACCGTTGCAGGTCGTTACTACGCTATGGACCGTGACAACAACTGGGATCGTATCGAGAAGGCTTACAGCGCATTCGTATACGGCGAAGGCGAGACCGCTCCCGACTGGCAGACTTGCATCAAGTCCAGCTATGATGCTGGCGTGTCCGACGAGTTCGTTCTGCCCTGCGTCACCTGCGAGGGTGGTCGCGTACAGGCTGGCGATACCGTTGTGTTCCTGAACTTCCGTCCTGACCGTGCACGTCAGATGACCCGTGTCTTCTGTGACGACGATTTCACCGGTTTCGAGCGCCGTGGCGGCCGTCTGCCCGTGCAGTACGTCTGCATGGCACAGTACGACGCTACCATGCCCAACTGCGAAGTTGCATATCCCCCGGTTGACCTGAAGAACGTCATGGGCGAGTACCTGTCCAAGCTGGGCAAGACCCAGCTGCGCATTGCTGAGACTGAGAAGTACGCTCACGTTACCTTCTTCTTCAACGGCGGCGTAGAAGCTCCCTACGAAGGCGAAGATCGCTGCGTTATCCCCAGCCCCAAGGTTGCTACTTACGACCTGCAGCCTGAGATGAGCGCACCTGCTGTTGCTGACGAGTGCGTCAAGCGCATCGAGAGCGACAAGTACGATGTTATCATCCTGAACTTTGCAAACTGCGACATGGTCGGCCACACTGGCGTGTTCGATGCAGCAGTCAAGGCTGTTGAAGCTGTCGATTCCGCTGTCGGCAAGGTTGTTGACGCTGTTCTGGCAAAGGGCGGTGCAGTTGTTCTGACCGCTGACCACGGCAACGCTGACAAGATGATGAACGAGGACGGCAGTGCCTTCACCGCTCACACCACCAACGTGGTTCCCTGCCTGGTTGCAGGTGCTGGCGACGTTACCCTGCGCGAGGGCGGCGTACTGAGCGACCTGGTTCCCACCATGCTGGAAATCATGGACGTTCCCCAGCCTGCTGAGATGACCGGCAAGAGCCTGATCCAGCACTAATCTCTCTAAAATAATTTTCCCCCGCTTCGGTTCACGCCGAGGCGGGGGTTTTTGTTTTATCACACCTTTGCGAAAAACAGAATAGACTGGGAAAACCATTCTGAAGCAAAGGAGATTTGACACATGGCACATGGAACTCTTCGCGTGCAAACCTATGCAATGCGGCGCAGTGCGCCTATTCCTGATGTAAATATAACCGTGCGCACCCAAAATGAAACTTGGCGTTTCACCACTGGATCGGAAGGCACTGCCGATAAAATCCGGATCGAAACCCCGGAAAAATGTTACTCGCTGGACCCCACGAACACAACGATCCAGCCCTATTCTGTTGTAAACATCATCGCAGAAAAGCCGGGTTTCCGTACCGTCTTCATTGAGGGTGCACAGATTTTCCCCGGTGAAGTCACCGTCGCACCCATTGAGATGGTCACATCTGGTGGTGAGGAATTCCGCATTGCGGATGAACCCATCATCATCCCACCTCACGGACTTTTCACCCAAAATGGCGGCAGCGGTCCTGCACCGATTACCGACTGCGTCGCACCTTTTGTGCTGGATGAAGTGGTAGTACCCAACAAGATCACTGTCCATCTGGGCAAGCCTGCCGTCAGTGCAAAAAATGTTACCGTAAATTTTCAGGATTACATCGCCAATGTGGCTTCCAGCGAAGTCTATCCCACTTGGCCTGAACAAGCGCTGCGCGCTAACATTCACGCACAAATCAGCCTTGCGCTGAACCGTATCTATACCGAATGGTATCCCAGCAAGGGTTACACCTTCAACATCACCAACTCCACCAGCTACGATCAGTACTATGTGCATGGGCGCACCGTGTTCGATATTATGGTAAAGCTGACCGCTGAAATCTTCAACACCTACGTACGCCGCATCGGTACACTGAACCCTTACTATACCGAATACTGCGACGGAAAATCCGTTACCTGCCCCGGCATGAAGCAGTGGGGTACCGTCACGTTGGCAAATCAGGGCAAAAACGCACTCCAGATTCTGCGCCACTATTACGGCAGCGATATTGAAATCGTGCGCACCAACAATATCCGCTCGATTCCACAGAGCTATCCGGGCAGCCCGGTACGGCAAGGCGACCGAGGTACTTCTGTTTATACCTTGCAGCGTCAGCTGAACCGCATTACCAAAGATTACCCCTTCTTCGGTAAGCTGAATGTGGACGGTATCTTTGGCTCCAGTATGACCCAGACCGTCAAAACCTTCCAAAAACAATTTGGTTTGACCCCCGACGGTGTGGTTGGTCGCTCCACTTGGTACAAAATCAGCTACATTTATGTATCGGTCAAGGATTTGGCGGAACTGACCAGCGAAGGTGAAACCGAAAACGGCACCCTTTCCGGCGGCAGCTGGGGCGGTGAAATTCTGCGGGTCGGTTCCCGCGGTAAATCCGTAGAACAGGCACAGTTCTGGCTGGACACCCTGTCCGATTACACCCGCGAACTGCCTGCCCTGACTGTAGATGGCATTTACGGCAGTGACACGGAACGGGCTGTACGGGCTTTCCAGCGGTTAGCAGGTTTGAATGTAGATGGCATTATTGGACCTGCTACCTGGGCTGTTTTGTACGAGAGTTACCAAAGCGTCGAAAGCGATATTGGTACGCCCAACCAATATCCCGGCAAACCCATCCGCCGGGGTGACCGGGGCAGCAATGTAAAGCTGATTCAGTTCTGGCTGAAGATTGCCCGCACCACCTATTCTGATTTGGACAACCTGTCTGTGGATGGCATCTTCGGCAGCGGTACGGAAAGCGCGGTCACAAAATTCCAGCGCTATTTCCGCCTGTCCGCTGACGGTGTTGTAGGGCGAGAGACTTGGAACAAGCTGCAAGAAGTATACAATGGCGTTGCAAACAACCTGCTTAGCCCCAGCCTACGTCCCGGTGAATATCCCGGTGTACTGCGCCGCGGCAGTACTGGCACACCCGTCAAAGAATTGCAGTATTACCTGTTCATCATGGCAGCGTATGACCCGGATATTCCCACTGTTTCCATCGACGGTATTTTTGGTGCAGACACAGAACGCTCGGTCAAAGCATTCCAGCGCCGCAACAGCTTGACCATCGACGGCATCGTCGGACGCCAAACCTGGGAATCCCTGTATCAACAGGCTGGTATGCTGCGTCTTTCCGGTGCGGTGGTTACCATTACCCGCATGGATTATCCGGGTAGCCCACTGAAACCGGGTGATCAGGGACCGGAGGTGCTGTACTTCTCCAGCCTGATTACCCGTATCGCCTACTATTTTGAAACCATCGCAAACGTGGGTCTGACTGACACTTATACGCCTCTGCTGGAAGAAGGCGTAAAGGACTTTCAGGAGTTGGAAGATCTGCCTGTAACCGGCATCGCGGATGAAATCACTTGGACTGCTGCAGAAGCTCTGAGCTTGACCCTGCTTGCCAATGTGGGACCTGATCCAATGGACTTTCCGCATTATCAGGCATCCGGTATCGGCAGCGCAGGCGCACATACAAAACAGATTCAGCGCTGGCTGGACCAACTGGGCAACCAGATGTGCAACTACCCGCACACCGATGTGACCGGCAACTTTGTACAGGAACAAACAGAGCTGATTCAGCAGCTGCAAACCGAAAACGGACTGAACCCCACCGGCGTTGTGGATAACCAAACCTGGCGTATTCTGCGCACCAAAGCAGAACGTTCCAACTGACAAGGAGGCACCCTTATGGCGAAACTTTTGATTTACGATCGGTTCGATAACCAAATCTACACCTACAACAACATGAGCGAAAACGACCCCATGCCGTACAGCATCAACAACACCCTGACCATCAAGGAATTCCGCGGCGTATCCGGCAGCAACACCCTGTGGACCACCACCGAAGCCATGGAAGCATGGAACCTGACCCGCCGCAGCTATGGCGAAGGCATCCATGTTGGCTATGCGTTCCGCCGCATCTGGGAGGGCGGTCACGGTACGCGCAGCCAGCACTACGCCGGCGTTTCCTTTGACGTCGGTCAGGGACAAGGTAATACACGCCGCCGCAAAATTCATCAGGCAGCGGAAAATACCGGCGCATGGGGCTATGTGGAGCCGCTTTCCATGACGCCTACCTGGGTTCACTTTGACCGCCGCTACGGCAAACCCGCTTGCAGCGGCACGACCAGCGGTTATCCCAAGCTTTCCTATGGCAGCCGGGGCTGTTATGTTATGATTTTACAGGATGCACTGTCTACGCTGGGCTATCCTACCGGCAACCAGATTGACGGTAAATTTGGTAGCCGAACCGAGCGTGCCCTGATTGCATGGCAAAAATCTGTAAAGCTGACCGCTGACGGCATCTGCGGCTGCAACAGCTGGAAAAAGCTTTCCGCTGCAGCCTTAGGCATGGGACGCACCCGCACCACCATCGACTAAACGAAACACAAAAAGGTGGGCACCAAGTAGGTGCCCACCTTTTTTGTCATTCTCAGAAAATGCCCGGAATCCATTGTGCCAGCTTAAAGCCCAGCAGCAACGACGCCGCATTGGCACCAAAAGCATACAACCAAACCTGCCACGTTTTCGCCATCTTGGATTTGTGGGACAACAGATACTGATAGACAATGCCTTCTACTACAAAGACAATCAGTTCCAGCCCGAAGAAGCTAAATGCAAATACCAGACTGCCTTCCAGATAGTTGATGACATTCAGCGCAATGTTCAGCCCCAGCTGGGTGACTACATTGGTCCACAGCAGAATCTGCATACTCCGCCGGGTACGCCAGCCAATCAACCATGCGATTGCCAGCTCGATTGCAATGGTCAGCACCACACGGCAGACCAGCGAAATCAATTCCTAAGTGTAATCGTAACTGCGCTTTACCTGTAATTCACCTGCCGGTGTGTACTGTACGGTGAAGTAAGCATCAAACGCATATCGGTCCAGTTCCTCACTGACCAAATAGGTTTGCGAATCTTCCAGCCAGATCAATATTTTGAAGCGGCTGGGTGCGCGGTAATCCCATCGGAAATGATGGGTTTCTCCACACTCCTCCCAGTAACCGCCGAACTTACAGCCATCCGGGTCCACATAGTCATGCAATGCCTGCCAGTTTTCCTGTTTGCCGTCCTCTGGGTCATACGCATCCCATCCGTCACCCATCCAGGGGTTTGGCGTATCTTCTCGCCTGGAAATTAAGGCAACTGCATACTGCTGTCCTTCCAGACCTTTGAACGTCAAATCTACGGTAGGTTTTGGTCCGATATCTGCCCAGGCTGGTACAGCCAGCATACAGAACAGCATCAGCATTGCTAATAGCGAAGCAAATTGTTTTTTCATCTTCATAGATTTCACATCCTTTCTAATCAACCATACGATTTCCGTAAATGAAATATTTCACTTGCAACCGTATTGTAACATCTGTTTATCCATGGATTGCCTGCGGCGGTACCATGCCCAAAAAATAGCCGGATTCTCCTGCCCGCATTTCCACAGCTGCCCAGCCACGCACCAGCAGCATGGAAAGATTCGTTGCGTCCGACAGCGAAATCCAGACTTCGGGTGCATCCCATTCGCCTGTCATTAACAATGCTTCCGGGGCAAGCCCTGCCAGTGGACGTACCGCGCGCAATGCAAACCCTGCATCAAAATAACAGGGCAGCCTTTCCTCTAAATGAAAATCAAACGCCGTTACCGCCTGTACCGGTGTTTCCGGGCTGCGTCGTCGTGCAGCAGCTACAGTCTGCTCCAGTAAAAACGGAAGATGCTCCATATTGCCTACGGGCGGTGTAAGAAAGAATCCTTTTTCTTTTTTCAATCCTTCCAGTTCCCGCAGCGCAGCTGCCCATGTAATATCCGCATCCAGCGGCATAAGCAAAATACCGCTTTCCGGCATTTCACCAATCGGTCCTGTACCCCATGCCTGCCCTACTGCCAGCATCCGCATGACCTCCCAATACGGGCGGTAGGCTCCACTGGTACGCGCTAAAAGAAAAAAATCCTCCGCACCAATGCGCCGCACGGTGGGTAGAGAAATCGTTTGTGTAGTCTGCATCGTTATCATGTTTCCATCCTTTCTGCATACTGTCATTAGAGCTATTGTATGCCGAAAGGGATGCAGATTTGCCCCCACCCTGTCGAACCGTAAAATTATTCTGTTTCCAGCACAGTATCCAAATCCAGCACCTGCCCGATTGGCTTTGCAATACACAGCGAAGCGTGTCGGTCTGCCTGTGTGGGCTGCATATTGATGACCACCAATTCATCCCCGCAGAAATATTGCAGCAATCCTGCTGCCGGATATACCGCTAAGCTGGTTCCGCCCACAATCAAGGTATCTGCACGGCGAATGGCTCGGATTGCACCCGACATGGTTTGCTGGTCCAGCGGTTCTTCATACAAAACCACATCCGGCTTGATGATGCCGCCACAGCTGCACCGTGGCACGCCGGTACTATTTTTAATGGCATCGCTGGTGTAGAATTTTCCGCATTTTGTGCAGTAATTCCGATGCACCGAACCATGCAGCTCGTACACCTTACGGCTGCCTGCCATCTGATGCAAACCATCAATATTCTGGGTCACAACAGCACTTAATTTACCCTCCTGCTCCAGCGCAGCAAGACGGCGATGGGCTGCGTTTGGCTTTGCGCCCTCAATCAACATTTTCTCTCGATAAAACCGATAGAACTCCTCCGGATTCTGCGCCCAAAAGGTATGGCTCAAAATGGTTTCCGGCGGGTAATCATATTTCTGGTGATACAATCCGTCTACACTGCGGAAATCCGGAATTCCACTCTCCGTGGAAACTCCGGCACCGCCAAAAAAGACAATACGCTCACTCTTTGCTAAAATTCGTTCCAGCTGCGGCAGCATACGGCAAAACCTCCTTTGCGCCTTTTCCCTTGCGCGCGGTTGTGTTATCATAGACTCAGTATAACACAAACCCGATTGATGAGGGAGGAATCCTTATGGGCAAACAGATTACCGCCGAACGGGTATGGGAAAATATGCCCGTCCGCAAATCCGAAAGCAACAAAGGCAGCTATGGCAAGGTATTGTTAGTGGCTGGCAGCCAGCGCTACCGAGGTGCTGCTGCTTTGTGTGCAGAGGGTGCAGCCCGTACCGGTGCCGGTATTGTTACTTTGGCAGCCATTCAGCCGGTATTGGATGCGGTACTGCCGCGCTTGCCGGAAATCTGCCTGTTGCCTTGCGAAACCGGCAGCGAGGGCGGCATTGATTCGGCAAATGCGGATGCAATCCTGGCGCAGGCGAACCGCAGCTCTGTGTTGGCGATTGGCCCGGGGTTGAGTGTGTGCGCTGAAACCAAAGCGCTGGTACCTGCACTGATTATGCAGAGCAAAGTACCTGTTATTCTGGATGCGGACGGATTAAATTTGGCTGCACGGCTGGACAGCCTACCCCGCCCCGAACAAGCACCGTTGATTCTGACCCCACACCCTGGCGAGATGGCACGTCTGACGCGGCGTTCGGTGGATGAAATCCAGTCCAACCGGGAAAGTGTAGCCGCCGGGTATGCCCGCGCCAACCATTGCATCGTGGTTTTGAAGGGCAGCCGCACACTGGTTGCCGGACCGGAAGGCGATGTTTATGTCAACACGACTGGAAATCCCGGGCTTTCGCGGGGCGGCAGCGGTGATATTTTAACCGGCATGATTGCCGCACTGGTTGCACAAAAACTGTCCCCACTGGAAGCTGCTGTGTGCGGTGTTTGGCTGCACGGTGCAGCAGCAGACCGCACCGCCCAACGTCTGGGACAATACGGAATGCTTCCACACGATATTTTTGCCGATTTAGGCCGCATCTTTGCCGAGAACGGTCGCTGACAGGAGGAAGTCATGCACATTTTACGCATCAACAGTATGTTCGGCACCATTGAGCTGACAGAGGAAAACGAGGCGCTTACACGCGTTTCTTTGCGCAGTGGCGAATCACCCGAACTGGAAGCAATTCCCTGCCGTAAGGCGCCCACAGCGCTTCTGGAAGAAGCCGAGCAGCAGTTGAACGAATACTTCTGTCATTTGCGCACAGAATTTGATCTGCCCATCGCACCAAAGGGTACTCCTTTTCAGCTGGCGGTATGGGATCAGTTAGACCAAATCCCCTACGGTGAAACCCGCACCTATGGGCAAATTGCAACTGCTCTGGGTAAACCAAACGCAGCTCGTGCTGTTGGCGCAGCCTGCCGACTGAATCCCTTATGGCTCATTTTGCCCTGCCACCGGGTTTTGGGCGCAAAGGGTCAGCTGACCGGTTACGCCTACGGAACCGAAGTAAAACAAGCCCTTTTGGAACTGGAACAGGAGTGATTCTGCCCGAATCGTTTTCAAAAGCTTCAAATATTGTTCATGCTCCTGTGTTATTCTTTTCTGTGAAAATAATATATATGGGGGATTTTATTGTTATGCGTCTTGGTACATCCGAGCTGTTTCTGATTCTGCTCGTCGTCATCATCATTTTTGGACCCAAGCAGATTCCGAAGCTAATGAAGCTCTGCAAGAAAGGTGTTGCCAAAGTCCGTAAAGCGCTGGACGATGACGACGATGAAAACGAAACAGATACCACTGCTTCTTCCAAGGAATAAGCAGCACTCGCTTTCTTTGTAAAACACCCCGCACTGCCGGTTTGCCACTGGCAGTGCGGGGTGTTTTTTATCCATACTCAAAAATTTTTATCTCTTTTTGCCCATAATAGGATTGACTTTTCTCTGGGAGAACAGTATATTCATTTTATAAATGATAATCATTCCTATTTATGATAAAAGGAGGCTCTTATGGATTCATCTTGCATGTATCAGCTCACCTACGGTTTGTTCGTTCTTTCCGCTGCTGAAGGTGAAAAGCAGAACGGCTGCATTATCAACACCGCTATGCAGGTAACCACAACCCCCAACCGGATTTCAATTACGGTAAACAAGCAGAATTATACCCATGATATGGTTCTGCGCACAGGCATTTTTAATGTCTCCATTCTGGATCAGACTGCACCGTTTGCACTGTTCCAGCGATTTGGCTTCCAGAGCGGTCGCGATGCTGACAAGCTGGCTGGTCTGGATGTGGCACACAGCGAGAATGGCGTGTTCTATCCCACGCAGGGCGTGACCGCTGTCATCAGCGGCAAGGTGGTTCAGACAGTAGATCTGGGCACTCACACTATGTTTATTGCGGATGTGACCGATGGTTTCAAGGTAAGCGGTGCAACGCCGATGACCTATGCTTACTATCACGCCAATGTAAAGCCGAAACCCCAGCCCAAGACCGACGACAAAAAGGGTTGGCGCTGCAAGATCTGCGGTTATATCTACGAGGGCGATCCTCTGCCCGCAGACTTTATCTGCCCCATCTGCAAGCACGGCGCAATCGACTTTGAGCAAATCTGATTGCTTCTTCTTCAAAACAGCATAACAAAAATACCGGCTGCTGGTACAGCCGGTATTTTTTGTGTTTCCGTATCTATAGGGATTCCCTGGAGGAAGATGTTACCAAGTATGCGCTTCTCCTCACATACTCGATACGCGGTAGGAACTCCGGGATACGAACTTATTTACAGTGGCTGCAGCCACAGCTTGCACAGTCGCCTGTGCACCCGCTGCTCTTTTTGCGGGACTTACGGATGGAGCGAACTGCCAATACGACAGCAATCGCTAACACCGCAAGGACAATTACATCTCCCATCATAAAGTAGCGTCCTTTCTGTAATTACTTTTGATTTGCTTCCACAGAGCTCAGGCTTGCTTTTTCATCGCTGCCCTGATAGCCCTTGCGGAACAGCAGATACAGCATACCGACCAACAGTGCAACTGCAACGATGGTCCAGATACCAAAGGTTGCTTCGCCAGTGAACAGACCACCCAGCTGATACACGATCAGGGAAGTTACATAAGCAAACACAGTCATGTAACCGATTGCAAACCAGGTCCACTTGCTGTTGTTCATTTCGCGCTTGATTGCGCCGATTGCTGCAAAGCAGGGTGCGCACAGCAGCTGGAAGATCATAAAGCTGTAAGCAGTGATTGCGCCGAAGTCTGCTGCTACCAGAGGCCAGATTTCGGCGCCGGCCTCAGACAGCTCGCCAGCGTAGTTGTACAGGGTACCGAAGGTCATAACGACCTCTTCCTTTGCGATCAAACCGGTGAAGGTTGCGACGGTTGCCTTCCAAGCCATATCGCCAACCCAGCCCAGAGGAGCGAAGATCCAAGCGATCGAACGGCCAATGGATGCCAGCAGAGAGGTGTTGTTATCTGCAACTGCCATGAACACGCCATCCACGAAGCCATAGCCCTGCAGGAACCACAGGATAATGGAGGACAGCAGGATGATGGTACCTGCACGCTTGATGAAGGACAGACCGCGGTCGCCGGTAGCGCGCAGCACGTTACTTGCGGAAGGAGCGTGGTAAGCAGGCAGCTCCATAACGAACGGAGCAGGCTCACCAGCGAATGCCTTGAACTTCTTCAGCATGATACCGCTGATAATAACAGCAGCGATGCCGATGAAGAATGCGGAAGTTGCAACCCAAGGAGAGTTACCAAAGATTGCACCTGCAAACAAGCCGATAATGGGCATCTTTGCGCTGCAGGGGATAAAGCCGGTAGTCATAATGGTCATCTTGCGGTCACGGTCCTGCTCAATGGTACGAGAAGCCATGATGCCGGGAACGCCACAGCCGGTAGCAACCAGCATGGGGATGAAGCTCTTACCGGACAAACCAAAGCGGCGGAAGATACGGTCCATAATGAAAGCGATTCGAGCCATGTAGCCCACGTCTTCCAGAATGGACAGCAGCAGGAACAGCACCAGAATCTGCGGCACAAAGCCCAGAACCGCGCCAACGCCTGCAACGATACCATCCATAATCAGGCCGTGCAGCCAGCCGGAAACGCCCAGCGCAGCCAGAATGTTTTCAAAGAACGTAGGAACCCACGCACCGAACAGCACATCATTTGCCCAGTCGGTAGCAATACGGCCAATGGAGATGGGCCAGGGACCCATCGCAATCGCATAAACCAGGAACATGATGCCTGCAAAGAGGGGCAGTGCCAGCCAGCGGTTGGTCACGATGCGGTCGATCTTGTCGGAAGTAGACATACTGTGCTTTGCAGCCTTTTTCTTGACCGCTTTGTCTACTACCTTGCTGATGTACATATAGCGCTGGTTGGTGATGATGCTTTCAGAGTCATCGTCCAGCTCTTTTTCGCAGTCTGCGATGTGCTCGTTCAGATGTGCTACCAGATCAGCGGGCAGCTTCAAATCTTCTAGCACCTTTTCGTCATGCTCAAACAGCTTGATGGCATACCAGCGCAGGTTGCGGGCATCCACCTTGTCCGAAATGGATTCTTCAATGTGTGCCAGTGCGTGTTCCACGCTGCCGGTAAATACATGGGGCAGCTCGCTGTGTACATGGCTTTCTGCCTTAGCAATCGCCTTTTCTGCAGCAGCCATGCCGCCTTCATTCTTCAATGCGCTGATTTCTACGACTTCGCAGCCCAGCTCCTTGCCCAGCTTATGAATGTCGATCTTATCGCCATTCTTGCGCACCAAGTCGATCATGTTGACTGCAACCACAACCGGGATGCCCAGCTCAATCAGCTGGGTGGTCAGGTACAGGTTACGCTCGATGTTGGTACCGTCCACGATGTTCAGGATGGCATCCGGCTTTTCGTTGACCAGATAGCTGCGGGCAACCACTTCCTCCAGCGTATAGGGGGACAGAGAGTAAATACCGGGCAGGTCCTGGATGACAACATCCTTATAACCCTTCAGCTTGCCCTCTTTCTTTTCCACGGTAACGCCAGGCCAGTTGCCGACGTACTGATTCGATCCGGTCAAGGCATTGAACAGCGTTGTTTTACCGCAGTTCGGGTTGCCTGCCAGTGCAATTTTGATGCTCATTGAAACGCTCCTCTCAAAAACATTAGCATACGCTAACCTATGGGTAAATAGAGTAAATGTTTTTACTCTACGTCAATCATCTCTGCATCCGCTTTACGCAAAGACAGCTCATAACCACGAACATTCAGTTCCATCGGGTCGCCCAGCGGAGCGATCTTGCGAACCAGAATTTCGGTACCCTTCGTGATACCCATGTCCATAATGCGACGCTTCACAGCACCTGCACCATTCAGCTTTGTGACAACAGCCGTTTCACCGACCTTAACATCTTTCAATGTTTTCATCTCACGATTCCTCCCCTCTTAAAACATGATGCGATTTGCCATGCTGCGATCCAGCGCAACACGGCTGTCCTTCACCTGAAGAATTAAATTGCCAGCGATTTCACTGACAACTGTAACCTGACTTTCCACCACAAATCCCAGTTCAGCCAAATGCTGCCGAACGTCATCTCTTCCTGTGATTTTCTTTATGGTAACGGTGTCACCGGCTTTCGCCATCGAAATCGGCATCAACGTTATCCCTCCCTCTCTTACCGTTAGCGAACGCTAACCATTTGCCTGAAATATAGAGGTTAGCATGTGCTAACCTCTAAGCATCTATATTTTACTGCTCACTGTTTACTTTGTCAAGCACTTTTGTTATTTTTCTGCCATCGCTTTATCTTTATGCTGAAATGTATCATTCTATACCAATAAAAAAATCCTGCGGCAAGTCACCGCAGGATTTTTATTGTTTCGTTACAGGCTGTAGAATCCCCAGCTGGGCATCCACTTCATCGAAGCTGCCCACCATTTGGGAATCGGCAAACCGGAAAGCACCGGATAGAACCAGATAAACAGTACCAGAGCCGCAATCAGGATTCCAATACCCCAGCGGCGTGCCTTCTGCGGTTCGCCTTCATCCTCCCACTGGGAGAGCATCATCGCAGCCGCAGCCACCAGCATGGGTACACAAGGGAAGAAATGATACAGGAAGGTGCAGCGACTGACCAGCACCCACGGAAGCAGCGACGACAGCGTCACAACAATGACAAATCCGCCCTCCGGGCTGCCTTTACCTACCAGCTGACGATATGCCAGACGCATCCATGCAACCATGCCAACCGCCATCAAAACCGGACTGACAAAGCCTGCAATGCTGGCTGCCATGTTATCCGGCAGATCCGAACCCACATAGTACCACACCGGGCGTGCATCCAAAAGCCAAGTATACCACTCCGATGCAAACGGATGGGTTGCTTCCAGCTGAGAATGATACCAGAGCATACTCTCCTGTGCGCCCCACCATTCTTTCAGACCGAAACCGGGGTCACGCAGAACGTACGGCAGATAGCTCAGCAGATAGATTGCCAGCGGAAGTACTACATAGAATAGCACACCGCCCGCAATGGCCAAAGTGACTTCCTGTTTCAGCTTTTCTTTTCCGTTCGGCTGCTCCAGCAATGCACGACCGCGCTGCCACAGTACACCGAAGTACAGAATTGCCAGACCAGCACCGGCATAGATACCAGTCCATTTGGATGCACAGCCAAAGCCGAAGGCAATACCGCCCAGCGCCATCGGCAAGAGCGAACCGCCCACGCCCTTTTTCAGAACGCTCTGGCAATACCACAGCATCATATCTGCACCCAGCAGGATAAACAGTACTACATAGCTGTCGATGGTAGCCAGTCGGCTCTGCGAGAACCGCATAAAGTCCAGTGCCAGCAGTGCCGCAGCAAAACCTGCAAAGTGCGGTTTCCGGGTCAGGCGTCGTACAAAGTCATACAGTGCCGGAACCATCAGCACACCAAACAGCGTGCCAAAGAAACGCCAGCCAAAACCGGTCATACCAAACAGTGCAATGCCCATTGCAATAAAGTTCTTGCCCATGGGCGGATGAGTCGTTTCGTAAACGTTCATCTTGTGCAGATGTTCATAGCCGGTACGGGCATGGTAGATTTCATCAAAGTAGAAGCTGTTCAGCTGACTGATTTTTTTCGGTACCAGCGTCTGCTCATCCACCAGCGCACAGCCTTCTTCGGCTGTAACCGCAATCGGCTGACCCTCTGCATCCCGGAACGACAGCTCAAAAATCTGACCGTTTTTCACGGTAGCCGTATACGGACCGGATGCATTGTCCAGTACAAAACGATTCCACTTAAAAGTGCTGCTATGGTTCAGCTCGGTTTTCACCTGCTCCACACCAAAGCTGTCTGTCAAAGTGAATTCGCCGTTATTGTGGTTGGAAATACCCGCATACACCCAAACGCTCTGCGCCTGTTCCGGTACTTCAATGACATACTGGAACGCATTGTCACCATTTGCATCCACACAGGTCTGCGGAGCGGTCAAATCGCCCAGATACACAAAGCTGACTACAGCGGTCACGACCGTCAAAGCCACTAGGGACAGCGCTTCTTTTTTGGTCCAGCGCGGTGCTTCTCCTAACGGCTGACGCACAGCTTTATGCGCCGCATCGCTGCGAATCTGTCTGCTGTTTGCTGCCACCGGAGCTTCCGGTGCGCAAAGATTCCAAGCAAGCCGCATCAGCATCAGGCACAAAATGACTTCAGCCAGACCAATGCTGCGCAGCATCAGGCTGTTCAGGGTGTTGGACAAAAACTCATCCTCGCCACCTACGGTACAATATACCAGTGCCATATTGAACAGACTGACCAGCGAAATACCACCGCTCAATCCTAGCAGCTTACGACTGCCAAAGCAAGCCGCTGCCGCTGCCAGCAGTACCGCAGCAAAAATCAGGTAACGCTCATGCATCCGGTGGCTCACGGTAAACACCGCTACCACATATACCGCCGCCGTCAGCACAGGGCTGAATTTACCATGCCGATATGCCTGATATGCCCAGACGAATGTCCAAATCGTCACCAGCACCAAAAGGATCGTACCAAGGATCTGCCAGCTCATAAGCGGGATATTGAACCATCGCACCATCTGGTCCTGTGGTACCCACTCACCGCCCAGCACTGCCATCAGGTTTGCTGCATTGATGGTCGCATAAGGATAACTGGTCGTGGTGGTAAAGTATTTTTCTGCCAGCCCCTGTACCACACCGGATACGCCCCAGAACAGCACACCACAGCCAACCGCAGGTGCCAGTGCAACCAATGCACCCAGCGCACCGTTTTTCACACCCTGCAGCCGTTCTTTTGCATCTTTTCCGCACAGAATGGGCAGCAAAAAGCAAATGGCAAGTGCCGGGCCCGCCAGCAACGCCTGCGGCTTGATGACCAATGCCAAACCGAAATACAGCGCACCTGTCAGCCAGCATTTTTCTTCCAGCATGACAAAGCAGCACAGCATCATCAGCGTAAATACGCCGTCAATTTGCCCCCATACACCGCTGTTGAACAGCAGTGCCGGGCAGAACATGGCAGCAGCGGCACAACGCAGCGCCCAATCCGTGTTGATGCGTTTGCGTGCAAAATGATAAATCACAGGACCGCAAAGTGCAGTTGCCAGCGAAGGCCACAGCGCAATCACCATACGGCGCAGCGCTTCTGCCCCCGGCGGAACAAGGTGCAGCAGCTGACCCGGCAGCCACAGCATCAAAATATATCCCGGCGGATAATCGCAGAAATAATCCGGGCTGTAAAAAGCTCCCGGACCCATGCTTGCCACACGCATCGACCATGCTTCAAAACAGCCTGCATCGTAAGGGTAGCTCTCGGTCACACCCGCCAGAACCATCTGCACCACAAAGGATACAGCGACCATCAGCCACAATTTATTGTGTGCTGTCTGTTCTGCCTTTTTTGAGATATCCATCAGCGCGTTCCTTCCCCTCTTTCAGATAAAAAGCCCCGCCAGGGCAGGGCTTTTTACAATTTTTGTTTTGTTTCCGGCTTACAGCTTGCTCAGCTGGGGACCCTGTGCGGTATCCTTAACCGCCCAGCCCAGTTCGGTCAGCTGTGCGCGAATTGCGTCTGCCGTTGCCCAATCTTTGGCTTTCTTGGCAGCTGCGCGCTTTTCCACCAGCTCGGTCACTTCTGCAGGTACTTCGTCCTTCTTGCGGTTGTACATCAGACCCAGCACACCGGTCAGCTCGTCGAACATTGCGCCCGCAGTCTCCAGACTTGCCTTGGTGGCAACCGGGCTCAGGGTGTTGATTTCCTTGACCAGATCAAAAATGGATGCCAGTGCATCGGGGGTATTCAAATCGTCATCCATTGCTGCACGGAACTTGGTGCGTGCCTGTGCTGCCTTCTCGATCAGGGTTTCGTCCGTGCCGAACTCCGTCTTAGTCAGCGCAAAGTCCAGATTCTCACGGCAGGTGTACAGACGATCCAGGCTGTTCTTGCAGCTCTCAATCAGTTCTACCGTATAGTTCAGGGGCATACGATAGCCTGCCGTCAGCATGAAGTAGCGAATCGGCTCGTAACCGTACAGGTTTGCCACGTCACGCACAGTGAAGAAGTTGTGCAGGCTCTTAGACATCTTCTGGTTGTCCACATTGATAAAGCCGTTGTGCATCCAGTAACGGGCAAAGGTGCAGCCGTTTGCGCACTCAGACTGTGCAATCTCATTTTCGTGGTGCGGGAACACCAAGTCCTGACCACCGCAGTGCAGGTCGATGGTTTTGCCCAGATGGGTACGGCTCATTGCGCTGCACTCGATATGCCAGCCGGGACGACCCATGCCATACGGGCTTTCCCATGCAGGTTCACCGGGCTTTGCAGCCTTCCAAACTGCAAAGTCTGCGGGATCTTCCTTCAGGTCATCATCCATCTGGCTGCGCAGAGAACGGTTACCGCTCTCCAGATCTTCCAGATTCAGGTGGCTCAGCTTACCGTAACTGGGATCGCTCTTGACACGGAAGTATACGTCACCGTTCTTTGCAACATATGCATGACCACTCTCAATTAGATCTGCCACGATGGACAAAATCTCGTCGATATGCTCGGTAGCACGGGGCTGCACTGTGGGCTTTTTGCAGTTCAGACCGTCCGCATCCTTCAGGTATTCTGCCTCAAAGCGCTGTGCAACTTCCTTCATGGAAGTGCCTTCTTCACGGCCCTTGGCAATCAGCTTATCATCAATATCAGTGATGTTGGATACATAGATAACCTTGTTGCCCAGGGATTCCAGATAGCGGCGCAGGGTATCGAACACAATCAAAGGACGTGCATTGCCGATATGGATGTAGTTATAAACGGTAGGACCGCACACATAGATACGGTACTCGCCCGGTACCTGCGGGATCATTTCTTCCTTTTTACGGGTCAGGGTGTTAAAGATCTGCATAATAGATTCTCCTTTTTCCGACGATCACCAAAGACCGAAAATAAAAAACGCCCCGCCCGCCTCTACAGGCAGACGGAGGCGATAAAATTTCGCGGTTCCACTCCGGTTTTCTCACTCGAAACGGTCGATAACGGGACCATGCCGCAAAGGGATACTTGCATTTCCCCCTTTGTGCTTTCGGGCGCACTTCGCCGTTTTCCAATTCCAAGCAGGCTTTCAGCCGGGGACCTGCCCTCTCTGTGGATGGTAAAACGGGTACTTTACCCGATCCAGACGCATTTACAGTTTCATTATACTTTGCCGCATGGGGCAAAGTCAAGCCAGAGCCGCTCTGCCACCGCATTTTCTGCAAACTTAGCCGCTTTTCTTTACTTTTCCAAAGTAAAATGCCATAATGACAAAGTAGCATATGCAAAAAACACCTGAGGGAGGAAGTTCTATGAGCAAGGTTTATATCCCCGAAGGATATACTCCAAAACTGAACCTGTACGATACACAGCGCGCCATTGGTGCCATCAAGCGGCTGTTTGCGGATACGCTTTGCGCTACCCTGAGCCTGCACCGTGTTTCAGCACCGCTGTTTCTGGAAACCGGAACCGGTCTGAACGATGACCTGAGCGGCGTAGAGCGAAAAGTCACTTTTGATGTGCGGGATACCGGCACACAGGCAGAAGTGGTACAGAGTCTGGCAAAGTGGAAGCGTCAGGCATTGAAGGAATATGGATTCCATGAAGGCAAGGGTTTGTATACCGACATGAACGCGATTCGCCGGGAAGAAGAACTGGATAATCTGCACTCTATTTATGTGGACCAGTGGGACTGGGAAAAGGTCATCTCGGAAAAGGACCGGACCGAAGCCTATTTGAAACAGACGGTGCGCGCCATTGTTGCGGCTGTGTGCGCTACTGAAATGAACCTGCACGCCACATTCCCCCAGCTGGAGGGCTTGCCGCTGCACAGTCCGCATGTAACTTTTGTTACTACCCAGCAGCTGGAGGACCTGTATCCGGACAAAACGCCCAAAGAGCGGGAAAACGCATTTGTGCGTGCCAACTCTACCACCTTCCTGATGAAGATTGGTCAAAACCTGAAAAGCGGCAAACCCCACGACAGCCGTGCGCCGGACTATGACGACTGGGAGCTGAACGGCGATATTCTGTTCTGGAACGATACGCTGGGCTGCAGCTTTGAGCTGAGCAGCATGGGCATTCGTGTCAACCCGGAAAGTCTGGACCGTCAGCTGCACATTTCCGGCCATGACGACCGCCGCAGTCTGCCTTTCCACAAGGCTCTGCTGGCTGGTGAATTGCCGTGCGCTATCGGCGGCGGTATTGGTCAGAGCCGACTGTGTATGCTGCTTTTGGGCAGCTGCCACATCGGCGAAGTTCAGGCAAGCATTTGGGATGCCGACACGCGCAGAATTTGCGCAGAAGCTGGAATCCCCCTGCTGTAAAAAAATAAGAAAAGCGGCGCACAGTTTTGCACTGTGCGCCGCTTTTCTTGTTGAAAGTTTTCTGAAAACTGTATGGTTTACTTTGCGTTCTGGATAAAGCTGCGGTTATCCCACAGATACTTCATACCAGATACTGCGGTCACGATTGCAACCAGCCAGCACAGACCCTGGGTAATGCCACTCAGTAGTGCTTCGTTGCCGGTAGATGCAAAGCCCATTGCAAAGTAATAGAAGATAATGGTCAGCATCTGCAAAACAGTTTTGACCTTGCCCCACATATTAGCTGCAATGACCTTGCCATCCTTTGCACCGGCAGCAACCATGCGCAGACCGGAAACAGAAAATTCGCGTGCCAGAATAATAGCCAGAACAATCGGGCTGCACACGCCGTCACGCATCATGTACAGGAAAGCGACCGTCGTCAGCAGCTTATCTGCCAGCGGGTCGGAAAACTTGCCGAAATCGGTGACCATGTTCCACTTGCGTGCCAGATAGCCGTCCAGAAAATCGGTGAAGCTTGCAGCGGCAAATACAACACCTGCCACCAGATAGAGTGTAGGATTAAAGCTGGCTGTGCCAAACTGAGACATCGTCGTGAATACCATGAACACCGGCACCAGCAGCATACGAACCAACGTAAGTTTATTGGGTAAATTCATCTTGCTTTCCTCCGTTTCGGATATATCATACTCCTAACTATACACGAAAGCCCACCCGTTGGCAAGTAAAGCCAAACAGGTGGGCTAATGTTAACGTTTATTTTACAACTTCGCCGTACAGGTCATACAAATCGCTGTCCGTGATATGTACCTGATAGAAGGTACCCGGGTACAGCGGTTCCTCGCTGTTAACGCATACGTTGCCGTCGATTTCGGGAGAGTCTGCCTTGGTACGCAGCAGGTACAGACCACTTTCTTCGTCGATGCCGTCGCAGATGCACTCCAGCGTCTGACCCACGCGGGCAGCCTGCTTTGCAGCCATAATGCCAACCTGCACATCCATGACGATGTCAGCACGCTTCTGCTTTACTTCTTCATCGACCTGATTTTCCATGCGGGCAGCCACGGTATTTTCCTCTGCGGAGTAAGCAAAGCAGCCCAGACGCTCGAACTGTATTTCCTTCACGAAATTGCACAGCTCTTCAAACTGTTCGTCCGTCTCACCGGGGAAACCTGCAATCAGCGTGGTGCGCAGGGTAATGCCGGGAATCTCAGCGCGCAGCTTGTTGATGACCTGAACCAGCTCGTCGTGGGTGCTGCGGCGGTTCATGTTCTTCAAAATGGTATCGTTGCAGTGCTGGATGGGCAGATCCAGATACGGCAGAACCTTTTCATTGCGCTTCATAGCAGCAATAAAGTCGTCGGTGATGCGCTCCGGGTAAGCGTACAGAATACGAATCCAGCGGATGCCCTCGATTGCATTCAGCTTATCCAGCAACTCACAAATGCTGCCGGGCTTGCCCCAGTCCTCACCGTAAGCGGTGGGGTCCTGTGCAACCACAATCAGCTCCTGCACACCTTCGCCAGCCAGCCAGCGTGCTTCTGCGACGCAGTCATCCATATCACGACTGTGCAGCGGACCGCGAATCAGGGGGATTGCGCAGTAATGGCAGCGGTTGTTGCAACCCTCTGCGATTTTCAGGTAAGCATAATGTGCCGGCGTACCGATCACACGCTTGCCGCCCATGGGGAATTCTTTCTTGGGACCATATGCTTCTACCTGCTCACCATGGCACACACGGTCCAGCACAGCGCAGATTGCCGGGTTGGAAGCGCAGCCCACCACAGCGTCTACTTCAGGAATTTCATTCACGATGTCGCTCTTATAGCGCTCTGCCAGGCAGCCCGTAACCAGAACTTTCAGGTTGGGGTTTGCCTCTTTATAAGAGCAGGCGGTCAAAATATTTTCGATGGCTTCGGTCTTTGCGCTCTCGATAAAGCCGCAGGTGTTTACCAAAATAGCATCTGCTTCAGCCATATCTGCCACAGTCTCGTGTCCGGCAGCCAGCAGGCTATGGACCATCACGTCCAGGTCTACCTGGTTTTTCGGGCAGCCAAGGGAAATACAGGCGATCTTCATAATTGTACCTCTTTGTTGTTTTTATGCTTGCCGGGTCACGCTTGCGACAGCGTCCCGGGCTACGCGATAGGAAAATCCACGTCTTGCCAGTGCAGCCAGAACCAAATCCTGCCGACCTTCTTGCAGGCGGCGCGTATACTGGCGCTGCACTAAAATCTGCGCAGCTTCCAGCTCTGGGTCTGTACCGGGCTCTTGTTCATTATACAGCTCTTCCAGGGTATCTGCAATCAATTCCCTATCAATCCCTTTGCGCCGCAGCGCATCCGCAATCGCACGGCGGGATTTATGCTGCATCAGCAGGCTGCGCGCCCGCACACGCGCATACCGCTCATCATCCAGATAGTGCAGACGCACCATCTCAGAAACGGCATAAGCCGCCGCTTCATCCGTGAAGCGGCGGCACAGCCGATCGTATAAACCCTGACAGGAAAAATCCTGCCCTGTTAAAAGCTCTAAGGCTTTATCCCGTGCCGGAGCGCGTTCGGCACATTTTTCTTCCGGTTTTCTGCGATAGCTCCAGGCCAAGGTTTAGTCCTCCACCATAATGTCCAGTTCGCTCTCACTGGTCTTTGCGGGAGCCTTCACAGCGGGTTCTGCATTTGCATCCGCAGGGGTAACTGCCGGAGAATCCGGTGCTGCAGCTGCGGTAGTCTTTGCGCCCTTGCGCTGGGGCAGCAGCTTGTCTGCATTGGCACGGATCTGACCCTCGATATCCGCACGGATCTCGTCATTTTCCTTCAGGAAGTTCTTGGCGTTATCACGGCCCTGACCCAGACGAATATCGCCGTAGCTGAAGTATGCACCGCTCTTCTGCAGGATGCCCAGCTTGACGCCCATGTCCAGGATTTCGCCCACCTTGGAAATACCCTCACCGAACATGATGTCGAATTCAGCCTCACGGAAGGGAGGAGCCACCTTGTTCTTGACGACCTTTGCACGGGTACGGTTACCGATGAACTGACCGGAAGAATCCTTCAAGCCTTCTACACGGCGCACGTCCACACGCACAGAAGCGTAATATTTCAGTGCGCGACCACCGGTGGTGACTTCCGGATTGCCGTACACAACGCCAACCTTTTCACGCAGCTGGTTGATAAAGATGCAGACCGTGTTGGTCTTGCCGATGATACCGGTCAGCTTACGCAGAGCCTGGCTCATCAAACGAGCGTGCAAACCAACGTGGCTGTCGCCCATTTCGCCTTCGATTTCCGCACGGGGTACCATAGCAGCGACAGAGTCGATGACGATGGCGTCGATTGCGCCGGAGCGCACCAGTGCTTCGGTGATTTCCAGTGCCTGCTCGCCGGTATCCGGCTGGCTAACCAGCAGAGAATCAATATCTACACCCAGAGCCGATGCATAGGTGGGGTCCAGTGCGTGTTCTACGTCGATAAAAGCAACTTCGCCGCCCAGACGCTGTGCTTCTGCCAGAACGTGCAGTGCCAGTGTGGTTTTACCACTGGATTCTGGACCATACACTTCGATAATACGGCCACGGGGCATACCGCCCACACCCAGCGCCAAATCCAGACCCAAGCTGCCAGTGGAAACTGCGTCCACCTGCATACCTACGTTGTCGCCCAACTTCATAATAGCGCCCTTGCCGAACTGCTTTTCAATCTGTGCCAGCGCATTTGCCAGTGCATCCTGCTTACCGGCCACAGCCTTTGCTGCATTCTTTTTCTCTGCTGCCATGTTTTCGATTCGCTCCTTTATGCCTGCGCCCTGCCGAAGCGGCGCGTATTCGTTTACTCACAAAAGGTATTATACACGTTTCTGTTGCAAAACACAACCATTAGTTGTAAAATCTTTCTTTTGCTTTTTTCTTTTTGACAACATTAGTATACCCGATTGTCCATCCTATAATTAGGACTTTCAAAGCGGACGTCGTGCCAGAACACAGCGGTCATTGCCTGCATAATCTTTTTTCGTCTGCACTTCTGTCCAGCCAGTATCCTGCAGCAGTTGTTCCACCTGTTCTGCCTGTTCCCAGCCGATTTCCAGCGCCAGCCAACCGCCGGGTCGCATGGGACGCAGATACTGCTGTGCCAGCGCACGATAAAACACCAGACCATCGGTACCGCCATCCAGCGCCATTGCAGGCTCCTGTGCAACTTCAGGCTGCAAGTCGTCCATTTCGTCCGCAGTCAGGTAAGGCGGATTGCACAAAATCACATCCAGACTTTCCGATTCCAGAGATTCATGCCAAGTGAACAAATCACCCATTTCCGCCTGAACCGTTAAGGGACGCAGTGCCTGTACTGCATTCTTTTCCAGATACTGAAATGCCTTCGTGCTTTTCTCCACACAGGTAACCTGTGCAGACGGCCAGAATCGTTTGCAGCCAATACCTAACGCACCCGTTCCGGCGCACAAATCCAGCACCTTGCGGGGTGCTTCTTTCAGCACGGTCTGCAAGCTCTCCAGAATGGTTTCGGTATCCGCACGGGGGCAAAGCACACCGGGACCTACCGCCAGTTCAAAATCCAAAAATGGCCAGCTGCCGCAGATGTATTGCAACGGCTCTCGGCTTTCCCGACGGGCGGTATAGCTTTCCAATGTTTCTGCCTGCTGTTCGGTCAAAGGCAGCACACAGGTGCGTACATCTCGCCCTAAAACCAGCCGTACCAGCTGCAAGGCATCAAAGTCTGCATCCGGGCATTCGGCTGCCTGCAAGCGCTGTGTCACAGCCTGTACCGCTTTCCGCGGGGTCAGTCCCACAAAGCTTACCATTTGCCATCCTCCGGATTTTCCGGCAGAACAGGGGTCACTGCTGCAATGGCAGCTTCAATCATGCTGTCGTCCGGTTCAAAAACGGTCAAGCGCTGTACCCACAGACCCGGTGCACGGATGATGCGGGTAAGCCAGTTATCGCAGCGACCGCACAGCTTCAGCAGTTCGTAACCAATGCCCATAACCACCGGCAGCAACAGCAGCTTATACAGCACACGCAGTGCTGCATTGCCCCAAGGCAGAATACCATATAGGAACACACTGATGATGATAATCAAAACCAGGAAGCTGGTACCGCAGCGAGGATGGAAACGAGTGTACTTGCGCACGTTCTCCACCGTCAGCTCCTCACCGGCTTCGTAGCAGGCAATGGTCTTATGCTCTGCACCATGATACTGGAACACGCGATGAATCTCTTTCATCTTGCTGACCATCACCATGTAAGTCAGGAAAATGCTGACCTTGCACAGCGCCTCCAGAATCGTACTGCCCCAGCGGCCCAGCGGGATAAAATAATTCACGACACTTGCGATTGCCGTAGGCAATACACCAAACAGCACCAGTGCCAGCGCAACGCCCATGAAGGCTGCACACATCATAAAAAAGTTTTCTGCTTTTTCGCCCAGATGGTCGGTAAGCCACTTTTCGAACTTGGAGGGTTCTTCCTCTTCGTAATCGTCGCCCATGCTTACCTCAGCAGAATGCATCAGGTAGCGATAGCCTGTCAGCAGGCTGTCCACCATCGAGCAGGTACCACGCACAAAGGGGATTTTCTGCCAAAAATAATGTTTGACGGGTTCTTCGGTAATATCCAGCGTACCGTCCGGACGGCGTACTGCGCAGGCAATCTTTTCCGGTCCGCGCATCATAATGCCTTCCATCAAAGCCTGACCGCCCACACTGGTCTTAAATTTACAGGTTTCTTGTTGTTTCATTGGATTCTCCTATTCCGCCTATGGCTTTTTATCCGGTCTGTACAGCGGCAAGCCCAAGGTAACAACTGTACCTCGGCCCAGCGTACTGCGAATATCCAGCGTACCGTTTTGTGCTGTCATGATTTCATCCACCAAAGCCAATCCGATACCACTGCCCCACACGGCGTTTTTCCCTTTATAAAATTTGGATTTCACGTTGCTCAGGTCCGTCGGAGAAATTCCTCGGCCCTGATCAAAGATTTCCACAAAGGCTTTCTTTTTTCCGGCCCACACCTTTACGGTGATACGCCCGCCCATCACGGAATATTTCACGGCGTTGTCCATCACATTGATGAATACCTGCCGCAGACGATCCGGATCTGCAAAAACCGGGATGGTTTCTTCTGGTTCTTCATATACCAGATTCAAGCCATTCTGACTGCACCGCGGTTCCAAAAACAATACCGCATCCGTGACTTCCGCCACCAAATCCAGCGGCTGCATCACAACTGGTAACCGACCATTCTGCAAGCGGGAAAAATCCAGCAGCTCTTCCACCATGTTATACAACCGATCCGCTTCGGAACTGATAATGGAAAGTCCCTTGCCGTAATTTTCATCGGTTGGGTCATGGATCATTTCCAGCGTTTCAATCCAGCCCTTGATACTGGTCAAGGGTGTACGCAGCTCATGGGATACCGAGCTGATAAATTCATTTTGAATCCGTTCGGTTTCCGCTAAGCCTTCTGCCATCCGATTGATGGAAACGCTCAGCCGATCAATTTCATCCCGACTGTCGCCCTTGGCAGGCAGGCGCACACTCAAATCGCCCGCCGCAATGCTGGCAGCAGTGCGTTCCATATCGCCCAGCGGCTGCACGATACTGCGCACAAAATACATACCGGATACCACTGCGCCGCCAAAAATCGTAGCGACTACCAGCAAGCTCAGCAAAACCACACTGCGCATTTGGGCATCCACCAATGTCATACTGGTGACCAGCCGCAAAGCTGCCACATCCTCGGCATTGTATGGCAGCAGCATACAGGATGCCATGACCCATTCACCGGTATCTGTTTTGTAGGTTGCACTGCCATTGATGCCATCCAGCTGTGCTTCGGCAAAGTCTTTTGTGCTGACAATGCCTTCCACCGAAACGCCACTGGTGGAGGCAATCACGTCACCCCACGCATCCAGCAACATAAACTCGAATTTATCTTTTTCCTGAAATTGCTCCACCATACGGCGCAGTGCCATGCTGCGGGCATGGGCTGTTGCTTCTTCGCTTTCTCCGGCATAGGTGTTCAGCTGACCGATCATGGTCGAAAACTGCATCTGCATTTTTTGGCGCACGCTACTGTAACAGCTTTGGCTGTACAGCTTCAAAAAGACCGCTTCCGCCAGCAGCAACACAAGCACAATGGTCAACAGGCTGCCTTTCAGCCAACGCCGCGTAATACCACTTCGCATCAGACAGCCCTCCTTTCCTGTGAATGCCGATTGTTAATTCCAGCGGTAACCGTAGCCCCACACCGTCAGGATGTGTTTAGGGTTAGAGGGTTCCTCCTCGATTTTCATACGCAGACGGCGGATATTCACATCCACGATTTTAACATCGCCGAAATAATTTTCGCCCCATACGCCCTTCAGGATTTTTTCTCGCTCCAGCGCTATCCCAACATTCTCAAAGAACAGCTCCATGATTTGAAATTCCACCTGCGTCAAATCAATCGGCTGCCCGTTTTTGGAAAAGGTACGGCTGCTCTTATCCAGAACAAACTCTCCGGATTCCAGATGCTCCGTACTTTCCGCTGCGGGTGCGCGCGTCACTCGACGGCACAGTGCATCCAGTCGGGCAAGCAGCTCACTGACAGAAAATGGCTTGGTAATGTAGTCGTCTGCGCCAAGGGAAAGACCTCGAATCTTATCAATTTCCTGTCCCTTTGCGCTCACAATGATAATGCCAATCGCGTCATCTTTTTTGCGAATCTCTTCGCACAGGGAAAAGCCGTTCATGCCCGGCAGCATCACATCCAGCAGCGCTGCATCACAGGGTTCGCTCTTTGCCAACAATTCCAATGCCTGTTCCGCACTTTCTGCTTCCACGGCTTCCATCCCGTGCATCTTCAGATTCAGCGCAACCATCTCTCGAATGCTTGCCTCGTCCTCTACCACCAAAATACGCTTCATGGTTGTCGTTTCTCCTTTTTGGAAATCGTTACAGCAGATAGACTCCGCCGCGCATATTTGCTATTTCTAAATTGGTCACACTATCCCCCAGCTGTATCTGAATCTGATGGGATGCCACCAAACCAATGGTATACCAGCCTGCTGTCGCAGTTTTGTCTGTGATACGCAGGCGCATCAACAGCCGATCGCCTGCCAGATTATACAGCTCAACGGTATCGTCCTCACCATCAGTTAACAGCAGATTGCCCTCCCATTGGGATGGCAGCTGCATATAAATACCATACGCTTCATCCAGCAGTCCAAAACTCTTTTCGGACGGCACATCCGTAAAATCCATCCACCGCACAAACGAGTATCGCTTTGCCTTGGTCAAGCTCAAAACGCCGGATTCTTCCGGCTGGGTGGGAATTTCCACTACACCGTCCCCATCCAAATCCTGACTGATCAGGCACGGTACATAGCGAACGGTCGTTTCATATAAATTGTCTGTGCCTTCCAAATCGGCTTCCACCATACGCTGGTTCTCAGGGTCATATTGGAACATCACCGACGCCAAATCCTGTCCGCCTACGCCGGTCCAGCCATCCAACACCAAATATCGCCCGTCTTCTGCGCCTTTTCCAGCTGCCAAAGAAGCACAACCGGAAAACTGCTTATCTGACAATTCAATTACCGGCAGCTGCGTAAAGCGGTTTCCATCACCAATCAAAACCTGTACTTGTGTTTTTCCGGCATCATCTGCCGTTAAAACAATCAAATCGTCCTGATGGTCGCCAGTAATCTCTTCCACCAAATACTGGGTATAGGGCTGCTGCAATACGGTTTCCAATTCTCCATCATGCAAGTTGTATACCGCCAAATAGGTGTCACCCGCCGTAGCGTAACCCACCATGATTTGTTCTGCACCGGTAGACTGCATCACCGCCAACTGTACGGAATCCACTGCCGCAGAAAGTCCCTCTACTGTGCTGACTACCTTCCAGTTAGCATCCTCATCCCGCTGCAGCAGGGCAAGCTGGACATTGACACTTCCAGAGGACTGGTACAATACCGCAGCATCGATTTCTCCGTCGCCATCCCAATCTCCAAAGAAGTACGGAGTCAAAAAGTCACCCCGATTGGGATAGCGCAGCTGAATGGTTTCTCCCAGATAGTTATTCAAAGCGCTTTGTACCGCCTTTGCATTGACCGAAAGCTGCGGCGCACGCAGGAGCTCATCCACACTGCCGCCAGCTGTACAGCCGCACAACAATGCGACCATCAGCAAAAGCGCTGTGGCAACTATCCACGACCGTTTCATAGCGTCAGCTCCCTCCTGCATTCCAGCTATAATTACACAGCTTATAGTATATCACGGGGTTTCCTACCTGCCAAGTATGACAGCCAGCGGCACTTGTAAAAACTTTATGACCACGCTGTTTTTCTCGTGCAAACAAAAAAAGAGCGAAACACAGCAGCCTGTGCCTCGCTCTTTTTCAAATACTTAGTAGCCCTTTGCTTCTTCACCGTTCATCAGCTTCACAGCACGGCTGGTCCCCAGACGGTCTGCACCCAGCGCAATGAACTTTTCCATATCTTCCACAGTGGAGATACCGCCAGCAGCCTTGATCTTGCAGCGACCCTTAACGCAGCGAGCAAACAGCTCAATATCTGCAAAGGTTGCACCGCCGGTAGAAAAACCGGTGCTGGTCTTGATGAAATCTGCACCGGCTTCCGGCACGATATCACACATGATTTCCTTCTGCTCGTCGGTCAGCAGGCAGGTCTCAATGATGACTTTCAGAACCTTATCACCCACAGCAGCCTTGACTGCAGCGATTTCGTTCTTCACATCCTCATAGCGACTGTCCTTCAGCCAGCCGATGTTGATGACCATATCCACTTCCTGTGCGCCGTTTTCCACAGCGGTCTTTGCTTCAAAGCACTTGGATGCGGTATCCATTGCGCCCAGAGGGAAACCTACCACGCAGCATACCGGAACACGACCCGCCATATACTCGACTGCCTGCTTTACATAACAAGTGTTGATGCAGACAGATGCACAGCCGTTTTCGATTGCTTCATCGCACAGCTGCTGAATCTGAGCCCAGGTTGCATCTGCTTTCAGCAGAGTGTGATCCACGCGGGACATGATTTCTTTTTTATCCATAGTATCTATCTCCTGTTTTTATCGTTTTTTGCTGTCGTTTGCCTTGCCCATATGCCAACCGATCAAACTGAATACCATACCTGTGATGGCAACTGCCAATGCCGTAAAGCCCAGAATCATACCGGTCAAACGGAACGCAAAACCTTTTTTATGCTTTTTCATCGTACAGACCTCCTGTTATTCGGTTTACTTTTTGAATATCAGCAATTTGCTGAATATATAATTCAGCAAAACTACAACCACATTGGAGATTACCTTTACACCGGTACCCCACAGCTTCAGCCACTGGGGCGCAACCAGCATGGGTCCGATCCAGTTACCGCCCACAACCATAATCAATGTATCAATTACCAGCGTACCCAGACGGCAGGTAACAAATTTACCGAACTCTTGCCATGCTTCTTTGCCGTGAGTCTTGCTTGCAAACACCCAAAGGCGGTTTGTTCCGTATGCAAACAAAATGCAGATTACATTGTTCAGAATATTTGCCCAGCCGTTTGCAGCCTCATATCCAAACAGCATCTGAAACAAGCTGTACAGAACAATATTCAGCAGGGTGGTCAACACGCCAAAAAACAGATAACGGAGTACCTCTCCGTACTTTTTCCATAATTTACGAATGGTTTCCATACCGATTCTCCTTTTTTCAGAATCAACGATACTATTATACCACAGTGCTGCAAAACTGAAAATACAGGATGCAAAAAAGCCCTCGCCTGAATCAGGCGAGGGCTTTTAGGTAGCTTGTTAGTGCTTATTCAGCATCCTCTGCGTCGCTCAGCAGAGCCTTCATGGACAGGCTGATGCGCTTCTTGTCGAAGTCAACATCCAGCAGCTTCACGTTGACCATATCGCCAACCTTCAGCACGTCGCCGACCTTCTCCACGCGCTCGTTGCTGATCTCACTGATGTGAACCAGACCGTCAACGCCGGGCAGGATGCGAACAAATGCGCCGAACTTGGTGATGGAAACAACGGGTGCCTCAAAGGTGCTGCCGATGGGATACTCGTTCTTCAGCTTCTCCCAGGGGTTGTCCTCAGACTTCTTGTAGCCCAGAGAAACCTTGTGGTTCTCGGTATCGATGTCCTTAACGTAGACTTCGATGGAGTCACCAACAGAAACAACCTCAGAGGGGTGCTTGATGCGGTTCCAGCTCAGCTCGCTGATGTGGCACAGGCCGTCAACGCCGCCGATGTCCACAAATGCACCGTAGCTGGTCAGGCTCTTGACAACGCCGGTGTAGGTCTTGCCCACTTCAACGTTTGCCCAGAACTCTTCGCGCTTAGCCTTGTTAGCTTCAGCGGTGACCTTGTTGATGCTGCCAACAATCTTGCGGCCGCTGCACTCGGTAACGACCAGCTGAACGTGCTGGCCAACCAGCTGGGTGTAGTCCTCGTCACGGCGCATAGTAGCCTGGCTGCGGGGAACGAACACCTTAACGCCCTTGATGGTAACGACAACGCCGCCCTTGTTGAACTCGGTAACGTCGCCTTCCAGGATTTCGCCAGCCTCAGCTGCCTTAGCGATTTCTTCCATGCCCTTGCGAGATGCGAGCTTCTTGCGGGACAGATGGATAACGCCGTCCTGATCCATAACCTTCTCGACGATGAGGTCCAGCTCTTCACCGACCTTGACCAGATCCTCGATCTTTGCGGAAGAATCGTCGGTCAGCTCGCTCAGCTTGACAAAGCCGGTCTGCTTCGCACCGATATCCACCTGGATCTCGTTAGCGGAAATGCTGGTTACGATTCCTTTCACAATACTACCTGCATGAACACGCTTCTCCTCAGTTGCTGCAAGCATCTCTTCGAAGCTCATGCTGTCATTAATTTCGCTCATACTGTTAAGTACCTCCTCAATAATAGACGATGGCGTTGAAGCCCCGGCCGTCACGCCCGCCGTTTTTACACTTCGAAACCACTCCCGCCGAATTTCGCTCGCTGTTTCGACAGCGTAGGCCCGAGTGTGTTTTTCGGCGACCGTAAGCAGCTTTTGGGTATTGGAAGAATGATGACCGCCAATGACGATCATAATATCGCATTTTTGGCTGAGGTCTTCCGCTTCCTGTTGCCTCGCCCACGTCGCATTGCATATTGTATCAAAAATTCGTGCGTTTGTATACCCTTTTTTTAAAAACTCCGCACATTCCATCCATTTTGTAACCTGAAATGTGGTTTGTGCTACAACATACAGGGGTTGGGTGTCAATTTTTGGACCTTTCCACGACTTTAATGTAGCTAAATCGTCAAAAACAAAGACTTCTCCCTTTGTGTGTCCTACGATGCCCTGCACCTCCGGGTGCTTTGCATCGCCTGCCACCAGCAGCACAGCGCCCACTTTGTCAGCTTCTTCCGCAATGCGGTGAATTTTGGCTACAAAGGGACAGGTTGCGTCGTGGCATACCAGACCGCGCTGAGTGATCTCGTCGTAGACGCTGCTGGGCACGCCGTGGCTGCGCACAACGACTTCGTATCCATCGGGTACATCTGCCACATCTTTTGCGGTGTAAGCACCCTTGGACTCCAAATCTTTGACTGCCTGAGGGTTATGAATCAGCGGACCTAGGGTAGAAATTTTCTTTCCCTGCTCCAAAAGCTGATAGGTCAGCGTGACCGCACGGTTCACGCCGAAACAGAAACCGGCAGTTTTTGCCAGAATGATTTCCATTTATGTCCTCCTGTCAGAAATGATAGGTTGTGTACAAATCTTCCCACGCTTTGGTCAGACGTGCCTTGTTTGCACGCAGTATCGCCATATCCCGCTTATTCTCCATAGCGAGATCTTTTGCATGAATGGCTTCGCCAAAGCACACCCGCACCCGGCAGAACAAATGCATTTTGCCGTCGGGTGTATCGTAAATAATGCGGCAGGGAACGATGTCCACCTGTGCCGCAGATGCGATGACAAACGCACCACTTTTGGGCGGCAGCAGTTTATTTTCCTTTTCACGGGTGCCCTCTGCAAAAATCATCAGACCCCGACCCTTTTTACATTCCTCGATCATTCTGTCCACGGTAGCACGATCGTCTTTGCTGCCGCGCACGGCAATGCCACCGCCCTGGCGCAAAAACCAGCTGACCAGCCAGTTGATCTGGAACAATTCTTTTTTGGCAAAAATCCACATCTGCCTGCCCCAGAAGCGGCTGATTGCCACAAACACCGGGTCGATAGCAGAAATATGGTTGGGTGCCAGAATAAAGCCTCGGTCTTTGATGAGATTTTCCCGGCCGTATACTCGAATGCGGAATGCGATGTGCCAAACCACCCATGCACCGGGCAGTAACAGGTAATACAACCACATAAGCGAATAACCTCTTTCTTAGTGAATATTGTCCAGAATGACTTCTTTCATACGAGCAAAGCTCTGCTCAAAGTCCAGTTCAGAGGTATCCACCAAAACGGCATCCTCCGCCTGACGCAGGGGTGCTGCCTCACGATGGGTGTCCTGATAGTCACGCTGACGAATATCCGCCAAAACGGTCTCAAAATCGGTTTCCTGACCTTTTTCCTGCAATTCCAGCAGACGGCGCTGGGCGCGTGCTTCAGCGCTGGCGGTCAGATAGATTTTGACCGTAGCGTTGGGCAGCACGACCGTGCCGATATCACGGCCATCCATCAGGATGTTCTGGCTTTCTGCCAGCGCACGCTGCTGCTCCAGCAAGAAGCTGCGCACTGCCGGGTTTGCACCTACAGCGGAAGCTGCCATGCCCACCTGTTCCTGACGAATTTCGGTGCTTACGTCCTCATCGTTCAGATAGATATGCTGTGCGCCGTCGATGGAAGCCAGCGTCAGATGAATCTGCGGCAGCAATGCAGTCACTGCCTGTGCATCCGCCGGGTCAGCACCCTGACGCAGTGCATACAAACCAATGGCACGGAACATTGCGCCCGTGTCCACATACACATAGCTCAGCTCTTTTGCCAAGCGTTTTGCCAAGCTGGATTTGCCCGCACCGGACGGGCCGTCGATTGCAACCGATACCATAGTTCGATTCCTCCTATGATTTTTGTTTATTTTACAAACCGCATGCAAATGCCTGTGCCGTACACCAGGCAATCTGCAGGTTATAGCCGCCCGTATAGGCGTCTACGTCCAGCACTTCACCTGCAAAATACAGGCCCTGTGCCTTTTTGCTCTGCATGGTCTTGGGGTCTACCTGACGCACATCCACACCGCCTGCCGTAATGACAGCGTGCGCCAAATCACCACGGTTGGAGATATGCACCTTCCAGTGCTTGCACAGCTCCACCAGCTGCTGCTTCTGCTCACGAGTGATTTGGTTTGCCTTAGTGGCAGGGTCAATGCCCCAGCGCTCCACCATTACAGGCTGCATACTTGCCGGCAGCAGCTTTACCAGTGCACCCTGTGCGGAATGTGCGCTGAGCAGCGCAAAATCGCGGGTAATGCGGTCATACAGCTGCTGTTCCGACAGTGCCGGTTTCAGGTCGATTTCTGCCACATACTTATGCTTGCGCATATCGCCCAGATGGCTGGATGCACTCAGGGTCAGCGGTCCGCTGATACCAAAGTGGGTAAACAGCATTTCGCCCTGCTCCGAAAAAACAGGCTTGCAGTCCTCCAAAAGAGTCAGGTTCACATTCTTCAGCGACAGGCCCATCATCTTTTTGCAGTCCAAATCCGAAGATACCAGACTGACCAGACTGGGTACCGGCTCAACGATGTTATGTCCTGCCTGCTCTGCCAGCTTGTAGCCGTCACCGGTGCTGCCCGTAGTGGGGTAACTCTTGCCACCAGTTGCCACCAGAACCGCATCTGCCATATAGCGTTTGCCGGAACGACCTTCTACGCCTACACAGCGCAGGGGCGGACCTTTTTTGGCTTTTTTCGGGTGCTTCGGGTTCTGGGGTACAGCAGGCTGCTCTTCGGTTACTGCCAGAGGCTCCAGAATCAGCTTTTCTGCGCCATCATATACAATACGCGCACCGTCTGCATAATACAACAGTGCCTGACGGATATCCTCTGCCCGGTCCGATACCGGGAATACACGGCGGCCGCGCTCGGTTTTCAGCGGAACACCCAGCTGCTCAAACAAATCCATGGCAGCCTGCGGCGGAAATGCCGCCAGCGACGAAAACAAAAAGCGGGGATTTGCACGCACATGATTCAGATATTCTTCCGTCGTGCAGTCATTGGTCACATTGCAGCGACCTTTTCCTGTGACCAGAATTTTCTGACCGGGCTTATCGGTGTGTTCCAAAACAGTGACCGTATGCCCTGCACGCACTGCGGCACCTGCCGCCATCAATCCGGCTGCACCTGCGCCGATAATTACAACTTTCGACAAATTGGTTCCTCTTTCTTTTTCGATGTCATCTTTTGGGGGAGAGCTTACACAAAGGTTTCTGCCACGTATGCCAGAGATTTTTCGGTTGCCTGTGCGTCAGCAGGATTCATCTGTACGGTAATCCAGCCCTGATAACCCAGACCCTTCAGCAGCAGTGCCAATTCCCGATGGATGCTGTGGGGCTGAATGGCTCCCAGATCCGGCTCACAAATACGCACATGGCTGATTAACGGCAGATACTCAATCAGCTCTGCAACCTTTTCGCTGCCTGCCAGCATCGTACCCACATTCAAGCACACTGCCAGACCCAGAATGCCCAGCATTTTCACATAGCGGCACAGCATCAAAACCGACAGACCTGCCTTGGGCTCCAACACCAGTGTGCAGTTATACTGAGAAGCCAGCAAACCGCAGGTATTCAAAAAGCGTTCTTCCGGCAGAGTATCGCACTCCATCACCAGCGTGTTGCAATGGCAGGATGCTGCAAACCGACAAGCAGCTGCGATGGCATCCTCCTGCATTTCCTGGTCAATCGGATTGGTCACCGCTTTGCCCAGTCCGCGTAAAACCGGCGACAAACCGGCAATCTTCAGACCGAAGCTCTGATACAAATATCCTGTAAACAGGGTTGCACCGGTCAGATGGGCATAGGTTTCTTCCGGGAACACACGTTCCGGCATGACTTCCAGCCCGGTATAGCCCAGCTCCTGCATTTTTGCATAGAATGTTTCATCCTCGGTTTCTGCCCAGCTTTGGATGCTGGCAGCGAGACGAAGGTTTCCCATAATACTCATTCCTTCCGCGCCGTACCCGCCAGCAAATATCGTAAACAGCATTCTGGTTTTCCGACGTTATTTTTCCCAAAATTACAAAATGATACAGAGTACAGTATAAAACAACCCAGCAAAAATTGCAACGAGAACACCATTGTCCGACTGCACCGCACGCTCTTTTTCATGGAGTAAAAAGGATTTTGCTTCGTGTTTTCTTCTGCATTTCTGCCAAACGACGCTTTCTCACCCTGCTGCTGAAATTCTCCATAAAAAAATGCCCGATTGGCAAAATCAATCGGACATTGTTCGTTATGTTTCAGGTTCTATTGGCTTTTATGCTCAGCCTACATAAGCCTGTTCCAGTTTGATGACGCAAATGTAATGTTCATCCATTGCGCGCGCTGCTTTGCGCAGCTCCGCAACAACAGCCGCCTTATCTCCTGTATAACCTGCGGGTGTCACCAAGTCAAACAGCACATTAACATGGGTCGTACCGGGTACAATGCGCAAGTCATGCAAAGACAATGCCGGGTCGATCTTTTTCAGCGTCTCTGCCAGACCCGTACGGATTTCTTTTACGCGGGGATCCGCTGTCACGATGGGGTCATAGTGAATCGTAACCATAAGGTTATCCTCTTTCAGGAAATCTCGCTCGATGTCGTCCACCAAATCGTGCGCATCCAGCACATTCATTTCCGCCGGGAATTCCACATGCAGAGTAGCAAACTGATGTCCCGGACCGTAATCGTGAACCATCAAATCGTGAGTACCCATAACATTCGGATAACTCATTACTTTTTCCTGAATATGCTGCACCATTTCCGGGTCAGGTGTTTCGCCCAGCAACGGGCTGAGGGTTTCTTTTACCAGACCATAACCTGCCCACAAAATCAGTCCAGCCACCACAAGACCCATCACACCGTCCAGCACAGGCATATTCGTCCAGCGAACCAGAAAAGTACCAATCAGGACGCCCAGCGTAGACAGCACGTCATTACGGCTGTCTGCTGCAGTAGCCAACAGAGAATCCGAGTCGATCTTGGTGCCCAGCTTTTGATTGAACACACTCAGCCAGAACTTGACCAGAATAGATGCAACCAGAACTGCTACCGACAGCCAGCTGAACGCAACTGCCTCCGGGTGCAGGATTTTACCCACAGACTCTTTCAGCAGATCCAAGCCAATGGAAAGGATCATCACGCTGACCGCCAAACTTGCCAGATACTCAAATCGCGCATGACCATACGGATGATGTTCATCCGGTTTTATGGCGCCCAACCGGAAACCCAGCAGACTGATTACGTTGCTGGATGCGTCTGACAGGTTGTTCATAGCATCTGCTGTAATGGCGATAGAACCAAACAGCGTACCTACCGCAAACTTACCCGCAAACAACAGTACGTTGCAGATGATGCCTACAATGCCCGCCAGTTGACCGTATGCGGTACGCACTGCACTGGATTTTACATCATCCGCATTTTTCACAAATTTTCGAACCAAAAATTGTGTCATGATTCCATCTCCTCCACCACAAAAGGCACTGTTATACTTCCGCTTTTCTGTTTTTCTCACACGCAAAATGCCGCCCGCACCCATAAACAGGTACCGGCAGCAATGGTTTTCTTTTCTTTTTACAGACCCAGCTGATACACACGATTTGCGTTATCAAACATGACTTCCTGCTTATACTTATCCGGAATCAGGCGGTCGATGAACTCTGTGTAGTTGGACATATTCACACCCGGCCAGTCGGTACCGAACAGAATTCGATCCCAATAATCGCCGTAGCTCAACCAGCCTTTCAGCATATTCACATAATGCCACTTTTCTTCGAAATAAGTATCCAGATCCTCAATACCAGCCAAAAAGCCGGAAATATCCGCTGTCATATTTTCATTCTTTTCCAGTACTGCTGCCGCATCAACCAAGAATGGATTGCCAAAATGACACATTACAAACTGCACATAGGGATGCTCAGTTGCCACATCATCCAGCGTCATCGGGTGACAATATTTCAGCTTACCCTCTCCGCCCTGTGTCTGACCTGTATGAATCGCAACAGGTTTGCCGTACTTTTCCGCCAGCTCATAGTAGGGTTGATACAGCGCGTCACTGATAAAATGTGCATCGTAACCCGGATACAGCTTGATGCCGCAGCACTGCGCACGACGCAGGTGTTCCTCCACCATAGCAGGCACTTTGTCCACACCCAGACGCTGCAGTTGTCGGCCTTCCAGACCGACGCAATAATGGAACCGGTCACTCATCTGATACGCATCGGGGGTAGGGTCCGCATTGCCCATAACCACGCCGTGTACAATATTCAGCTGATCGAACTGCTCCAGCAGATGTTCTTCTGTGTTGATATGACCCATCTGGTGCGCCAAATCATCCGCCCAGGGGTCCGGTCCAAAAAGATGCACATGGGCATCAATGATTTTTTCAGGCTGCATTGCTCACTTCCTGCCTTTCAACCCAGTTAATATTCCTGTCCTTTTTTCACAAGTGCTTTCATGTATCGGAATGTTGCGTCCTGACCCTCATCCCGCACCATTTGCAGCAGCTTTTCCAGCATGGCGCGTGTGTCGGGATGGAGCAAATAGTGGTCACTGCTGCGGCAAAAATACTCCCATGCAGAGCTATCCTGATACGCATCTCCCTGATAGATCTGGCTAGCTGCAATGCGGTCACAGACAGACTCGCACACATAACGCAGCGGCATTTTCACACCATCCATCGGGAGCTTGCTGCCGGGTACATAATCCACCCAGTATTCCACATGGTGCTTGTTGCGCCCCTTGTGGTGCAGCCATGCAGCCGAATAGCCTTTTGCATGCCGCTCACCATCATTAGGGCTGCGCATACCCAGATAATACCGACAGCCCGGGATAAATTCAGTTGGGGTATATTTGCTCATATCATGGGCAAGGCCCTGCCGATACAGCCCACAGGCAAAGCAGTATTTCATCACCAGCAGTTTATGCCGGGTAATGGTCTTAAAATGTCCCCAAACGTGCATATCCTTTCCCCCTCATTTGCGGGAAAAGCCGCCCAAGATGGGCGGCCTCCACAAAAACTTACTGCTCGCGGAAACGAACCTCGCCCGTTTCTGCGTTCATATCTTCTACGATTGCCAGGCTTTCTACGCGCACACCTGCATCACGCAGACGCTTGCCGCCGGGCTGGAAACCCTTTTCGATGCAGATACCTGCACCGGCAACCTTAGCACCTGCCTGCTTGCAGATATCCAGCAGACCATCCAGTGCCTTGCCGTCTGCCAAGAAGTCGTCCAGAATCAGGACGGTATCCTTTTCGCTCAGGAACTTCTGTGCCACGGTAACATTGTATTCCTTGCCGTAAGTAAAGGACTTTACGACAGAGGTATACAGCTCGCCGTCCAGATTCTTGCTCTTTGCCTTCTTTGCGAACACAACCGGAACATCGAAATACTTTGCGGTCATGCAGGCGATGGCAATGCCGGAAGCCTCGATGGTCAAAATCTTATTGACGCCTGCATCCTTGTACAGACGATAAAATTCTGCACCCACATGATCCAGCAGCTCAACATCCAGCTGATGATTCAAAAAGGTGTCTACTTTCAATACGTTACCCTCGCGGACATTACCGTCCTGCAGGATGCGCTGTTCCACTTCCTTCATAAATGCATTCTCCTCTGCTTTTTTTCACGAGCGAAACGCTCGACTCTCCTGTTTAATACTGCATACTATAAACGAATTGGTCGTACTTTTCAAGCTTCCGGGTGTTTTTGTCGAAAATGGACTTAAATTTCCGGGTGTTTCAAGTTCCGCAAATCTGCACTTTCGGAAAAATCCTCCCGGTCTTTGGTCAGGCTGGGATTGTAATACAGATCGTTTAAGATGCCCTCTCGGGTATGCACCTGATACAGACGCTGCTGCTCTCCGGCAAAGCGTTTTTTCTTTGCCTCATCTTTTTCATCCAGACCGCGGCTGATACTTTCATGGTGAATCAGCTCTGCATAGGGTGTCCAAACGATGCGATAACCAGCATCCCGTACCCGCAGACAGAAATCCACGTCATTGAATGCAACCGAGAACTTTTCATCCAGACCGCCCATTTCATCATACACATCGCTGCGCACCAACAGGCAGGCACCCGTTACCGCAGAAAAATCCTGCACGGTCGCCAAACGGAACATATAACCGCTGCCGCCTTTTCGGCGGTATTTGTGGCTGTGTCCTGCATAACCGCCCAGACCGGTCACAATACCGGCGTGCTGGATGGTACCATCGGGATAATACAACATTGCGCCGCACACCGCTGCACCATTGGGTCGAGCACACTGACGCACCAGTTCGGTCAGCCATTCTTCGCTGCCAGCAGGGATTTCCACGTCATTGTTCAGCAAAAGCAGATACTCGCCGCTTGCCGCTTTGCGGCCAAAGTTGTTGATGGCAGAGAAATTAAATCCATCCGGATAATACACGACCTGCAGGTTTTCGTACTTTTCCTTTGCCGTTTCGTAATAAGCAAAGGTTTTCTGGTCGGTCGAATTGTTCTCAATGACAATGACCTCAAAGTTTTTGTAGGTCGTGCGCTGATATAAACTGGACAGGCACTGCTCCAAATCTTCGGTGTGGTCTTTGTTGGGAATCAAGATGCTAACCTTGGGGTCGCCCTGAATTTTCCACTGAACACGGTAAGTGCTGGGGAAAATTCCGTCCATGACCTCACCTTCCCCACCGGTACGCGACAGATGGTCTGCCAATGCCTTTTTCGCTGCCAGCGCCACATAGGGTTTTGCTTCTACACCGCCGCTGGTGGATGCTGCGTGTACACGCCAATAATAGAGTACCTGCGGCACATGATAGGCGGTACCGGTCTTTTCCAGCAGACGCAGGAACAAATCATGGTCCTGACTGCCATCGCATTCCGGACGCTCTCCGCCCAGACTTTCGAACAAATCCCGACGGAATACTGCCAAATGGCAGATATAATTGCAGCACAGCAGGTAATCCGGCGCATAATCCGGCTTGAAATGTCCTACCGTGGGGTGCTGAATATCCTTGGAGAACAAAGCCTCATCGCTGTACAGAAAATCCGGAGATTTTCCCGCATCCCGCAGCTTGCGAATGGCTTTCTGCATGGTATAAATGGCGTGCGGTGCCAGAATGTCATCATGGTCTGCCAGCGCCAGATATGTCCCCTGCGCCAGCTTTGCCGCTTCATTTGTATTTGCAGAAATACCCATGTTGGCAATCTTGGCATAGGCGATATTTATGCCCTTTTCCTGATAGGATTTTACCATTTCGCCCACATATGCGTGTTCCGGGTCCGAAGCATCTGCCAGACACAGCTGCCCACCGGGTGCGGTCTGATGTGCAAATGAATCCAGAAATTCCCGCAAAAAGCCTTCCGGCGTGTTATAAAGCGGTGTCAAAATACTAATTGTATCATAGTCCCAGCCGTTTTTGGTTTCTTCGCGCTGCTGCTCCAGCACTGCTTTTTCCGGCAGATAGCGGGCCTTTTTATTAAAAAAACGGCGCTTGATAAAGCCTTTTGCTCTGCACAGCATCGGACCCACGCCTTCTTCTTTTGTTACGGTAACCGTATAACGTGCCAGCTCTCGAAGGCGTTTTACTTTCAGATTCATGTCCATCCTCCATCGACCTTATTTCAGGCCGAAGTTTTCAAATTTATTGTTGAAATGGATATTGTAATACGGGTCTGCACCCTCCGGCAGATACTTGTTCCACTTTGTCTGGAAAGCTGCCAGTTCCTTGGCGTAGCGTTCCTGATTTGCGGTATTGGCTGCGGTACCGGTGTCCTGACCACGGCTCTTGCTCTCATAATGGTAAGCCTGCGCCTCCGGAGTAAATACGTTCAGATAGCCCATTTCGTGCAGTTTCAGGCAAAAATCAATATCATTGTAAGCGACTGCAAAATCTGCTTCATCCAAACCACCGCAGGCATCGTACAGTGCCGCTTTTACCAGCAGACAAGCACCTGTAACTGCCAGATAATTCTGTGCTGTCACCAGGCGGTACAAATCGCCGCTGGCGTTTCTGGGGTGGGATTTGTGGCTGTGTCCTGCACTGCCGTTGATACCCAGCAATACACCGCCATGCTGAATCGTATCATCCGGGTAGAACAGCTTTGCACCTACTGCGCCCACATCCGGGCGCTGTGCATAACTGAGCATTTCCGCCAAAAAACCGTCTGTCAGCAATTCAATATCGTTGTTCAGCAGCAGCAGATATTCGCCCGTTGCTGCTTTGCGTGCCGTATTATTGATAGCAGAAAAATTAAAACCACCCTGATAGGTTACTACCTTCAGGTTTGCAAATTTTTCCTTTGCCTGCTCGTAATAATCAAATGTTTCCGGCTCGGTAGAATTGTTTTCCGCCACAATCACTTCAAAATTATCATAACCGGCGTGGGCATACAAACTCTCCAAGCAGCGACTCAAATCGTCAATATGGTCCTTGTTGGGGATCATAATGCTGATTTTGGGATTTCCGGTCAGTGCGTACTGGACACGGTATGCGCCGGGGAACTTGATCTGGCTTTCCACCTTTGCCTTACGACCCATACGCTCCAGATGGTCCATAATTGCATGACGACCCGCTTCGATGGCATATGGCTTTGCATCCACCAGATTTTCTGCGGTGGAACCTGCACTTGCACGCCAGTTATACATGGCTTTGGGTAAATGAACGATCTTATTCGGGCTGCTCAAATGCTCAGTCAGGCGCAGAATCAAATCATAATCCTGTGCGCCGTCATAGGTGGGGTCCTCACGACCGCCGGCACGCACAAACAAATCCCGACGGAACATACACAGATGGGTGATGTAGTTACAGCCGTTCAAATAGTCCGGCGCATAGTCCGGTTTGAAATGATAGCCGTCCAGCTCCTTACCGTCGTCCGAAACGACGATTTCATCGCTGTATACCATCTCTGCATCCTTTTCCAGTGCAAGCTGCATCATCTCATACAGCGCATTGGGATACAGTGTATCATCGTGGTCCAGCAGGGTCAGCCACTGCCCCTTTGCCAATGCAAAACCAGCATTGGTGTTGCCCGCAATGCCCAGATTCTCCACCAGCTTTTCATAGACAATGCGGCAGTCTTTGGCAGCCGCTTTGCGGCAGATGTGCCGCACGGATTCATGGCTCGGCTGAGAAGCATCCACCAGACACAGCTGCCAGTTGGGGTAAGTCTGTGCCTTGACGCTTTCCAGCATTTCATTCAAATAGCGCTCTGGTGTATTGTACAGCGGTACCACGATACTGACCACAGGTCCGTTTGCAATGGGGTTTGCCCGCTGCAGTTTCAGCTGGCGGCGTGTGGGCAAATCTGCACGATGCTGCCACATTTCCTGATGCCGTGCCAATGCAATACGGAAGCGGATATCACGGTACACCTGCTCTGCGCCTTCCTCTCGCAAGGTGCGCCAGGTGCGCTGTGCCAACTCAAAAATATGGACCGGATTCAAGAGCCGCCGTACCATTCCGCCTACGCTGTCCTGTACCGGGGCATCTGCATTGCGGACCTGCTGTTCCTTTTTTTCTGCCATTTTGATGGCTCCTCTCTTGTTCAAATCCAGACACGAAAAACGGGCCGGTCATTCCGCCCAGCCCATTGTTTGTATTATTCTTCGCCGCGCTGTGCCTTTTTGTATGCATCGCAGACGGTTGCCGTGTCACCGTTCATTTTTACTTCACCATGGCTCAGCCAGGCTACCTTGGTACACATACGCTCCACCTGCTCAATGGAATGGGAAACAAACAGCACCGTTGTACCGCCGCTCATCAGCTCCTGCATACGCTTTTCGCACTTCTGCTGGAACAAAAAGTCGCCGACAGACAGCACTTCGTCCGCAATCAGGATGTCTGGCTTGGTGATGGTTGCTACAGCAAACGCCAGACGTGCCACCATACCGGAAGAATAGTTCTTCAAAGGCACATCCAAAAAGTCCTTCAGCTCGCTGAATTCCACGATTTCATCGAACTTGGAATCCAGATACTTGGGCGAATGACCCAGCACGGTACCATTCAGATAAATGTTTTCCCGTGCGGTCAGGTCCATATCGAAACCAGCGCCCAGCTCAATCAACGGCGCAATCGTACCATTGACCGTAACCGAACCACTGCTGGGCTTATACACGCCCGCAATGGTTTTCAGCAGTGTAGATTTACCGCTGCCGTTCAAGCCCACCAGACCATAAAACTCGCCGGGCATAATCTCCAGATTGACATGTTTCAACGCAAAAAACTCATCGTAGTGCAGTCGGCCCTTGACCAATGCCATAAAATATTCTTTCAGGCTTTCATGCTTTTCGCTGGACAGGTTGAAGCGCATGGAAACGTCCTGTACACGAATGATTGGTTCCATTTCTATGCCTCCCCCCTTAGATATGCAGAACAAACTTGTCCTGCAGCTTTCTGAATACCAGCACGCCGAGCGTCAGGGATACCACAGCCCAGCCGCCGCAAATCAGATACATCTGCGCCGTCAGCGGCTTACCCCACAAAATGACCTGACGCATCGAAGTAATGTACCAATACAGGGGGTTTGCCATAACTACATAGTAAGCCAAAGAGCCCTGTGTCAACATGGTATGCGGATCATAGAACACAGCAGAAACATACATCAAAGCCGTGGTAAATACGGTCCACATATGCATCACATCGCGGAAAAACACGACCAGTGCAGACAAAAACAGCCCCATACCCAGTGTAAACATAAACAGGGTAATCATCGGGAACCAAACCAGCAGCGCGCTCCAATGCATCGGCGTACCGGTCAGAATCATCACCATCAACAATGCCAGAAAACTGAAGAAGCAGTTCACCATAGCAAAGCAGCATTTTTCCAGTGGGAAAATATATTTGGGGATGTACACCTTTTTCAGCAGCGGTGCTGCACCCAGAACACTGCTCATACCAGCAGTGGTTGCGTCATTGAAAAAGGAGAATGCCAACTGACCGATCATCAGATAAGCCATAAAATTGTCGATACCGCCGCCGCGGACCTGACCCAAAAAACTGCCAAAGACAACCCAGTACACCAAGCACATCATCAGCGGATTCAAAACGCTCCACAATACGCCCAGCACACTGCGGCGATATTTCAGCTTGAAATCACGGCTGACCAAATTTTGCAGCAGATAGCGATACCTCCAAAAGGAGGCTGCACAATCTTTCATTTTCCTCAAGGAAATCCTACCTTTCCATGCTGTCTTTTCCCTGTGGCAGCATACCCTACTTTTATTTTATAATCATACCCTATTTTGTAAAATGACGCAACTGCTTTCTTCCGGCGCGCAGGCGTCCAACGCCCCAAAGCACACTGACCGCCACAGCCGCCACAGCAACAAGAACCCAGAACAAGCTGGTGGTTGTTCCTACTCGATCGGCTGTACCCTTCTGCTCAAATTTTTGTTCCGGTGTATGCGCAAAGGCTTCTTCCAATCCGGTCAACGTCATCGGGCCGGAAACCACACTGTCCATCTGGTAATCGCCGCCAACAATCTGGTAATGCGCCTGCGGCATAGCGCCACCGATGGTATATTCCGGGTCGGTATCTGTCAGGGTAACGGCTTCTTCGTTCAGACTGTTATGCAGCAGGATACTCAGACCGCCAAGGTCTGCATTCACCGTGCCAAACACATCACCGCCGCCGCGAACCCCTACCTGCGCAGCACCTGCCTGCGGCGGGATATCTACGCTGTGATAGTTCTGGAAGGCATAATCCAAAATGGCTGCGGTATCCAGATATTTTTCCTGCTTCATGTTGCTCTTCATTACAGAGCAAATCAGCTGTTTGCCGTCTTTTTCTGCCAGACACACATAGGTATATCGGGCTTCATCGGTATAGCCCATCTTGGAGCCAACAATTTCCGGGATGTAATGGCCGCTGCCGCTCAGGCGCATATAATCGTGCATCCAGAAGGCACGCTCCTGCTCCTGCCGATTGGTCGGGTCCATATAATAGGTGTCAACACGGGTAAAAATCTGATAAAATCCCGGCTGCTGCAGCGCCCAGCGCAAAATGGTCGCCAAATCCCGCGCCGAAATGTAATGTCCCTCTTCCGAGATGCCGTGCGGGTTGGCAAAATGGGTATTTTCCAAACCCAGCTCTTGTGCTTTGGCATTCATTACGGCTACGCCGCCAGCAATCGTGCCGTCCTCGCTGAGATACTCCGCCAATACATTACAGGCATCGTTTGCGCTGGCAATCATTGCTGCGTACAACATATCCTCCAGCACCACAACTTCGCCTTCCTGCAAAGCGATATGGCTGGAATCGGTATTCCATAAGCTGTGTACATCATCATGGCTGACGGTAAGCGGGGTACTCCAGTCCCCTTGTGCTTTTTCGCACGCCAAGCCAACCGTCATAACCTTTGTAACCGAAGCCGGATCATACGACCGATCTTCGTTCCATCCAAACAAAGGCGCACCTGTTTTTGCGTCCATCACAAAATAAGACAGACTGGTGATTCCTGCCGGCAATTCTTCGGCATAAACCGGGGCGGCGCACAACATCAGCAGGACCACACACATCAGACTTGCTATGATTTTTTTCACCAAAAGATCCTCACTTATATTCTTTGGCAACGAAAAAAGCCACCTGCGCCGCAGGGAGCTTTCCTTTGCGCTGCATCATTCTTTGTATATCCACGCCGTAAAAACACGGCTGTTTTCTTTTTCATTTTAGCAAATAGCCATACGTTATTCAGTATAGCACACTTATCGAATCAGTGAAAGAATAATCCTGTGTTTATTTTCGTCAAAAAACGCTCACGGTACCAAAATCGGCTGAATTTGACGACCATGCAGTGCTTCCTCCAACGTATCCGAAATTCGGGTAAAATCTGCTTTCAGGCTCATGGGCTTTTTGATGCAGTCATCCTGCCCAAACGGCACAAAATAAAAATCTCTCCGCACCAAAAGTGCCCCGATATTCTGTGCCGATGCGCCCAAGCCATCATTGGTGGAAACCGCCAGCACAATGGGTCTGTGGATACGCAGCAAACTCTTTGCCGCCAGTGTAATCGGCGTATCGCTCAAACCCATATCCAGCCGTGCCAGTGTTGTACCGGTACACGGGGCAATCACCATTACATCTGCCATTCCCTTGGGTCCCAGCGGTTCTACGCCGGTCAGAGTATCCAGAATGGGATTTCCTGTGAGCTTTTCAATGGTTTCCCGCCAGTATGCTGCTGTGCCAAAGCGGGTATCCTGCGATGCTGTTTCATAGCTCATTACCGGCTGAACATTCCAGCCCCGCTTCTGCAATGCCTGAATGGTCGGAACGGTTTTATCCAGCGTGCAGAAACTGCCGCATATTCCCAATGCCACCGTCGGTTTTTTTGTTTCAAAAGATGGTTGTGTCAAAGCTGTTCGCTCCTCTCCTGTAAAATCTGCAAAATGGTATCTGCAATAAACTGTCCCGCTGTTTCAGGCGCACACTTACCCGGCAGACCCAATGCGTGTAAAGCGGTATGACCCAGACGTTTTGCGGCAGCAAAATCTGTGCCGCCGGGTTTGCTGGCTAAATCCACAATCAGGCTCCCCTGCGGTAATTTTTCCAGCCGACTTTCGTCCAGAAGCATTGCAGGAACCGTATTTACCACAGTGCTATAGTCTGTAAGATGATTCAGCTGTTCCAGCGGTACTGCTTCACACCCCAGCCCTTTTGCAAACGCGCGCTGGGCAGAATCTCGTGCTGCAACTGTCACCTGTGCGCCCAATGCCGCCAGCCGCACCGCCAACGCACGCGCTACACGACCGAACCCGATCAGCAAGATTTTCTGCTGCCACAGCGTCCGCTTACTGTTCGCCATCAGCATGGCAATACAGCCTTCCGCTGTAGGGATTGCATTTAACTCCACAAGCTCCGGACGCGCATAGTAATCTACCAGTTCAACGCCCTTTGCCCGTGGCAAATCATATACCGACGGTGCAATCCGACCGCCCAAAATCAACGTCCCCGGTGATGCCTGCTGCAAAAGTTCTGCCAGACCCGGTCGCTCCGCAGAAAGCGGCAGCGGCAATACCCACACAGATGTTTGTGGTGCCTGTGTTTCGTCAGCAATCCACCAGCCCGCTTGTTCCAGCGCACACGCTGCTGCCTGCAAGCGTGCGTCCTGCTGTAAAACCATAATCGTTTTTCGTTTTTCCAAAAGACAGCCCTCCCGCACCGATTTTTCCATCCTATGCGCAGAAAAACCGTCCTGTTCCCGCAAACAGGCAGCGGGCTGTTACAATATATGAAAAGCCCCGATGTGAGCAGAACACACATCGGGGCTTTTTATAGATGAAAGGATTACGCTTTTTTATGCAGATATTTTGCCAGCGGTACACAAACGGCAGAAGCAATCGTACCACAGACGACCAGTTCGATCAGACCCTGCACGCCGACCATCGCTGCAATCAAAGCAAAGGGATTTGTTACGCCATAGTTGGTGCAAAGTCCCTGCACATAATCGGTGTTGAAATAGAACAGCATGATACCGCCCATAAAGAACAGCGTATTCGCTGCCGGGCATACCAGCGCTGCCAGAATGTAGCTCAATTTGCTGCCATGCAGTAATTTATTCAAGCCACAGAACACCAAACCGCAGACCAGACCGCACAGCAGCCGTGCAAAAACGGTAGTGATGAAACAGTACACCGGATTGATGGTCAGCAGCATGGCTTTCATACCGCCGCCTGTGAAGGCATCTGCAAAGCTGGTTAAGCCAAATACCGTACCTAGAATAGCACCTGTTGTGGGTCCCATCAAAATCGCACCGATTGCGACCGGAACCGTCAAAAAGCTCACACTTAGAAGCGGGGTGCGGAAATATCCCAGCGGGGTATACGCCATCACCAGCGTAATTGCCACCAGCAGGGCTAGCTGGGTCATGTGGTGTACTTTGTTTGTGTTTTGATGCATCATGTTTTTCCTCCTACTGCCGTTCCGCCTTTCATATCGGATACGACGTAACGCTGCCCGATAAAACATCGGGCTCGGCGGCAGTTATCTGCCGCGGTGTTCATGGCGGCGAGGTTTACGCCGCCGCTTTCGTTTTCGGCTCACCTGTTCTCCGGCCACAGGACCGGTAGGACGGTTCACCGCATACAAAGCCGCCAGCCCTTTGAACAAAAGCTCCGGCTCGTATACCACCGTTCGACGGCAGTGTGGCACAACAAATCGTGCCAGACCGCCTGTAACGACTACCGTTGCCGGTCGGCCCAGCTGGGCTTCGACCCGTTCGGTAATGCCGTCAATCATAGCAGCTGCACCCAGTACCGCACCATTGATCATACAATCTGCGGTATTGGTTCCAATAGCAGCTTTGGGGGAATTCAGCCGCACCTGCGGCAGCTGGGCACAGCGCTCACTCAGTGCGCGCAGACCCGTAGTCAGCCCCGGGCAGATCAAACCGCCCAAAAAGGCTTTTTTCTCGTCGATCACATTAAAGGTTGTGGCTGTGCCCATGTCCACGGTAACAACCGGAAGTGGATAATGTGCTGCAGCTGCAGCCGCATCTACAATGCGGTCTTTGCCGACCTTTTCCGGTTCCGGTACCGCCATGGTCAATCCGGTTTTCGTTTCCGGACCGATAATCAGGGGTTCCGTATCACAATATTCTGATACACAATGGGCTACGACCTGTGTGATCGTTGGCACAACGCTGGCCAGCACCGCGCCCTCGAAGCGGACGGGGTGATATTTTGCGCCGGAAAATGCTTTTTCCAGCCGGGGGCGATAGTCTGCCTCGGTAGCGCAGCGCAGGGTTTCCATGTGCGATACAAAGCATACACGTCCGTCCTTAATGCCCGCCAAGGCGACGGTGGTGTTGCCGATATCGATGGCAAGGATCATATAGTACTCCTTTTCTGGGGTGCATTTTTTACGCTCCTTATTATAGCACTCCCCCGCATACTTGAAAACACTATGGAAAGCAAGTATACTAATTTCGTTGGTTGCAGGCAATTTTTGCAGCCGGAAAGGCAGGATTTTTATGAACTTGAGCGGAAAAAACGTGCTCTTGGGCATTACCGGCGGCATTGCCGCTTATAAAATGGCAAACGTAGCCAGCGCACTGGGCAAGACCGGTGCTGGTGTGGATGTGATTATGACCGAGAACGCCACCCAGTTCATCACGCCGCTGACTTTTGAAACTCTGACGCACCGCAAGTGCTATATTGATACGTTCGACCGGAATTTCCAGTACGATGTGAAGCACATTTCCCTTGCTAAAAAGGCAGATGTGATGCTGATTGCGCCCGCAACCGCAAACGTAATTGCGAAGCTGGCACACGGCATTGCAGATGATATGCTCACAACGGTTGCACTGGCAGCAAAATGCCCCAAGCTAGTAGCACCCGCTATGAATACTGCCATGCTGGAAAATCCTATCACGCAGGATAACCTGAAAACCTTGGAAAAATACGGCTTTATCATCATCCCGTCCGACTGCGGTATGCTGGCTTGCCGGGATGTGGGCAGTGGTAAACTGCCGAAAGAAGAAGTTCTGCTGGACTATGTGTACCGCACCATTGCCAAGGAAAAAGACCTGGCAGGCGTACGCATCACTGTAACCGCCGGAGCAACCCAGGAATCGCTGGACCCGGTACGATACCTGACCAACCATTCCACAGGCAAAATGGGCTATGCACTAGCGCGTGCCGCTATGCTGCGCGGTGCAGATGTGACCTTGATCCATGGTCAGACTGCACTGAACCCGATTCCTTTTGTAGAGGATGTTCCCATTGTTTCGGCACAGGATATGTATCAAGCAGTCTGTGACCACTTTGCAGATACCGATGTTTTAATTATGGCTGCCGCCGTGGCGGATTACCGCCCTGCGCAGGTATCCGATCAGAAAATCAAAAAACAGGCAGGCGACTTTTCCATTGCCACTGAGCGCACCCCGGATATTCTGGGCACCCTCGGTCCGCAGAAAAAGCCCTGTCAGTTTTTGTGTGGTTTTTCCATGGAGACGGAACATCTTGTGGAAAACTCTGCCGCCAAACTGAAAAAGAAAAATCTGGACATGATCTGCGCCAACAATCTGAAGGTTGCCGGGGCAGGCTTTGGGGTAGATACCAATGTCATCACGCTGCTGACGCAGGATGGTCAAACCGAACTGCCCTTGCTGACAAAAGACGATGCAGCAGATGCCATTCTGGATGCCATCCGTGACAGACGCGCTTAAACACACCAAAAAAGCCGACCAGGACCACTGTTCTGACCGGCTTTTTTCAAATTTTGGCACAAAACACTTGACCTTATACCTTGTTCAAGGTCTATTCTGGTGGCAAAAGGAGGGATTCTTATGAAAGAAACCTACAGCATCAAGCAAGCCGAACAGCTGACCGGCATCTCCAGCGAAAACATCCGCTTCTATGAAAAACAGAAACTGATTCATCCTACCCGCAGCTGGAGCAATCAATATCGCCAGTATACCGACGCTGATATCCACATCTTAAAAGTGATTCGACTTTTACGGATGCTGGATATGCCGCTGGATGAAATTCGCACGGTTCTTTCCGGTGATGTATCTCTGGCGCAAGCGGTCAGCCGCCAGCAGGAGCGATTGGAGCAGCAAACCAAACAAATTGGCGTTGCCATTCAAATGTGCATCCAGCTGGAAACCGAAACTGCCCCATTGGATCAGCTGGATGTAGATGCCCATTTGTCCCGTGCGGAGCAAAGCGGCGGCTTGTCCGCGCGCTGGATCTCCGACTGGAAAGAAGTCTATAAGGCTGCCCACGAAAACAGCTTTGTCTTTTATCCGGATGATGCCGTTACCAATCCTGCAGAATTTTCTGCTGCCCTGCGCGCCTACGCCAAAGCAGAACATCTGGAGTTTGTCATCACCAAAGAAAGTATGTACCCAGAATTCACGCTGGACGGCGTGCGCTACACCGCACAGCGCAATTATGCGTCTACCTCCTATGTTCCGACCGCTTGCATCTACTGCGAGCGGGTAGACCCTATTATCCCCAATGTCTCCGCCAGACGCCGCCGGGTATTGGATTTTCTCCACCACAGCTGGCCCCAGCTTCTGCTTTTCGCCTTTATTCTGCTTAGTTTGGGTCCACAGCTGCCGGAGATTTGGGCCGAAAGCCCGTTGGGCACTCTCCTGATTTTTTGCACCATCCTTGCCCTGATTTGGGCTTCCTCGCTGCGCAATCGGTACTTCACATATAACGAAAACGGAAAGCGCGGTTCTAAAAAGTAATATTCCCGATACCATTTCATCATAAGAACAAAAGGAAAAGCCCGACCGAAAACCCGGTCGGGCTTTTTTTAGTTTACGGGTTCTGTACGCAGTGCAGCAGGGTATCCACCGAAACGCCAAACAGTTCTGCCAATGCCCGCAGATTGGCTGTGCTGGGTTCTGCGGTTCCATTTTCCCATTTGGAAACTGCCTGTCGGCTGACAGAAAGTTTTTCCGCCACCTGCTCCTGTGTCAGATTGCAGCGCTGGCGGTTTTCCTTAATGGCTTCACCCAAGGATTTTTTCACCGCATCCTCCTGCTCTTGTTTTTCTCCCTTGTGTTCACTATGGATGTATTTCCATAACGCCCGAATAAGCATCACTGCCAGTGTAATCAGCAGACACGCCGGCACCACCGCAATCAAAAGCATAATGACAACGTTTATTGTTGCTAATTTCATAAATTTCTCCTTTGCCTCGTTCTTGTTAGATTTTCACCGATTCGGTGCCCAAATCCTATCAAAAACGGGTGGTTGCGTCCACCAACTATCACGCAACTTTCGGTTGCGGCGGCAGTTTTCCACGTTTTTTAGGCTTTTGGTGGAAAACACATCTTTTTCACAACACGTTCCGCAAGCCCTTTGCCATCTGTGCCAAAGTGGGGTATACATTCAATTCGGGGGTATCCACCACCGCTTTCACCAGACATTTCTGCACCTGACTGATTTTCCGTCCCGGTACCCCTTCGACCAAGAGTTCAGCGGGTGTAATGCGCAGATGTGCTTTCTGATAAGGTTCGCCGCTTTCTACCAGTTCCCGGTACAGTGTGGGTGCATTAGTGAAGGAATCATCCAGCGCAGCAAAAGTAGAAAAAGCTTCTTCTGCTGAAAAGGGCAGTTCTTCCATCAATGCCAGTTTCATTGCGTGACGGTCAGTAGGGCAGCCCACCAGATACAGCGCATCCATACGGGCAAGGTCCCGCATAAAATTGCGTCCAAAATCAAACACCTTCCCTACCGCTTTTGCATCTGCACCCGTCAGGCGCAAAAATGCCCACCAGCGGCACAGCGCATTGTGCGGCATTTTGTCCAGAGATTCCAGCGACAAATCCTGCTGCGGTGGGATGGCAAATTCCGACAGTCCGCCTGCCTGAATCAGCGGCATCAATGCAGAAGGTCTTGCACCCGCCAATGCTTTGGTCAATTCTCCACGCACACGCGGTGCGCTGACCGTCCCCAGCGTATGCGCCAATTCCAGTGCAGCGGTTTCAGTTTCCTGCTCAATCGCAAAACCCAGAACACCGGCAAAACGATACAGTCGAAGAATACGCAGGGCATCCTCTGCAAAGCGACGCTGTGGCTCACCCACACAGCGCAGCAAGTGGTTTGCCAAATCATTATGTCCATGATAGGGGTCAACTGCCGTTTTGCCATCGTAAGCAATGGCGTTTACCGTAAAATCCCGCCGTGCCAAATCGGCACGAATATCCGCACCAAAGGTCACCTGGTCCGGGTGGCGGTTATCGGTATAGCCTTCCTCTGTGCGGCAGGGTGTGATTTCTACCCCATGCCAAGATACCGTACCATACACACCGCCAATGGGTTTTGCCTCCGGCAGAGCAGCCAAAAGCGCCTCCGGCTGGCAGGCTGCTGTCAGGTCCCAATCCGAAACCTTGCGCCCCAGCAGACTGTCCCGCACAGCGCCGCCTACGACCCATGCACCGATACCCGCATTGTGCAATGCAGCCAAAGCTGCTGCCGGTTTTTCCGGAATTTGAATTGGCATTCTGTGTTCCCCCTCGTTTTGCTTGCTTTGGTTTTCATTATAGCATGATGCTGCCAGCCTTTCTACCAAAGCGCCGCCAAAATATCCCGGGAAAGGTTTCTTTTGTCTACACAAATCGCTATAATAGATATGATAGACTGTATTTCAAATGGTGTAATACGGAGGCAAAACACTATGGCAAATATAACTGAATCCAGCAAGCTGCTGGATGGCGTAAAGCATATTCATTTTATTGGCTGCGGTGGCAGCGGTATGTACCCGCTGATTCAAATTCTGGCAACCAAGGGCTACGAAATTTCCGGTAGCGATGTGCTGGAAGGCAGCATCCCCGGCTACGAGCGCAAGATGGGCGTTAAGGTGACCATCGGTCACAGCCCTGAAAATGTTAAGGGCGCAGACCTGGTGGTATACTCTGCTGCAATCGCTCACGCAAATGTGGAAGTTGCTGCTGCAGAATCCATGGGCATCCCCACAGTAGAGCGCAGCGTTCTGCTGGGCTATGTCAGCCGTCTGTACCCCAGCAGCATCTGCGTGTCCGGTACCCACGGCAAAACCACCTGTACTTCTATGATTGCTACCGCACTGGAGCTGGCAGGTCGTGACCCCAGCGCTGTGATAGGCGGTAAATTGCCCCGCATCGGCGGTTACGGCAAAGCCGGCAAGGGCGAAAATATTGTCATCGAAGCCTGCGAGTTTTCCCGCACCTTCCTGCACTTGGCACCTACGGATGCAATTTTGCTGAACGTGGACAACGACCATCTGGATTACTACGGCACCATGGAAAACCTGAAAGCTGCTTTCGGTGAGTTCTGTGCTATGGCTTCGGACCGTGTATTTGTGAATGCAGATGATGCCAACTCGATGGAAGTTGTCGCAACGCTGAAAAATCCGATTGTCACCTTCGGTGAAAAGCAGGCGGATGTGGATTTCCGTGCCACTAACGTACACGAACACAAGCCCGGCTTCTTTGCTTTTGATTTGGTCGAGCATGGTACGGTCACCGGTTCGATTGCACTTTCTGCACCCGGTCGCCACAATATTTACAACGCACTGGCAATGTGCTCTGTATGCCGCACGCTGGGTCTGACGGTGGAAGAATGTGCCGCTGCTGCTTTGGACTTTAAGGGCGCAGGTCGCCGCTTTGAGATTTACGGCGAATGCAATGGTGCACTGGTTGTGGATGACTATGCACATCACCCCACCGAGCTGGATGCTACGCTGAAAACTGCACGTTCCATGGGTTACAAGCGTGTGATTGCTGTACACCAGCCGTTCACTTACAGCCGTACCCGTGCGCTGCTGGATGAATTTGCCCGTGTATTGCAGCTGGCAGATATTGCTGTGCTGACCCCGATTCTGGGCAGCCGCGAAGTAGACGACGGCAGCATCAAGACTGCTGACCTGGCAGCTAAGATTCCCGGTAGTGTGGAAGTGGACAGCTTGGAAGCAGCAGCCGACTGGGTCAAGGCAAACTGCGGCGAAGGCGATTTGGTGCTGACGCTGGGCTGTGGCGATGTTTACAAAGCCAGCAAGATGATGACCGGTCAGTCCCTGTAATTTTATCTGATAGAAAAATCCCCCGAACATTGCAACCTGTTCGGGGGATTTTTTTCATTTTATTCCGTGTGCAGCCCAAGGCTCACATCCAGTGCCTGATCCACCCGCACCTGATCCGTTTCGGTAATGCGCCCAGCCCGCTCACGCAGGCGATGCTTATCCAAGGTACGAATCTGTTCCAACAACACAATGCTGTCGCGGGAAAGCCCGGTATCCTGTGCGCGGATGCCGATGTGAGTGGGCAGCTTGTTTTTATCCAGTTTTGATGTAATGGCAGCAGCGATCACAGTAGGGCTGTGGCGGTTACCGATATCGTTCTGTAAAATCAATACCGGACGCACACCGCCCTGCTCTGAGCCGACTACCGGGGACAGATCTGCATAGAAAACTTCTCCTCTGTGTACTTCCATACTTAACCCTCCGCATCTATCTTCTTCGGTGTGGTTAGTATAGACATTTTCGTTGCAGGATATTCCGGCGATGCTCAGCGTTTTTCTAAAATGCAGACCGCCATTGCCATGTTTCCCTCGTGTGTCAAAGTCAGATGTGCCGTCAATCCGTTTTCTTCCAACCAAGCTTTTGCGCCGCCAGACAGCGCATAATAAGGTGCACCGCTCTCCTGCCGCAACGCCTGAATTTCTGCCAAATCAAAGCCGCCGATGCCGCGACCAGCCGCTTTCAAAAAGGCTTCTTTTGCTGCAAAATCAGCCGCTGCACTTCGGCACTGGCTTTTCGGGGGCGTTTCGGCCCAGGGCAGCTTCAAAGCAGCCTGTTCCTGCAAACCATACACCCGGCGAGCAAAGGTTTCACCATGCGCACCCAAAAGACTTTTTTCTGTGCGGGTGATCTCGCACAGGTCACACCCAATGCCGTAAATCATAACTTTTTTGCTCACTTTCTTCTTGTTTTTGCTTTCATCTTACACGATAATTCCTCTGTAAGCAACAATCCAAAAGGAATCTTTTTATGAAAACTGCTCAATTTCCCAGTTTGCAGCACCCAAGCTCTCCCTTGTACCTTGCAGTTTTCTTTGGTTTCGTGTACAATGAACGTATAATGTTTTTTACACATGAAAGGGGTGTTTAGGATGACAGATCCTACTGCTATTTTTTCGATCCATGACGATCAGGAACGTGAGATCCACCAGACCCTGATGGAAGTTTATTCCGCACTGAAGGAAAAGGGCTATAACCCGGTAAATCAGATCGTAGGTTACATCCTGTCCGAGGACCCCACCTATATTACCACCTATAAAAATGCCCGCAACCTGATTCGTCACATTGACCGTGATGATTTGTTACAGGCAATGGTCCGCCATTATCTGGACCTGTAATGCAATCGAAATAGAAAAGCCGCTACCTGATTGGGCAGCGGCTTTTTATGTTATTTTGTCAGGTGAAAATCAACCCATATAGCTGATATTCACGTCAACAGGAGTCAGCTGACCCTTGCTGTTGTACACACCGTTCACACGACCATTGCCCGTGTACTGCCAAATGTGGCAGTTGATGGGGCTTGCGGACACACCGTAATGTGCATTCCAAATCGTGTAGTTGGTCAGGGCAGAATAACTCAGCTGATGGTTGAACCAGCTGGAGGACGCATACACGCCAGGTGCATAGCCGCCGTTGCGAATGGTTTCGCAGAAAGCAATCGCACAAGCGGTACGCTCACCCTTGCTCAGACCGTCTGCACGACCGGTCTTGTTGCTGGTAGAGTATTCGCTGTCAAAGAAGATGGGATAATCCAGACGCTGACCTGCAATCGCATTCAGGCAGGCAGACGCTTCTTCCACAGCTTCCTGCTCATCGATTGCCTGACTGAAGAAGTAGATACCAACCTTCAAGCCAGCATCCTTTGCCCCCTTCAAATGCTTGCGGAAATAGGGGTCCTCAACGATTTTGCCGGAACCGTAACCACGGTAACCCATACGGATGATAACAAATTCAACGCCGGAATCCTTGACTTCCTTCCAGTTGATGTTGGGCTGATACTTGGAAACATCAATGCCCAGAACCTTATTGCCACTTGCTTCGCTGGTACTCAATACAATTTTGATTGCTGCCGGCAGCAGGAACGGTACACCCTCCACCTTACTACCAGATGCATCAAACAATGCATAGGATTCGGTAGGAACCGGTGTCGGCTCAGGGGTAGCCGTTGGGGTTGCGGTAGGAGTCGCAGTCGGGGTCGCCGTAGGCGTTGCGGTCGGGGTTGCAGTAGGCGTTGCAGTGGGGGTTGTCGTCGGGCTTTCTTCCGGCTCTACCGGAGGTGTTTCGGGATCAACCGGCGGGGTCTCCGGATCTACAGGAGGCGTTTCCGGAACTGGCGGAGTAGTTTCGCCGCCTTCTCCTTCTGTACCACCTTCTGTTTTATCTGCCGTGCCTTCCGCTGCCAGCATCGTTACGCCCATCGGCTTCGGTGTTGCACGCAGCGGATTGACCATCGTGCGAACCTTTGCTGCACTTAAACCAGTCGCTTCTGCCGCAACGCTGGCAGCAGCTTCGTTCAGCAGATACTGGTCTGCATTTTTATCGAACACAGCCTTATCCAAAACCTCAACCTGTTTACCGTCTGCCTTGGGATCAGCACCGGTTACTTTTCTGGTTTCGATACGATAAGGTGTCTTTGTGGTGCCATCTGCAGCATACAGATATTTTGCGTCACCGCCGGGCATACTCCAATACTTGGTATCGCTCAGCAAATAGCCCCAGCCGGATTCCGTCTGCTGCGGAGGTTCCACAACAACTTCATCGCCGGCAGGTTTCTGAGCAGCCTGGTCTTCTTTCGCATCGGCTGCAGTTTCCTTTTCTGCGGTCGTATCGTCTTTCTTGTAATCGACGTGTTCTTTCACGGTGACATACTGGGTTTTGGGCATCGTATACTGGCTGTCCGAGCATTGCAGCGTAATTGCATATTTGCCCGGATTCAGATTTTCGATCTTCAGCTTGCCGGTCTTGGGGTCCACATCATACGACGTGTTTGCATTCAGCTCGCTTGCCGGGTTATCATGCTTATTTTCTTTCTGCTTGATTTCGGTCAGCTCTGCACAAGTCATCACAACCTGAACCGGAACATCCTTCAGCAATGTGGTTTTGCGCGTTACCGTATTGGTTGCATATACTTCTATGTACAGATTCTGCTGCCGTGCGCTCAGATCCACAGCTGCTTTATAACTGGCTTTTTTCTGTGCGGGGCTGATGCCGCTGTCTGTCCAGTTCAGCTTCATCCATCCGGTATCCAGATGCTCCTGCATCTGAACCGGTGTTGCTGTCGGCGTGGGCGTTGCGGTTGCCTTTGGTGCAAGCGCCTGCACCGCTGCACCCGCAGTCGTTGTCAGCACAGTACCTGTAATGGTTACCGCCAAAAGTGCCGAAACGCCTACTTTCCAAATCGGCCAGCGCGCAAAGCGCCCCGCCGAAAAATATTGTGCCAGATTTTTCTTCACGGGATCCTCCAAATTCTCTATCCACACCCTAAAAGGGCGCCATTTTCCTTATTACACACTACAAAAATTATAACAATCCTACGGTGTAAAATCCAGTTGTTTCTTGTATTTCTCAAAAGTTTCATACTTCATCCATAAATGCAGTTGATGCGTGTCGGACTGTGTCCAAATAGTTCATTTTTCTGCAATTTTGTAACTTCCCTCTTGCTGTCTTGACACCTCCGTGCTATCATATCGTTTGGAGTTTTTATTGAGAGGAGTACATCATGGAAAAATTGAAACAATTTCTGCATCGTAAAAATGTTGTTATTTCCGGACAGCGTTATTTTATCGATGCAATGAGCGCCATGGCACAGGGTCTGTTCGCCAGCCTGCTGATTGGTACCATTATCAAAACCGCCGGTGAACAGTTTGGTCTTGCCATGCTTGTTGAAATCGGCAAGTATGCACAGAGCATGAGTGGTCCCGCTATGGCTTGTGCAATCGGTTATGCTTTGTCTGCCCCCCCGCTGGTGCTGTTCAGCCTGATTACCGTTGGCCACACCGCTAACGCACTGGGTGGAACCGGTGGTCCTCTGGCTGTTTTGCTGATTGCCATTGTGGCAGCTGAGCTGGGTAAGATCGTCAGCAAAGAAACCAAGGTCGACATCCTGGTTACTCCGCTGGTCACCATCATCTGTGGTGTTGGTCTTTCCTACCTGATCGCTGCTCCCATTGGTTCTGCCGCAGACAGCGTCGGTACTTTGATTCGCTGGGCTACCGAGCAGGCACCCTTCTTGATGGGTATTGTGATTGCTGTCGTTATGGGTATGGCACTGACGCTGCCCATTTCCTCTGCTGCTATCTGCCACGCACTGGGTCTGACCGGTCTGGCTGGCGGTGCTGCGGTTGCAGGCTGCTGCGCACAGATGGTTGGCTTTGCTGCCATGAGCTATAAGGAAAACGGCGTTGGCGGTCTGGTCAGCCAGGGTCTGGGCACCAGTATGCTGCAGATGGGCAACATCGTCAAGAACCCCCGCATCTGGATTGCTCCTACGCTGGCAAGTGCCATCACCGGCCCTCTGGCTACCTGCGTGTTCCATATGCAGATGAATGGTGCTGCCATTGCTTCCGGCATGGGTACTTGTGGTCTGGTTGGTCAGATCGGCGTTTATACCGGCTGGCTGAATGATATTGCTGCCGGTACCAAGGTTGCAATCACCGGCATGGACTGGCTGGGTATGGTCCTGATTTGCTTTGTCCTGCCTGCTGTTCTGAGCATCATTTTCTGCCAGATCGAGCGCAAGCTGGGCTGGATCAAAGAAGATGACCTGAAGCTGCAGTAATTGCCATTTTACATCAACACAAAAAAGGGAGAACGAATGCAAATTCGTTCTCCCTTTTCTCATCCTTTTTTCCGCAGTGCGACAGCATATAGGTCCTGTTCTCTATGCCGCTGTTCTACCAAATCTTTTGGGTAGGGGCAGCATCCATGGTTTTCCCACGGGTCATTGAACCAGTAATTTTCCTCGTCGTATCCCACCAGCAAAAGACAATGCTCGTGATCTTTCCACACAAAAGGCGTACCATCCGGCAATGTCCAGCAGCTCACCGTTTCGCTGGGTTCAAAGTTCAAGGTCGCCCAAAATACCACCGGCATTCCCTGATCGATGTATTCCTCGCACAACTGCTCGGCGGTTTTTCCGGTCTCGTTCACTACCGTGTAAGCATCCTGTTTGCCGAACGCTGTTAATACACTTTGGATGGCATTTACAATACAAGGCGCATAACAGCCCCAGCCTGTACGATCACGGGGTTCATTGATGTAATAATCCGTCGGGTTCGGCGCTATCATAGTAGTACCCTCCCCTTTGGACCATCCACGGGGTAAATGTGTATCAATAAAGGTATCCGGATCGATTTCAATTCCCAGATACTGGAGCAACATCACCGCAGAAACACTCTCGCAGCCATAAACCCAGCGCTCGGTCTGATCGATATACGGAACTTGCAAAATATGTGGCATCTTTTCGACTCCTTTCATGGTAAAGGTCGCCCGCCTGTGGTATACTTTTTGCAACAAAGATTATTTCCCCAGCCGAAAGGAGACTCAACATGAAAACGATTATCATTGGCATCGCCGGTGGAAGCGGAAGCGGCAAAACGACACTTGCAAATCGGCTGAAAGAACAGTTTGCACCCAACGAAACCCTGCTGATTTCCCACGACAGCTACTACAAGCAGCACGATGATCTGACCTATGAGGAACGCACGCAGCTGAACTACGATCATCCTGATGCTTTCGATACGGATCTGATGATCCAGCAGCTGACCGACCTGCGCAACGGTATCGCTGTGGAATGCCCTACTTATGATTATACCGTACATAATCGCGCCGAGGCAACTGTTCACTGCGAACCCGCACCCGTCATCATTGTAGAAGGTTTCCTTTTGTTTGTGGACCCTCGTCTGGCAGATATGTTTGACTTCCGCATTTTCGTGGACACCGATGCGGACGTGCGTATCCTGCGCCGTATCCTGCGCGACGTAAACGAGCGTGGTCGTACCTTGGAAAGTGTCATCACCCAGTATCTGACCACTGTAAAGCCCATGCATGAGGCTTTTGTAGAGCCTTCCAAGCGCAAAGCAAATCTAATTGTGCCGGAGGGCGGCAAGAATGCTGCTGCACTGGAAATGCTGGTTCGCTACATCGAAAACCATCTGCGCAACAACGCTTGATGCAATTTTGATGTAAAGCATCAAGCCAACGATACTGCAAATAAAAACACCCCACTGTGATCGTACAGCGGGGTGTTTTTATTTAGTCGTTGCTGGTGGGGTCCATAGCGTCACGCAGTGCGTCGCCGATAAAGTTGATGGAAATCACAATCAGGATCAGCACCAGTCCGGGCGGAATCCACAACCAAGGCTCGCCTGTCAAAATGCTCAAGCTCTGTGCGCCATTCAGCATATTGCCCAAGCTGGACTGCGGCGCACGGATACCCTGACCCAAAAAGGAAAGGGCTGCTTCATCCAGAATGGAAAGTGCCGTCACATTGGTGGCATATACCAAAACGGGAGCCAGTGTGTTGGGCAGAATTTCCGACAGCAGGATATGCCGCTTGGGCATACCGGCTACCACATTGCTCTTTACAAAGTTGGTTTCCCGCAGGCTGAGCACATTACCGCGCACCAAACGTGCTGCGCTGGGCCAGTCCACAAATACCAGAATGCCGATAATCGTCCCCAGACCCGGTTCGAATACGGTAGCTGCTACCAGAACCAGCAAAATATACGGGAAGCTCATTACCATATCGGTAACGCGCATGACCAGCATATCCACAAATCCGCCAAAATAGCCGGAAATCAAACCCAGCACCACACCCAACGTGGTAGATGCCACTGCCGTTACCACGCCGACCAGCAGGCTGATACGGGTCGCATACAGCAATCGGGACAAAACGTCACGGCCGACCTGGTCGGTACCCAGCCAGTGCTCTGCGCTGGGCGGTGCAGAAAATTGGGGTGTAATCGCAGTAGGGTCATAGGGCGTAATCAACGGAGCCAGCAAAGCCAGCAGCGTGATGACTGCCAAAACAATCATACTGGCAATCGCCAGCTTATGGCGGCGGAAGCGACGCCACACTGTCTGCACATAGGTTTCGCTGGGCGGTATGGTAGAATCCTCCATAGCACGCTGTGCGGCTTTTTGCTCCTCCGTACGGGCAAAGCGATTCAAATTCCAAATCATTCGTTTGCCCCCCCTTACTGCAAATGGATGGTGGGGTCAGCCACCGCATAGAGAATATCGGTCAGCAGGTTGCCCAGCAGTACAACAACCGCCGAGAACAGACACACACCCATAATCACCGGATAATCACGGCTGGAAATGGCGTTCATGGTCATCAGACCCAGACCCGGCCAGCTAAATACCTGCTCTACGATAATGGAACCGCCAAACAGCATGGGAATCTCGGTACCGATCACGGTGATGACTGTCAGCAGTGCATTGCGCAGGGCGTGCTTATTGATGACCTTGAATCGTCCAATTCCCTTGGCGCGTGCGGTACGCAGGTAATCTTTCTGCAAAATTTCCAGCATAGCGCTGCGGAAGTAGCGGATATTCGTACCCGCCAAACTTACTGACAACACCAGAACCGGCATAATCATGTGTTTGATGACATCCCACACGCCACCGCCTGTACCCAGCGTGGTCATACCGGAGCTGGGCAGCCAGCCCAGCACAACTGTGAACAGGAAAATCAGAATCAGTGCCAGGAAAAAGTTAGGAATGCTGGAAAACAAAAACGAAGTACCTACCACAGCGTAATCGCCCTTGGAATACTGGCGCACAGCGCTGTAAATACCAGCGGGCAGACTGATCAGCAGGCTGACTACCATGCTGACACCCATCAGCAGCAGCGTGGGTCCGATACGGCTGGCAATCATGGAAGTGACCGTTTCATAGGTCTTGAAGCTGACGCCCAGATTGCCTTTCAGCACCTGACCCAGCCAGATGAAATATTGAATGTACACCGGCTGGTTCAAGCCCAGTTCCAGCTCTTTCTGTGCCAGTGCTTCAGCGGTTGTGCGCGCCGACATCATCATGGTCAACGGGCTGCCTGCTGCACTGCACAGGATATAATCAATGACGGTAATGCCCAGCAGAACCGGGATTGCCACCATGATGCGTTTCAGGATATATTTGGTCATTCCTGGCCCTCCTTGTGATTTTGAGCATCCAACACCACCGGACAAGCAACCAGATGCTGCGCATTGCCTTCTACCGTATGCAATGCAGGACGCGCCATGCGGCAGCTCTCTTTTGCAAAGGGGCAGCGTGCCGCAAAACGACAACCCGGTCCCGGATCGATTGCCGAACCAATTTCACCAGTCAGCAGCTGGGTTTCATCGCTGCGCAGATGCGGATTCGGCTGCGGAATCGCTTCGCACAGTGCCTTTGTATACGGATGCAGCGGATGCTCGAACAATTCTTTTGCCGGAGCGATTTCCATGATTTGACCCAGATACATAACAGCAATACGGTCAGACACATAATTCACCGCAGCCAGACCATGCCCGATAAACAGATAAGACAAATCCAGCTCTTTCTGCAAATCCCGGAACAGATTCAAAATCTGCGCCTGCACCGATACGTCCAAAGCGGATACCGGCTCATCACAAATAATGAGCTTCGGCTCCAAGCTCAGCGCACGGGCAATGCCGATACGCTGACGCTGTCCTCCGGAAAACTCGTGGGGATAGCGGGCTTTTGCACTCTTGGGCAAGCCAACCATATCCAGCAGCTGATCCACACGCTTTTCTGCGGTTGCGCGGGTGACCAGCTTATGATACAGCATGGGCTCCGACAAAATATTAAAAATCGTTTTGCGAGGGTTCAGGGCCGAATAGTTGTCCTGAAACACCATCTGAATCTGGGTACGAATGGAACGCATTTCCTTGCCGGACAGCTTGGAAAGCTCTTGACCCTGATAAAACACCTTACCGCTGGTAGGTTTTTCCAAACCTGCCAGCTGGCGGCCGATGGTACTTTTTCCGCAGCCAGATTCGCCTACCAAACCCAGCGTTTCGCCTGCGTTGATGGTAAAAGACACATCATCCACAGCGTGTACCTGCGATACGGTACGACCCAGCAGACCACCCTTGATGGGATAATATTTGACCAGATTTTCTACCCGCAGGAGCGGCTCTTTTTCTTTACACATTGCCGGCCTCCTCTTTCTTGCAGGGGCACACCAAATTGCAGCGCACCAGATGACCCGGTTCGATTTCACACATGGCCTGCGGCTTTTCACAGGTAACCGCAGCATACGGGCAGCGCGAAGCAAAACGGCAGCCCTGAATCTGCTGGTAACGTTCGGGCACGGTACCCTGAATCGAATCCAGACGGCGGTCCGGGTCGTCCAAAGTGGGTACGCTGTTCATCAATGCACGGGTATATGGGTGCTTGGGATTGTCGAACAGCTGCATGACGCTGCCTTCTTCCACAATCTGACCCGCATACATCACCAGCACACGGTCCGCCATCTGCGCCACAACACCCAAATCATGGGTAATGAGCAGAATGCTCATGCCGGTTTCCTTTTGCAGTTTGCGCAAAAGTGCCATGATCTGCGCCTGAATGGTCACATCCAGCGCAGTGGTCGGCTCGTCTGCAATCAGCAGCTTCGGGTCGCAGGCCAATGCCATTGCAATCATCACACGCTGACGCTGACCGCCAGACAGCGTATGGGGATATTTCTTCATAATCGCCGCCGGGTCAGGCAGACCCACTTTTTGCAGCAGTTCCAATGCGCGTGCACGGGCTGCCGCTTTGTCCAGCGACAAATGGGTACGGATGCTCTCCACCATCTGATTGCCGATGGTAAACACCGGGTTCAGTGCCGAAAGCGCATCCTGAAAAATCATGGAAATGCCAGCACCGCGCACCTTGTCGCGCTGCTTTTCTGTCATGGCAATCAGATCCTGCCCATCAAACAAAGCCTGACCATCGGTCACCTTTCCGTTGCGACCCAGCAAACCCATCAGCGAAAGGCTGCTGACGCTCTTACCGCAGCCGGATTCGCCCACAATGCACACGGTTTCGCCGGCATCCACATAAAAGCTGATATGATCCACCGCAGCACCTGCACTGCGATGCCCGGTAAAAGTCGTTTCCAGATCTTTTACTTCCAGTAAATGCTCCAAAGAATCACCTGTCGAGCTGCCGTTTCGCAGCTCGTCTTCCTTTCTATCTTGTTACTGTCATACAAGAAGACCGAACCCCCTTTGCAGGAAGTTCAGTCTTCTGCGGTAAATGGTTCCGGGGTCTGGCTTAGTCTGCCAGCGTCCAGGTTTCCACGTTATTCAGGCAGCCATACATCAGCACCTGTGCGCCCTGTACACGCTTGGATACTGCACCCAGCGGTCCGTTGATGTACAGGTTGATGAAAGGCACGTTCTCCTTCATGTTCTGGTCGATGGCAGCCAGCGCATCTGCATAGGCTGCATCATCGGCTGCATTCCACATGGCATTCACATTTTCTGCAACCATCGGGTCTTCATAGAAGCACCATGCGGGCAGAACCCAGTTGATGTCCCAAGAAGGGTCTGCGGGCGGGTAGGTGTACTGCACACCATACAGATCGCCGCCACCCTCGATGCAGGTATTCATCAGTGTGCTCAGGTCTACGGTATTCAGTTCGACTTGGATGCCGACTGCACTCCAGAACTGCTGTGCCACCGTAACAGCCTGCAGCAGCAGACTGTCACCGCTGTTCAGATACAGCTGGTAAACCTTGCCGGAATCCCAGCCGTTTGCTTTTGCGGTTTCTACCAGCTCAGTTGCACGCGCAGCATCAAATGCGGTAGGCTCCATACCGCGGTTGTACGGACCAGCTGGAACAGCAAAGCCATCGTACAAATCGCCTTCTCCATTCAAAAGGCCGTCCACGATTGCCGTGCGATCCAGACCACACAGCAGTGCCTGACGGATTTCCTTTTCGGGAATGTTCTTGCAGTTGATAAACAGGCTCTCGGCTGCATAACGCTCGCCGTATTTTGCGTCCACATTGGACAGGGACAATACCGTGTTGTAGTCCTCCTGGCTGATGACACCCAGCAGCGGCGGAACAACATCAATTTCACCGCTCTGCAGACCGCTGAGCAGCTGTGCGCTGTCCACGATCTTTATATTCAAAAGCGGAATCTGCGGTGCACCCAGCCAGTAGGCTTCGTTTGCCTTATAGGTCACATAGTGGTCGTTGTCCTTGCCGGTGCAAATATACGGACCAGACACCACTTCCGGTGCGTTGAACCAATCAGTGGTAGCCAGCTGATCTTCAGGGATCTGGCTCAGCTTATGGCTGGGCACCACATAAATATACTGTGCATAGCCGGTCTTGAACACGTTGGGGCTCATTGCCCACTTAAACTTGATCGAAACCGTCTTGTCATCTACTTTCTGTACGCCGGACAGGGTGTCCACACCTTCGGCACGGTAGCCGATGGTATCGTCCACACCTTCTACGGCCGCCAGCGACATGGTCAGGTTACCGACCTTTGCGCTGGACAAAGCCCACAGCGTATAAATCAGGTCATCGGCAGAAACCGGAGTGCCATCGCTCCAAGTTGCCTTGTCATCCAGATGAATGGTATAGGTCAGGTTATCTTCTGTGGTAATCGAATCGGCCAATGCCCCCACATAACCCTCTCCATCCTGCATGGAAACCAGCGGACGGAACTGCAGCATACAAGCGTACATATTGATCCATGTGGCATCCACCAACAGGGGATTCAGCGTGGTCAAGCTACCAGTACTGCCAATGTTGACAACACCGGGCTTTGCGTTCGATGTTCCGTCCATGCCTGTGTTATCTGCATTCGAGCTGCCACAGCTGCTCAGCAGACAGGTCGTAGCCGCTGTTGCGGTTGTCAGACCCAGTGCGCGAAGGAAATTACGGCGGGATACTTTTTTCATGCTTTTTGTGGTTCCTTTCAAAATCCAAAAATGGGTGCGAGACGCTGCTCACCCAGGTTTTCGGCAAAATGCCCCCGCAGGTAAACTCCTGCTAAAAACGATGTAAGTATAGAAAAAAACTGCGTCCCTGTCAATGCTTTTTGTCCAGTGATGCGTTTTTCCGACAGAAAAAATTTTTTCGACGTAATGCGTTGGATTTTCTTGACTTTAGGGTAGTCTCTGCTTATACTTTCATTTATGCGTTTTCGCATGATTTTCATATTTTCGACAAAGGAGACTTGGTGCCTTGCCTATCCCGCTGAGTTATCAAATTTCTGAGTATGATTGCGGACCGGTTTGTCTGCTAAATGCGCTGAATGTTTTGTTCGACCGCAAGCTGCTGCCCCCGTGCCTGATCAAAGCCATTTACCAATACAGTTTGGATTGTGTGGATAATCAGGGTCGTCTGGGCAAACGCGGTACAAGCGCCTGCGCGATTCGTTTTCTGAGTTCCTGGCTGAACGATTATTCCCGCAGCTGCAACTTCCCCATTCGCTGCGAATCCTTGCCTTCGTCCGAGATTTGTTTTGAAGAAGGCAATCATCTGATGCGCGCACTGGAAAATGGTGGTGTCGCCATCATTCGCTGCCGCCTGGGTGTGCCGCACTATGTCTTGGTGACCGGTGCTGCAGACGGCTGGGTACAGATGTGGGACCCGTATCATATTGAAATTTCCATTCGCAAGAAAAGCATCCGCATGGTAGAAGATCATCCTTACCGCTACAATCGGTTGGTTACTTACGAACAGGTCAACAGTACCGGTAAAGGCTATTACAGCTTGGGTGAAATTGACACACGGGAATGCACCTTGTTCTTTAATACCAATACCAGCGCAGAATTTATCGGTCTGGAACCGCAAACGATTTGAATGAAAAATCCCCGGCACCATTTACAGGTGCCGGGGATTTTATTTGGTTTCAGAACCGCAGCTGCAGAATTACCACAGGTTTACGGTTTCGTTATACAGGCCCTCGTAGCTCTTGGCAGAGATGTCCCAGCTGAAATCACAGCTCATAGCATACTGAACCAGATGCTTCCAATCATCCTTCTTCCAGTACAGTTCCTTTGCACGCCAGCAAGCGTTGTACAGTGCATGAGCAGAGTACTCAGCAAAGGTAAAGCCATTTCCCTTACCTGCGGTGCAATCCTGAATGGAATCCCGCAGACCGCCGGTTTCACGCACAATGGGTGCAGTACCATAGCGGCAAGCCACCATCTGTGCCAGACCGCAGGGCTCGCTCTTACTGGGCATGATGAACACATCTGCACCAGCGTAAATCTGCTGTGCCAGCTTAGGGTCAAAGCCAATATGTACGCCGACACGACCGGGATGACGTGCAGCCAGCTCAGAGAAGAAATTCTCATAGCCGTACTCGCCAGTACCCAGAACCACCAGCTCGACGCCTTCGTCGCAGACCAGCTTGTCAGAGATGCTCTGCAGCAGGTCCAGACCCTTCATACCAACCAGACGGCTGACCACAGCAAATACCGGGCTGCCATCCTGCTGCAAGCCGAAGTGCTCCTGCAGTGCCTGCTTGCACTTTACCTTGCCGCTGTCCTTCTTGTCGAAGTTCTTGACATTGTAATGTGCCACCAGAGCCGGGTCGGTTTCGGGATCGTTGCGCTCCATGTCGATACCGTTCAGGATACCGCACAGCTTATACTGCTTTTCACGCAGCAACCGATCCAGACCATAGCTGAACCAGGGGTCCAGAATTTCGCCTGCATAGGTGGGGCTGACGGTAGTGACCTTATCGGCACACTCGATTGCGCCCTTCATAAAGTTTGCACAGCCATCGTACTCTAGAATATGCTGGTCACGGCGACCGATACCGCAGGTATCCTCCAGAATCTCCAGACCATACTTGCCCTGGTATGCGATATTGTGAATGGTAAATACCGTCTTGATGCGGCTGAACTTATCCAGATGACGGTAATACAGGTTCAGATAAACCGGTGTCAACGCGGTCTGCCAGTCGTTGCAGTTGATGATATCGGGGGTGTAGTCCAGATAGAACAGCATCTCCAGAACTGCACGGCTAAAGAACGCAAAGCGCTCACCGTCATCATAAAAACCATACAGACCACTGCGCTTGAAGTAATACTCGTTATCCAGGAAGTAGTAGGTGACGCCATCCACTTCAGCGGTAAACAAGCCGCAGTACTGGCTGCGCCAGCCCACCGGCACCGAGAAGTTAGTGACATAGGTCAGCTTGTCGCGCATCTTCAAATCGCCGTACAGCGGCATTACCACGCGGCAGTCCACGCCATCTTTGACCAATGCTTTAGGCAGAGAGCCCGCAACGTCAGCCAGTCCACCGGATTTTGCAAACGGGTTTGCTTCCGAAGCGGCATATAGAATATTCATAAACATTCCTCCGTTTTACAGGGTGCTGGGTCTTCGCAAAAGATTTACCTCAACGACACGGCATACCCAAAACGGTATACCGTGTCAGAGGTAAAACGGCCGCCGGGGAGGTGGCGCCCTTTTGCACAAATCCAGTTAGACCACATGTCTCTTAGCTACATAGACCGGGTAGCTGTCCGTACCGGACAGGCTCTTGTTGGCGGTCACTGTAACATTTTTATCCGTTACAACACAGGACAGGTTTGCGTCCGCCTGAACGACGGTATCCTGCATCAAAACACAATTCTTAACCACTGCGCCCTTTTCGACGACAACGCCGCGGAACAACACGCAGTTTTCAACGGTACCCTCAATGCGGCAGCCATCTGCAACCAGCGAATTGACTACCTTGGAACCGGGCAAATAACGGGTGGGGTTATCATCACGCAGTTTGGTATAGATGGGGTTGTTCTTGGTGAACAGCGCATCCAGATTCTTCTCTTCGATGAGCTTCATGTTCTCATCGAAGTAGCTCTTCATGTTGCAGATGTGTGCCACATAGCCCTTGAACTCCAGTGCGCGGATATCCAGCTCGTTCACATGCATACCCAGCACTTCGCGCTCAAAGTTGATCAGACCACGGCTGGCAGCGTCCTTAATCAGACGAATCAGGGTGGTGCGCTCCATCACATAGATATTCATGTTCAGGTTCTGGATGCCCGGACGGTAATCATTGAAATAGAACTGGTTTACACGACCGTTCTCATCCATCGACACCGTGCAGTTATCATTGCGGCGGCCGGAAGGAATCTCGGTCTTGTAGTACAGCATGGTAATATCTGCACCGGACTTCTGGTGCTCTGCCAGAATTTCCTTGTAATCCACGTTCACAGCCAGGTTGGTATCGCTCAGGACCACATAGCTTTCCTTCTGATACTCCAGGAAGTGAATGATGGAAACGATAGCTTCTACACGGCTGTTGTACAGCTTGATGCTCTTATCTGCAAAGGGAGGCCAAATGTTCAGACCGCCACGGCGACGTGCCAAATCCCACTCACGGCCTGCACCCAGATGGTCCATCAGGGAGTGATAGTTCTTGCGGACGATGACCGAAACATTATTGATGCCGCTGTTGGTCATGCTGGACAGGGCAAAGTCGATCATGCGGTAACGGCCGCCAAAGGGGATGGAAGCCATGGCACGGTCGGTGACCATTTCGGGAATGGTGTTATCGTAATTGTTGGGGAAAAGAATACCCAACGCATTGGTGTTCTGACTCAGCATACTTCTTCACCCTCCTTGACAGACTCATAAACTTTGGCACCCGGCTTGATGACTGCGCCGGCTCCGATGGTAATCGAGGAGGCAGTATGGGCAATCGCACCATCGCCGCCAACCACTGCACCTGCACCAACCACACACTTATCGGCAATGATTGCACGGCGTACTACAGCGCCCGCCTTAATCACCGTATCCTGCATGATAACAGCATCCTCAACGGTAGCACCCTCTTCTACCACAACACCGGCAGACAGTACAGAGTGCTTTACAATACCATGAATCTTGCAGCCTTCGGTAATCATCGAATCGCTGACCAATGCGCGCGGACCAATCTTCTGGCAGGGCAGAACCGGGTTGCGGCTGTAAATCTTCCAGCTTTCATCGAACAGGTCGATGCCGGAATTTTCCGGATCCAGAACTTCCATGTTTGCTGCCCACAGGCTGTCGATGGTACCCACGTCACGCCAGTAACCGGAGAAGTGGTAAGCATACATTCTGCGGCCGTCACGCAGCAGTGCGGGAATCACATTGTTGCCAAAGTCATTGGAGGAGTTGGGGTCTGCCTCGTCCTCTTCCAGATACTTCTTCAGCACATCCCAGTTAAAGATGTAGATACCCATGGAAGCCAGATTGCTCTTGGGTACCGGGGGCTTTTCCTGGAACTCGGTAATCTTGTCATCCTCGTCTGCAACCATCAGACCGAAGCGGGAAGCATCCTCCCAAGGAACTTCCATAACGGCAACGGAGAACTCTGCGTTCTTCTCTTTGTGGAAACGCAGGAAGTCTGCGTAGTCCTGCTTGCAGATCTGGTCACCGGACAGGATGATCACATACTTGGGATCATATGCATCAATAAAGCTGATGTTCTGGTAAATAGCATTTGCGGTGCCCTTGTACCAGTCAGAACCGTCTGCCTGCTCGTAAGGCGGCAGCGTATGTACACCGCCATACAGGCGGTCCAAATCCCACGGCTGACCATTGCCGATATATTCATTCAACTTCTGCGGCTGATACTGCGTTGCAATACCGACGGTGTCGATATTGGAGTTCACACAGTTGGACAGCGGAAAGTCTACAATGCTGTACTTTCCGCCAAAGGAAACAGCGGGTTTCGCTGTTTTCTGGGTCAGCGCATACAGACGAGATCCACGTCCGCCTGCAAGGATCATTGCTACGATTTCTTTTGCCATAGTTGTCTCCCCTTTTTAGCCCTTATCAGGGCTATATCTACCTTCTATATTTTGTTCCTATAGAATGTGAACCGATGTTATTTTGCGGTTTTGCGTGCCGCTTTGGGTTTGGCTGCCGTCTTTTTGACCTTTACGGTCTTTTCGGCTGTCTTTGTAGCTTTGTTTTTTTCCACAGTCTTGGGCGTCTTGGTGGATTTCTTTGCTGCCGGCTTTTTTGCGGTCGGCTTCTCCGCCTTCTGCTCTGTACTTAACTTCTTCTTGCGCGGTGTCGGGACCGAGAAATACACGGTGCTCGATGCCGGCAAATCAATGGAAACGGAATAATCAAACCCATGCATGGGTTTCTTTTTACTGCGCTTTGCCGGGTTCTGTGCCCCGGTTCCGCCGTAACGGACATCGTCCGAACTGAAAATCTCTTTATAGGTGCCGGATGCGGGAACTCCCAAGGTATAATCCTTGCGTTCTACCGGGTTGAAGTTGCAGACTACCAGCACCTGTTTGCCTGCCTGATCCCGGCGCAGGAACGCAACCACGCTCTGGTCTGCATCATCCGCAACGATCCACTGGAATCCATCCCAGCTGTCGTCGATCTGCCACATCGCAGGGGTTTCTTTGTACAGATGGTTCAAATCTGCCACATAGTCCTGCATTTGACGATGCTTGTCGTATTGCAGCAGCATCCAATCCAGCGGTTTTTCCTCATTGAATTCCACGAACTGGGCAAATTCCTGACCCATGAACAGCAGCTTCTTGCCGGGATGCGCCATCATGTAACCATAGAAGGCACGCAGATCGGCAAACTTGGAATCATAGTCGCCGGGCATCTTATTGATCAGGCTGCACTTGCCATGTACTACTTCGTCATGGCTGATGGGCAGAACAAAGTTCTCGCTGAATGCGTAGAACATACTAAAGGTGACCTTATTGTGATTGCCCTTGCGGAACAGCGGATCGGTGCTCATGTAGCTGAGCATATCATTCATCCAGCCCATGTTCCACTTGAAGTTAAAGCCCAAACCGCCCTGATCCACAGGTTTTGTTACCATCGGCCATGCGGTGGATTCTTCGGCAATCATGTATTTGTGACTGTGCTTGCCCAGCACAGTGCTGTTCAGTTTATGCAGGAAAGAAATTGCTTCCAGATTCTTGTTTTCACCAAAGCAGTTTGCTTCCCATTCACCATCCTTGCGGTCGTAATCCAGATACAGCATGGATGCCACAGCGTCTACACGCAAGCCATCCACATGGTACTGCTCCAGCCAGAACATCGCGCTGGAAATCAGGAACGACTGCACTTCCGGTTTGCCGTAGTCAAATACGACGGTACCCCAGCCCTTATGCTCACCGCGCTTAGGGTTCGGGTCCTCATAGCAAGGTTCGCCGTCAAACATATACAAACCATAACCATCCTTGGGGAAGTGTGCCGGCACCCAGTCCAGAATGACACCAATGCCTGCCTTGTGCATCTTGTTCACAAAGCTCATAAAGTCATACGGCGTGCCGTATCGGCTGGTAGGTGCAAAATATCCGGTTACCTGATAGCCCCAGCTGCCGTCAAACGGATATTCCGTAATGGGCATCAGTTCTACATGAGTGTAACCCATCTTCTGCAAGTACGGTGCAAGTTCATCCGCCAACTCCGCATAGTTGTACGGAATATCACCATCTTTCATTTTCCATGCGCCCATGTGCATCTCATAGATGTTCATGGCGTTGTGGATAGGATCGATTTTCTTTTGCTCCCGCACCCAAGTGTCATCCTGCCAGGGGTAACCTTCAACATCAAAGACTTTGCTTGCGTTAGAGGGGCGGGTCTCTGTATGGAATGCAAACGGGTCAGCCTTAAACAACAGCTGATCCGCTGCCGTGGTGATGCAGTACTTGTAAACATCATACTGCTTCACACCGGGGATAAAAACTTCCCATACGGATTCTCCATCCACCTTGGTCATGGGATGACTGCCAGGAATCCAGTCGTTGAAATCTCCAACGACACTGACGGCTTGTGCATGGGGTGCCCATACACGGAACATAACGCCGTCCTTCCCATTGCACTCCATCAAATGTGCGCCAAAATACTTCTGTGCCGAATAGTTGGTACCCTGCCGGAACAGGTATACCGGGACTTCGTATTCTTGATCCTTGGTTTGTAACATAAGCCTTCCTCCCTCGTGCCGCTGCATCTGCAGCACAACTGCTTATTGCTTACTTTATATATTAAATAGTTTCCTCTCAGTTTTCAAGGCATTTCCGTCAAAAGATTCTATATATTCTTATGACTTTTTTCGACTTTTGTAAAATGTATACAAAGTCTTGCGATCTTTCTCACAATATAACACAAAAGCCTCATTTTCTTTGTCAGAAAATGAGGCTTTTACGAATTCTTATCTTTTACAGCAATATTTTTTATTTTACGACATACACATTTACATTCTGTACGCCATTGAGATAGGCTTCCTCGCTGGTTTCATAGTACAAGTCCACCAGTGCATGGCCTTCTACCAAAGCAGTACCGGTATCGGTTGCAACTGCATATCCATAAACAAACTTTCCGTCCGGGCTGGCAATATACAATAAACTGCCATATGGGATTTTGGCGGGGTCTACTGCGACAGTACCATATCGCAGACCCAGTCTGGATGCACCCCTGCCGCCGGATGCCGAATGATATCCGGTGGCACGCCCCTGATAAACCGTTTTATAGCTGGAGGGAGGATCTGTCGTTCCGTCCGGACCCAGCACAGGAGATACCGGCGCACCCGGCTTATATGCACGAATGATTTCGTCATAAGGCTGCTTTGTGATTTCACGACCCATTTCCTGGCTGGATTCCAGCTCACCATTCACCCAGCGTTCTCGGTGCGTGATGGACAGCTGACCGTTGCGTCCTTCCTGACGTACAATGGTTTTCTTTCGTTTCTTGTAAAACTCGCTGCTATACGAATACACCGTCTGGTACGGGATTTCCTCGTACTTCACTGTATCCACATAGGTCACACGATTGACCTGAATCACATCATTTGCTTTTACCTGCGCGTGCAGGCTGGGGACTGTGTAGTCATGCTCGTTCAATTCCACACCCGCATCCGCCAGTGCGTCCTCGACCGTACCTTCGATCATCATGGCAGTATGAGACTCGCCATCTGCTTCCACCTGTACCGGGAAAGCGCGCTGTATATCCAGATTGGACCGGTTGTCGGCGTAGTTCACATAGGACACCCGATCCCAACGTTCCACATTCACATTTGCCATCGCCAGCAATGCTTTGGGGTCCGTTTGATCGGTGGTAATCAGGCTGCACGCACCGTCAGAATCTGTGATATACACAATGTGCATTGCATCGTGCAGCCAAAGCTGCGTGCCTATCATGCAAAGCAGCAGAAGTCCAAACGCATACAGTCGATGCGGAATTGCCTGCACACGCCGACGCACAAGTTCCTTGTATTTCAGGTACAACTTTTTCAACACAGGCTTCTGCCCCCTTTCGATTTTTCATGTATATGCAGCACGCAGATCATCACCATCTCCTTTTTACAAAAGCTTAGGCAGTTTAACACAGCAGCGCATTTTTGTCAAATTTTCTCTCGTCACCTTGTCTACAAAAGCAGACTTTTATTATGCATTTTACCATATTTCTTTCTGGATTTTTATACGAATGCTGAATTTTTCGATCGCAATTTGATGACAAAAAGGCAACAAAAAAAGAGCACTGCAAAATGCAGTGCTCTTCGATAAGCATATAATCGTAAGATTAGCGCTTGGAGAACTGGGGTGCACGACGAGCGCCCTTCAAGCCGTATTTCTTACGTTCCTTCATACGAGGATCGCGAGTCAGGAAGCCAGCCTTCTTCAGGGTAGTGCGAACGTCGCCGCTCTGCAGCAGAGCGCGAGACAGGCCGTGGCGGATAGCGCCAGCCTGGCCGGAAACGCCGCCGCCTGCAACGCGGACAACAACGTCGTACTCGTTCTCAACGCCCAGCAGAACCAGCGGGCTGCGAACGATCAGCTTCAGGGTCTCCAGACCGAAGTAGTTGTCGATGTCACGATCGTTGATGGTGACCTTGCCGGTGCCCTTGTAAACGCGAACGCGGGCAACGGAATGCTTACGACGGCCGGTGCCGTAGAAATATTCTTTGGTTTCGTACATGTTCGGTTGCCTCCTTAGAACTCAACGGTCTCGGGCTTCTGAGCAGCGTGCATGTGCTCAGCACCCTTGTAGCAGTGCAGACGGGTCATAGCCTTAGCGCCCAGGGTGTTGCTGGGAACCATGCCCTTAACAGCGTAGGTCATAGCCAGATCGCTGTTCTCAGCCATCAGCTTGCCGTACTGAACCTTCTTCAGGCTGCCGACGTACAGGCTGTGGCTGTAGTGGAACTTCTGCTCCAGCTTCTTGCCGGTCAGAACTGCCTTGTCGCAGTTAACGATAACAACGAAGTCACCGCAGTCCACGTTGGGGGTGAAGTTAACCTTGTTCTTGCCGCGCAGCAGCACAGCAGCCTCTGCAGCGACGTGGCCCAGGGTCTTGCCGGCAGCGTCGAGCAGGTACCACTTGCGCTCGACTTCAGCGGGCTTTACCAGAGTAGTGCTCATATCTTTTCCTCCATTTGAAAGTGTCCCCGCAAAGGGGACTATCATAAAATCAACCAAACAGCGACAAATGCAGCTGAGGTTTTTGAATTCATACACGCTCATCATATCAGCGCGAGGAATAGTATACAGCATCGCTGTTTTTTCGTCAATAGGTTTTCCCGGATTTTTTCGGCGCAGGTCCAGCTATCTTTCATTTACTCTTGTTTTCTCTTGTTTTCTTTCATTTTCTAAAATGGCAATTTTGAAAAGTTTTGATTCTTTCACCAAAAACACAGCTTTTCTGCATACAAGATGCCGAAAAATCCGCGGAAAGTCATTTTTTTAGTGCCCTTTTTGTGGTATACTATGTGGGATTCTTATATAATGTAAAGTAGGAGTGTATATGGCAAACACAAATATGCAGCGGCTCTGCGGTCTGATGCGCAAAGCTGTGCAGGATTATGAAATGATCGCCCCCGGCGACCGTATCCTTGTAGGTGTGTCTGGTGGCAAAGACAGCATGGCTCTCTCTGTGGGTCTTTTGATGCTGAAGGAATACATCGGATTTGATTTTACCGTTGTACCCGTTACGCTGGACCCGCAGTTTGGTCATGTACCCATGGACACCGCACCTTTGCAGGAGCTGTTCGACCGCTACGGCGCAGAATATCACGTCCGCACCACAGACATCGGTCCGGTGGTATTTGATTACCGCAAAGAAAAGAACCCCTGTTCCCTGTGCGCAAAACTGCGCCGTGGGGCTCTGCATACTGCTGCGCAGGAGCTTGGCTGCAACAAGGTTGCACTGGGGCATCATCTGGATGACGCCATCGAAACTTTCTATATGAATCTGTGGCGGGAGGGTCGTATCGGCTGTTTCTCGCCGGTTACTTACCTGTCCCGCCGAGATCTGACGATGATTCGCCCCATGCTGCTCGCTACGGAGCATGAAGTCATTCGCGCTGTACGGGAGCAGCAGCTGCCTATCGTAAAGAGTCACTGTCCCATTGACGGAACCACCGTGCGGCAGGAAACCAAGGAATTCGTTGCCGAGATGTGCAAAAAGGACCCGGCTTTCCGTCAGAAAACCCTGCACGCTTTACAGGAAAGCGGCATTGACGGCTGGGCGCCCAAGCACACCGGCCGCATGAAACCCTGACCCAAGAAGGAGAACCTTTTTATGCCTTTGGACTTTGAACGACACACCTGGGTGGAAATCGACCTGAACGCCCTGCTGCACAACTGGAACGTGGTGCAGCAGCGTGCCGGTAAACTGCCTTTGTGTGCCGTAGTGAAAGCGGACGCCTATGGGCATGGTGCTGTGCCTTGCGCCCGTGCTTTTGCGCAGGCAGGCGCTGCATGGCTTGCCGTCAGTTGTCTGGCAGAAGCAACCCAGCTGCGCCGCGCAGGGCTGACACTCCCCATTTTGATCCTGGGTTACACCCAGCCCAGCTTTGCACCCATGCTGGCGCAGCAGAATCTGACACAGACCTGTTTTTCTCCGGAATATGCAGCACTGCTCAGTCAGGAGGCTCAGTCTGCCGGTGTAACCGTATCGGTCCATCTGAAAGCTGACACTGGCATGGGGCGTATTGGTTTTGACCTGCGCACTGATTTTGATGCAGCTATCGCACAAATGCTGGCGGTCTATGATCTGCCGGGTTTGCAGGTCACCGGAATGTTCCAACATTTCTCGGTTGCGGACAGCGAAGTCCCGGACGATATCGCTTACACCAACGAGCAGTACACGCTGTTCTGTCGCGCTTATCAAACGTTGGAACAAGCAGGACATGCACCGGAACTTTTGCATTGTGACAACTCTGCCGCTACCCTGCTGCATCCGGACTGGCCGTCTGGATTGCCTGCCAATCGCTGCATGGCGCGCCCCGGCATTGTCTTGTATGGTTTTGCCCCTGACGGCACCCATCTGGAACAGGATTTGCACCCGGTGATGCAGCTGAAAACACTGGTCAGCCAAGTTAAGACTTTACAACCCGGTCAGTCTGCCGGATATGGTCGTGCTTTTACTGCAGAACAGCCTACCCGTATTGCAACGCTCTGCGTAGGTTATGCGGACGGCTACCCCCGCAGCCTGAGCTGCGGCAAGGGTGTTGCGGAAATTCACGGCGTCGCCGCACCTGTCATCGGTCGTGTGTGCATGGACCAAATGCTGGTGGATGTGAGCCATATTCCGCAGGTCAAAGCCGGAGATGAAGCCATCCTCTGGGGCGGTAAGGTTTCCGATACCGCACAGACCATTGCGGACAAAATCGGCACCATTCCCTATGAAGTGCTTTGTATGCCCAGCCGCCGCGTGCCGCGCCTGTACCGTCAGGGCGAGCAGCTGGTTGAAGTGGCAGATTATTTGAACGATTGATTTTAGAAAACACAAGCGTACTTGTAGAAGATAGAATTTGTTAAAATCGGAGGACTCTATGGCAAGAGATAACATTCGCAATTTCTGCATCATTGCCCACATCGACCATGGTAAATCCACCCTGTCCGACCGCATTCTGCAGTTGACCCAGAGCGTGGACGAGCGTACCATGCAGGACCAGATTCTGGATGATATGGAGCTGGAAAAAGAGCGCGGCATTACCATTAAGGCACGCGCTGTTACCATGCGCTACAAAGCCCAGAACGGCAAAGAATACGACTTCAACCTGATTGACACCCCGGGTCACGTTGACTTTGCTTACGAAGTCAGCCGCAGTCTGGCTGCCTGCGAAGGTGCAATTCTGGTTGTTGACGCCAGCCAGGGCGTAGAAGCTCAGACGCTGGCAAACACCTATATGGCTCTGGAGCACGACTTGGAGCTGGTACCCATTCTGAACAAAATCGACCTGCCCAGTGCACACCCGGACGAAGTAGCACAGGAAGTGGAAGATGTAATTGGTCTGCCCTGCATGGATGCGCCCCGTGTTTCCGCGAAAAACGGCATCAACATCGAATCGGTTCTGGAGCGTGTGGTCGAGGACATCCCTGCCCCCACCGGTGACCCGGACGCACCGCTGAAGGCTTTGATTTTCGACAGCATCTATGACAGCTACAAGGGCGTTATCGTTTACATCCGTGTATTCGAAGGCTCCGTAAAGGCTGGCGACACCATCCGCCTGATGAGCACTGGTGCCGAGTTTACACTGGTCGAAGTCGGTCACATGGGCGCTACCGCTCTGGCTCCTTGCGATAAGCTGGAGGCTGGCGAAGTCGGCTACCTGACCGCTTCCATCAAGACCGTTCAGGATACCCGTGTTGGTGATACCGTCACGCTGGCAAGCCGCCCCACCGCAGAAGCACTGCCCGGCTACCGCCAGGTAAAGCCCATGGTGTTCTGCGGTATTTACCCCGCCAACGGCGCCGACTATCCCGATTTGAAGGACGCACTGGAAAAGCTGCAGCTGAACGATGCTTCTCTGACCTTTGAAAAGGAAACCAGTACCGCTCTGAGCTTTGGTTTCCGCTGTGGTTTCCTGGGTCTGTTGCACATGGAAATCATCACCGAGCGTCTGGAACGTGAGTTCGATCTGGATTTGATTACCACCACCCCCGGCGTTGAGTATCGCTTGACCATGACCGACGGCACCGTTGCAATGATTTCCAACCCCTCCGGCTATCCGGACCCCACCGAAATTGCTTTGCAGGAAGAGCCGTTTGTTGACGTACACGTTTATACCCCCAACGACTATGTGGGCAGCCTGATGGAGCTGTGCCAGAACAAGCGCGGTGTGCTGCTGAACATGAAGTACATGGACCAGACCCGCGTAGACCTGCACTACGAAATGCCGCTGGGCGAAATCGTATACGACTTCTTTGATGCAATCAAGAGTCGCAGCCGTGGCTATGCAAGCTACGATTACGAGTTCAAGGAGTTCCGCCCCAGCGAGCTGGTCAAGCTGGACTTCCTCTTGAATGGTGACCCCGTGGACGCACTGTCCATGATCGTCTTTAAGGACAATGCTTACGCCAAGGGTCGCCGTATCTGCGAGCGTCTGCGTGATAATATTCCCCGCATGCTGTTCGAAGTTCCGGTTCAGGCAGCTGTCGGCGGCAAGATCATCGCCCGCGAAACCGTTAAGGCAATGCGCAAGGACGTTCTGGCAAAGTGCTATGGCGGCGATATTTCCCGTAAGAAGAAGCTGCTGGAAAAGCAGAAGGAAGGCAAGAAGAAGATGCGTCAGCTGGGCAGCGTACAGCTCCCCAGCGAGGCTTTCACTGCCGTTCTGAAGCTGGACAGCGCCGACGACTAAATAACATCAAATCCCCCGGCAGCTTATCCAAAAGCCCGCCGGGGGATTTTTCTTTGTTTTCTCTCCTGCTCGATTTTTTTGTGTTCGATATGCTATACTGAAACCAACGTACCAATTACAGGAGGACACGATTATGGTAAAACGAATCCTTGACTTGACCCCTGCTGAAATGACACACCTCACCCGCGACGAACTGCTTTTCTCTCTGGCAGGCAGCGAGGGTCGTGTGTTAGCCAGCGAAACCATCGGCACCATTTCGCCGCTTTTGAACGACATTACCAACGCTGAATATGCCGCCGCCATGGGCGCAGATATTCTGCTTTTGAATATGTTCGATGTACGCCAGCCTGTCATTCAGGCTCTGCCTAAGGTTGCGCCGCAGGATACTGTACGGGAAGTCAAACGTCTCACCGGACGTATCGTGGGCATCAATCTGGAGCCGGTAGACCCTGCCGCTGTTGCAGACGACGATTCTGTTTGGAAAATGAGTGTCGGACGTTATGCCACGGTTGAAAATGCCGTTCTGGCACGAGACATGGGTGTGGATATGATTGTTCTCACCGGCAACCCCGGCAACGGCGTTTCCAACGAAGCCATTACCGCTTCTCTGCGAGCGATTTCCGCAACGGTCGGCAACGATATGGTTCTGGTGGCAGGCAAGATGCACGCTTCCGGTGTGATTTTTGAAGGCGGTGAAAACATCATTACCAAAGCCGACATCGACCAGTTTGTCGAGGCTGGCGCTGATATTATTCTTTTGCCTGCACCCGGCACTGTACCCGGTATCACCACCGAGTATATCCGCAGTCTGGTCAGCTATGCGCACAGCCTGAACAAGCTGACCATTACTTCCATCGGTACCAGCCAGGAGGGTGCGGATGTGGACACCATCCGCCGCATTGCGCTGGAATGCAAAATGACCGGAACCGACATTCATCACATCGGTGATTCCGGCTATGTGGGCATGGCTCTGCCTGAAAACATTCAGGCTTACGGTGTAGCGATTCGTGGTATTCGACATACCCATCGCCGTATGGCTATGTCGCTGGCACGATAATAGCTGAAAATTAAAATAAAAAGGCTGCTCATCTTATTCCGATGAGCAGCCTTTTTATAACTTCTTATTTTTGAACCAGGGCCACCACATTTTCAATATGCTCGGTATGGGGGAACATATCAACAGGCTGGATGCTCTCTACCTGATAGCCCAGCTTAGTCAGCTGGTGCAAATCACGGGCAAGGCTGTCCGGACCACAGCTGACATACACAATACGGCGCGGTGCCATCTTTGCCATGGCCTGCAAAAATGCTTCCGTCGAGCCTTCCCGCGGCGGGTCCATAAACACAACATCCGCAGTCTGACCCTTTTCAGCTGCATCCACGATCCACTGGGTAGCATCCGCTGCGTAGAACTTTGCATTGGTAATGCCGTTATGCTTCGCGTTACCAATAGCATCCCGTACGGCATCCCGATTCTTTTCCACACCAACAACTTGCTTTGCATGGGGTGCAGCGGTCAGACCAATAGTACCAATGCCGCAATAGGCATCCAGAACCGTTTCATTACCGGTGAGTTTTGCCGCCTTTACCGCCAGCGTGTACAGCACTTCGGTCTGCACCGGGTTCACCTGATAGAAACTGCGGGGGCTGATCGCATAGGTATGACCGCACAGGGTATCCAGAATATAGCCTTTACCATACAGTACCTTTTCTTCTGTACCCAGTACAGCGCTGGTCTGGCGGGGGTTATAGTTCTGCACGACCGTTGTAACCGGAACGCTGCGCTTTTTTGCTTCTTCCATCAGTGCTTTGACAAAGTTCTTTGCACCGGGCAAAAGTGGCTGACCCGTTACCAGAACCACCATCACCTGACCGCTGGCGAAACCACGGCGGCACAGCACATGACGCAAAAGACCTGTACCATGATCCTCATTATAAGGGGTATAGCGGCAACGACGTGCAGCTGCACGGACAGCATCCACCACTTGATCCAGAATTTCGTCCTGCAGCAAGCACTGCTGTACCGGCAATACTTTATGGGTACCGGCAGCATAAATACCAGAGACAAGTTTTCCACCGCTGCCTGCTGCGAATGTGGAAATTACCTTGTTGCGGTAGTGCCAGGGGTTTTCCATGCCGCGAATGGGCTGTACTTTTCCATAGCGACCCAGCAGTTTTTCCATGCGGACCTGCTTTGTTTTCAGCTGAGCGGGGTAATCTTTTCCCAGCAGCGGACAGCCACCACAGCGCTGCGTTTGCAGCGGACAGGTATGTTTCATCGGAGTTCCTCCCTTACTTTTTCCATCACAATTTTTATTCTAATTCATTATAACAGAACCCGGTAAATATGCTATACTAAAACTATCATCTCAACGACAGGAGGCTTTCCTGATGAAAGTATTGCTCATTAACGGCAGCCCGAACGAAACCGGCTGCACTTATACTGCACTAACCCTAATTGCCAAGGCTTTAGCGGCCGACGGCGTGGAAACAGAAATTTTCTGGGCAGGTGCAAAGCCGATCGGCGGCTGCATTGGATGCAGCCAGTGCAAAGGAAAAGGCCGCTGCGTCTTTGACGGCGTGGTGAATCAGCTTTTGGACAAGGCAGAAACCGCTGACGGTTTTGTCTTTGGCAGCCCAGTACACTTTGCAGGCATTTCCGGCAATATGAAATGCTTGCTAGACCGTGCTTTCTGTGCGGGCAAAGATGCCTTCCGCTACAAGCCTGCCGCAGTAGCGGTCAGCGCACGCCGTGCAGGCACCACTGCATCTCTGGATGAGCTGCTGAAATATCCCACCATCAATCAGATGCCTGTTGTCAGTTCCGGATACTGGACCATGGTACACGGTCAAAAGCCCAGCGAGGTTTTACAGGATGCCGAAGGATGCGCTGTGATGGACCAGTTGGGGCATAATATGGCATGGCTACTGCGCTGCATCGAAGCAGGCAAACAAAACGGGGTAGCTTACCCCACAGATGCACCCCGCCCCCGTACCAATTTTATCCGCTGAGTGCGGACCCTGTGTGAAAATCTAGGTAATTTTACCGTTTGTGAAAGGCGGATTTCCTGTATGAAACACGACTCCTGGAATGAAGGCTGGCAATTTATCCCCGTTTGGGACGATGCACTGCTGTTGCCCGGTCCCTGCACGGTGCAGACCGAACCAATTCGTATTCCCCACACGGTACGGCAGCTGCCTTACAACTACTGCAATGAGCGGGACTATCAGTTGCTGTCAGGGTATCGACGCAGTTTTTCTGTGCCGGAAAGCTGGCGGGGCAAGCGTGCTGTACTGACTTTTGGTGCGGTCGCGCATTGTGCCACGGTTTACTGTAACGGACAAAAAATTTGTGAGCATCGCTGTGGTTACACCGCATTTCAGGCAGATTTGACCCCTGCGCTGCACTATGGCGAAGAAAACATTGTTGCTGTTAAATGCGACAGCCGGGAAAGCCTGAATGTCCCACCTTTTGGAAAGGTCATCGACTACCTGACCTACGGCGGCATCTATCGTGCGGTGACACTGGAACTGAAAGAGTCTGTCAGCATCAGCAATTTGTTTTTGACCGCCGGTGCCGAGGGCAATTTCCGCTTGTACCCCACCATTCAAGGCGACCCCACAGGCTGCACTTTGAAAATGTACATTACCGACGGATGCGGCATGGGCATGGGTATGTTCTCTGCCCCCGCTGCGCAGCCTTTGTGCGGCACTGTGGGTGGTATTACACCTTGGACACCGGATACGCCTGTTTTGTACCAGTGTGCTGTACGCCTTGTACGGGACTCTGATGGAAAAATTCTGGACACCCGTACCCTGAAAGCGGGTTTCCGCACCATCGAGTTCAAAGCAGATGGGCTTTATCTGAATGGACACCTGACCCCGATTTTAGGTCTGAACCGACACCAAAGCTGGGCGTATCAAGGCTATGCCATGCCGGACAGCCAGCAGCGTCTGGATGCTAAAATCTTAAAGGAAATGGGCTGCAATGCGGTGCGCACCAGCCATTATCCCCAGAGCCACGCTTTTCTGGATGCCTGCGACGAGTTGGGTCTGCTGGTATTTACCGAGATTCCCGGCTGGCAGCACATTGGCGATTCTGCTTGGAAAGAGCAGGCTGTGCAGAACTGCCGGGAGATGGTCATGGAATACCGCAATCACCCCAGCATTTTCATGTGGGGTGTGCGCATCAACGAAAGCAAGGATGACGACATCTTCTATAAGCGCACCAATGCTGTTGTGCATCAGATGGACCCCACACGCCCCACAGGCGGTGTGCGAAATCTGAAAAACAGCCGTTTCTTTGAAGATGTATACACCTACAACGATTTTTACCACAACGGCACAAACGCCGGCTGTGAACCACGTCGCAATGTGACCTCCAACATGGCGAAAGGCTATTTAATTACGGAATACTGTGGGCATATGTTCCCCACCAAGTCTTTCGACTGGGAGGGAAAACGTCTGGAACACGCGCTGCGTTACAGCCGTGTGGCATCCGATGCAGCCGCACAGAAAGGCATTGCCGGCAGCTTTGGCTGGTGTATGTTTGATTACAACACCCACAAAGATTTCGGCAGTGGTGACCGTATTTGCTACCACGGTGTGCTGGATATGTTCCGCAATCCCAAGCTGACTGCTTCCGTATACGCCAGCCAAAAAACAATTCGCTCCGAGCAGGATGTGGTGCTGGAGATTTCCAGTAATATGGATATTGGCGACCATCCGGGCGGTGGTCTGGGTGACATCTGGGCATTCACCAATGCGGACAGTGTGCGTCTGTTCAAGAATGACGACTATATTGCAGAGTTCTACCCGGACTGGAAGGGTCCTTATGCTGGGCTGGCACATCCGCCCATCTGCATTGATGACACCATCGGCGGCTTGCTGGAAAAGAACGAGGGCTTTACCCCGTCCGAAGCAAAACTGGCAAAGGAATGCCTGCGGAGCGTACAGAAGTACGGTCCCGGCAATATGTCGCCTGTATTGATGGCAAAGATGGGTGCTTTGATGCTGCGCCATCATTTGACTATGGAGCAGGCAACCGCGCTGTATGGCAAATATATCGCCAACTGGGGCGGCACTGCGGTGCGGTATCGCTTTGAAGCCATCGTCAATGGTCAGGTGGTCAAAACTGTCGTCAAGGAGCCTGTGGAATCGGTACACCTGGAAGCCCATGCGCTGAACTCCATTTTGACGGACGGTCCCACCTGGGACTGCGCCGCTATTCAGCTGCGTGCAGTGGACCAGAACGGCAATGTCCTGCCTTACTGTGGCGACGCCGTGCACATCGAAACCACCGGTCCGGTAACCATCATCGGTCCGGATGTGGTACCCTTGCGTGGTGGTATGGCTGGCACCTATCTGGCTACCACCGGTCAGGCTGGTATGGCTACCGTAAAATGCACTTTACCCGGCGGCGAGCCTGTGGTTCTTCCGCTAGAAATCCGGTTGGGTGAATAAACCACTTTTACAAACAGAAAGAGCGGGCAGAAAGCGAATTTGCTTTCTGCCCGCTCTTATTTTAATTCAAGCTGAAATCCAGAACGAATTACAGACCCTTTGCTGCATTGGTGCCAGCAATACGGCCGTAGTATGCGCTGGAAGAGATAGCCATGCCACAGCCGGGGTACTCGGTACCGAACAAGCCGGGGAATGCGGTCTCGCCTGCTGCATACAGACCCTTGATGGGTGTGTTCTCTGCATCCAGAACGTGAGACTCCACGTCGGTCACCAGACCACTGTAGGTAACGGTGACAGCGGGGTTCAGCTTCAGTGCAAAGTACTTGTCGCCCTCAACGGGAATCATCTTGTCAGCGGGCTTGCCGAAGTCTTCGTCATTGCCCTTTGCGCACAGCTCGTTGTAGCGATCCACAGTAGCCTTCAGTGCTTCTGCATCCACACCGATCTTCTCTGCCAGCTCCTCGATGGAATCAGCGCTTACGGTGGAATCCAGGCTCATGCCGTACTGCACGGTGGGGTACGGATCGTTTGCGGTTGCAATGTAGTAAGCAACGTTGCTCTTTTCCTTTGCCAGCTCGTTGCCAACGTGGAACTGGTAAGAGTACTCGTTTGCAACACGCTTGCCGTCCTCAGAAACGATCAGGCCGGACTCTTCGTTGATGCCAACACCGCAGGTGTAGCTGACGTAAACGGTCTGAACGCTGGGGTTCTGGAAGGTCTGTGCGCCAACTGCTTCGCCCATGACGATGCCGTCGCCCACGTTACCAGCGGGAACGTTGGTGGAATAGTTCTCGGTGAAATCAGCATACGGAGCCATCATCTCACGGTTGGATGCGTAGCCGCCGGTTGCCAGAATAACAGACTTTGCGTTGACAGTAACATTGCTGCCGTCTGCCTTAACGCCCTTAACGCCAACAACTTCCTTGTTGTCGTTCACGATCAGCTCATTAGCGGTAACATTGTACAGAATGTCGCCGTCAACAGCCTTGTACTTGTCCAGCATGGGGATCACGATCTTGCCGCCGTGGCCGTCGGTCATACCGCCGCCGCCTTCGACATTGTGAACACGCCAGATGGGCAGAGAGGAGTGGATGGGCTCAACGTCCTGAACCTTAACGCCCATGTCGACCATCCAGTTGTAAGTCTCCAGAGAGTGGTCAACAAACTGGTGCAGCTTGGTATCGTCGATCATATCGCCGCCGATACCCTTCAGGTAGTCGAACATCAGCTCGTTAGAGTCCTCGATGCCTGCAGCCTTCTGCACGTCAGTGCCGTTTGCCATCAGCTTACCGCCGCTGCGGGTGGTTGCGCCGCCAACGATGCCCTGCTTCTCCAGAATCAGAACGTCAGCGCCGTTTTCAGCAGCTTCGATTGCGGAAGACAGACCTGCTACGCCGCCGCCAACAACGACAACGTCAACATCATAGGTCTCGTCCTTTGCTTCGGGGCGTGCGCGCTCTGCCTTCAGGGCTTCCACGTTACCGCCAGCCTGCTCGACAGCCTGGCTGACTGCATTCTTCAGGAAAGTAGAGGTCAGGGTTGCGCCGGTGACCATATCTACATCCAGGCTCTGCGTCTCCACGATCTGTGCGGGAATCACTTCGATGGGGGTAGTCTCCATACCGTAACCAATGCCGTAGGTCTCGTGCTGATCGACGACCTTGACTTCGGTGATTGCGGTTTCGCTGAAGGTAACATCAACGGTCATGTCGCCCTTCATGCCGGGGACGGTAACCGTGTAAGTACCGGGGGTATAGCTCATGGTAGTTTCCACGTTAGAAGAACTGTCCGTGTTGCCGCAAGCCGTAATGGATACAGCCAGTGCGCAGCACAGCAGCAATGCCAGTGCTTTCTTCATTTGGAATTGCCTCCTTGTTTGTTTCAAATCATATGTTTAAGCGCGTTTCATAATTGTACCTTTCCGATAAGCATTTGTCAATTACAAAACTTTTACAAATTTTATTTCTTTGTTACGTTGTTTTCCATTTTGCAACGGTGTGTCCCGTTCCGCATTTATACAATTTGTTATATTTTTATGCATACCACTGACACACCAACCCGACAGCACAAAACACGGAATGCAACCAGCTGAAAACAAAATAAAAGCAGTGCGACTGCAACGCCGCACTGCTTTTATTTATCATCTTTTCATACGTTGTACTTTTTGCTGACCAGCTTGCTGGTAACATACAGCGCAGCCAGCAAAGCAATCGCCAAAATCAGGTAAAGCGGATTGCTCTTCAATGCCAAACGCACACTCTGACCAAATGCTGTCAGGGAACCGATCATAAACAGTTTTGCCAGCATCAGGGTGATCATATACTTTTTCGGGTCAAACTTAGAAATGCCAAATGCAAAGTTTACAAAAGCAGATGGCGTAAACGGTAAAATCAAAATCAAAAACAATCCGCTGGGACGCATCTGGCTGACCCAGTTGCGTGCCTTTGCAATTTTCTTGTGCTTGCTGGCCATTTTATCTGCCCAGCCGGTAAACAAGCGGCGGAAAATAAAAAACATCGCAATGCAGCCGACGCAGGTTCCCAGCCAACTGTAAATGAACCCCAGCAGCGGACCATGCGCCGCAACATTCACGGTGACAATTCCCACCAGCGGAAGCACCGGAATAAAAGATTCCAGTGCTGCAAGCAAAATCGGGATCAGCGGCCCCAGTGCCTGGAAAGATTCCAGCAGCCCCTCCCAAAAAGCAATCGTTCCCATTTGATGAAACAACTCTGCAATTTGCACGTCTGCTCCATCTCCTTTCCCACAAGTAAATCAACAACACTCTATTCGTATTCGATCCATTTGGTTCTCCCGCGCCTGACGGGCGGGTCCCACTGTATTCTAATACGACATTCCAAGACTGAATTCTTCAACAAAATGAAGGAATCAGGAATTCATCTTTTTTGTGCAGCAATTTGTTCTCTGGATAAGTTTCCGGATTGGTTCGACTCGTGCTGTAAGCGAATCGACTTCTCTAGTATTGTATCAAATTTTTCAGAAGATTGCAGTATGAAATCCTTTAAGTTTTTCTTAAATTTGACCTGTTTTTTTCGTTGGTAAGACAGATTGAACAAGGAATCACTTGGTTTCCTGTGCAGTTTTTTCGGCACGGCGGCGTATGCGCTCGATGGTCTGTGCACGCTGTTTATTCCACTGTGCCAGTTTTGCCTTATCCGGGATTTCGGTGCAGCGAGCGAACGCCCAGTGCAAACCATCTCGACGAGCGCTCTTGAAGCGCAGCATAACGCCCTTGCTTGCCGGACCACCCTTACCGCTGCAATTCGGGCACTGGCAAAGGGTGTACACTGCGTTAGAGCCACGCTTGAGCCAGATTTCATCCGGTTTCAAGATGGTGCCGCACTCCGGGCACGGAGTATCCCGCACAGCAGGAACTTTCTGGTTTGCCTCTTTATCCACAAAGCCGCGGAAAACCTTGAAATCACGGTAATCGCCGGGTTCATGGCACAGGCTGGCACGCAGGGTTTCCTCCTCGGTGGGGTACTCCGCCAATCCTTTTTCCAAATCCAGCTTGCGGCAAACATCTGCTGTATACAGCGTATCCGACAGTGCATCATGGAAAGGTCGATCGGTGGGAATTCCCAGACGGGTCACAACGCTTTCCAGCGTCATACCTTCGCCCTCCTTGCGGGGGTGCTGGGACAAAAAGACCTGCTGCAAATCGTACCAAGTCGTGGGACGACTTTCGTCCAAACCCACCAAAAACAGATTCTGCTTGAGCACCGGCACATCGTCCAGACCCCACTCGGCAAACTCCGCATCCGGACCGCACCACTGCATAAACTTACGCAGACCCTGCGTGATCGGCTCACCGCGGTCCAAATCCTCCTGGGTCAGACCGGTCACCTTAGCGATGTGGTGCTGTAATTTGCGGAAAATGCGGGGACGCAAATTGATGGAAAAGGTATCCAGCACGTTACCCTTTCGGTCGATTTTTACCGCACCGATTTCAATGATTTCACCGCGCAGATTCTGCTCTACGCCATGATAGTTGAACAGGTAGGGTTTATAGCCAATATTCCATTCCAAATCAAACAGGACAAGTGTTTTCTCCGACATAATTCTTTCCAATCTACTTTCTGAAAATACACACTGAAAATGCTTATTGCAAAATAAATTTCTCGATTGCTTCTGCCACGCCATCGTGGTCATTATCTGCTGTGGTAATGGCATCTGCTTCTGCTTTCACCGCAGGGTCTGCATTTGCCATTGCCACACCAATTCCGGCAAAGCGCAGCATGGGCAGGTCGTTCATGCCATCGCCCACAGCCATCAGATTTTCCGGCAGCAGACCTTTGCGCTCCAGCAGTGCTGCCAAGCTGGCGTCTTTTGCCACACCCTTTGGCACAACCTCGATGAAGAAATCGCAGCTGCGGAACACGCCCAGCTGCTCACCAAAACGCTGTTTTGCTTCCGGTTCTACTTCTGCCATGCGTGCCGGGTCCAGCGTAATCAGCAGCTTGCAAACAGGATAATCCAGATAATCTGCCAGACTCTCCACCTTTTGCAGGGGGATTTTGCAAATTGCACCTTCCCGACCTGCCCAGGGGTCATCCGGCTGTTCGGTTACGATGCCGTTTGCATCATAGCTAATGACATTCACGCCTTTTTCTGCCACAAAATCGCACACCGGACGAATCATCTCCGCCGGGAACTGTTTTTGATACAGGGTTTCACCGGTAGTGCAATCCACTACCTTACCACCATTATATGCCAGAATACAGCCACCGCGCTGATCCAGCTCCAGCTCCTTTGCCAAAGGCTGGATACCTACTGTGGGGCGACCGGATGCCAGCACCACTGTCACGCCCGCATCCATCGCTTTTTCCAGTGCCGCACGGGTACGGGGGGTGATTTTCTTTTCACTGTTGGTCAAAGTACCGTCCAGGTCCAGTGCCAGCATTTTGATTTTACTCATAATTCCTCTCCTTAACGCAATATCTGCGCGAGCCATTTTATTTTACCGTAAAACAGCACAGCTTGCAACGGCGCAGGGCGAAAAGGAACGGTTTCAACTGTATTTTGTCCTTTTTTGTCTATCACAGATAGTATGGCATCCGTCGCGCCGTCCATGTATCCATTCTGCTTTTGCGCCGACTGTACACAAAAAAGCGCCGCCTGTTTGATACAGACGACGCTTTCCGTTTACATATGAATGATTTGAATTGCCACACAGCCGGGACCGCCCTGCGTAATAAATGCAGGGGTCAGCATATTGATTTCAATATCCGCATCCGGGAATGCTGCGCGCAGCTTTTCCATTGCCTGCTGTGCCCGATCCGGTGCAGCTGCATGACTGATGGAAATCAGCCAATCTTTTCCCGCACCCATGGAGTGGAACTTTTTCGCCACAGTGTCTACTGCCTGCCCAAAGCTGCGCTTTACACCTGCCAGCGTGATACGATGGGTATCCTCGGTCGTGCTCATCAAGGGGACAAAGCGCATTGCCTGACCCGCATACGATACCAGCGGGGACAAACGACCGCCGCGGCGCAGGTAATCAAAATCCGCAGGAACCAAAAAGCTGATGGTGGTTTCAATCAGCTTTTCGGTACGCTCCACGATTTCTTCGCAGGACAAACCTTCCTTTGCCAGGCGCACTGCATTTTTTACCAAATATCTTTCGGGGCCCGCCATCGTATGGCTGTTCAGCACCGTGATTTTGCCTTTATGCTCGCACATATTTGCAGCAGCACAGGCAGACTGATAGGCACCAGACAAACCATCCGCCATCGCAATGTGCAGGATCTCGTCTTCCGGGTCGCCATCCTCAAACATATCTACCACCTCGCCCAGTGCAGGCTGACTGCTGGTAGGGATGTGTCCCTGCTCGATAATATCCAGAAACGCTTCCGGCTGGATTTCATCCAACTCACGGTAGGTTTTGCCGTCAATGGTAACCGACAGCGGTGCGATGGAAAAACCATGCTCCTTGGCACGGCGAGAATCGTACATGGTAGAGCTATCAGAACAAATACGAACCATAGTGCGTTTGCCTTTCTTTATCCGGATCTGTGAGAAGATATCGACATTGTGACGTTTTTCGTCCAATCTAGTATTGAAAACTATATTAAACGTTTTACCATACCATGTCAAGTAGTTTTCGATACTTGACAGTCAGATTTCTGTTGCTATAATGATAGAAAATCAACTTTTACGGCAAGGAGGCATATCATTCATGTTAGACGAAACCATCGAATCAATCACTACACAGATGTTGGAATATCATTTTCCGCGCTACGATGAATTATCTGCCATCCCTTTGTATCGCGATCAGGTGTTAGACAGTCTAAATACCTATCTGCTTCCGCTTTGTACCGATCAGAGCCAACCTCCGGTTACAGCGGCTATGATCAATAACTATGTAAAACTGAAACTGCTGCCCCCGCCGGTAAAAAAGAAATACGACCGGGATCAGCAGGCACAGCTGCTATGCATCCTGCTGCTCAAGCAGGTATTCAGCATCAGCGAAATCAGCCGTCTGCTGGAACTCCAGACCCATACTTATCCTTTCCCGCAGGCTTACGATTATTTCTGCGTGGAATTTGAAACCGCTTTGCGTGATACGTTCAGCACACGCAGTTTCTCCGGTATTGGTCAGCAAACCCGTCACCCTACCCCGCTGAGTGATTTGGTATGCAGCGCAGCTTTGTGTGTAGCACAAAAGATTTTTACCCAGAAATTCCTGCATTTGGATTCGGCATATTCCATCCAGCTGGAAATGGATGCCTGCGTCAACGAATGATTCCGTTATACTTTATATATAAATAAAAAACCGCCGTGGATTTTTCATCCACAGCGGTTTTCTTTTTTCTCTTAGCTTGCGCGGAAACCCTTACCAATGATTTCGCTGGAGTTCACGATGGTAATAAAGGCATGGGGATCATACACATGCAGGTAGTTGCGCAGTCGTGCTGCCTGACGGCAGGTCAGAACGGTCATCAGTACTTCCATTTCCTGATGGGTGTAAGCACCGTAAGCACGCTCCACTGTCGCCGAGCGGTGCAGTTCCTTCAAGATAAAATCGCGTACACCATCCGGGTTTGTGGTAACAACCGTACACACTTTGCGCAGGTTGATGTTTTCAATGACGGTATCTACAATAAAGGACTTGCTGATTAAGCCCAAGATACAGTAAAGACCTGTAGCCGGACCATACAAATATGCGGCAACACACACGATTGCTGCATCGCTGACCAACAGCGCCTTACCAATTTCCAAACTGGTGTACTTATTCAGAATCATTGCAATGATATCGGTACCACCCGTGGATGCACCGATGTTGAACACCATGGCACTTCCGACAGCAGGCAGGAACACTGCAAAGCACAACTCCAAAAAGGTATCATTGGTCAGGGGATGGCTCAGCGGCATGAAAGCCTCAAACATCGAAACATATGCCGAAAGCGCAAAGCTGGAATAGACCGTCCAGCCCATTGCACGGATGCCCAGCGCTACAAAGCCAATCACAACCAGCAGCATATTGATGACCCACATAAATCCACCTACGTTCAGCTGTGGGAACACCGTAGACAATACAATTGCCAAACCAGATGTGCCGCCAAATGCGAAATGATTTGGGGTCTTAAACAACGCAATGCCCATTGCGGTTAAAATCAGACCCAAATTTATCCAGAAAAAGAACCCGAGCCGATGGACCCAAGGGATTTTTTTCCATATATCCATTTTTCTAAAACTCTCCTTATCCAATAAAACATTTCCTTTCTGCCAAAGCATACGCCCAGAACTCATTGCCTGTCAAGAGATTTCACCCTTTTGTCCCGTTTATGCTTGAAGAAAACAGCAAAATAGTGTATCATTAAACTATATTATTAGGGGAATTTCACCCCATTTCGAGTGGGAGAGTAATCAAATTATGGCAGATAAAAACTTTTTGACCGATATTATCGACGCCGATTTGGCTGAAGGCAAAATCAGCGAAATCCATACCCGTTTCCCGCCGGAGCCCAACGGCTACCTGCACATTGGCAGCGCAAAGGCTATCTACATCAACTGGAGCATTGCAAACCAGTACGGCGGCAAATTCAACCTGCGCTTTGACGATACCAACCCCGCCCGCGAGGACGTGGAGTACGTCAACAGCATCCGTGAGGATCTGGAATGGCTGGGTGCTGTGCCCAACGGCGGCATCTACTACGGCAGCGACTACTTTGACAAGTGCTATGAACTGGCTGAAAAGCTGATCATGGACGGCAAGGCATATGTGGACGATCTGTCCCGTGACGAAATGCGCGAGTACCGCGGTGCAGACGCTGGCAAACCCAGCCGTCCTTCTCCGTACCGTGACCGTACCCCCGAAGAAAACCTGGATTTGTTCCGCCGCATGCGTGCCGGCGAATTTGCTGACGGCGAAAAGACGCTGCGTGCCAAGATTGATCTGGCAAGCCCCAACATGAATATGCGTGATCCGGCTATCTACCGTATCAAGCACGTTCACCATCATCGTCAGGGTGACAAGTGGTGCATCTATCCCATGTACGACTTTGCGCACCCCATTCAGGACGCAATCGAGGGCATCACCCACAGTATGTGCAGCCTGGAGTTTGAGAACCATCGTCCGCTGTACGACTGGGTTATCCGCAACCTGTTCGGCACCGAGTTCCCCAAGCAGCGTGAGTTTGCTCGCCTGAATGTGACCAACACCGTTATGAGCAAGCGCTACCTGCGTGAGCTGGTGGAAATGGGCATTGTAGACGGTTGGGACGATCCCCGTATGCCCACCCTGTGCGGTCTGCGCCGTCGTGGCTACACCGCAAGCTCCATCTTCACCTTCGTGCGTGAGGCTGGTATCTCCAAGGCAGACAGCCTGGTGGATATGCGTCAGCTGGAAGCTTGCATCCGCTCCGAGCTGGATCTGACTGCACAGCGCCGCATCGGCGTTCTGGAGCCGGTAAAGCTGATTATCGACAACTACCCGGAAGGCAAGGAGGAGACCTTTGAGGTCGCCAACAACCCCAACCGTGAAGCAAACGACACCACCACCCGTCCTGTCGTCTTTACCAAGGAGCTGTGGATTGAGCAGAGCGACTTTGCTTTGGTGCCGCCTCCCAAGTTCAAGCGTCTGACCCTGGACCGTGAGGTTCGCCTGATGGGTGCTTACATTATTAAGTGCACCAGCGTGGATCAGGACGAAAACGGCAACGTTATCGCTATCCATGCAACTGCTGATCTGGAAGCCGGCAACGGCAACCCGCTGGACGGCCGCAAGGTTCGTGGTACCATTCACTGGGTCAGCTGCGCACACTGCGTAGACGCAGAAGTCCGCCTGTACGACAACCTGTTCACCGAAGCCAACATGAATGGCATCCCGGACGGTGCCGACTACAAGGACTACCTGAACCCCAATTCTGTCAAGGTTCTGACCGGCTGCAAGCTGGAAGCCAGCTTGGAAGGCGCCAAGGCAGGCGAAAAGTTCCAGTTTGTGCGTAATGGTTTCTTCACTCCGGACTCCAAGTGCGAGGGCGTTTACAACCGCGTCGTCACGCTGAAGGACAGCTTCAAGCCCGGTAAGTGATCAAATAAAAAGTAAAAGGAAAGACAAGGAGTTTCTCATGCGTAAAACGATGATTCGTAACACTGCTATCATGGCAGTTCTGTCCGTCGTGCTGGGCGTTGTTCTGGCACTGTATCTGCGTTCCACTTTTGCAAGCCCGGTTGCTGGCAATGTGTACACTTCCACCCAGAAGGGCTTCGCTGGCGATATCGCTTTCGAAGTCAGCATCAACAACGGCAAGGTCACCGCTGTCAGCGCTGACTTCTCTAAGGAGACCGCTGGTCTGGGTCAGGATGCTGGCCCCAAGGTAATTGACGCTATCGTTGCAGCTGGCACCACCGAGGGTGTTGACGCTGTTTCCGGCAGCACCATCACCAGCACCGCTGTTCTGAACGCTGTCAAGGACTGCATGACGCAGGCAAGCGCAGCTGCTCCCGCAGGCGGCGACACCTACACCTCCACCCAGAAGGGCTTTGCCGGCGACATCGCTTTTGAAGTCACCATCAGCGACGGTAAGGTCACCGCTATCAACGCTGACTTCTCCAACGAGACCGATGGTCTGGGCAAGGATGCTGGCCCCAAGATGATTGACGCTATCATTGCAGCTGGCACCACCGAGGGTGTTGACGCTGTTTCCGGCAGCACCATCACCAGCACTGCTGTTCTGAATGCTGTAAAGGACTGCATGACTCAGGCTGGCCTGTAATTGCAGCGGTCCTGAACCAAATGTGTAAAAGCGGGCGGCTGTATAGCTGTCCGCTTTTTTGATAGAAAGGACCCCTTTTATGTGCAAATCTTCCCCTACCCCGGGGCTTATGTTAGACTATGTTCCCTGCACTGGCGGCGCAAAGCTGATTCGTGTTTTTGGGGATGATCCCTGCCCGATTCTGCCCGAAACACTGGACGGTCTGCCGCTTGTTGCGCTGGGCGATTATTGTTTTGCGCCGGAACAACGGGCATCCATTCTCCCGCCGGAGGACACGATTTGTCATTGCGTTATTCCGGGTGCGCCCACCTGCGACAACCGCATCGGCGGTGGATTTTTGAACGCTGTTACTTTACCGGACAGTCTGCGCCAAATCGGCAGCTGCGCCTTTTATAACTGCCGCAGCCTGACCGAAATCCAGCTGGGCAGCAAGATTCAAAATGTGGGCAGTGATGTATTTCTGAACACTTTTGCCCTCACTCAGCTGACCGTTCGTGCCAAACCTGACGAACCCTGTGGCTTGTTTGAAATTCTGAACAATATTCAGACCGATGTACGGGTGCTGTTCTGCCCGGAAAATACGATTCTTGCGGCAGCAACGTATCCCGAATACTGGATGGATGTGGAGGAATCCCCCGCCCATATTTTTCTGCAAACCTACGACGGTCAGGGCTTCCGCTATCGCCAGTGCTTCAAAGATCAGATTCCCGAATGGGACAGCTATGATGCCGTTTTAGCGCAAAGCTGTTCTTCCAATCCCGCACGCATCATCACACAGCTGGCTCTGGACCGCCTGCGCTGGCCTTTCGCGCTTAGCGATACTGCCCATGACGCATACTGTGCTTATCTGAAACAGAATCTTTCTGTCTGCACGGCAGAACTGCTCAAGCGTCAGAATTCTGCGGCACTGTCTGACCTACTGAACTTGGATTTGATGGACGAAGCCGATTTGCGCACAGCATCCGAACAGGCGCGCAAGGCAGAAAATGCGCTTTTTGCGGCTCTGTTATCAGATGCTCTGGCAAAAAAACAGCCCCAAAAGGCTGCCAAAAAAGAAAACCGCTACGATTTTGATTTTTAACCTTCCCTTTTGAAAGGAGGTGTGACCGTGCCTGAAATCGGTTTTACTTCTCACCGTGAGGAAACCCACGAGCAATGGCAGGCGCGTATGGCAAGTGAAGCTCTTTCCATTACCCGCAGCGATTTATATTTGCAGCTGCGCTTTCTGGACAGCGCCCTGTCTGCTCTGACGGAAACCCCGGACCCCACCTGTCGGCAAATGGCAACAGACGGCATCCACCTGTATTTTGAACCCTTCCATATTCTGGATTTGTTCCGCCAAAATCCCCGCTATCTGTGCCGCTTAATGCTGCACAGCGTCATGCACTGTGTATTCCGCCATTTGTGGCTGTGTCAGGGGCGTGACCCAGAACTCTGGGGGCTCGCCTGTGATATTGCCGCGGAAAATGTCATTGACAATCTGAACAAACCCGCACTCACCCGCCCGCTGACCTATGTGCGCAGTCATGCCTATGCGGATATTGCCAAAGAAGAATCTGTGGTTGCTGCGGCACCCACCTATCGCTGGCTGGTACGCCAGACCGTAGGTGTACAGCGGCAGCTGTATCGAGAATTCCACACTGACGACCACCGTCTTTGGCCCAAAGACGGGCAGGAGAACTCTGCTGCTTCCATTCAGGCACAAAGCACCTGGCAGAAAATCGGCAAGCGCATGCAGACTGAGATGGAAGCACGCAGCAAAGAAGCCGGTAAAGACGGCGATGCACTGCAAACCCAGCTGCAAACCGCCAACCGTACTCGGCGCAGCTATCGGGATTTTCTGCGCAAGTTCTGCATTCTGCGAGAAGAACCGCACATTGACCCGGATAGTTTTGATTTGAACTTTTACACCTACGGGCTTTCGGTTTACGGCAATCTGCCGCTAATTGAACCGCAGGAAACCCGTGAATCCTATAAAGTAGCGGAGCTGGCGTTGGTGGTAGATACTAGCTATTCCACCAGCGGCGCACTGGTGCAGAACTTTCTGGCAGAAACCTACGCGCTTTTGAAACAGCGGGAAAATTTTTTCCTGCGGATGCACCTGCGTCTGATTCAGGCTGATGACAAAGTCCAGAAAGACGAAAAAATCACCAATGAGGCCGAACTGCGTCAGGCAATGGAGCATTTCACTTTGCGGGGTGGCGGTGGCACGGATTTTCGTCCGGCGTTCCGCTATGTGAACCGCTTGTGCGAAGAAAAGCAGTTCCAGAACCTGAAGGGTCTTTTATACTTTACCGATGGTCTGGGTAAATTCCCAGAAAAACGCCCGCCTTATGACACCGCTTTTCTGTTTTTAGGGGATCGGTTCGACGATTCTGCCGTACCGCCTTGGGCGATGAAGCTGGTTTTGGACGAGGATGCTTTTCTGCCCACCCAAAAGCCCGCTGCGCCTTTTGATCCCACACAGGATGACGAAGATTTCGACCCTCTGCGGGATTTGAACAACACCTGATTTTTCACTCAATACGAGGTTAACGATATGAATATCCAACGTGCCAAACAGGAAATTACCAACACCGTCCGTGCGTATCTCACCAAGGACGAACAGGGCGAATATACCATTCCCGCCCTGCGCCAACGTCCTATTTTGCTGATGGGCCCTCCGGGTATCGGCAAGACTCAGATCATGGAGCAGGTCGCACGGGAATGCGGCGTTGCGCTGGTTTCCTACACCATTACCCATCATACCCGCCAGAGCGCTGTGGGTCTGCCTTTTATCCGTCAGCGCACCTACGGCGGCAAGGATTGCTCTGTCACCGAATACACCATGAGCGAAATTATCGCCAGCGTATACGAAACCATGGAGCGTACCGGCCTGCACGAAGGCATCTTGTTTATTGACGAGATCAACTGCGTTTCCGAAACGCTGGCACCCACCATGCTGCAATTCTTGCAGGCAAAGCGATTTGGTAATCAGAGCGTACCGTCCGGTTGGGTGATTGCTGCTGCAGGCAATCCGCCGGAATACAACAAGAGCGTCCGTGATTTCGACGTGGTCACACTGGACCGTGTAAAGCGCATGGACATTGAACCGGATTACCCTGCATTCAAGGCTTATGCCCGTGCAGCACGCCTGCACCCCGCAATTTTGGCCTATTTGGAACTGCACCCCGACCACTTCTACCAGATTCAGGCGGATGTGGACGGTACTCAGTTCGTTACCGCCCGTGGCTGGGAGGATTTGTCCGAGCTTTTGTACACCTATCAGAAGTTGGGCATTTCTGCTGACGAGGAGGTTGTGCACCAGTACTTGCAGCACAGCCATATTGCCGAGGAATTTTCCGCTTATCTGGACCTGTATCAGAAATATCAGGACGACTACGGTGTGGAAGAAATTCTGGACGGCAAGGCAACTTCTACGGTATTTGCCCGCCTGATGCGTGCGCCTTTTGATGAGCGTCTAGCGCTGGTCAGCCTGCTTTTGTCCGGTCTGACCGGTAAATTCCAGAAGAGCGCTGCTGCCGGTGCTTTGGCAGACGCAGCCTTTGACTTTATCAAGGCCTATCATGCCCGTCTGGAAAGCACCCCCGCTACGCTGGAACTGTCTGATGCCGACCAGCAGACAGCAGGTATTCCGGTACAGCTACTGCGTGAAATGGCTGCCGAACAGAAAGCCGACTACGAGCTGAAGTTCTCTGCCGGTCTGCTGAGCAAGGATTCTGCTTCTACCAGCCGTCGCCTGACCGAAATTTTGGCAGACTGGGTGCGTATGCTGGAAGAAGCCAACCCCGCCAATGGCGAAGCTGCACTGCCTTTGCTGAAAAATGCGTTCCGTCCGCTGGCTGACGCACGCACCCACAGCGAAGATCTGGCAGGTGCTGCACTGGAATATGCCTTTGACTTCATGGAGCAGGCTTTCGGTACAGGGCAGGAAATGGTCGTGTTCGTCACCGAGCTGACTCTGTCCCCTCTAGCACAGCAGTATATCAATGAAAATGGCTGTGACCGCTACTTTGCATACAATCGCACCCTGCTGCTGGATAGCCGCCGGGCTGCGCTGCAATCCGAACTGGTAGCAGACGAGCTGCGCAACCAGTAATTTTATATAATCTCTTTCCAGCAAAAAGAAAAAGGCACCGAGATGCAAAACATCTCGGTGCCTTTTATATTGTTCGGATGCCGGAATCTTACTTTGCCACGCTGGTGCGCACCAAAGCACGCTTCAGACGAGCCTGTGCCAGCTCCAGTTCGCGATTATCCAATGCTTTCTGGTTTGCCAGCAGCTTTTCTGCACGAGCTTTGGATGCCTCTGCGCGTGCCTTGTCGATCTCATCTGCCCACTCCCAAGTGGTAGCCATCAGACGAACCTGACCGCCCAGTACGCTCAGCATACCGCCCATGCAAGCTGCATAGCGGGTATTGCCGTCAGCAATCACATGCGCCTGACCCATACCGACTGCGGTGCAGTAATCGCAGTGATGTGCCATAATGGCCATATCACCCTCAATGGTACGGCAGCAAAGCCGCTCTGCTTCGCCTTCATAGATCAGACCGTCCGGCGTCACGATTTCAAGCGGGAAGCGTTCCATTGCTTACTCCTTTGCTTTCATGGCGTCTGCCTTGGCAAACACTTCGTCGATGGTGCCGACCAGCAAAAAGCAGCTTTCCGGCACATTATCGCACTCGCCGTCCAGAATCATCTTAAATCCGCGAATGGTTTCCTTCAGCGGCACATAGCTGCCGGGGATACCAGTAAACTGCTCTGCCACGTGGAAGCTCTGAGACAGGAAACGCTGTACCTTACGGGCACGGCTGACCGTCATCTTGTCGTCTTCGCTCAGCTCATCCATACCCATGATGGCGATGATGTCCTGCAGTTCCTTATAGCGCTGCAGTACACGCTGGACTGCACGGGCAACCTGATAATGCTCCTGACCGACTACTTCGGGGGTCAAGATACGGCTGCTGGATTCCAGCGGGTCAACTGCCGGGTAAATACCCTGAGAAGCAATCTCACGGCTCAGAACCGTCTGTGCGTCCAGATGGGTAAAGGTAGTAGCAGGTGCCGGGTCGGTCAAGTCGTCAGCAGGCACATAAACTGCCTGAACGGACGTGATAGAACCCTTACGGGTAGAAGTGATACGCTCCTGCAATGCGCCCATTTCGGTAGCCAGCGTGGGCTGGTAACCAACGGCGGAAGGCATACGGCCCAGCAGTGCGGAAACCTCAGAACCAGCCTGCGTAAAGCGGAAGATGTTGTCGATGAACAGCAGCACGTCCTGATTCTTCACATCACGGAAGTATTCTGCCATGGTCAGACCAGACAGTGCAACACGCATACGAGCTCCGGGAGGCTCGTTCATCTGACCGAAGACCAAGGCGGTCTTATTGATAACACCACTCTCGGTCATTTCACCATATAGGTCGTTACCCTCACGGGTACGCTCGCCGACACCGGTAAAGACGGAATAGCCGTTATGCTCGGTAGCGATGTTGTAAATCAGCTCCTGAATCAGAACGGTCTTGCCAACACCTGCACCACCGAACAGACCGATCTTACCACCCTTGGCATACGGGCACATCAGGTCAACGACCTTGATGCCGGTTTCCAGAATTTCAGTGGTAGACTGCTGCTCGTCATAGGCGGGAGCAGCACGGTGAATCGACCAGTGCTCTGCACCTTCGGGGGCAGGTTTATTATCAACGGGTTCACCCAGCAGGTTGAACACACGGCCCAGGCAGCAATCGCCGACAGGTACCTGAATGGACGTGCCGGTATCCACAGCATCTGCACCACGGACCAGACCGTCGGTGCTGCTCATGGCAATGCAGCGTGCCACGTTGTCGCCGATATGCTGGGCGACCTCGACAATCAGCTTTTCGCCGTTATTGTCGATTTCCAGTGCGTTCAGCAGATCCGGCAGCTGGCCGTCTGCAAACTGGATGTCCAGAACCGGGCCCATGACCTGAATCACATGGCCCACATTTCCCTTGGACATGGACTACACTCCTTTTTGTTTTGTGTTACTGCTCGGCGCCTGCCACGATCTCAGAAATTTCCTGCGTGATGGCAGCCTGACGAGCACGGTTATAATACAGGTTCAGATTATCGATCATCTGGGTTGCGTTCTTGGTTGCGGAATCCATCGCCGTACGGCGTGCTGCCAGCTCGCTGGCAACGGATTCACACAATGCACCATAGATGATACCCGACAGATATTCGGGGATAATCTCATTAAAAACAGTCTCACTGTCCGGCTCATACAGGATCAGGGAATGGTTGCGCGTTGCAACCGCATCCCGACCCAGCTCATCCCGGGCAGCAAAGGGCAGCAGCTTGAGTACTGCTGCATTCTGGCTCAGCATGGAAACGAAGTTGGTATATACCACATAGATCTCGTCGAATGTGCCGGCGAGATACTGTTCGCTCAAAATGCGAGCCATTTCAAAACAATCGCTTACGGAAACATCGGCAGCTTCGCCGAATGCCGTACTAACCACCGAAACGCCTTTATGCTGGTACAGCTCCAGTGCCTTTTTGCCTACCGGCAGCACACAGTAGTTTTTGCCTTCTGTGTGTGCCTGCACCATTTTGAACACGTTGGAGTTATAGCCGCCTGCCAGACCGCGGTCACCTGCGATGACAACATAGCAGGTGTTCTTGACCTCGCGTTGCTTCATATACGGGCTGGAAAAATCCCGGGTAGAAGCGGCAATATCGGTCAAAGTCTGATGCAGTGCCGTAAAATACGGGCGGCTGTTTTCCATGCGCTGTTTGGCGCGGCGCATCTTGGAGGAAGCCACCAGCTCCATGGCTTTGGTGATCTGCATGGTGCTTTGGACACTCTTGATCCGCAGCTTGATATCCTTCATGGACCCTGCTGCCATGCTCGTTCCTCCTTAGTGCGCGTTGCAGAAGTTCTTGGTGTACTCTGCCAGCGCGGCTTTCAGTTTTTCTTCGGTCTCGGTTTCCAGCTTACCGGTTTCACGGATAATCTGCATCACCTCTGCCAGAGCAGCATTGTTGTCTGCTGCTTCGTACAGACCCTGCTCATACTCACGGATATCGGGGACCTTCACGTCCTTCAGATAGCCGTTGATGGTAGCATACAGGATTGCGACCTGCTTTTCGACGGGGACAGGCTCGCTGCGGTTCTGCTTCAGCACCTCAACGATGCGCTCGCCCTGTGCCAGACGTGCTTTGGTATCTGCGTCCAGGTCGGAGCCGAACTGGGCAAAGCCCTGCAGCTCACGGTACTGGGAGTAGATCAGCTTCAAGGTACCGGAAACCTTCTTCATAGCCTTGATCTGTGCGTTGCCGCCAACACGGGAAACAGAAATACCCGGGTTAACAGCCGGCATGATGCCGCTGTGGAACAACTCGGTTTCCAGGAAGATCTGGCCGTCGGTAATGGAAATGACGTTGGTGGGGATATATGCCGAAACGTCACCCGCCTGTGTTTCAATGATGGGCAGAGCCGTCAGGCTGCCGCCGCCCAGCTCGTCGCTCAGCTTTGCTGCACGCTCCAGCAAACGGGAGTGCAGGTAGAAGACGTCGCCGGGGTATGCTTCACGTCCCGGGGGACGACGAATCAGCAGGGACAGTGCACGGTAAGCCACAGCATGCTTGGACAGGTCATCGTAGACCACCAGCACATGCTTGCCCTTGTGCATAAAGTATTCGCCCATAGCGCAGCCTGCGTAGGGAGCGATATACTGCAAAGGTGCCATTTCGGATGCCGTTGCGGAAACAACAATGGTGTAATCCATTGCGCCGCCTGCTTCCAAGGTCTGCACCAGGTTTGCAACGGTAGAACGCTTCTGACCGATTGCGACGTAAATGCAGATGACGTCCTTGCCCTTCTGGTTCAAAATGGTATCGGTTGCGATAACCGTCTTACCAGTCTGGCGGTCGCCGATAATCAGCTCACGCTGACCACGACCAATGGGAATCATCGAGTCGATTGCCTTGATACCGGTCTGCAAAGGCTGCTTAACCGGCTGGCGCTCAATGATGCCGGGTGCTTTGGTTTCGATGGGGCGGAACTCGCTGGTTTCGATGGGGCCCTTGCCGTCAATGGGCTGACCCAGTGCGTTCACAACACGACCGATCATATTTTCGCCCACGGGGACGGAAACGACCTTGCCAGTGCGCTTTACGATACTGCCTTCCTTGATACCTTCATCGGTACCCAGCAGAACGATAGAAACGGAGTTTTCCTCCAGGTTCTGTGCCATGCCGTACTCGCCGTTCTCAAACTGAACCAGCTCGCCAGCCATGCACTTATCCAGACCGCTGGCGCGTGCAATGCCGTCACCCACCAGAATGACCGAACCCGTTTCGTTCTGCTCGATAGCGTTGCCGTAGTGCTTGATCTGCGCACGGATGATCTTGGAGATCTCTTCAGGTTTCAGTTGCATCTTTGTGTTTTCACCACTCAATTCTAAAGATTTTGATTTTACTTTCTGTTACAATACCGCATTGGAAATATTGCGGCGCAAGGTATCCAGACGAGTCTGGATCGTGCCGTCCATGCGGGTGCCGTCCATATCCAGACGAATACCACCCAGCACGCTGGGATCTACCTTCGTCTTGAGCTGAACGGTCTTGCCTGTCAGGGCACACAGCTTCGCTTCCAGCTTTGCACGGTTTTCTTCTGTCAGCGCAATCGCAGAAACAGCGGTTGCTTCCAGAATGCCGTGCGCCTGGTTATAGCGCAGCCGATATTCCTGTGCACAGCCACGCAGCTCACGCAGCGTGCCGTTTTCGCACAGGATCTTCATAAAATTGACCACATAAGGGTGGACCTGACCGGAAAACGCTTCGTCAATCAAGCCGCAGCGCTCCTTTTTGGGCAGATTCGGCATACTGAGCAGATGCAGATAATCCGGGTTTTCCGCCATGATTTTGGCGCAGCCCTCCACATCTTCCAGAATGCTCTGCTCCAGATCCTCCTCGGCGGCTAAGTCGTACAGACTTCCGCCATATCGCTTGGCCGTTTCGGTCATGATGCTTCACCCACGTTCTTGATGAATTCATCGATCAGAGCCTGATGGTCTTTCTGGTCGATCTCGCGCTCCACGACCTTGGATGCAATATCCATAGCCATGGTGCCGATCTCGTCCTTGACCTCATTGATCGCCTTTTTCTTTTCCAGAGCGATGTCTTCCTGTGCCTTTTCCTTCAGCTGAGCCGCTGCGGTGCGTGCTTCGCCCACGATCGCCTCGCTGCGTGCAGAAGCGGTCTTCTGGGCAGCAGCAACGATACTGTTTGCCTCAGCTTTTGCGCTGGCCAGGCTCTGCTCATATTCTGTCTTCATTGCCTGTGCGTCTTGATTTGCCTTTTCGGCTTCGGCGATTTGTGCATCTGCCATTGCCTTGCGCTCATCCAAAACTTTCTGTACGGGCTCCAACAGGAATTTCTTCAGGATAAAGAGCTGAATCATCAGGTTGCAAATCTGAGCAATAAATATGCCCGGGTCAACCGTGATCAACGCCTCATACAAACCCATGTGTATTTTCCTCCTGTCTTTCGTTATTTATCAGGAGCAAATTAGCCCAGGAACTTCATGAACATACCGGGAGCCAGGAAGATCAGCAGCAGGCCAGTAACGAAGCCGTAAATACCGGTGGTCTCAGACAGTGCGATACCCAGAATCATAGTGCTGGTGACTTCGCCCTTGCACTCGGGCTGGCGGCCGACAGCTTCACAAGCAGCTGCTGCACAGTTGCCTTCACCAATACCGGGGCCAATACCTGCAATCAGAGCCAGACCTGCGCCGATGCCGCAGCCTGCCAGAGCGATACCACGTGCCAAAAGCTGAAAATCAGTCATAATAATTATCCTCCAAAAGTGTTTTCATGTTTCGTGAACCAGCCGACGCCTTATGCGTCGTCGCCGGCAGCTTGCTTAATGAACAAGGTTGTCAGAGTACAGAAAATGAATGCCTGGATGCAGCCGCCAAACCAGTCAAAGTACAGACCGGTAATGGCAGGTACACCGATATCCAGCCAGGGGATTGCCGTAATAAATCCGCCAATACCCGGCAGCTGGCTCAGCGCAGACAAAACGCCCATCGCTGATACCGCACCGCCTGCGATCTTAAAGACCAGCTTGCGCTTCTTAAAGCCACGTGCTGCCAGCGGTGCGCCCACCAGAATGAACGCTGCTGCCAGAACCAGGTTGGACCCCAGTGCGCCAAACAGCGCGCCGGTTGCTGCGGTCAGAGCTGCATAAATCAGGGTAGAAATAACCGTACCGGACAAGATATTACCGAAGTGACGGAACGACATACTAACCGGGGTAAAGCATTCGCTCATCACATTGATAGGTGCCAAAATAAACAATGGCTCCAGGAAACCCTTCAGGTAGTTGAGCATACCGCCAGCTGTGATTTTGTGATAGGTAATCAGGACGAATACCACCACAGCCCATGCCAGCTCGGTGTTCAAATCCGCCGTGGGGCTCCAAATGCCGAATACACTGATCAGGTTACAGATAACGCTCAACGAAAAAATCGCACCTATCAGCGGGATATATCGGTCAAATTTCGGACCCATATTTCCGCGTACAAAACCGTTCAGCTTGCTGACGATCAATTCTGCGGCAGCCTGCCGCTTTGAGATATGGTCCACTTTCAGGTTGTGTCCCAGCCACCAGGCCAAAACAGCGGTGATACCCATAACGATCCAGGTAACGACCAGCGTCTGGGTGATTTTGAATTCGCCCAGAATCGGCACATTATGAATCACATACAGGATCTTTGCACCATTCAGTGTTACTTCCATTCCTCGCTTTCACCTCCTTTCTCCTCGGGCTCTACCACAAGCTCCCCGATCGGCTCAATGGACTCATCCACCGAGACATCTTCGCCTTTCGGGGTTTCCTTGCGGAATTGCCCGGTTATTTGCAGATAATAGATTGTCAAACGAGGGAATGCCAGCGGCGCAATACCCGCCACCAGCTGGAAGTGCGGCACTAAAATCACAACAATGATCCACGCCACCTGCATCAGCATCCGACGATTGTAGGAAAGCTGAATCAGCATCTTGCGGCGTTTTTCATCCTGTTCTGCCACAGCCTTTTGCGTCATCATGCAAATGCCGCGGAAGTTGATGAGTGCCACTGCACTGCCGCACAATCCGCTCAGCACGACCCAGAAGTCGAACGGAGCGAAGTTTACCATGTGCAGTGCAGCAAATAAAACAAACATGATTGCGGTGCATAAGGATACACCAGCTGCCATGCGTTTCATTTCGTGTTTGGATTCGGGTTGGAGTTTCATTTTTTCCTCCATTTAGCTGTACTTTTCAGCTGTGTTTGTTAAAATAAAATTGTTGCTTTTCCTCTTTGTGCCGTTTGGCCTTTTGCAGAACCATTTTGCAAAAGTTCCAAAAGCTCATACCGCCGCAGGCAAGCCCCAGCGGAATAAAAACTGCATACAGCCACAGCGGCGCGCCTTTTGTGTTTACCAGCCAGCTGCAAAGCCATGTCAGGCATACCGGCGGTACCAGAACAGACACGCCCAGCTGCGTCAGCCATACCAGATTTTCCATCGCATCCATCCAGTCTTTCATGGCAGCCCTCCCTACCCGTTGCATCCGGTTATGATAGTGTTCTCAGCATAACACAAAACAAAAATATGCACAATATCTTCCATTGCGATGTGGCTAATTTAACAATCTATTCTTAATTTTTTCGCATTTGCTTTTTTCTGGTTCCTGCAGCTATTTATACCTTATATAAGGCTACGCCGCCAGGCGCAAAAAATACAATAAATCCTGAATTGGATCACAATTTATATGGGATTTTTCATTTGTTCAAAAAATTGCAATACTTTCCTGAAATAATAAGTGCGTAGAATGATTCATTCGGGGTCCCCCCTTTGTGAAAGTGAGTGTAACAATCCATATGAGAGAAAGAATCCGTCGTTTCATGGTCGGCCGCTATGGTACCGACTCCTTAAATCAATTTTTGTCCATTGTCAGCCTTGCCATGCTGGTACTGGCAATGTTTACCCATGTTTGGATTTTATACTGGCTGGGTGTCGGCCTGCTGATTTATCAGTATTATCGGATGCTCAGCCGAAATATCCCCGCCCGCACCGCCGAGAACTACAAGTTCTATACCATGAAAACCAATTTCGCCGCATGGCGTCACCAGCAGAAAGTGCAGTGGAACAACCGTAAGCTGTATCACTATTACCGCTGCCCCCAGTGCCGCCAAAAAATGCGCGTTCCCCGCGGTCGTGGTCGGATTCAGATTACCTGCCCAAAGTGCGGCACACAATTCATCAAAAAAAGTTAAAAGGCGGCAACACCTATGTTTGGCTATGTACTCGTAAACCAGAAAGCGCTGTCTGAGCCTGCATTCGCCCGCTATCGGCAGAGCTACTGCGGTTTATGCCGACGTCTGGGCGAACTGCATGGTCTGCGCGGACGCATGACCCTGAGTTATGATTTGACCTTTTTGGACATTTTATTATGCAGCCTGTATGAGGGCGAAATCCCGGAGCAGTCCGGTCAGAGTCGCTGTCCGGCACATCCGTTCAAACCGCAGAACTGGCGCAGTGCTGCCCCCACCGATTACTGTGCAGATATGTCCGTTGCACTGCACTATTACAGCGCGCAGGATAAATGGCAGGATGACCGCAGCATTGCGGGGCGCGCACTGATGACCCTTTTGAAAAATCGTCTGCCGGAAATTCGCAAGCGATGGCCGGTTCAGTGCGAGGTGATTCGCACCGAGCTGGCAGAACTGAATCGGTTGGAGGCAGAAAACTGCCAGCAGCCGGATGTCGTATCTGCTTGTTTCGGGCGATTGATGGCTGCTTTGTTTTTGTATCAGCAGGACCACTGGAGCCGTGAACTGGAAACCATCGGCATGACGCTGGGACAGTTCATTTACCTTTTGGATGCAGCGGACGATTTGGAAAAAGACCAGAAAAAACACCACTACAACCCACTGTATCAGTACAGCGAAGCGCCCGACTGGAAAGAAGCGCTGCAGGAAAGTCTGCAAGGTATGATGGCACAGTGTACCGCTGCTTTTGAGGTGCTGCCTTGTGTAGCCGACAGCGACATTCTGCGCAACATCCTCTATTCCGGCGTATGGAGCCGATGGCCTTTCCCCGCAAAGCAAGCGGATTCGGCAAAAGAGGATGCAGAAAAGGATTCTACGACTCAGGATTGATTTTTTCCCTTATTTCCCGTAAAATAAACACATCTGACGATTCGCCAAGATTTTATTGATTTCAAATAGAGACGAGGAAACACATGAATGACCCCTATCAGGTGCTTGGGATTTCCCGCGGCGCCAGCGACGACGAAATTAAAAAAGCATACCGTGCGAAATGCAAGCGCTGGCACCCGGACCTGAACCCCAACGACCCCACTGCCGAAGAACACTTCAAACAGGTGCAGGAAGCCTATGACACCATTATGAAGGGTGGTCAGGCACAGCAGGCACAAAGCGGCTATAATCCTTACGGTTACAGTCAGGGTTATCAGCAAAGCTACGGCCAGAACGCTGACCCGTTTGGCTTCAACGACTTTTTCGGTGGCGGCTACAGCCAGCAGAACAGCTATTACGGCGGTCAGAGCAGCTATCAGGGTACCGATACCCCGCAGATGCAGGCAGCCCGCAATTTTATTGCCAATCGCCGTTACCCCGAAGCGCGCCGCGTGCTGGACGAAATCCGTGACCGCAACGCACGCTGGTATTATCTTTCTGCATTGGCAAATCAGGGACTGGGCCGCCGGGTAGACGCTATGAATGATGCCCGCCGTGCCTGCCAGATGGACCCGCAAAATGCAGAGTACCGCAGCCTGTACAACCGTATGCAGAGCCCGGGCGGTGCTTATCAGCAGCGCAGCTACGAATACGGCGGCAATTCCGGCAGCGGAAACCTGTGTTTCCGTTTCCTGATGCTGAATCTGCTGTGCAACTGCTGCTTCGGCCCCGGTTTTTGTCCTGGATTCTTCTATTGCCCCGGTTTCTATTGCTGATCGGGCAACGCACAACCATTCTAAAAGTAAAAACAGCAGCCGATATGAATTCATATCGGCTGCTGTTTTGTTTTCCACCGAAAATTGTTTCTCCGTGGAAAATTCAAATCTCGATTGGTTTTCCATCCAGCACTGCTTGCACCAGTTCTTCCTCATGGTACACCAGCTTCAGCGAAAAGAACTCCGGTCGGGTTTCCAGCAGATGCAAAAAGATTTTATCCCCCTGCCAGATGGGCAACTCGTAAACGTCTGCTTTGGGGACCCATTCCAATTTGCCTTCTACGCAGGCATCACCGTCAATCATTTCACCGGTCCAGCCAGAAGCTGAAAACAAGTGCATATACTCGGTTTCCCACTGGTCCGATACAAAGGTTACCACACCACGAAAGCGATAGTCTGTTAGGCTCAGCCCCGTTTCCTCGTATACCTCACGGGTCAGGCAATCTTCGGGGCTTTCGCCTTTTTCAAATTTTCCGCCGACACCTACCCACTTATCCTGATTGACGTCGTTTTTCTTTTTGATGCGGTGCATCATCAGCCAGCAGCCATCCTGCTCCAAATAGCAGAGCGTTGTGTTCTTATACATGGGATTCCGCCTTTCTTTCTTCATCTGCGTAATCGTATGCTGTATCTGGTTCAAAGCCCTCGTAAATCGGCCACAAATCTTCCCGCCGGGCAGTATCCAGCTCTTCCTGACTGCGCAGTGTCCAGCTGACACCACGCATTCCCCAAATATTCAAACAGATTTGATTGGCAAGATTGCTGCGGTCGGCATAGCGATATGCAATAAAATCAGGGCGGGTCAGCGGATTCATCAACAGATACGTCGCGCCAAACCGCATCAGACCGTTCAGCTTGACCTCCGTCTTGGCTTTGAACATATTTTCTGCCAACTGCCCCCGCACAATATCCGGATGATTTTTTCTCAGCCAATATACCACAGACGGGTCAAAGCTCTCCATACAATACAGACCTTCGTAATCCTTTACCGCATCCCATACCGCCTGACACAAAGCCTCTGTATTGCGGTTATGGGTTTTTAACTCAATAATCATAGGTACTGCGCCATGAAAAATCTCCAGAGCCTCCTGAAATGTGGGGATGGTTTCCGCTGTACCAAACAAGTGATATGATGCCAACTGGTCGGTCGTCAAATCCTCCACCACACCGGTACAGCCAGTGACACGTTCCAGATTGCTGTCGTGGATCACTGCCAGACCACCATCTGCCAGCAAATGTACATCCAATTCCACACCAACGCCTTTTTCCACTGCACGGCGGAATGCAGCACGACTATTTTCCGGAATGGTTTCTTCCCGATTAAAACAGCCGCGATGGGCATACAGCCAGCCATCAAAATTCTGACAAGCCGGATTCTTTACCCGCCCGCGCAGCAGCAATGCATACCCCAGCACCAGCACAACACCAATCGTTAAAAGCGTCCACTGCATCTCGAAAACTCCCTTTCCTATCGCTCAGTACCGAGCGGAGCTCATTGTTTTTTTCTATAAATCGCTTTCATTATAGCAGTGGGTCTGTGAAAAGAAAGGGCTTTTCCTCATTTACAAAAATTTTATTTGCTCTCATAGTGAATGTGTTTCGTTCCGTGTTATACTGATTCTATCAGAAATTTATTTTAGAAAAGCGAGGTTTTTCTTATGCGTACCATCGGTTTTATCGGCTGCGGCAATATGGGCAGCGCCATTGCTCGTGCCGTCTGTAAAAGCTGTGTTCCCCAGTCTGTCCTTTTGGCAAACCGTACCCCGGAAAAAGCAGCTAAACTGGCACAGGAGCTGAGTTGCCGTACCGGCACGAACGCACAGGCTGCTGCCTGCGACTGGGTCTTTTTGGGTGTGAAGCCCCAAATGATGGAGGCAATGCTGGCAGAAATTGCACCTGTATTGGCGGCAAAATCCAGCCGTACCATTTTGGTTTCCATGGCTGCCGGTCTGACCATGGAGCGCATCCGTGAAATGTCGGGCGGCAGCTACCCGGTTGTGCGCATCATGCCCAACACCCCTTGCGCCATTGGTGCCGGTGTCATTCAATACTGCACATTAGATCTGACCGAAGCCGAAGAATCGACCTTGACTGCTATGCTGCAGCCTGCTGGTCTGGTAGACAAGCTCGCCGAAAATCTGATAGATGCCGCCAGCTCGGTATCTGGCTGTGGACCTGCGTTCCTGTACCCCATCATTGAAGCATTGGCAGATGGCGGTGTAGCGGTCGGTTTGCCCCGCGACAAAGCGATGGCTTACGCTGCCCAGATGGTTGCCGGCAGCGCACGGATGGTTCTGGAAAGCGGTCAGCACCCTGGCGCGCTGAAAGATGCGGTATGCAGCCCCGGTGGCAGCACGATTCAGGGTGTACGCGTATTGGAGCAGCACGGCGTACGCGGAGCCTTTATCGATGCGGTACAGGCAGCCTTCGATAAGAATGTCGATATGGGCAAAATGTAAGCACCGCAATGTAAGTATTACTGTTCTAAAATTCACATTGTCAATTATTTCGCAGTTTGACCCTGTAACTTATCACTTTTCGTGTTTCTTTTATAGATTTTTGACAAAAAAACTTGACTTTTCCCCTATGGCTCGATAGAATGAATTTGTTGTACAGTATCTTTTTATTTCCTTTGACAGCCTACGTTATTACGTCGCACATTGTAATTTTAAAATAGAAAGGATCGTCCCCTATGACGATTGCATTGATTGCCCACGACACAAAAAAAGAGTTGATGCTTCAGTTTTGCACTGCATACAGTGGTATTCTGTCCCGCTACAAACTGATTGCTACCGGAACTACAGGCAATCTGCTGATTCAAAACGTCGGTCTGTCCGTACAGTGCTTTTTAGCCGGCCGTTTAGGTGGTGGTCAGCAAATAGCTGCACAGATTGCCTGCGACGAAGTGGATATGGTCTTGTTCTTCCGTGACGCAGTCAACGCCAAACCCTCTGAGCCCAACGACCAAACGATTATGCGGCTGTGCGATATGCACTCTGTACCTGTCGCTACCAACATTGCTACCGCCGAAATTCTGGTGCGCGGCTTGGATCAGGGCGATTTGGATTACCGTGAAGGAATGCACGGTTTATAACGTCTTACGCACACAGTTTCTGATTTTTCTGTGTGTTGTTTGGTTTCATTTTTTCCTCCTGTAACAAAAAGGGGCAGACACGCTTTGTGTCTGCCCCTTTTTGTTTTCTTTTATTGCTGCCCGAACAGGGTCTTTTTATTGTGCATATACACACTTAGCACCAAGCCGATACACAGGTAAATCATCAAAGCCGACGATCCACCCGCTGAATAGAATGGCAGCGTAACGCCGATAACCGGCAGGATTCGCAGGTTCATACCGACATTCACGAAAATCTGTGCCATCATTGCACCAGCAAAACCCGTGCAGATAAACGTACCCAAATCATCTACGCTGCGGCCGCCCACCTGCAATGCACGAATGACGATGCCAAACAGCACTGCCAGCACGATTGCGGTGCCTACAAAACCGACTGCGTTGCCAATCCAGCTGAATGCAAAGTCGTTCCATGCATTCGGCACATACACATAATCGCCGGTAAACAGCCCTCGACCGAATATTTGTCCGGCACCGATAGAGGTTTCACCCAGCGCTTGCTGATAGGTGTAGTCATGCCGCATACCCTCACTGATTGCCCAGCCAGTGGTATTTTCAGGGTCATATACTGCCAGAATACGCAGCCACTGGTAGTTCTTGCCGATTTTATCGCTAAAGAAAGCAAAGGCAACTGCCAATGCGCCGCCGGCTGCACCCAAGGCACCTACAATATATTTCCAGCTCAAACCTGCCGAAAACAGCATACAAAGTCCGATTGCAAGGAAAATCAGAACCGTACCGTCATCGCCCTGTTTATGAATAATCAGCGCCGGAAGCATCAAATGCAGCAGCAGCTTGAACAGGGTCGACGGTTCATTCACATGATCCCGCACACGGGAAAGATGCATGGCGAAAGTTAAAATAAAGCTAACTTTCGCCAGTTCCGTTGGTTGGATGGTGAATCCGCCTATCTTGTACCAGGAATAGTTATCTGTACTGTTGGCATTGTAGCCGATGACAAAGACATCTTTAATGATATCAATTCTACCAAACAGCGTTGGCAGCACAAGGCCCCACGCCAACGCCGCATGAATCGGCCAGATTTCCACCAGATTATGATAGTCAATATTCGATATGAGTATGGCGAACAACATACCGCCACACAGCGCGAGCGCCTGCACAAGAGCACTGCGGTAACCACCAATTCCTGTGATAGCGCCTGTTATTTCATCGCGGACAAAGCCGCCCTTCTGATTAAAACCAATGGACGCCAGCACGATGCAGGCGAATACACTGCTGGCAATGCAAAACGACCACAAAACCCGGTCGGTGCGTTTCCAGTAGCTTTTCACGCCTTTCAGCACAGACACGCCCCCTTTCGAAAAAATCTTTATAGATTATCAGGATAACACAAAAACATCCTGGGTGCAACAAATCTTGCACTCTCGCTTATTTTATATTATACTTATGGTAATTATGTTAAGAATTCCATAATAGAAAGCGAGGGCTTTTTTATGCCCCAATATGTGACCCACAGCCGTGCCGAAACAGTCGCCCTTGGTGCGCGGCTTGCTGATGTTTTACAGGGTGGCGAACTGATTGCCTTCACCGGTGGTCTGGGCGCAGGCAAAACCGCTTTTTGTGAAGGTCTGGCAGAAGGTCTGGGCTGTACTGACCCGGCTTCCAGCCCCACGTTTGCCATCGTCAATTATTACCGCGGTCCCCGGCCGCTGGCACATTTTGATTTGTACCGCATCCATACCGAAGAAGACCTGTACGCCGCCGGATTTTATGATTATCTGGATCAGGGCGCAATCGTTGCTGCGGAATGGAGCGAAAATCTGGCAGACATTCTGGCTGCTGAGCAGCCCATCACCATCGACATTGCACGCATTGACGGCGAGCCGGATGGTCGCTGCATTACAATCGAGGGAGTGAGCTTATGAATATTCTGGCATTGGATACTGCCGGTAAAAGTGCCGGCGTAGCCGTTTTGGCAGACGACCACCTGCTGTACGAATGCTATCTGGAAGTGGGCATGACCCACAGCGAAACCATCATGCCCATGGTGGACACCGCTTTGAAGATGACCGGTCTGAAGCCTCGTGACATCGGTTTGTACGCTGTCACCGCTGGTCCCGGCAGCTTTACCGGACTGCGCATCGGTCTGGCTGCTGCAAAAGGCATGGCACTGCCGTTCAACACGCCTTGCGCCGGTGTTTCCACGCTGGAGGCTCTGGCAAACCAGCACTCCGGTCGCGGTACCGTCATTGCTGCGTTGGATGCACGCCGCAATCAGGTTTACTGGGCTGCTTTCGATTTGGAGAGCCATGAACGCCTGACCCCGGATGATGCTGCATCTGTGGACAGTTTGGCACCCTTTATAGAAAATTGCAAAAAGCCCGTGTTTTTTGTTGGTAACGGCGCTGCCCTGTGCTATAATAAATACGGTCAATTACCCGATGTGGTAGCCACAGCTCCGGCTGTAGGCTGCGCGCGCGGCGGTGCAGTAGGCGTTGTCGGCGCCCGTATGCACGCAAACGGTGAAAGCGTTGCACCCAGTGCCTTGCTGCCGGATTATCACCGACTGAGCCAGGCGGAGCGGGAACGCGCCGCAAAGCTGTCTGCACAGAATCAGAATGTATAAAAAATAAAGTGAGGAACTCATATGTCTAAGCCTATTGCTCTGGCTGCCGACCACGGCGGCTATGCCCTGAAAGAAGAAGTAAAGAAGCATCTGGACGAGCTGGGTATCGCCTACAAGGATTTCGGCACCCACTCCGAAGAGAGCGTTGATTACCCCGATATGGCTCTGCCTGCCTGTGATGCTGTCGTCGCTGGCGAGTGCGACAAGGCACTGCTGTTCTGCGGCACCGGTGTTGGCATCAGCATGAGCGCTAACAAGGTCAAGGGTATTCGTGCTTGCTGCTGCTCTGACGCATTCAGCGCAGAGTACACCCGCCGCCACAATGACGCAAATGCACTGTGCATGGGCGGTCGCGTTGTCGGCCCTGGTCTGGCTTGCCAGCTGGTTGACCTGTTCCTGAACACCGAATACGAGGGTGGTCGCCACGACAAGCGCGTTGCCAAGTTGATGGCAATCGAGAACCGTTGATTCCTTTGTACGCAAAATAATTTTTGAAATAAAAGGAGCATTCTTATGAAACCTATGATCGTTGACCATCCCCTGATTCAGCACAAGATCAGCCTGCTGCGCAACAAGCAGACCGGCACCAAGGAGTTCCGTGATCTGGTAAGCGAAATCGCAAACCTGCTGTGCTACGAAGCTACTCGTGACCTGCCCACCGAGGAAGTGGAAATCGAGACTCCCGTTACCGTTGCTCGCACCAAGGTTCTGGCTGGTCGTAAGCTGGCTCTGGTTCCCATCCTGCGTGCAGGAATGGGCATGCTGGACGGTATGCTGAGCCTGGTCCCCGCAGCAAAGGTCGGCTTTATCGGTCTGTACCGTGACGAGACCACTCTGCAGCCCGTAGAATACTTCTGCAAGCTGCCCTCTGACATTGCTGAGCGCGATGTTCTGGTTCTGGACCCCATGCTGGCAACCGGCGGTTCCGCAATCGACGCAATCAACATGATCAAGAAGCGTGGTGCAAAGCGCATCAAGTTCATCGGTCTGATTGCTGCTCCGGAAGGTCTGAATGCTCTGCAGGAAGCTCATCCCGACGTTTCCATCTATGTGGCAGCTCTGGACGATCACCTGAACGAGAACGGCTACATTGTTCCCGGTCTGGGCGACGCTGGCGACCGTATCTACGGCACCAAGTAATTACATTTTTACGGCAGACAGCCTTCGGGCTGTCTGCTTTTTTGCGCTCGCTTTTATTGTTTTACAATATTTTTATATTGAATTTTAGCCTTTTCTGTGTTACACTCCGGGTAGAAATGATTCCGCTAGGAGGTTTTTATCATGGAAGAACACAAACGCTCCGCATTCTTTTCCCGCGCAATCCACCGTGTACATTCAGGCGTCAGTCGCTTTGCACCGGTTTTTGTCTTTTCACTCCTACTGTATCAGTCTATGGCATTTGGATCCCGGATACCATTGGTGCACATCCTTTCTGCTACTGCAATTTCTTTTGCCGCTGTGCTGGCTATGGTTGCTGCTGTTAATGTACGCATCTTTTGTGAAAAGAAATCGCTTGCCCACAAACAGATTTATCCTTGGGCAGCAGCGGCCGGCACATTTGCAATCTTTTTCGGCGTATTTTATTGCATGCTTCGCAGCAATGCGGACAACCTCATTCTGCTGCCTACCGTTCTGACCTGTGGTTTGGTTTTGGCGGGCTCTGCCTTTGCCGTATGGCAGCTGTACGGCAGCGAAAATGCAGACAGCCTGTTTCCGGATCTGTTCAAAAATTTACTCATCAGCGGAACAGCCTGTGTGATTACCGTCATCGGCATCACCGTTTGCTGTCTGGCGGTGGATATGCTTTTGTTCTCCTTCCCCAGTCAGGTCCTCTTGGAACTGCAGCTATTTTCCTTTTATGTACTTTTCCCCAATATGATTTGCGCCCAGCTGCCCAAACCAAACGAGAAAACCACAACACCCAAAGCGATGCACTTGCTGTTTGGTCGTGTGACCTTCCCGCTGTATCTGTTTCTCCTTTGCATTCTATGCGGATATGTGGGCAAAATCCTATTCACTTGGAAAATGCCTTCCGGCACCATGAACTGGTTTGCCAGCCTAGCTTTGGCGGGATACCTCTTTTTCTGGTTGACCCTGCGCCAAGACAATGCCCCTTGGGTGAAAAAATTACTGCGCTGGGGTTGGTTGGTCCTTATTCCGATTTTGACTGTCCAGATGGTTGGCATTGTGATTCGTCTGCGTGCATATGGTTTAACCACCGCCCGATATGCGGGTCTGTTACTGCTTGCAGTGGGTGTGTTTGGTTTGGTCATAGCTGCGCTAAATAAACACCCACGCAGCTTGTTTCTGGCATTTGCGGGTGTCATATTGATTGGCAGCTGTACTCCGCTCAACATTTTGGATTTCCCCCGCTATTGTCAGGCAAAACGCTTGGAAAATGTTTTGGTATCTTATCACCTATGGGATGGCAAAACGCTGGAAATTCAGCCTGTTTCCCTCTCTCAGCCGGAACAGGAGCAAGTCCACAGCAGCATCCAGTATTTGAGGCAAAATCAAACCAAGCTCATGTGGGAGCCTGCGCTTGCAGCGCAAGTAAATCAGCACACGCTGGATGACTGGTCCCTCATTTTGGACAGCGATACATTGGAGTATGAGAGTCCGAACAAAGCATACAGCCTTTACGGTGAAGAGAAAAACATCCCTGTCACGGGATATGACAAAGTCTGTCCGTTCTACTGGTTTGGGGATGGTTCCACAACCACTGCGCCTTGGCAGATTCAATATCACTGGAGCGATGGCACACAACTGAATTGGAATGGCGAAGAATGGGCACTTTCCCTGATTCAAAACCATCCGGAACAAGAGGGCACTCTATTCGAAGAGGAACGGCTGTTCCCCATCAGCGATACACAGGCACTCTACCTTGAATGGGTCAATCTCTCTACTGCGCATGGGCAAATCAAAACCGTTTCTTTACAAGGCTATCTGCTAGTGAAGGATTCCGCCGAATCCTAATCTTTATTGTTATTACAACCTAAAAACAAAACAAAAAACTCGACCGACAAGAGTATCTACTCTCATCGGTCGAGTTCTTTTATTTTCTGGGAAATGTCGCTGCTAATTTACTTGTTGCAGCGCTGCTTTCTGTAGGTCCAAACCACACCTGCAGCCATTACACCAGCCAGTACCATCCAACCAAACAGGTAGGTGGTATCACCGGTCTTGGTTGCGTTACCCTGTGCCGGAGCAGAGGGCGTTGTCGGATTCGAAGGCTCTACAGGTTTTGCCGTGCTCTCCGGGGTCGGAGTAGGTTCAACCGGCTTGTCGGGGGGCGGAGTAGGATCGACAGGCTTTTCATTTTCCGTCCACTTTGCCGTGACGGTCAGATTGCCGTTCACTACGGTATCAGCGGTAACTGCATTGTCGTTTTCGTCAACCCAGCCAGCGAAGGTAAAGCCTTCCTTGGTGGGATCTGCGGGCAGCTTTGCGCCCAGCTTTTCACCCAGCTCGACCTGAACCGTTGTCTGCTTTCCATCCACATCAAAGGTTACGGTTGCCAGCTCTTTTTCCACCAGAGTCAGACCAGCCCACTTGCCATCTGCAAAGTAACTGCTCTGCTTGTAAGCATCCAGTTTGCTCTTGGGAACGTGCAGGCTCACGCCGTTCTTCTGGGGTGTGCTTGCCAGACCCAGCGGTGCGCGATACTCGATATGCGGAATGGTTTCGCCCAAAGTGACATCCGTCAGCTTGGAGAAGCCCTTGAATGCGTTCTGACCCAAAGTAACAACACTGGGCAGCTTAACGCTCTTTACGCCATATGCGTCCTTGATGCAGTTATTGTTCAGTTCTTTCAGAGCGGGCAGCTCCAAGGTTTCCAGACTCTTCAGACCGCCCAGTGCATTGACCTTGAGGTACTCTACACCGGGTGCTGCAAAAGAAACCAGCTGCTTGCACTGATAGAATGCAGAACCTTCGATGCCCTTGATGTTCTTGCCCAGATAGACGTTGGTCAAACCAACGCTGCCAGAACCATTCAGCTTGAAGGCATTTGCCGGGATTGCATCATTCTTCAGGCTCATGGGCACAACTGCGTCGTCGATACGGAAGGTCTTCAGCTCCTCATCAAAGCGCTCTGCGTGTGCAGAGATGAAGTCGAAGTCATCCTTGCGAATCACGCCGCTCTTGAATTCGATGCTGCTGATGGTTCCGTTACCTGCCTTTGCGACAGCCTCTTCCAGACTCTTGACGGTGTAATTCTTGCCGTTGATAGCAATCACACTATCAACGTCCTTCTTTACAACCGTCACATCGCACACACCGACATACAAGGTGTTGTTGTATGTAACTGCGACACGAACCGTGCTTTCACCTGCGCTGTGAGCCGTAACGGTTGCACTCTTGCCTTCACCCTGCACGGACAGGTTACCGCCCTGTACAGACCAATCAAAGGTAACATTCGGCACTTCTGCGCCGGTCTTATCATCAATGAATTTTACATTCAGCGGGAAGGTTTCGCCTTCTTCCACATTCTTGGTTGCTGTGTCCAAGGTAACCGCGTAGGTTTCCTTGTCTACAACCTCATAGGTCTTGATTTCGCCAGCCTGTGCAAACTTCTGAGAGCCTGCGTTATAGCTATCCGTAATGGTGACCTTCAGTGCCTTCACATCAGCGGGAGCAAAGGGAATCAAAACCTCGTCGCCATTATTCATCATCTGGGACTCCTGGATCGTGACCTTGCGCAGGTCAACCCAGCTGTTATCTTCCTTCTGTCCGGAAACAACAACCTTCTTCCAGCGGCCATTGCCCTTGCTGTCCCGGTTATCCTGACGGATGTAGCCGATCTGACCAACGGTCTTGACTTCGCCCAGATTCCACTGAATCCAAGCCGGGTCATTTGTCAGGTCGGTATTATACTCTACATGCCATGCAGTGTTGTTCTTACCATCGAATGCCCATTTTGCAGGACCGTCGCCGGTAGTATCCTGCGTTGCATGCTGGCTGCTTGCAGTAACGCCATCTTCTGCAATCTGGCTCTGGGGAATCTGCTGATACTTTTGGGTCAGCGGCAGCGATTCGGGATCGACTTCGATCTTGGTCTTAGCCTGGTAAACGGTCAGTTCACCAGCACAGGCAAAATCATTGTGACCTTCTTTGACCGTTACCTTCAGTGCGGTAGCATTTACCGGACCGGTGGTAAAGTCGATCATTGCGTGATTGCCTGTTTTTACCTGACCTTCGTATACGACCTGTTGCTCACCATTAACAGTAGCTTCCACCTTGATCTGCTTCCACAGACCATTGCCGCTATTGTTTCCGCCCTTCATAACATATTCCAGACGACCAACCAACACAGCGGATTTATCACTGGTCAAATTCCACTCAATGGTGTGGGGACCATGTACCTGACCACCACTATATTTGCTGTGCCAAGCCTTGCCGATGTCGCCATCAAATGCCCAGCTTGCGGGACCATCGCCCCACTGGCTGGTAGCTGCTGCTTCTTCGCTGCTTGCCTTTGCAGATTCCTTCATAGCGGTTTTGTCCAGCATCGGAACATAAACATATTCTTCTGCAGAAGCCGGCTTTTCGCCATAAACGGTCAGTTCACCAGCATTGGAAAACTTGTTTTTATTGCTCTCGGAAATGCCGGTACTCTTTTGAACCGTTACTTTCATGGCATCTGCTGTAACAGGCTGGTCAAAAGTAATATTGCAGTTGCCGCTTGTCAGCGTAGCTTCACCGCTCCAAACCTGCTTGCCTTTTACAAATGCCTCAATCGTGATCTTTTCCCAGCGACCATTGCCGTCATTGGCATTGTTCTTCATCTGGTAATGCAAACCACTTACGACAAAAGTTGCACCATCATTGCCCAGTTTCCACTCGATCGTCTGGGGCAACTGCTGACCAGTGTAAGCACTGTGCCAAGCCGTGGTGATATCGTTATCAAATGCCCAAGCTGCAGGACCATCGCCCCACTCATTGCTGCCGGCAGCTTCTTCGCTGCTGGCTTTTGCAGAGCTCTGCATCGGTGCTTTATCCAATGCAACATGACCTTCTGCAAAGAGAGCCACGGTATCATCCGTTACATCCACTACTACGAGCTGGTTGGCAGTTTCTTCTGCCGGCTCTTCTACAGGCTCCTCTGCAACCGGTTCTTCCTCTGCGGGTTCTTCTTCCACAGGTGCTTCTTCCGGCTGTTCTGCGGGGTTCAGCTCAGGTTCTGCAGTCGGGTCTGCCTCGGGTGCAGCTTCCGGGTTTTCTTCCGGCTGCACCTCAGGCGTTGCTTCAGGCTGCTCTGCCGTTTTTTCCTCCGGCTGCTCTTCCGGCTGTACCTCGGTTTCCGCATCGGGGACAACCGTTTCTTCTTTTTCTGCGGCGGTTGTATCTTCCACCACAATCGTTTCACCAGCTGCAGAGTCTGCCGATACCGTGGCATCTGCTGCATACGCCGGCATAACATAAGTACCAAGCATCACTGCCGTCAAGAGTGCTGCCAGTACTCTCTGTTTCACAGATCGCATGTTCTTCCTCCTGAAATTAAAAGTCATTCGTATCCATTACGCATTCTGTTTCTTTTAGGCAACCGTGATGGTGTACACACCATCTGCCTTCGTTTCGAAGGTGAAGCGACCGGGCTTACCTGCAACTGCGGTAGCCTCAATCGTGTTGCCGGAGGCATCCTTAACAGTGATATTCTGAGCATCTGCAATCTGTACAGTAGCAGTACCACCATTATTCGACAAGACCTTAGCTTCGGTCAGCTTGCCGCTGGACCACTGCATGGAAACCTCAAAGTTTCCGCGTGCCATCAAGCCGCTGACACTGCCGTTTGCCCAAACACTCGGCAGAGCGGGCAGCATATTGATGTAACCCATGTTGCTCTGCATCAGCATTTCAGCAACACCGGAGGTGTAGCCAAAGTTGCCGTCAATCTGGAACGGAGCGTGTGCATCCCACAGGTTGGGGTAAATACCGCCCTTGAACAGGTTCTGAATCAGTTTGTGGGACTGGTTGCCGTCGCCGGTACGAGCCCATGCGTTGATACGCTGACCCATGCCCCAACCGGTACTCTGTTCGCCGCGCTCTTTCAGGGAAACCTTTGCAGCATCCATAAACTTGGGATTATCCACAGAGATCAGATCACCGGGGAACAAGCCCAGCAGGTGAGACATATGGCGGTGACCATGCTGTGTGCCGGGCACGCTGTAGAACGAGGTTTCGGTATACCATTCTTTAATCTGGTTGTCGTCACCAACTACAATCGGGTCCAGCTTCTTCTGACGTTCGGTCCATTCTGCGACCTTGTCTTCATCTACGCCCAGGGTCTCTGCAGCAGTGATGGTATCTTCATACAGCTGCCAAATCAAAGACTGCTCGTAGGTGTTACCTGCGGTAACAGGACCATGTTCCGGAGAATATGCGGGAGCAGATACCAGACGACCGCTGCCGTTGGGATCATCAATCAGAATCTGGTCATATAGCAGAGCTGCTTCTTTCAGCATCGGGTACAGATGCTCTTCCATGTACTCCACATCACCGGTGTACTCATAGTACTCCCAGCAGTTCTGCAGAATCCAGGGCAGTGCTGCCGGAGACCAGCCCCAGCTGAAGTTCCAGCCCGGGCAAGTCCAGCCGAAGGGCGTGTTCTGGGTATGTGCAGTAAAGCCGCCCTTGGTAACGCCAAAGTAGTTCTGTGCAGTGACCTTACCGGGCTCCATCAAAGAATACACATAGTCAACCAGCGGCTTTGCACATTCCGCCATATTGGTGGAATAGGTCGGCCAGTAGTTCATCTGCAGGTTAACGTTCATGTGGTAGTCCGATGCCCAAGGCACACGACCATGGTCACCAACACGGTTCTGCCAAACGCCCTGCAGGTTAGCGGGCAAATCATTTTCACGAGAAGAAGCGATGGTCAGATAACGACCATACTGGAACTGCAAAACTTCCAGCTGACGGTTTTCTTCTGCGGTATTGGAATTATCCTTGTATCCAGCCAGCAGCTGATCGGTCGTCTTCTTGGAAACGCTCTGACCCAGATCCAGAGATACGCGGTCAAAGATTTCCTTGTAGTCATCCATGTGACGCTGCTTGACCTGCTTATAGGTCATGTTGCTCACATTCTCGATGCGCTCTGCAACACGATTATTCAGCTCTTCTGCGGATTCACCGGTACGGTACTCCGGATATTCATTCATGTAGTCGGTATCGGCAGCCACATACACAACGACTTCCGATGCGTTCGAAACAAAAAGCTTATCCTCGCCCACAGGCTCGACAGTACCATGACCATGCGGGATCACAACCTTCAGCTGACCATTCAGCTTCAGCTGGTTATCCTGCATTTCACCTGCAACAATAATGGTGTCACCCGTTACGGTTGTGGTGGTGTTCTTGCCCAGATTTTTATTCTGTACGCCTTCGGCGTTATCTACCGGGAAAGAAATGGTGAAGTTCAGCTTTTCTGCGCCCTTTGCCGTAAACTTCATGGCGATTACATCGTCCACATAACTGGCAAAGTATTCGCGGTGCATTGCGGTATCATTATACTTGAAATCCACAGATGCTACTGCATTGTTCAGATCCAGGCTGCGCTTGTACTCCGTTGCCTTTTCCGGATCAAAACCGAAGTCAACGTAGATATCGCCCCAAGACTGGTAAGCGCCATAACCGTCCACCAAACCGACCAGCTTCTTTGCCAGTTCGTTGGCTTCTGCGTCTCTATGCTGTTTGTAGAGTTCGATAACCTGCTTGTAGACATCGGACATTTTCTGACCATTGTCTGCAATTTCTCTGTTACCGCCCTTGTAGTCCGGACGACGAGAGCTGGGACCACCGTTCCACAGCGTCTTATGGTTGAAAGTCAGCTGTTCCTTGCTGATTTCGCCATAGACATTGGCACCCATAAAGCTGTTGCCGATGGGCAGCGTCTGCTGCTGCCAGGTATTGTCTTCGTCAGTGGTTCCAAAATCACCTTTACTCAGAATATTCTGGCCTTCCGAGGCAGGCTCATCATACCAGAGCTGCAAACCGTTATCCGATTTCGGAGCATCTGCTTTTACCTGCCAAGCCACTGCCTGAAAAGATGTAACAAGCAGCGCTGCAGCCAGTGTGCCTGTCAGAATCTTTTTCAATGCTTGCTTTTTCATTCTTTTCCTCCTCATGCGTACGTTCAGTTCTTCTTTTTTGTCTGAAGACATTCCTTCGTGAAAACAGACTTCAAGCAAAAAGCAACATTAGTTATAGTATACATTTTTTTCGCACTTTTTGAAATCTTTTTTCCAATTTAACGTTCACAAAAACAGCTATCTTTTTTAAGAACCTTGCGATTTTCGCACTTGGAGTTTTATCGTGCTGGGTTTTTAAGCCTTCTTTTTATATTTTTATTCGATGGTATTACTTTTTTCTCTCGGAAGCAGACCTGCACCTGCAAACAGCAAAAACAGCGGGATAAAATTGACCAGATATCGTGCGCGGTTTTCCCACAACAGCAAAAACAGCACCAATCCAAACCATGCCACACGGAACACGGTCATCTCATGCTTTCCCGACTTTGCAGCGCGCCAGCTGCCCAGTGCACACGCCAGCAGCAGGCAAACCTGCATACCATCTGCCAGATAATACAAAAATCCTGCGTATTTGCCACCGGGAATTACAAATTCATGCCAGATGCACGGCTCTTTTGCCGCACGGTTCAGCTTGGACGGTGCATAATAAGTGCCATCACTAATCATAAAGGACAGCTTTTCCCGGCAGTGATCCAAAAAGCCCAGCGGGCCCATCTCCTGCAGGCGACGTGCAATCTCCTGCTTGTTGAACTCCATGCGCTCCTCGTAGGTCTCGTAGGACAGGGTCAGCTCATAATCATCGTCCCAATACGTACCTTTTCCGTGCAGGCCCATCATGATCCAATGGGTAAAGGGAATTTTTTCAAAATTGTAATCCGGCATATTGCTTTGTGCCAGTGTGTTTCCGCCAAACAGAACCAGTGCAAAACACACCAGCCCAACCAGCAGTGATTTCCAGCGCTGACGGCCATTCCAGAAAATCAATGCATCCAATACAAACGCAATCAGCAAAATAGCAACAGAAACTTTCAGCACTGCACCCAGCGCTGCCACAACGCCCGCCAGGCCGGCAAAGAGCATTGTTTTTTGCGTGTTTTCTTTCTGGTGTTGTTCTCTTGCCAGCAGCCACAGATACGCTGCACCACACACAAACGGCAGCGACAGGGTATCCGTGTAGGCAATCGGCACATACAAAAGCAATCCCGGGCAAAGCATACCCAGTACCAGCACAGGCAGTGCCCACTTTTTGCCAACAAGACGACGTGCCATGCCGTACATCATCAGCAGCGAACCGCTGATGCAAGCCATGTTCAAAAGCAGCAGCGGCATCATGAATTCCGTCACACCGAAAAAGTGCAAAATGCCGAAAAATCCGCACAGCACCCAATAATACGGCACATTGTTGGGGAACTTTCCAAAATAGTCCGTAGGTGCCATTCCATGTAAAACACGTTCTTCTGCTTCGCGGAACACACGGGTATAATCCCATTCACCGCGTGCCCAAACCTGCAGTTTCACTGCCACAAACATCTGGGCAGCAAAGTACACGGCAAACAGGATCAGCACGACCAGCCAGGTACGCTGCGGTACTTTTCCTTTTTTATCCCACAGATACAATGCACCTGTCAAAGCACAGCCGACAATCGCTGTAACAATCAGCAGTTGCACTGTGCCCAGCTCCAAAAAAGGATTATCATGTGTAAACAGGCTGATGCCCGCCAGAAGCACCATAAATACAGCAAAAGCATACCCAAAAGCCGTATACAAAGACCTTTGTTTTTTCAAGAGATTTCCTCCCATTCATTGTAAATTTTGATCGTTTGTAGCATAGCACAGAACCCCTCTAAAAACAAGAAAACGCCCCGGTCTGCAAATACAGACCGGGGCGTTTATTATGCGATTAAAAGGGGCAAATTACTTTGCCTTGGGGCCAGCCTCGGTGATCTCAGCGGGCATGTTGGGGTACTTCTTAGCGAAGTTGTCAGCGAACATGGTAGCCAGCTTGTTAGCCTGCTCGTCGTAAGCAGCCTTGTCAGCCCACATGCCGCGTGCGTCCAGCATTTCGGCAGGTACATTGGGGCAGCTGGTGGGGTAGTCCACGTTGAAGACGTCGTGATGCTTGAACTCGATGTTATCGAAGCTGCCGTTCAGAGCTGCGGTAACCATTGCACGAGTGTAAGCCAGCTTCATGCGCTTTGCGCCCATAGCTGCGCTGCCGCCTGCCCAGCCAGTGTTGACCAGGTAGACCTTGGTGCCGTACTTCTCCAGCTTCTCGCCCAGCATCTCTGCGTAAACAGAGGGATCCATGGGCATGAAGGGCTCACCAAACAGGGTGGAGAAGGTGGGCTGCGGCTCGGTAACACCACGCTCGGTGCCAGCCAGCTTAGAGGTAAAGCCGGTGACGAAGTGGTACATAGCTGCATTCTTGCTCAGGCGGCTGATCGGAGGCAGAACACCGAATGCGTCAGCAGTCAGGAAGATAACAACCTTGGGGATACCGCCCTTGCCGGGGATCTGGCTGTTGGAGATATAGTCAACGGGGTAACCAACACGAGTGTTCTCGGTCAGGCTGCCATCGTCGAAGTCGAACTCACGGGTCTCGGGATCCATGACAACGTTCTCGACCAGAGAGCCAAAGCGGATAGCGTTGTAAATTTCGGGCTCGTTCTCAGCCTTCAGGTTGATGCACTTTGCGTAGCAACCACCCTCGAAGTTGAACACGCCGTCGGGAGACCAGCCGTGCTCGTCGTCGCCGATCAGCTTACGGGAAGCATCAGCAGACAGGGTAGTCTTACCGGTACCGGACAGGCCAAAGAAGACTGCGGTCTCGTGGGTCTCGGGGTCCATGTTAGCAGAGCAGTGCATGGGCAGAACGTTCTTCTTGGTCATGACGTAGTTCATGGTGGAGAAGACGCTCTTCTTGATCTCACCAGCGTAACGAGAGCCAGCGATCAGGATCTTGTGAGCCTCGTAGTCGATGATGATAGCAGCTTCACTGTTCACGCCATCCAGCTCGGGGATGCACTTGAAACCGGGAGCGCACAGCAGGGTGTAGTCAGGCTCGCCATAGTTTGCCAGCTCCTCTGCGGTGGGGCGGATCAGCAGCTGGTGAATGAACATATTCTGGCTAGCCAGCTCGTTGACGATACGGAACTTCTGGGTATAGGTCTTGTCTGCACCTGCGTAGCCATCAAAAATGAAGACTTCGCGACCCTGCATGTAAGCAGCTGCCTTTTCCCAGATAGCATTGAACTTTTCACGGCTGATGGGGCGGTTTACCTTGCCCCATGCGATATCGTTGTGGACACCCTCGGTGTCAACGATGAACTTGTCGTTAGGAGAACGGCCGGTGTACTTACCGGTAGTAACAACCAGAGCGCCAGTATTGCTCAGAGAGCCCTCGCCGCGGCGCAGAGCAGCTTCGGTCAGCTGTGCGGGCGTCAGATTGCGGTACACAGCTTTGGGGTTCAGGATGCCAAGATTTTCAATGCCATAGGTTTCCATTGTAATTACCTCCGTAAAACATTGTATCTGTTTCCAAATGTCCAAAGGTTGGATTTTTGGGTAACAACGATAGAATCGTTAAAAAATAGACAACTACATTATAACGAAACTGCCTTTTTTTACAAGACTATTTTAGTCTTTTCGTCGCTTGTACAAAACCGTCATTATCTTACGCGCAAACTTTGTGAAAGATGCATCATATAGGACGAATTCGGGATTTTTCTGCAACAATTTTTCTAAAATAGCACAACTTGAAAAACGCTTTCAGCGGAAAGGTTTTCCAAATTTCCCTATTTTGTATTCTAGCCATTCTGCCGGCATTTGTCTATAGCATTTTTGTTACTTTTTTCGCCAACTTTTAGGGCAAAATGACAGCCTTCTGGGTATAGGCGGTTCCCATTTCACCTTTTTTACGGCGGCACAAGTTGCCCAGATCTACCGCAGCCGTCTGCGCTGCGGCAATGGCAGCACAATCTACATTTTGTCGCTCCAATCGCGCCAGCGATACATCTGCTGGCAGAGCCGCCTGTCCCAGCAGACCCATTGCGCTGCGCTTTGCACCCAAAATGTGCAAATACGGTACCGGGCGCTCCACATTGCTGCCCCAGCCAAATGCCGCATCCCACATCATACGGCGCATCCGCGCTCTGGGATATCGGCTGGTTGTGAGCGCATCGCAAAGCTGGTCTACACTTGCAGCGGTACGCACCGCTTTTGCCAGCGCAAATTCCAGCCCCTCCGAAACACCGCGCACCTGTGCAAAATCCTGCGGCTGCAGCATCCGCAAGCGGCTGAGCACTGCAATATCTACTGCCGCCGGGTCCAAATCCAAACCTTCTGCGGCAGCATTTTGATAAAGCTTCTGCGCCTGAGTAGGTACATACGGCGCCAACGCTTCCAGACCATCTGTGTACCAGAGCTTGCGCAAATTGCTTGCGCTGGAAAAATTCCCAGCAGCGGTGTCGTGATGACCCACTCCCTGCCGCAATAACGGACACAAAGCAAGCCCTGCACCCTGTATCAAATTGGCTCGTGCATATTCCACGCCCAGATTATCATTTGGATTGCGCACCAACGCTGCTGCCTCTGGGCAGATTTCCTCCATTGCGGTCTGACGTGCCTCTGCAAAGTTGCGTGCGCCGTTATCCAGCGCAATACGCAGGGCATCTGTATATGCCAGACTGCACAGCGCTTTTGCTGCCGCTTCGCACCCTGCTGCATCGGCGGTTTCGGTACCAAATACCAAGGTATCACATCCGGCTGCCGCCAAAATCCGCACACCCGCTGCAGCAAAGCATTCTGCACCGCTGTTGGCATAGGGTGCCGGCAGCGCAATCACCAAATCCGCACCCGCATCCAGCGCCGCACGCACCCGAACCGCATCCGGCAAAAGCGGTAAACCGCCCCGCTGTACCATGCCGCTGGACATGGCAACCACGACTGTTTGTGCGCCCAGTGCTTTTGCCCGCGCAATCTGCCAGGCGTGTCCGGAATGGAATGGGTGATATTCTGCTATGATTCCTGCTGTGTGCATCGTGCTGCCCTACTTTCTGTTTTGCATTTTACGGTATTATACCAAATTTCCTATAGAAACAAAACGCAGCAAATTTTCTACAAGAAAAGGCGGCAGTGTGAATAACGCCACGCTACCGCCTTATTTTTTACCAAATAGAACGCTCTGTGCGGGATTCCTTAATCAAGCCCGTCTGGTACGCCAGAATCAGCCGATTCAAATCCCAAATCTGCTCACCCCAGTGAATGCCTTCATCGGTATTTTCCACCAGAATTCGCTTGTCGTCGCTGGTCACCAAATTGACGCGGGACAAAATATCCTGATTCTCCTTGACCGCCTTTTCCCGACTTTCAAAGGGCTGGTGGGTACGCAAAGACATACCGTGGCTGGAGTATACCAGCGTATAGCCTGCGATACCAGTTTTTTCGTGATAGGCACGGCAGAAACCGCCGTCAATCACCAACAATCGACCGTTGCCCTTGATGGGGCTTTCACCATTTTTCTCCCGTACCGGCACATGACCATTTACGATATGGCTGTTTTTGCTCATGTTAAATTCCCGCAGAATCCGCACACAGGCATCTTCGTCATCGTACCAAGTATAGTAAGGGTCCTTGATTTCCGCATGGGTAGCCGGGTCCGCAATGTACAGACGTTCAAAGGTCGTCATCGCGCTGCGACCAAACAAAGGCGACAATTTGCCGCACCACAAATACCACAGAAAATCCTGACCGGACTGTCGCTCTTTGCTGCCTTCCGGTGCAAAATAGCCCCGCCGGGCGCGTGCGTCACAATAATCCAGCAGCGCACGGCCGGAATAGGTTTCGCCCTCAAAGGTTTCGGCGGCAAAGCTGCCATCCTCTGTCATAGGGATGACACCATGATACATCAGATTGCCGTTTTCTTCATAATAGACGCTGCCCTTTGCATACAGGAACTTTGTATGACGCTGCAGCTTCTCGCAGTGCTGGAACGACTGCACCAAACGACGCAGCAAGTCTTCTTCTTCCTCGGTCAGACGTGCCGGGTCCGCCGGGTCAACGGTAGGAAAGTCCGTATCCTGCAGGGGGTATTCGGTTCCGTACCAGTTTACTGTACCCTTTTCGTAGTCGATGCGGCGCAGGAAGTCCCGACCTTGCATTTCAAAATCCGGGTTTCGGTCGATTACCTGACATTCCAGCTTGAACATCAAAATCGTAATGGCTTTGTGCATCATGGCGCAGCGATGGATACCATCTGCACTATGCCTTGCACGGCTTTCGTCCACATGGGGCAGCCACAGGGTCAAATCCGAATCGCTGTACCAGTGTGCCGCATAGTGCAAAAGATGCCGCAGATTGATGCCGTAACCGTCCTCCAGCATACTGTGGTTGCAATATGCCAGCGTCGTTTTCAGCACCGTGCAGATGCACAGCGGACTGCCTGCTGCTGCACCCATCCAGACTACATCATGGTTGCCCCACTGAATATCCACACGGCGATACCGCAAAAGTCGCTCCAGAATCACATCCGGATGAGGCCCACGATCATACAAATCGCCTACGATATGCAACTTATCCACCGATAGCCGTTTAATCAGCTCGCACAGCTGAATCAAAAACGGCTCTGCCTGATTGGTCTCCACGATACTTTCCACAATGCCCTCATAGTACAGGGTCTTGTTGTGGTCCTCGAAATGTGCGTGGAGCAGTTCGTCAATGATATAGCCGCAGCTTTCCGGCAGACAGTTGCGCACATGCGCGCGGGTATGTTTGGAGGATACCAGACGGCACACATCAATCAATTCCAGCAAGGTGGTACGGTACCAACTGTCCCGCTCTGCGGCATCTGTAAACCGTGCCTTGAGCTGGGGCAGCTTTTCCTGCGGATAATAAATCAAGGTAGAAAGTTCTGCCCGCTGCTCGTCTGTGAGCTGACTGCCCAGCACACGATCCACCTTCTCACGGATGACACCGGACGCAGAGTTCAGAATATGAATAAAGGCTTCATCCTCGCCATGTAAATCGCTCATAAAATGTTCAGTGCCCTTGGGCAGCTTGCACTTTGCCTGCAAGCTGATAATCTGGCTGGCTGCTGCGGTCTGGTTGGGGTAATCTCTTGCCAACAGCCGGAGATATTTCAGTTCTTCCGGCGAAACTGTGTTGCGCTCCTGCATGGTATCTCCTCCTTTACAAACAATGATTTTGTATTTTCCAGTATACACGGATTTCGGTGCAAAAGGAACCGATTCCGCCTGGTTCTTACTTCGATTTTACAAAGAAAGAAAAAGCAGCGGCGCAAAGCCTCGCGCCGCTGCTTTGAAAATAAAAATTACTTCTGGGCTACGCCACGCATGGTCAAGCCAATGCGCTTTTTCTTTTTGTCCACATCCAGAACCTTGACCTGCACAACCTGACCTACCTGCAGGATGTCCTTGGGGTGCTTGACGAACTTATCGCTCATCTGGCTGATATGCACCAGACCGTCCTCATGTACGCCGATATCCACAAATGCGCCAAAGTCGATGACATTGCGCACCGTACCGGTGAGCAGCATACCGGGTTTCAAATCATCCAGACCCATGACGTCGGTACGCAGCATGGGTTCGGGCAGGCTCTCACGCATATCACGACCCGGCTTGCACAGCTCGTCCACAATATCATGCAGGGTCGGCTCGCCTACGCCAGCCTTTTCGCACAGCACATCTGCACCAACGGTCTTGATTTTTTCGGGCAGTGCTGCGATTGCATCCGTGCCAATATCCGCCGGAGTAAAGCCGCAGGCTTCCAAAACTACTTTAGCTGCTGCATAGCTTTCCGGGTGAACTGCCGTTTCGTCCAGCTTGTTCTTGGCGTTTGGAATACGCAGGAAACCTGCGCACTGTTCAAATGCCTTGGGGCCCAGACCCTTGACCTTTTTCAGCTGGGTACGCGCCGTAAATGCACCGTTCTCCTCACGGAAAGAAACAATGTTCTTTGCGGTGGATTTGGTCAGACCTGCCACACGGTTCAGCAGGGGTGCGCTTGCGGTATTCAGGTCTACACCAACGGTGTTGACGCAGTCTTCCACAACGCCGTCCAGCGTTTCATCCAAACGCTTCTGGGGCATATCATGCTGATACTGACCTACGCCGACTGCCTTGGGGTCAATCTTGACCAGCTCTGCCAGCGGGTCCTGCAAGCGGCGTGCAATGGAAACTGCGCTACGCAGGTTGGTATCATACTGGGGGAACTCGGCAGCAGCCAGTTTACTTGCGGAATAGACCGATGCACCTGCTTCGCTGACGACCATATATTCCACACCGCCGCCCAGCTCACGAATCACGTCAGCAGCAAAGATTTCGGTTTCCTTGCTTGCGGTACCGTTGCCGATTGCGATAATCTGCACGCCGTGCTTCTGAATCAGATCTTTCACGATCTGCTTTGCCTGATCTACACGCTTGAACTCCGGTACCGGGTACACCACAGCGGTATCCAGCACCTTACCGGTAGAATCCACAACTGCCAGCTTGCAGCCCATACGGTAACCGGGGTCCATACCCAGTGCCACCTTACCCTTGATGGGGTGCTGGAGCAGCAGCTGACGCAGGTTTTCTCCAAAGACCTTGATGGCGCCTTCGGCTGCCTTGTCGGTCAGCTCGCTGCGCAGTTCGGTTTCCAAACTGGGTGCAATCAGACGCTTGTACGCATCCTCTGCAGCCAGCTTGACCTGCTGTGCGCTTGCACCGCCGGAACGTACACGGGCATACAGCTGGCTTGCAATCGCAGCACCGCGGTCATGGTCCACTGCAATGGAAACCTTCAGCCAGCCCTCACGCTCGCCACGGTCCAATGCCAGAATGCGGTGGTCGGCAACCTTGCTGACCGGCTCTGCATAGTCATAATACTGGCTATATACGCTGTCCTCATCCTTTGCACCCTTGCTGGTGATGTTACCAAACGCATGGAAGAAACGGCGCAGCTCAGTACGTACACGAGCATCATCGCTGATGATTTCTGCCAGAATATCCCGTGCGCCAGCCAGTGCAGCGGCAGCATCGGGGACTTCTTCATTCAGATAATTGGCAGCTTCGGCTTCCGGATCAAAAGCGGGGTTCTGCTCCAAAATTGCCTGTGCCAAAGGCTCCAAACCACGCGCGCGTGCCGTACTTGCACGGGTCTTGCGCTTGGGCTTGTAGGGACGGTAAATATCCTCGACCTCTGCCAGCGTTGCTGCCTTTTCCAGCGCAGCAGTCAGCTCGGCAGTCATCTTGCCCTGATCGGTAATGCTCTTTTCTACTTCGCCCTTGCGCTTATCCAATCCGCGCAGATAATCCAGACGCTCACCCAACACACGCAGTGCCTGGTCGTCCATGCTGTTGGTGGCTTCTTTGCGGTAACGGGCAATAAAGGGGATGGTATTGCCTGCATCAATCAGTTCAATGGCTGCTGCCACATACTGCTGGGGCTGCCCCAGCTCCTGAGAAAGTTTTTTTGCGTAATCGCTCATGGTTTTATTCTCCCTCTGCTTTCAGCTTGTTTGCATTTTGGGCTGCTTTTTGACGCTTGCGGCGCAGGAAAAACAGCACCAGATATGCTGCGTACAATACGCAGCCCATCATACACACCATACCGCTCTGGCCAATGCCTGCCGTATGGTAGGTAAAAACAATTTCATTTTCTCCGGCGGGGCAGTCCACTGCCATCATACCGGAATTCACCCGCAAAATCGGGGTTTCTGTGCCGTTAATGGTGGCAGTAAAGCCCTCGTCCCACGGCACTTGGAACAAGACCAGATTTTCCTTTTCTAACGTAATCGAAGCAGTAAATCCGTCCTTTTCCATAGTAAAGCTTCTGCACGCAGTTGCCTTGCGGTCAGCACAATCCTTTTGGAAGGTATCCGGGTTCAAATCAGATGTCATGCCGTCCGGCAAAGGTGCCAGTAGATGACCATATTGTTTGATTTGTTCCTCGTCCAACAAGATTGCGCGAAGCAGTAGATTACTGCGCAGTTTTGTGGACACTGCGTCGAACTGCTCCTGTGTGACATAGTAGGAATAGGTCAGACCCAGACCCGGATTGTTCTGATTTTCATAGACCAAAAATTCCGGTGTTTCATACTCTGTCTGCACCCAGCCATGGGGGAAGTCCTTTTCGAAATCTTCCTTTTTTTCAGGCGGCAGAACCATATATTCCACGCCCATCAGACTGCGCAGTGCATACAAATCATAATCCGGCTGGCTGCGCACATCCCGTTTTACGCCCAACTGGGGATACATCTCCAGAATACTGGGGGTAACGGTACTTCCAAAGTACAGCAGACTGCTTTTGTTCATCCAGGGACCCAGATTATCACGGGTTTCGTAAGTATCCACACGATAGCCGCCTTCCGGCAGCATCTGACCCAGTTTGACCGCATCTTCGTATTCGGTACGAATGTTCAAATCATGTTCCCACTGACCGAATTTGCCGGTGGCAATATGGGTAATAGAAAACACGCACGCAAATGCCAGCACACCCGCCAGAAGCCGCCGGGAAAATCCGGGTTTTCCACGCCAGCGAGCGCAAATCCAGCCGAACAGCAAAAGCCCTGCGATGCCAAATGCCATTACCATTACCAGCTGTGCTGGGTTATTGGCAACACCAAAATGGATACCGGGGGTATCTCCTGTATTTTCTGCGGGAACCAGCAAGAATGCGGCGCACGCCAGCATAATCCAAAAGACCGGACGAATACCGGATTTCAGCTCGATGGTGTCGTTTTCCAATGCTTTCAATGTTGCCAACACCATCAGCAGCAGGGGCATGTAGTACCAGCGGGCATAATAACTGGAATTCATGCAGTAGAATGCGCTGTTTAATGCGGGAATCAGTGCAAAAATGGCACAAGTACCCAAGATGCCCTTGGTACTGCCGCCCCTTGTGCTGCGCCAGTAAGCCAGTACGCCAGCCAAACTGCACAACGGCAGATAAGCTGTCATGCTGGTCCATTTGATAATACCCTCTGTCCAGATACTGGTTTCATAAGGGCAGTCCGGCGGCAAAATCCAGCTGAGCAAAATCGCCAGATACTGCTGCGGCTCGGAATAGGTAAGCAGTCTCCAACCCCAAGCTGGGTCTACCGTGCGGGGATTTTGCGCCAAACTCAACACTGCCGGCCATGCAATGATGCAGCCCATTGCTGCTGCCAGCAGGCTTTCCACCGCAAGAACGGTAAACAGTTTCAGATTGAGCTTATATTCGCCGGTGGCGCATTTCCACACGAAATAGATGATCAAAAAGACGATTTGTCCCGCAAAGAAGAAGTAATTATTGATCAGATTCAGTGCGGCAAAGAAGGCAAACAATCCCCGGCGCCGATGATAGACTGCTTCGTCCAATGCCCACAAAAGATACGGGAACAACGCCACCACATCCACAAAGTGGTTGAAGAAAACATTGTACACCGTAAAGCCAGATAAGGCATACAGGCTTGCGCCCACCAGCGCGATATTGGGATTTTTTATATAACGATGCAGATACAGCATCGCACCACCGCCCGCCACGGCAAATTTCAAAACCAGTAGCGGTACCATGCAGTACGGCAACCAAGCCGTTGGCAGCAGCAGCGACAGCCAGAAAAACGGCGAGCCGTACAGATAGAAAGAAAAAGCATTGACCGCACCACTGCCCAAATCCGCCGACCAGGCATAGCTTGCGCCATCCTTGACAAGCTGGTTCAGATAGCGGTAAAAGGTGATTTGCTGCCCGTTAAAATCGCCCGCATAATGGAAAAATCCGCCGTCTATCACATAAAACGGCAGCAATATTGCCAGTACGGCCAAACCGCAGATCAAAAACGCCCGCCAGTACCACTGCCAGAGCGATGTCTTCTGTGCTTTGCGCAAATACAGTTCCGAACCTGTCACAGTTGCACCTTCTCTCCCACTATACATCTCTGTATGACCTTGCGTCGCAGATGGAAAAATTATACCATTTTTCCGCTGCAAAAAAAAGCCCGCCCCTGGAAAAGCCAATCGAACCGCCGGGTATAAAAAAATAAGGAGCTGTCCTGTAACAGGGCAGCTCCTTATTGCATCACAAGATTTCATCATCCTCATCCGGTTCAAATTCCAAAATATCACCGGGCTGACAATGCAGTGCTTTACAAATTTCATTCAAGGTGGAAAACCGGATTGCACTCACCTTTCCGGTCTTTATTTTTGACAGATTCACATTTGCAATACCAACTTGTTCCGACAAATCCTTCAAGCTAATTTTGCGGTCTGCCATCATACGGTCTAATCGTAAAATAATCGCCATGTTTACCTCCAAGGCAGGATTTACAGAGTTTCATCCGAAAGGGTTTGTAATTCCTCGCCATATTGGAATACATAACTCAGTAACAGCAAAAGGACAAATACAAAGAGGAACTTAAAATCAAGCGAAATAGTGAACTTGCAGGCTTGAATATTGTTGTTCAAAAATAGGGTGTCCATGTGATATCCCTGATAGAACAAAAAGCCAAAGATATTCGAGCAAATGGAAAGCGCAATTCCGCCAATGAGTTCCGCAAAAGCGATCCGGCGAATCGTGGTGCTGACTTGGCAATGGAACGGTTTTCCTTCCTTCATGTTTTGGAGAATGAAGCGCAGCTGTTTTATGATGTAGATGGAAAAACCGCAAACGCACCAAAACTGGAGCAACAGCATCAACATATAGCCTTGCGGAAAATGGGGTGTATCCGTTACCGGCAGAATGAATTTCAGAAAATCAAGCGTAAAACTATTTGACGCCAGCAAATAGGGTGCCGAAGCACTCAAGCCCAAAAGCAGAATCACTTCAAGAGATACCACTGCACAGAGAATGATATCAAGCCAAAAACAAACCTTGAGAAATGTATCGCTGATCGATGCAATTTTTTTCAGCTTTGTCATATTCCGCACCATCCTTTCTTTATGGCAGCCTTAGTTTAACGCAAAGATATATATTTGTCAACTATTTATTTATGATAAACATTAAATAAGTTATCCTTTACATGAACAACGCAGATGCATTCCCGTCCAATAAAACACGCTGTCCTTTTTATCGGACACTGCTCGTGTTATACTACTCTTACACGCAAAGGAGGTACTGTTATGCTATATCCATTCAGCGCACTGCTTGCCCGCATGAAATACATTACTCGATGGAGTTTGATGCATTCGTCCCGTTCGGAATCCCTTTCGGAGCACACCACCGACACCGCGCACATTGCCCACATTTTATGCCTGATTGCACAGGCATACACTGGCACACCCTGCCGACCGGAAGTGGTAGCCGTTGCGGCATTGTACCACGACGCCAGCGAAATCATCACCGGAGATATGCCTACCCCGGTCAAATATAAAAATGAAACTCTGCGCAAGGCCTATAAGGCACTGGAAAAAGAAAGTGCTGCTGCTATGTGCAAACTCTTGCCCGCCGAGCTGGAAACTGCCATGACGCCCTATATGACTGGGACCATTTTGACGCCTGAAGAAAAGCGATTACTCAAAGCGGCAGATCGGCTCAGTGCCATTGTGAAATGCATGGAGGAAGGCAACGCCGGCAATCGAGAATTTCAGGCTGCGCTGCACCAGCAGCAACAGGCACTTTTGGAAATGGCTTGCCCCGAAGCCGACTGGTTTGTACAGCACTGCCTGCCCTGCTATGCTCAAACGCTGGACGCACTGACCAACAACGAGATCTTTCATCAATAACAAAAAGCGACGCATTGACTGACTGTCCTTGCGTCGCTTTGCTTTTATTTTTTATGGCGGAACCACTGAATGACCCACCAGACAATGCCTGCCAGCACCAGTACACCTGCTGCGACCAAAGCTACAAACAGCGTCGGGCTGATTTTGCTGCTTACAAAAATAGCAGTAGGACCATCTGCACCGCCGATAATGCTAATTGCATTGCTTTCTACTGTGGTATGCAAAAAATGTACTATGGGTTTCATAGGATTCCCTCCTTTTTATGATACAGACTGATTTTACGGGAACGGTACTTCACGCTGGTCGTCCAGGTCGTCTGCGTGCCGCTGTGCTGCAAATACGTCCGCAATCAAATCATCCAAATCTTCCAGATGTGTCAGGGTGCAACAGCTGCGACGCAAACCTGCCGCGCCACGCAGACCTTTCATATAATGCATGGTCTGGGCGCGCGCCTGCGGCATTGCCACATACTCGCCCTTTTCCGCTACCATCTGCTCCACCTGACGGCGCATTGCATTCATGCGTGCCTGCAAGTTGGGTTCTTCCGGCTGAGGTTTGCCCTCGATGGCTGCATTGATGCGCTCAAACAGCCAAGGGTCACCCAGTGCGCCACGAGCAATGGCAATACCATCACAGCCAGTCGCTTCCATCATAGCAACTGCCTTTTCGGGGGTATCTACATCGCCGTTACCAAACACCGGGATGTTTACTGCTTCTTTCACCTGACGGATAATATCCATATCCACCAGACCCGGGGTATACATCTGCTCTCTGGTGCGTCCATGTACGGTAATCGCTGCGGCACCTGCCTGCGCACAAGCCTTTGCCACTTCCACAGCGGTAATGCAGTGGTCATCCCAACCTTTGCGCATTTTTACCGTAACGGGTCGGCCATTTGCCGCACCTACCACAGCTTCTACAATGCGTCCGCACAAATCCGGATCGGTCATCAGACGACTGCCTGCACCGCCAACTCCGGTTCCTACGATTTTGGGTGCCGGACAGCCCATATTGATATCAAAGAAATCAAAATCATACTGCACAATCTGGGCCGTTGCCTGTGCAAAGAACTCCGGCTCTGCACCAAACATCTGCACGCCATAGGGCGCACCGTTGGGCTTTGCCTGCAATAAAGCGATGGTCTTGCGGTCGCCATATACGATTGCTTTTGCACTAACCATTTCGCTGACGGTATAGCCTGCGCCATGCGCTGCCATCAAATCGCGGCAGGCTGCGTCAGTAAATCCAGCCATCGGGGCAAAGCCGGTGCGGTGTGCCAGAGGCATTCCACCAATATATAAAGGGGTTGAAACATTCATTTTTTGCTCTCCTTACTTTCGATCAAAGCACCTACATTGTACCATAAACGCAGGTTTTGTGGTATACTATAAGGTACTGGAATTTGATTTTATTGTTTGGGTGCGCAGCTTTTCTGTGCCTGCGTCCCCATGTTTTACGCTGGAGGGACCTTATGCGCTTACTTGTGATCGACGGCAACAGTATTGCAAACCGTGCTTTTTACGGTATCAAGCTGCTGACCACGCGGAATGGCCGCTTTACCAACGCCATCTACGGCTTTATGAATATTCTGCTCTCGCTGAAAAAAGAGTGTTCCCCCGATGAAGTGGCGATTGCTTTTGACCTGAAAGCCCCCACCTTCCGTCATAAAATGTACGACGGCTACAAGGCAAACCGCCATGGTATGCCGGAAGAACTGGCACAGCAGATGCCGGTTTTGAAACAGCTGCTGACCTTGCTAGGCTATAAAATCGTCACTGCCGAAGGCTGGGAAGCCGACGACATTCTGGGTACGCTGGCTTCTGCCTGTGCTGCCCGCCGGGATGACTGCTTTCTGGCAACCGGAGACCGCGACAGCTTGCAGCTGGTCAGCGAAACCACAACGGTTCTGCTGGCTTCTACGGTGATGGGCCGCAGCCAGACCGTTGTGATGGATGTGGATGCCGTGCAGGAAAAGTACGGTGTTTCCCCCATCCAGCTGATTGAAGTAAAGAGCCTGATGGGCGATACCAGCGACAACATCCCCGGCGTAAAGGGCATTGGCGAAAAGACTGCCTTAAAGCTGGTGCAGACCTTTGGCACACTGGAAAACGTATATGCCAACCTGAATGATCCCATCATCAAGCCCAAGCAGCGAGAAAACTTGCAGAACTGCAAGGCAGATGCAGAGCTGAGCCATGTGCTGGGCACCATCCGCACTGATGCCCCGGTGGAAACCGCCGAAGGTGCTTATCTGCAAACCGAAGGCGACCAGCCTGCCGCTGTGCAGATGCTCACCGATTTGGAAATTCATTCTCTGATTCCCCGTTTGGGTCTGGAAGGCGTTACCGCCGCGGTAGCCGAACCGAAAGCAGATCTGCCGGAAGTGACCACTTGCGCACTGCCGGATGCACCTTCCGGTAAATATCTGCTGGCGCTGCGTCCCGCACGCATCGAAAAGCAGGGTAACAAAAACGTGGAAGTAGAGCCCGCTGCATGGTATGCAGTGCAGGGTCAGAACGTGTACACACTGGAAGAAAACCAGCTGGTTTCCCTGTTGGATGATGCCAATGTGCAGCTGGAAGTCTTCGACTCTGCTCCTCTGTATGCTTTGGCAATGGCACACGACGGCTGGGGCGAAAGCATTCGCTGGGACGGCAAACTTGCTGCTTATCTGCTGAACGCTTCTGCCAGCCGCTACGATGTGGAAGAGCTGGAAAGCGAATACCGTGCCGAAGCAGGCTTTGCCTGTGCAGAATTCCCGCAGGCGGGCGGTCTGCAAAGCCTGTTCGACACCATGAAAGCCAAAATCACCGAGCAGGAAATGGACTCCCTGTACAACGAGATTGAGTTCCCCTTGGCACAGGTGCTGGCAGATATGACTCGCCTGGGTATGCTGGTAGACAAAGAGGGCATTCAGGAATTCGGCGTCAAGATTCGTCAGAAGCTGGATGACGCTTTGCAGCGTATTTATGACCAGGTTGGTTACGAATTCAACGTAAACAGCCCCAAGCAGTTGGGTGAAGCGCTGTTTGAAAAAATGGGTCTGCCCCATGGCAAAAAGACCAAAACCGGCTGGTCCACCAATGCTGCCACGCTGGAAAAGCTGCGCGGCGAAGCTCCGGTCATTGACGATATTCTGGAGTACCGCACTTACCAGAAGCTCAGCTCCACCTATGTGGACGGCTTGCTGAAGGTGATTGGTGCTGACGGTCGCATCCATTCTATTTTCAACCAGACCGAAGCGCGTACCGGTCGTTTGTCCTCGTTGGAACCCAACCTGCAAAATATTCCCATCCGTACCGAGTTGGGCAGTCAGCTGCGTGATTTCTTTATTGCAAAGCCCGGCTGCACCCTGCTGGATGCCGACTACAGCCAGATCGAGCTGCGCATTTTGGCACATATCACCGGCGATGAGCATATGCAGACCGCTTTCCGTTCGGGTGCAGACATTCACCGCAGTACCGCTGCAAAAATCTACAACATTCCCGAAGAACAGGTTACACCCCGCCTGCGCAGCAGCGCAAAAGCCATCAACTTTGGCATTATGTACGGCAAGGGTGCCTACAGCCTGTCTCAGGATATCGGTGTTTCGGTAAAGGAAGCAGACGCATTCCTGAAAAACTATCTGAACACCTTCCCCAAGGTGGACGACTATATGAGCGGCTGCATTGCCAAAGCGCGAGATAAGGGCTACTGCTCTACACTGTTTGGTCGCCGTCGTTATCTGCCGGAACTGCAGAGCAGTAATTTCCAGGTGCGTTCCTCTGGCGAGCGTATGGCACGCAACACCCCCATTCAGGGTACTGCTGCTGACGTAATCAAGCTGGCGATGGTGCGTGTCTGGCGCCGTCTGCGTGCAGAACATCTGGAAAGCCGCCTGATTCTGACCGTACACGACGAACTGATCGTAGAAGCACCTTTGGCAGAAGCTGAACAGGCAGCTAAGATTTTGTCCGAAGAAATGACCGGCTGTGTTCAGTACGCTGTTCCTCTGACTGCGGAGGTCAATCAGGGTAAAACTTGGTTGCAGGCGCACTAACTAACCACAAAATCGTATAAGTAAAGAGGGATATTTCAAGATGTATATTTTAGGTATTGAATCCACCTGCGATGAGACTGCTGCCTCCATCGTCAAAGACGGTCGAGAGCTGATTTCCAACGTAATCAGCACCAGCGTCAAAGAACAGGCTTTGTATGGCGGCGTTGTGCCGGAAATCGCCAGCCGCCGTCACTGCGAATACATCAGTGCCACTGTAGAAAAGGCACTGGCAGATTCTAACATGACCATGGATGATGTAGATGCCGTCGCTGTCACCTTTGCACCCGGCTTGATTGGCGCCGTTCTGGTGGGTGTCAACTTTGCAAAAGGATTGGCATACGCTGCGGAAAAGCCGCTGGTTCCCGTGCATCACCTGCGCGGACACATCGCTGCGCTGTACCTGTCTCACCCGGAACTGAAACCGCCGTTCCTGTGTCTGGTTGCATCCGGTGGTCACAGCCACATCGTACAGGTCAATGACTACACCTCTTTCTCCATTCTGGGTCGCACCGTCGATGATGCTGCAGGCGAAGCCTTTGACAAAGTCGCACGCACCTTGGGTCTGCCTTATCCGGGTGGTCCCAGCGTTTCCAATGCTGCAAAGACTGGTAATCCTAAAGCCTACCGCTTGCCGGTACCTCACGTTGCAGGCAAGTACAACGTGAGCTTCTCCGGCTTGAAAACCGCTGTGCTGAACGAAGTGAACAAGGCACAGATGAAGAATGAAACCATCAACGTTCCGGATCTGGCTGCCAGCTTCCAGGAGCGTATCGCCGGTATTCTGGCTGAAAAACTGCTGAGTGCTGCTGCTGACACCGGCGCAACGCAGGTATGTCTGGCTGGTGGTGTTGCTGCCAACGGTCGTCTGCGTCAGCTGGTGAACGATGGCGCACAAAAGCTGGGTGCAAAAGTCTACCTGCCTGAGCTGAAGTTCTGCGGCGATAATGGTGCGATGATTGCAAGTCAGGGCTATTATGAATATCTCTCCGGCAATACCGCCGGACTAGATTTGAACGGTCTGCCCACTCTCCCCATCGACTACCGAGAATAATACATATGCAAAAGCGCCCCTGCGATTGTGTTACCAATCGCAGGGGCGCTTTTATTTTATACGTTGTGCTTACAGCTTACTTAGCAGCGTTGACCAGATCGCGGGTATCGCGAGCGATCATCAGCTCTTCGTTGGTGCAGATCTTCAGGATGCGCACCTTGCTGCCGTCCACGCTCAGGTCAGCCATATCTTCATGGCAGTTTGCGTTCTTCTCGTCATCCAGCTGCATGCCCATGAAGTCCATGTTGCTGCAAACCATCTTGCGGAAACGAACGTCGTTCTCGCCGATGCCGCCGGTGAAGACCACGCAGTCCAGACCGTTCATAGCAGCTGCATAAGAGCCGATGTACTTCTGGATCTGGTAAGCCAGCATATCCTGAGCCAGCTCAGCACGCTTGTTGCCAGCCTTGGAAGCAGCGGTAACGTCACGCATATCGCTGGAAACGCCGGAAACGCCCAGCAGACCGCTCTTCTTGTTCAGGTAATCAGCCATTTCCTGACCATGGATGCCCAGCTTCTGCTCCATGTAGGTAACAACGCTGGGGTCGATGTCGCCGCAGCGAGTGCCCATCAGAACGCCAGCCAGCGGGGTCAGACCCATGCTGGTATCCACGCACTTGCCGCCGTCAACAGCAGTAATGCTGCTGCCGTTGCCCAGGTGGCAGGTAACGATCTTCAGCTCAGAAGGATCCTTGCCCAGGAAGTCTGCGGCAGCCTTGCTGACAAAGCGATGGCTGGTGCCGTGTGCGCCATAGCGGCGGATGGAGTACTTCTCGTACATTTCGTAAGGTACGCCGTACATATAAGCCTTCGGGGGCATGGTCTGGTGGAAGGTGGTGTCGAAAACGACAACATTGGGAACGCTCTCGCCGAAGACCTTCTTTGCGCTGCGCAGACCCTGCACATGAGCCATGTTATGAACAGGTGCCAGAGGAGCAATTTCTTCGATCTTGTCGATGATAGCGTCGTTTACGATCTCGCTCTTGGTGAAGAACTCTGCACCCTGGACAACGCGGTGACCGATTGCATCGATCTCACTCTTATCCTTAACAACAGCACCCTCGCCGGTGGTCATCATGTCGACAACCTTCATGAAAGCCTCGGTGTGGCTGGGGAAAGGAACCTCAACAGTCCACTTACCGCCGTTTGCCTGATGGGTAATGTTGCTACCTTCGATACCGATACGCTCGCACAGGCCCTTGCACAGTACGCTCTCATCGGTCATGTCGATCAGCTGATACTTCAGAGAAGAAGAACCGCAGTTGATGACCAGAATTTTCATTATAAGTCCTCCCAAATTCTTTGTAAGAAAATGCAGCACAAATTTTGGCGCTGATTTCCCAGTTTCCATTGATTCTATCATTTATTATATAATGGAACGTAATTTTTTGCAAGGCGAAAAGTAGCAGTTGCGTACTTGTCCCCCTACAGCTCCGCTTGGTGCAAGCACCAAACAAAAAAAGCACCCGAACCCA
>CALFLK010000022.1 GCA_937880095.1 uncultured Faecalibacterium sp. | reverse complement strand
TGCCGACATGAAGCGGCATGATTCTTGTGGTTGCCATAGAAGGAACCTCCTTTCCGAAAAGAAAACGGCCTGCCGTAGCAGACCGCTTTCACTATTCTATAAAACTTTCTTCATCGAAAAATTTGAACTTATCATCTTCTAAATGTTTTGGTGGAAATCTCATTTCATATTGCTCTTGTGCTAATGCACGGACATCAGGTCGCCTATCCTTTAATCGATTTTTCAGCCAGGATAACTGCTCTTTCGATAGCCCCCATGGAAGATTCAAAAGACGATTCAGTGTCATCAGTTCAGCCTGCTTTTCTGCTGGTAGCGAAGCACAGGATTTACAAATGTGGGCTGCATGACCTTTGCCTGAAAATTTTTCGTTGGCTTTGTATTCGCCACAAATTTTACAATAGTGTCCATGCTTTTTCATACGCTGATGCCCTTCTCGCAAAGAACATATAACCTGCGAATTGCTTTCATAATCACATCCCATTCCAAATCAGAAGCATAAGAAAACTTTTTACGGTATGCCTCCCAAAGTTTTTGCATAACTGAATCATTTTCCACTTCGTCAAAAACTTCTTCAGCCTGGTTAAGATACTTCTCCGATCCCCGTTTATGAGCAGTTGCCAGAAGCGCATCATGTAAAATTTTCGAGTTCAGCGTAGTTCCATGCAGCTGTTCTAAAATGTAAATATCGTAGAAATCTCTCATACGGGTATTGGTTGTAGCCCTGGTAATAATGGTTTCCAGTTTTTCTGCCAGCACAGTTTCTAAATTATAAGCCCAAATATCAATGGAGCGATCTTCCAACATAAGTTTGAATGAATACCGGACCTCTCTTGGAGTAATTGCATCTCCCGTAGAAATATCAATTTTCAAAGGAGTCACTACCCCATCGAATGTTGTACTCATGCTGACACGAATCCCTGGATACTCTGCTTCATCCATAATCTCCGAAATACTTTTTAGCTGAAATTTAACACCATCATCAATCGGAACAGTTACGATTGATGAAATTAGATTCTCAATATCCTCCACATTGACATTGGCTCCTTTTATGGTTGCATCCAAATCCATCGTAGAACGAGCATCCAATCCAACCATAGCTGCTACCAACATACCACCCTTCAAGATAAACTTATCACGATATTCAGAAAGAGAAATACGCTCCAAAAAACGCTCCATCATGTAGTTCCTCATTAAAATCTGAGCATCTGCGGATTTTTCTCTGGAAAGGTTTCGTATTAAATCTTTAAGCTGCCTTGCTGTTTTTATCATAAAAGTACCTCCAAATACTGTCGTAAAATTTTTTCCACCTTGAACATCCCAGCATATTGCATTAAAGCTCGCAGGTTCTTATCTTTTCTACGGGCATAAGATTTTAGCGCTCCCTGAAAGGTCTGAATTTCAATTCTACTGCGGCTTCTGAGCAAATCACAGATCGTCCGCTCCATATCATAAACCGGCACAGTATGCCCGAACGGAGTTTTCGCTGTTGTAAGTCCTACATCATGTAAGCCTGCTTTAATCGTAAAAACTTGAATGCCTTCTGCTTTCATTTTGCTTGGATTGCATCCAGTTTTGACCGTAACTGTATATTCTATTGGTTCACGGTCTGTCAAATCGTGAAAAAATAAAGCTGTTTCATGTGAAAATACTGCTTGTTCAAATCGCAAATGAAGCAGATACATGGCATCCACCCAGGAATCTTTGGACAGATAAATCCCATGTGCGACTCTATCCAAATCTCGTGAACGCACATAATCATAAAATACCGGCTTTGAAATTCCAGAAGATACGACCTGTGATGTTCGTAGCATTCCTTCTTGTGCTGTTAGCATCTGATCCAGCTGTTCAAATTGTCCCATCATATCACTTCCTTTCGCACTAATATTATACGCGATATTAGTTCTAAAGTAAAGTCGTGGATATATAGTTCCTCTTCCCAAATTTAACAGACGGTGTTTGGCATTTTGTGGCTTTGCGTATTTTTTATCCATAAACCCTATCCTAAATCGCAAATTTCAAACTCTGCACCTTGCCCAGTAACCAAATCGCAGCCAGTGGCAGACCCATGGGGCTAATCAAAAATGCCATGACTAAAAGGATCGCGCCATTCTGCGGGGAATAGGTAAGCAGCACAGCCACGCCAAGCAGAGCAATTACCGTGCTGAGCAGACCAAGCACCAGACCGGATATGTAGATCAGCCCCATGCAGATCCAGACAAAAAGCGTCAGCACCAAAATGACCGGTGCAGTTACGATCATCAGCAGGCATTTCAAAATCTTCATCCCAATTCCTCCTTCCAGCGGTCCAGATACCGTTTGCACAGGGTATCCGCTTCTTTTACATCATCTTCTGTCAGTTCCCGTCTGCCTTTGGTCAGTTCAATCTCCAGATAAGTCCGGTAATCATCGGATAAGAGATCAAACAGTTCCCTGGGAGTATGGCACACCTCGCCGGTGCAATAGTGAAAGTCCTGGTCAAACTCAACCCTTACACATCCATGACGGCTGATATAAACTTCGATGGTCTCGTCTGCGGCCAGA
>CALFLK010000021.1 GCA_937880095.1 uncultured Faecalibacterium sp. | reverse complement strand
TGTGCAAAAAACAATTTGAAGAATCCTTGACAGATGGATAGTTGCTGCGATATTATTAGAGTAATTGTGGACAGACAGTGCTGCAAGGAAAAGCTGTCTGATGCAAGATCATAAATCATGTAATGGGTGCATCGCTTTTAGCGATGTTAAATGGGAAACCGGTGAAATTCCGGTACAGTCACTCCTGCTGTAAGGCGGACGGTCAAACAAAAATACCATTGGGCTTTCCCGAGAAGGTGTTTGAGCGGATGAAGCTAAGTCAGAAAACCAGCCTGTTACATCGTAAGAGGTTATTCTGGGATGAAGGACGACCCGCCGGAAGCACAGCTGCACGCTGTGCTTTTTACGGTTGCCTTCTGTTCAAAACAGAGGGCTTTTTTTATGTCCAGAAAGCTGTAAGTACATTAGAAAAGGAGTTTTTCTATGAAACCAAACGCAGTAAAATGGATGGGGCAACGGGTCTTGGCGTTCTCGTTGGCATTGGTGCTTTTTATGCAGACAGCACCTCTGACTGCCATCATCGCGAATGCACAAGAAATTGCAGATGTCCCAACGGAAACGGAAACATCCGTTGAGAAAACGAATCCGGAAACTGAGGGTGCAGAACTCGTGGATGAGACGACAGTCACCGAATCCGAAACGAATCCGCAGGATCTGCTAAACACAGCACAAGAGGGAACTGTCTCTATCACAAGTGCCGACCAACTGGTCAGTGGTGTTCCGGCAGGTAGTACCTATGTGTTGGCAAACGACATTGTTATGGGCGGAGATCAGCAAATTGGTCTTGTGGCAGGTGTTCTGGACGGCGCAGGTCATACCATTACACTAAACGGCAAGGCACTGGTAAATGAGTTGACCGGCACCATCCAAAACTTGCTAGTGGACGGCAAGGCAACTCTGGGCATGGGGCAGGGCACCATCGCTTGCACCGTGAAGGGTGGAACCATACAGAACTGTGCTTCTCTGGTAACAATCGACCCCGGTTGGGATTCGAACCAGGGCGGACTGGCGGGCAATCTGGAAAATGCAAAAATTTATAACAGCTTTTTTGCCGGTGCCGGAAAAGATATGTTTGGATTGGTTGCAAATAACGGCATCTTCTGCTCTTCTAACAATTCGGCTGCGCACTCTCAGATAAAGAACTGCTACTACACAGAGGGCAATGGCGTCGGCAGTGGCTTTGCATGGAACCGAGACGACACCAGCAACGGCAAAAAATCGCCCGATGAGATGAAAACAGCTGAATTTGTACAGCTGCTGAATGCATCCAATGTGGGCAGCGGTTATATCTGGGCTGCAGAAGATGGTGCTTTTCCCAAGTTGATCCCCGGTGGCAGTGCCTTAGAACCCGCTGATAAATCTGCTTTGAAATCTGCTATCCAAGAGGCACAGAGCAAAAACGAAGGCGACTACACCAACGAGACTTGGGCACCCATGCAGGAAGCATTGCGCGCTGCCGTACAGATTGACGAAAAAATTGATGCAACGCAGGATGAAGTGAATGCGGCAGCAACTGCACTTCAAAATGCCATTGCAGCTTTGAAAGAAAAAGTACGGAATCTTTCCCCGGTGGAACCGCCGAAAGAAGGCATCCTTTTTATTTCCAATCAGGACGACCTTGCACGAATCGACGGAAATAATCCCAAGGCTTTTTATCAGCTGACACAGGACATTACAATCAAAGACAATTTCTTGTCGCCTAATTTGGCAGGCGTTTTGGATGGCAATGGACACACCATTACCATCCGCACTGCAAGTCCGCTGTTCGGAACCATCGTTGAAACAGGTGTTGTGCAAAATTTGCGGGTAAAGGTAGAAGGAATCTTTACGAACCGGCAGAAGTTTGCTCCCTTTGCAGAAAACCTGAAAGGCGGCATGATCGTCAACTGTATTAGTGAAGTGACAGGTCAACATTCTGCGGGTTATGTGCGCAAAATGGAAGACGGTGTTCTGGTGAACTGTCTCACGATGGGACATAATCGTCGTGGTGCATTTGTCTATTTCCAGAAATCTACCGATCACCAGAATATCGACGGCTATAAAAGCGGTAAGTTCTATAACTGCTACTGGTCCGCTTCGAACTCGGTAGAAAACATTAACCCGGAAACAAATCTCATTCATTCTGAACCGGTAGGGGACAAACGACTGCGCTCCGCAGAATTTATTGCACAGCTCAACAACCAGAAGGGCGAATTCGGCGCAACCTGGGGACGAGATGTGGATGGCTACCCGTATTTTGGTGCAGATCAGGGCGATGCGATTATTGATGGCAGCAAGAATCGATATGATGTGCAGTTCGTGTGGCACGATCAGCAGATCCTCACGGTTGAAAACGGAACTTTGCAGCTTTCGCCCCAGATGACTGGCAGCAATCGCTTTGCTGGCACCTTCCAGCTGAAGGATGTCCCGCAGGACAGCACCATTACATGGAGCTGTGAAGATCGAACCCAGCAGGAAATCATGCAGCTTGGCGAAAATGGTGATTTGTATGTATTCTACGATGGTGGCGGTGTGGTTCGTGCCATGGAGCACAAAGCCGACGGCACCGAAGAACTGGCAGCAGAGATTCGAGTAGTTTCTGCATCCCGTGAGATTGAGCAGCTACAGCTTTTGCTGGATGGCGAGGTAATTCACGATGCTGTTACTGTGCAGGGTTCGGCTGTAAACAGCTTGGAAATTCAGGCAAAATATGCAGGTTCCGATACATTCCAGACGCTGCCCTCCTATTTGGTTGAGCTGAACTCTGAGAACCCGGAACTGCTCCGAACCTACTACAATACTGCTTCTTTCTATTTCAGAGCACCCGGCACCAGCAAGCTGACCGTTACTGAGAAAACCGAGAAAGAAAATCCGATTTCGATTACGATATCCGTTACATCTGCATATGTGCCGGTTGAAAAAGTACAGCCTGCAATCAGTGGTACAGAGAAAATCCACTACCGCAACTCAATGGGCTCGGGTCAGTTTATCTCCATTCCTCAGACAGTTTTGGTCGTTCCTGCGAATGCAAGTTATAAAAATGATATTGTCGTAACCTCCAGCGATCCTGAAATTGCGCAATATGACGGCAGCGGTTATACCCCTTATAAAAATGGTACGGTGACCTTTACTGCAAAGCTCAATGATAATGGCAACGTAGTCGAGGGAACAAGCACGGTTACCTTTATTTATACAAACCCGCTGACAGAAGTTACCGCACCTGCTGGAAAAATCACTTTGGAGCAGGGTACCAAGCAGACACTCCCTCTGAGCTTTAAGGGCCAGCCGGGCAATCTCCATGAAATTACAGAACCGGATTTGATTTGGACCTTCGATAAGAAGGGAATCGTTTCCATTCAGCGTCCAAATCATTTAATGCAAATTCGCGGCACGGGTGGTCCGGATTATGGTAACTGGGTGGCATCCAATCAATTTGTAGTAACAGCTCTGCGTCCGGGTACTGTAGTTGCAACGGGTACCCCTGTGGATACTACTGGCGGTGCAAAACCTGTAAAGCTGACCATTACGGTAAACGGCGATGGCAGTGCTGTTAATGAATTTGATATTCCGAAGTTTATCGAAACCGGCAAAAAATCTGCAATCCGTTACCTGAAGGAAAATAATACCTTTGCCTTTGGCGAAGAGTGGAGTATTTTTACTTTACTGCGAGATGGTCAAACACTGCCTCAGCAGCAACTTGACAGCTATTACAATGATGTGGTGACAACGGTTCATTCTTGGAACGCCAATATCCTAGCTACTGAGGTCGAGCGAACGGCTATGGCACTCAACATCATGGGTAAGGACATCACCAATATCGACGGCGTCAATCTGGTAGAAATGATTTGTAACCATCCCGATCTGACTAAGCAGGGTAGCAACTCTCTTGCTTGGGCATTGATTGCGTTGGATATGAACAATACTGAAATCCCGGCAGATATGAAGTGGTCCCGAGAACGAATTGTCACGGAATTGCTCCGCTATCAGCACGCAGATGGTGGTTTTGGTCTGAACCTGTCCGGTATCTCCAGTGTTGATGTGACGGCGATGAGTATTCAGGCACTGGCACGATATCAGAAACAGGATGATGTGGCAGCAGCGATTGACAGAGGTATGGCATATCTGGCAAAAGCCACCGAGAAAAACCTGAATCTGGGCAACTCGGAATCCATCGCGCAGATTATTATTACACTCGCCGTTTTGAATCGAGATATTGTTGCAGAGCCGGGTTTTGGCGATGAGCTGGAAAATATCATGTCTGCCTTGTCTGAGTACATGGTAGAAGGTGAGGGCTTCAAGCATGCCAAAAATGGAAGCGTAGATAAGATGGCAACTATGCAGGCGATGCAGGCACTGTGCGCCTATGAACGTTTTCTGAATGGCGAAAGCAGCTATTGGAATTTGCAGGGAACCGGTCCGATTGACGATCCTGCAGCAAAAGTCAGCAGCATGATTGCAGCATTGCCGGAGCAGGTGAGTGCCGCAGACGCAGAATTGATACAGCAAGCGCGTGACGCATACAATGCGCTTACGGAATCCCAGAAAAAACGTGTGACGAATTTGGATCGGTTGATTCAGGCAGAAAAAGCATTGGCAGAAGTGCTGGCAGTACAACAGGTCATCGATGCGATTGATGCTTTGCCGGAAGATATCACGCTGGCAGATGCTTATTTTGTAAAGTCTGCACGGGACGCATTCGATCAGTTAACACCTGCACAGCAGTCGAAGGTCACCAATCTGAACAAGTTGGAATCTGCCGAGGCCACTTTGCAGAAACTGTTGAATGCAGACAGTGTCATGGGCATGATTGAAAATCTGCCTGAAAACATCACTTTGGCAGATACCACCGCTGTACAGGCAGCACGCGCTGCGTATGATTTGCTGTCCAAGGAGCAGCAGGCTCAGGTTACGAATTTGGATAAGCTGGAACATGCAGAAGCAAAGCTGGAAGAACTGAATTCTGCACAGCAGGTACAGCAGGTGATGGATGCCATCGACGCTTTGCCGGAACATATTACGGTAGAGAATGAAGCAGCGGTTCAGGCTGTTCGTGATGCATACAATCGTCTAACTGCAGCCCAGCAGGCACAGGTCAGTAACGTGAACAAGCTGCTGGCTGCTGAAAAAGCAATCACTGATCAAAAAGCCGCTGCACAAGTCGACCGTGCAATTCAGGCATTGTCGAATCCTGTAAGTATTGCAGACAAACAAGCAGTACAGGATGCCCGCAGCGCCTATGAAAAACTGAGCGCCGATCAAAAAGCTCTGGTGAAGAATCTGGATAGACTCATCCTGGCTGAATCGGAGATCAAGGATTTGGATGCGGCGCAGCTGGTCATGGGAATGATTAAAGATTTACCCGTTAATCTTACCGCTAAGGACGAGCAAGCGGTGAAAGCTGCACGCAGCGCTTATGAAACACTTACCGAAAAGCAGCAAAGTCTGGTTTTGAACCTGTACATTCTGGAACGCGCAGAGCAGCTTGTAGCAGAAAAGAAAGCTGTGCAGGAAGTCGAGGATGCCATCGATGCTTTGCCGGAAGTGATTGGCAAAGAACATTCGGAGGCAATCAAGGCCGCTCGTGCTGCATACAACGACCTTTCTCCGGAGTTGAGAGCGTTGGTTCGCAACGTAGACAAGCTGTTGAACGCTGAAAAGGCATTAAAATCCCTGCGTAAACCGATGGATAAACCCATCAAGCATACTAAATGGGAAAGCAATGTGGTAGAAGCTGTTGTAAAGGACGGTGTCGTTTCCGCAAAGCAGCTGGCAGAGATTCAGGGTGAAGATTTGATTCTCCGAATTGAAGGCACAATGGAAAGCGGCGAAGCATATACGTTGTCGATTTATGGCAAGGATATTCTGAAAGCGGAAGATCTCTACATAGGAATGAACCGTGAAGGTCTCTATGAAACGGAGATTCATAAGCTATCGGAGAACCCTGAGATTTTCCGATTCCTGCAGAGCGGTGCGTTTCCTTGCTCCATGATGGTAGAAATGGAAACCACTCTGGATGATGGAGAATATTTGTTGCTGCGATATGACCCTGTACAGCAGCGAGCTGTTTTAGTCAGCCGTGTACAGGCAGAAGACGGCAAGGTACAGTTTATTGTCCAGGAAGGCGGCGAGTACTTCATCGCAAAGAAAGCCAGTAAAAAAGCCATTCCGGAATTGGAAAAAACAGAAGAAATTTCTGTTGCAGCACAGCCGGAAACCTCGGATGTAAAACCCGAAACCTTGCCCGTCCAGCAAAAAGAAGAACCGAGCAATCCTGTTATCTGGATTTGGATTCCGCTTCTGCTTTTGGTTGGATGTGGCGTAATTGTAGTGTATCAGAAAAAAAAGGAGCACAAAGGTGAATAAAGTAATTTCTATGCTGCTGTGCCTGACTTTGTTATTGGGTCTGGCAGGCTGTGGTACAGAAAAAGTCAATCAAGCTTCAGATCAGCCGAGCCAGCAGTTTGAGCAAAGCAGCAGTGTAATTGCTACCCCTGAAACAGCAGAATCGGTAGTTGAATCTGACACCGAGACAACAGAAGATGACTCTTTTGATGTTTCCGATGAAATCGGTGAAACGCAGGACTTTTCTAAGTATGAAGAAGTACAAAAGGAAGTTGCCGGTACATCTTCTGGTGATGGACAGCGGGAACCTGTAGAGCCGGGAGATGTCCCCATTGATCGCAACAATCAGAAAACCTGTTATCTCAGTATTTCCTGCGCTACAATTCTGAATAACATGGAAAACTTGGCCGAAGGAAAAGATGTACTGGTTCCGTCTGATGGAATTATTTTGCCCAGAACGGAAGTGACGTTCTATGAGGGTGAATCAGTGTTTGACGTTTTGCAGCGTGAAATGAAAAATCGCAAAATCCACATGGAATCCACTTTTACACCTATGTACAACAGTGCTTACATTGAGGGTATTGGAAATCTTTATGAATTTGACTGCGGCAGCGAATCCGGTTGGGAATACCGCGTCAATGGCTGGTTTCCTAATTACGGTGTAAGCCGTTATGTGGTGCAACAGGGCGATGAAGTAGAATTCCTTTACACCTGTAATCTGGGCGTGGATTTGGGTGCCAATGTAATGAATTAACACAAGTCATTTTTCTTTGTATACCGACAATCGGTTAAGAAGAATGTCATAAAAATACCGGGAGCGATTATGGTCAATCGCTCCCGGTATTTTTTAATTTAGCAGTCTCTGTATATTGACAGGAATATACTCTGTACAGCCAACGTGTATGATTTCGTTGCTTTTATGGATTTCGTACAAGGGCTGCAGTCATACTGGTGATGTGCACCCTCTCAGAATGTAATGATGTAATTAAACGCATCCCCAGCGGAATCGGGAAAGTTTAGACCATCCGATACCTTCCAAAAATGAATTATGCAAGATCAATTTGATAGCTATTATCGTGGAAATTGACGGTAACTGTAGTTCCATCACTGTATGTGGTACGCTGTTTCTTCCAGTCGTGATCCAAAAATTCGTGTCGCGTCATTTCACACTTAGCAATGCGCTCCTGCAGTGCTGATACAATCTGATAACGAGTAATTTCTTCATCCAAATGTGTTTCGGCAGCGGCATCGTCAAAAGCACCGTCACAGTTAGGATATGCACCATCTTTGTCCATATATGCAGCACCGCCATTCAAAAGTGCGTAGAGCATATAATCTTCCTGTCCCTCAATACGATCCATGAGCCAGGGCAGAATGATGCAATCGTGGTAGACCAGATTAAAGAGGGGAGTAGGAATACCCTTTCTGGGTGTACCGGGAGCCTGCAGCATGAAATCGTAGGGGCCATAGTGCGCAAAAACCAGATTTTTCATTGCCCAGTCGGTGACTTCTTCAGAACTAGGAAGAATATTCTTAGAGAGCAGATAGGAAAAACAAGCGTTACGATATTCAAAGCACTCTTTTCTCGTCATTTTGTGCCACGGATGGTTGCATTCGTCACCTTCATTGCAGGTAAACACATCCAAATAGGAAGCCTCCAAGTGAATACCGTGACGCAAAACCTCTTCAAAATTGCGTTTCACATAATAGGGTGCTTGGGTAGCACAGAGCAGTGTCTGTCTGCCGCCTGCCCATCGGGACATATCAAAGATAGAGCCGTCTGGTGCATAGCAGGCAAAGTCTTTATCAAAGGTAGGCGCATCAAAATAATAGTCTCGATATTGATCGTGCAGACCAAACATATATCCACAGTCCTGAATGGTATCGGACAATTCTTTCAAGCCTTCCCATCCACCAGCTTCTTTGCAGGCAGGCAGATAATCGGGGTGCTTATTGTCATAGCCGGGATCTCCCCAGCCATCCAGATGTAAATACAGTTTCTTGACGCCTTTTTCTTTGTAGTGCTTAATCTCTGCGGTACGGACAGAGAAAGGAATCAAGTGATCGTTCTTTTCCGGTTCTTCCTCATTATAATAATAGGACCCCGGAGCAATATGAGTCTTAATTCCTTTATGTACAATCGCAGAACCAATGAGCTTATCCACAAGCGGAGATTTCGCAGCTTTTTCTGCAAGAGAAGTAAACAGACCTGTTTCCTTTACATAGCCGCGGTAGATTTTGCACAGGTCGTTATAGTCGCAATCGCCCAGAAATGTGTATTTCATAACCCGGCGGTAAGCCATTTTGCCCAAGCTGGGCAGCCAGCGAACTGACACATGAGAATACGGACCGTTTGCAGGGTGGTCTACCTGATAAGCGGCGTCCCAAGGATGCTGGCAGATAGCAATATAACCTGCACCGGGGCGAACCTGACCAAACCAAGGCATATAGGCAGCACAGCTGCACATCTGACCATCAAATTGGAGTTTGTTTACTTCATTCTCCCAAGTGTTGGGCAACAAAAGTCCCTGCAAAATGTTGAGGACACTATACCAGCGATCACTGGGTTCTTCAAATTCCATGTAACCCGGCCAGTAGATTGCTTTTAGTGTAATGCCTTCTTCATTAAGAGGAACAAATTCAAAGAAAACATCTCCAGACACACCCTCGATCCAAACGATGGTTTCAAAGGCAAACGGTTTCTCGGCTCCATCCACTACAAAGCCCTGATAAGTTGAGCGGATTCCTTGTCCGATGCCGGTATTCCAAGCGTGATGGGAGATAGTAACTGCATCCGAAAAGAAGAACTCTTTGTCATCGGTTGTGACAAATCTGGGGCGGTACGATTCAGCCCAGCGCCAAGTTTGCCCATGGGCAGTCACAGACAAAGCCAAAGTAGCTTCGTCCAGTTGCAGCGTTGTATTCGCATGATCCACAGTTATAACACTCATAGAAAAACTCCTTACATGTCCAAGCATTAAAAATAATGTTACTACATTTCTATTTATTTATCAATGTATTGCAGCAAATCTTTCTGTCACAATAAAAATAGTGCAGGCGCGCTTCTACATCAACCAGAACAACTATCTACACCTTCTGACGGAAAGCTGAATACCTAAAAAAGAGCCTCTGCTAAAATAGCAGAGGCTCTTTTCAGACCAAGTTATTCAGATTCGATTAGTACCGCTCATACTGTGCAACATCCAAAACAAAGAGAACGATACCACCGCACTGCACCGGGATGGTAACAGGAGAAACCACCAGCGGGGGAATGGTAGATTCCATGGGAGTATCCATTTTCAGCGTTTCTTCCGTACGCTTTCCGTAACGGCGCAGGAGTTCCTTTGCTTCATCGAGACGCTCGTGGTTCAGACCGATCATAATGGTAGCGTTCGGCTTTTTCAGGAAACCGCCGCTGGAGTTCAAAACGGTAACATAGAATCCGTGCTCATTCAGATCATCAATGATTCTGCGATAGTCATCGTTCTGGATGATAGCAATAATCATTTTGTCACAACTTGTATTGTTCATGATAGATTATCTCCTTTATCTGATGATATAGTATATGAGTACCATAACTAATATAAAAACAGGGAAAGAAATTTCGGTGGCGTACTAAGATACTGCAAAAGTCTGCAAAATCTATCAGTCTGTATTGGAAACACACCACCAAAAAGTAAAAACCCAATTTTTACTATTTTACAATGGTGCAGTAAAAATATCAATCCTTAAGATTATTTTCCTTGCAAATGTCCGGTAAAAATTACTGCACTGTTTCTTACGGTACGATAAAAGATTTCATTACAAATTTGTTTGTAATCAACAATAGGAAAGAAAAAGTATCGCCTTTTCGTTCGGTTCTCCATCTTGACATTTTGGTTTACAGCGAGTAGACTAAAGGTGGTCTACTCGCTGTAAACCAAAATGCAGAAAGAAGGGTTAATATGGGTGATAAAAAGTTAGCTCCTATCGAATCACGTTTCGCGGATATTATTTGGAAAAATGAACCATTAGCGTCTAAGCAGCTGGTTATCCTGGCAGAAGAAACGCTGGGTTGGAAAAAATCAACAACCTATACCGTTTTGAAACGATTGTGTGAGCGCGGAATTTTCCAGAACCAAAATGGAACCGTTACATCATTGCTCACAAAAGCAGATCTGCAAGGAATGCAAAGCGAGGAATTTGTAAACGAAACTTTTCAGGGCTCATTACCGGCTTTTCTTGCAGCTTTCGGCTCCCGAAAAAAACTCTCTCAAAAAGAAATTTCGCAGATTGAACGTATGATTCGGGAAATGAAGGAGGGATGATCGATGGTACAGGCATTTACAACGATTTTGTCTATGAGCAAAACAGCTTGCTTTATTATTGCCGTTGTATTGCTGGCTCGTCTATTATTAAGAAAAGCGCCGAAAGCAATCTCATATGCCTTGTGGAGTGTCGTTTTTATTCGGTTGCTTTGCCCATTTTCCTTTTCTTCACCTTTTTACGGAATCCCTGAAAAAGCCTATGAACCGATTGCAACGATACAGGATACGCCTACAGAAATTGTCAATCATACAGAAGTCCAATCAGAACTGACGATCTCTCCTGTACCTTCTGAACAGGAGAAACCTTTTCTGCAGCGAGCCTTACCCGTAGCCAGTGGTATCTGGTTCGTCGGTTTAGTCGGAATGCTTCTCTATGGTTTCGGAACTTACTGGAAGCTCAAAAGGAAATTAGTGGGTTCTGTCCCATATGAGAAAAATATCGATTGGGTGGATTATCTGGAAACACCTTTTGTGATGGGCGTGATACACCCTAAAATTTATTTACCCTCCACACTGGAAAATCAAGAATTGACTTATATCTTAGCCCACGAAGAACATCATATCAAACGACGTGATTATCTGATTAAGCCCATTGCATTTTTCGCTTTGTGCTTGCACTGGTTCAACCCGCTTGTTTGGCTATCTTTTTTCCTCTTTTGTGAGGACATGGAAATGAGCTGCGACGAGGCGGTGATCCGCAAATTGGGCGAAAATGTGCGAACCAGTTATGCGGAATCCTTATTGTCTATTGCTACAGGCCGTCATATCCTTACTGCAGCACCGCTTGCTTTTGGCGAAGGAGATACAAAAGGGAGGATTCGAAATATGAAAAATTGGAAAAAACCTGTCCTTTGGATCGTTGTTTTATCCGTTGTTGCCTGTATTCTGTTAGGTGTATTTCTTTTAACAAATCACAAAGAACCGCAAGAGGACCCCGAAGGGTTGATAGATACCGCACAGGTAATTGAATCGCTGGATGCACAGTTAATCGCTGCAAATTATATGCAGGAAGGAAGAAAAACCGCAGACGGTGAGCTCCTTGTGTGGGATGAAACATCCATTACCGAAATAACGGTGCAAAACCAGCCTTGTTACGCAATGGCTTTGTGTTTTTCGGAGCATACAGATCATTGCTATGGTACATTCGCTATTTCTAAAGATGGTAAAATTGTGTATCAGGAAAATCCTGATGCCGCTACAGAAGATGCACGCTGGCAGAAAATTTCTGAAAATGGGCAAAACAGCGAACCTGTAACAGAACCGATTGCACTCACAGAAGACAGTGCGAATCAGTGTATGATACAGATTCTGGAATCCTTCCTTGTGCAGGAAGATGGTACAGTATCTTTTTCCGTACCCAACCCGCTTCCCACAAGCAATGAAAAAAACGTTGCGCTAAATATTACACTTCACGCCAGCTATCGAACAGAAGATCATAGTTCTGCCACACAGAATTTGCTAAAGAATGCAAAGAACTGGAAGGGTGGAGAAACCTATACAGACAAGTTGGATTTACAGCTGGGTGAGCTGGAACGCATTTTCCTGCGCGTTGCCTTTAGCGAAGAATTTACAGATGGATGGAAAGATGTCTGTCCCGCAAAATATATTGAGTTGACTGCTCCCTTTGCTTATGGAGAACCTATCCAGCTAATCGAGGATACTATTTCAGCTTCTCAAATCGGGGAAAATGTTATTGTGAATATGACTTTCGCAGATGCTTCTCCTGCGCAGATTGCTTTCACTTTGCCAGACGGCGTATCCTTGTCGACCAGCAACAACAATTCTGACCCACTTGAGTATCTGTTGATTGCAGAGGACGGCAACGAAATCGGCAATATGATATTTATGGATTTAGCCGCAGACGAAGCAGCTCTGAAAAATGTAACGCCTTCTAAAAATGAACTACCCTTGCAGGTCTATGCAGGAATCGCATTACCAAACCATATCATGTATGAAAACTATGTGGTGCAAACATATGGAAAAACCAGTGCTGCTGCAACCGCACAGGTTTCCAGCCAGGATTTAGATTTGCTGGGTGAAGAATATGATGCAGCTGTAGCAATTCCATTTGCAAATGAAAAGAATGTCGTACTTTTTTACGATTATGAAAAGATACCCGTTTTCATGCAGATTGCTTTTGACAAGGACGCTATCAGCTCAGAATCTTGTGCTGAAATCGCCAAGAGTATTACCATACAATAAAAACAACTGAAAATTCCATGAATAAGAAGAAAGGCGCCAGTATTACTGGTGCCTTTCTTCTTATTCGATTTTCCTATGATGCATCTCGCATATCTGAAGTATAAAATGACCGTATTATAAGACAGCGTACCAGCTCATCCATAAAAGCAAACATACTTATAAAATGACAGAATCGTTATACAAGGACAAGCAGGAATGTGATATGATAAAGTTAACTCTAGCAGGAAAGCGCAGGAAATCATATGGCAAAAATTTTATTAGCAGAAGACGATCGAAGTATCATTGACAATCTCACGGCCTTTTTGGAAAACGAAGGTTTTTCTGTGCAGAATGCAGCTACACAGAAAGATGCACTTGCACTGGCAGAAAGAGAATCATTTGATTTAGCTTTGTTGGATATTTCTCTTGCTGAGGGTAGTGGCTTTGCTGTCTGTGCAGCACTGAAACAGCAATATGATCTGCCGGTGATTTTTCTCACCGCATCTGGGGATGAATACAGCACGGTTACGGGTTTCTCGCTTGGGGCAGAAGATTATATTGCAAAACCATTTCGCCCCAGAGAATTGGTAATGCGAATTAAAAATGTGCTGCGGCTTACCAACGGGAAAAGTGCTGTTGTTCATTTGGGGCAGGTAGAAGTTGATACCGTGAAAGGTGCAGCATTTAAGCAAAACCGTGATTTATGTTTATCTGCATTGGAGTACCGGCTGCTTCTGGTATTTCTAAATAATCGAGGGATAACATTAACCCGTACCCAGTTACTGGAAGCTATATGGGATATTGCTGGCGAGTTCGTCAATGACAATACATTGACCGTCTATATTAAACGATTGCGTGACAAAATTGAAGATGATCCGCAGAACCCACAAATTATCAAGACGGTTCGAGGTATAGGCTACAAGGTGGAAGCATGAGTAAATCATTTCAAAACCCGGAAATTAAACAAAAGGGTACCTTTCTGGGGATATTCACATTGGCGGCAGTTGGTCTGGCACTTTGGGGTGGTATTGGCACAGCCCTGTACACCTTTCTGCTATGCTTGATTTTTATAAGTGTCTGGCTAGTGCGTATTTATCGACAAAATCAAAAATTATCTGATTTGTCTACACGGATAGACGCAGTGCTGCACGGGGAAGAAACAATCAGTTTTCAGGACTACAGCGAGGGTGGATTATCGATTCTGCAAAGTGAATTGCAAAAAATGACCGTTAGATTGCGCGAGCAGAAAGATCGGCTTCAGCAGGATAAAATCTATCTGGCGGATTCGATAGCAGACATCTCTCACCAGATTCGCACACCGTTAACTTCCATGAATTTGTTATTATCCATGCTGTCACAGCCAGAACTTTCAGAAAAGCAGCGCATTCAGCATATCCACGAACTTTCCCGCTTGCTGGATCGTATTGACCGGCTGATTACTGCACTCCTTAAAATTTCTCGTTTAGATGCAGGCGTGGTGCAGTTCGAATATAAACCCGTCAATCTGGAAACATTGATTCGTCAGGCAGCTGAGCCGCTATTGATTCCAATGGAATTGCGGGAACAGTCTTTAGTGATTCATGCGGAAGGCTGTTTTATGGGAGATACGCTGTGGAGTGAAGAGGCTGTTTCCAATATTCTGAAAAACTGCATGGAGCACACACCTCAGGGTGGCCGTATTACAGTAACCGCCTCAGAAAATGCACTGTATTCCGAGATTTGTATTGAAGATGAAGGACCCGGTATTTCGCAAAAAGATCTGCCTCATATTTTTGAGCGTTTCTACAAAGGAGAAAATTCCAATACGGAGAGTTTTGGGATTGGTCTTGCGTTAGCTCGCATGATTGTGGCAACACAGCAGGGGAATGTGAAAGCCGCAAACCGTCCTGATGGCGGCGTAGCGTTTACCATTCGATTTTATAAGGGAGCCGTATAAGCGGCTCTCTTTTGCTTTATGACACTTTTGTTATTTTAGAGTCACCGTACTGTCACCAGCATCTGTTATCCTGAAACTATAGTAAGATACCACAAATCGCAGCAAAGGAGCACTGAGATGAATATTTTAGAAATAGAACACCTTAGCAAAATTGACGGGAGCGGTGAAAATGCAGTAAAGGCATTGGACGATGTCTCTTTTTCCGTTCAAAAAGGGGAGTTCGTAGCTATCATAGGACCATCTGGTTCCGGAAAATCTACATTGCTTCATATTCTGGGTGGTGTGGATAAACCCACCAGTGGAAACGTTTATATGGACGGATCAGATATTTACACCCAAAACGAGGAACAGCTGGCTATTTTTCGGCGTCGGCAGGTCGGATTGATTTATCAGTTCTACAATTTGATCCCTGTATTGAATGTAGAAGAAAACATCACTCTCCCGCTGCTTCTGGACGGGCAAAAGATCAATCAAGCGCATTTGAAAGAGCTGATTGAAATGCTCGGTTTGACCGGGCGGGAAAAACATCTGCCGAACCAACTTTCCGGCGGTCAGCAGCAGCGAGTATCGATTGGGCGTGCATTAATCAATGCACCGGCAGTCGTTCTGGCAGACGAGCCGACCGGAAATCTGGACAGTGTAAACAGCCAGGAAATTGTTCGACTGCTAAAGCAATCGAATCGGAAATATGGGCAAACGCTCATCATGATTACACATGATGAAGATATTGCATTACAGGCAGACCGCATCATCGCCATTCAGGACGGCCGTATTCAGAGAGATGAGGTGTTAAAGCGATGAATGTTCTGCACAAAGTCACACTGCAAACATTAAAGAAAAATCGCACGCGCACCATCGTGACAATCATTGGTGTGATTTTATCTACCGCAATGGTTACAGCCGTAGCAGCATCGGCAGCCGGTTTTCGAGAATTGCTCATAGAAACTACGCAATACGAATCCGGTGACTGGCACGTTGGTACAGCAAATGTTTCTCCTGAAGAATCAGAAAGGATGCTGTCCTCTGCGGAAGTGGAAAAGGGAACTTGGGCAGAAGAATTGGGCTGCGCAAAACTCATGGATTTCAATCCGGAGGAATACTTCTATACCGCACCATATCTGTATGTTTTGGGAATCGAAAATGGTTTTGAGGACCAACTCGCACTTCAATTATCCAGTGGACGATACCCACAAAACGCAGAGGAAATCCTATTGCCGTCCAAGCTGAGAGAAACGTACCATCTTGGAAGTACCGTAGAATTCGAACTGGGGCAACGCTATTTGAATGGGGAACAGCGCACTCAGTTTGACAGGTTTGACCCGAAGGAATACTTTACATCAAATCGAACAAAAACATACACCATATGTGGCTTTTACAACGAGCGGTTTGGTGGCATGGACCAAGTGTTTTCCTCTGCTTTTACCCGACCGGATGTTAGCCAAAATGAATCACCTCGGACAGTGTACTTAAAATTAGTAAATCCGCGAAAGTATCGGGATGCATTCAATGAGCGTGTCATGGGAAACCAGATTTTGTTGCATCTGGAAGGTGTTTTCTCAGATGCAACTAGCCTCAGCATCACTGGCTTCTTGTGCATCATACTTCTCATCATTGTCAGTGCATCCGTTGCTCTGATTTATGCGGCGTTTTCCATTTCAGTTTCTGAGCGAACCAAACAATTTGGACTGCTGTCGTCGATCGGCGCTACCAAACGACAGCTAAACCATATGGTGCATTACGAAGCACTGGTCATAGGTGCCGTCGGTATTCCGTTGGGAATTCTGTCTGGATTGGGCGGCATCGGGGTTACCTTTGCTTTATTAGAGGATTCGATTGTTCGTATGCTGGGCTCAGAGTTACTCGCTCATGTGCATTTGCGGTTGTGTCTTTCTTCGATAATCCTTGTGCTGATTGTCCTGATTTCACTGGCAACCGTATTGCTCTCCGCCTGGATCCCTGCAAAACGTGCCACCCGCGTGTCTGCTATGGAAGCCATTCGGCAAACCAATGATGTACAGACCACCGCAAAAGAAGTTCATGTATCTGCTCTGACAAGCCGAATCTTTGGTGTGCCGGGGATGTTGGCGAAAAAATATTTCCAGCGCAGCCGCAAAAAGTATCGCAGTACAATTCTTAGCCTTACCATGAGTGTAGTTCTTTTTATTACGGGTTGGTCAGCAATCGAGCACAGCATTTTTTCCATGCGAATGTCTGTGGATGTGAAACAGTATGATTTGGCTTTCATCTTGCCGCGTCATGCTTCAGCGAAAGATGTGGACATAGATCAGTTTTTGCAAGATATTCAGGCACTGCCACCTATGGAACAAGTCGTGTACAACAGCAGCGCACAACATAAAATTGTAACAGACGAAAATGGACCAGAGCATATATGGTTAAATTTTGTGTCCCAGAATGCATGGGATGCGCTGATACAGACCTATCATCTGGATCATGCACTGTACAACGATCCATCTGCTCCACTTGCGATTGCAGTGGATGGAAAAGTTTGTCGCGATCCCAACACGCGTACAATTGTGGTGTGTGATTTTTTGAATGGGGATACAAACGAAACTGTTCCTTTGGGTTATGGCGGCAATCAATCCCTGCTTTCCGGAAAAACGATTGAGGAACCCCCTTGGTATGTATATACTGGCGATAAAACCGCTGCTTCCTATACGCCGATCTATCCCTGGTGGGCACTCGATGTTCTTCCATTGGTTCAACCAACGCCTCACTACAAAATGCTGACAAGCGATGTGAATTCTGCTGAAGCAGAATTGATTGATTTGCTAGAACGGGAAGGCATGGGGGGAGATACCTGGCTTATCAACAATAACGGCAGCGAGCGAAAATCCATGGAGGGAAAATATTTGGTTGTCAAAGTATTTGCAGGTGGGTTCATTGCACTGTTGAGTCTGATTACAGCAGCAAATGTGTTCAACACAATTTATACCAACATGCGCTTGCGTCAACGGGATTTTGCTATGCTGAAAACCGTGGGAATGTCTGAGCATCAATTTCAGAAAATGATGGCGTTTGAATGTATTCTGTATGGAGCAAAGTCTTTGCTATATGGTTTTACACTTTCCATTTGCTTGGTATTTGGTATGGAACATATGCTCCGCAGCAGCATGGATGTGTCTTTTCGTATGCCATGGATTGCGGCAGCCAGCATTTTTGCGTTAATCTTTATCAGTACGTTGTATGCCATGCGAAAGATGAATGCAGATGGATTAATGGATACGCTAAAAAACGAAAACCTATAAAGTCTTGAGACTGATAAGTGAGATTGTTCGCAGGCAAACAGAAATAATACCAATATCTTTACTGCACAGCTATCATCCAATCGTTCTTTATCGAATAAGGAAGATACACTGAGTATCTCGTTATACAAAAAAGCCCTTGCTATGGTATATTACAACCATAGCAAGGGCTTTTTTATTGTATCAATCGCTTAACAGACTTACTCTGCAGCGGAAACGGTCTGACCAGCCAGACGACCGGTATACATACCATTCAGCAGACCAGCCACGCCAGTACCACCGGTAACCTCACCGGCAGTGAACAAGCCTTCGATAGGTTCGTTGTCCTGACCCAGTACACGAGCAGACTCGTCGATCAGGATACCACCCTTGGTGATGTGTGCAGCAGGTTTGCGCAAGGTTGCATAGTAGGGTCCTTCCTTGATTTCGGGAGTACCATCCAGATTGCCTGCGTCGCCACCAAAGTAGGTACGGCCAAAAGCTTCATCTACGCCTGTCTGGCATGCGGTGTTGAAATCGGCCACAGTCTTTTCAAAAACAGCGGGATCAACGCCCATCTTTTCTGCCAGTTCTTCCAGCGTATCTGCCTTGATTGCCTTACCGTCGTCCAGAATCTTCTGTGCGGAAATACCCATAACATTCATGCCATTTTCGTCCACACCATTGTTGCTTTCACAGCTGATAATGTACATCTCCGAATCAGGCTGTGCCAGGATGGCTCGGGTCAGGGTATCACGGTCAGCAGACTCGTCCACAAAACGTACGCCCTCCTTGTTGACATACAGACCGGTAGTGGTGCCAATAAAGGTCTTGGTGTTGCCGTCAGCAGGGTCTGCAATCGGAAGGACCTGCAGATGACCCATATCGTACATCTGTGCATTGACCTGCTCTGCCATAACGATACCGTCACCGACCATAGCGGGATCATTGGTGCTATTCAAATTCTCCACACCGTTCCAACGGCCGTCGCTGTACTTCTTCAGCATTTCGGGGTTTGCCGCAAAGCCACCAGTAGCGATGATAACACCCTTGTTAGCGTGCAGGGTATAGGGTTGGCCAGCATTGGAAACTGCCGTAACACCTACCACACGGTCGCCCTCGGTGATCAGTTCCTGACCACGAACTTCCTTAATGATTTCCACATCCAGACCCTTGTCCTTGATGTGATTTTCCATAGTTTCAATGTAGCCATTACCGCCCTTGTGCTTGGTGGAGTAATACCAACGGGGCCAGTTGTCGCCAACAATGACCTGACCATTCTCGGTCCAACGCTCCGGGATAGCAGATTCGCCAAAACGGAAATAGAACTGCAGGGCAGCAAACTCCACAGAGTCATACAGGTCGGTGCGGCCTTCCTTCTTATACTGCTCGATATCAGCAGCAACCTTCTGCTGCCATTCCTGAACCAGAGGCTCATCGGTGGGCTTCTGAATCAGATCTTCAATAACAGCCATCTGAGCCTCGGTCATGGGATAGTGGCGAGCTCTTTCCGGGTCAACGATAACAGTAGCGCCAGCGGTGCGCACGGTATTGCCGCCCAGATAAGCGTTGCGCTCAATCAGGATGACAGAGCTGCCATTCTGGCTGGCTTCGATTGCAGCAGACAGACCTGCACCGCCGCCGACAATTACTACATCAGCCGTCTTTTCTACAGGCTCCGTGTTAACCTCTTTGTTAACAGGAACTGCTTTCAAAGCTTCTGCATCGCCGCCAGCCTGCTCTACACAAGCTGCAACGGCACCCAGAATAGCCTTAGAAGTGAAGGTTGCACCGGATACCATATCCACGCCCAGAGACTGATACTTTCCGATATCGGTGGGAATATTTTCGATTGCGGGGTCAGACAGACCTTCGGTTTCGCTGTGAGACACCACTTCGACCGACGCAATGCTGTCATCAGTAAAGGTAACGGATACCTTTACTTCACCATTCATGCCCTTTTCGGCAGCTTCATAGGTACCAGCCTTATAGCCGGTTCCTGCATTGCTGTTAGATGCGGGTTCTCCGCAAGCAGCCAGCGATACCATCATCACTGCTGCCAAGAGAAACGCTGCTACTCTTTTCATGCTTTTCCTCCTACGGATTGTCTTTTTTGTGGCAAACTTGCCGTTAGGAAGTATAAACCTCGTAGCAGCACCGAGGTCAAGCGTAAAATATAAAATTGTCAAATTCGTTGTTTGGGACGGTTATTCAGCAATCGGCAAGAGAAGAATGCGGTAATCCAGTTGTTCGGATCCTTTAAGGGTACAAATCCTATAGGCAATCACGTCATCAATCAATGTAAATCGATGCTCCTTCAAATAGGTCAGCCCTGGTTGAATGCAGTCGTAGAAACTGGCAATGGTCTCTTGCGTTTTGTCAATGCGTATAATTCCCTGTACATAGGTACGGCTCGGTGCGGTTTCGGTAAAATCCGGATGCAGATATTCTTCCGGCAAATGATTCCGAAAACAGAGATAGCCGAAATCGACGGGTGCATTCTCGTGAATTGCGTGCAAAGGCATTCTGCATCCATAGTGGGAAAATGGGACCAGCTTAGACCACTGACGTACCAGCTTTTTATATTCCGGACGCTGGTGCAAAGCCTTGTTTTGGCAGTTAAAGAAGCAAAGCTCTGGCAGCGTAATAACCTGAAACTGGTCGGTACTGTATGTCACATAAGCGAGATCCGTAAGTTGCTCCTTCATCAATCCTAACAGTTTTTGTTCTCGTTGGATCATTTGTTCCTTTTCTGCAATGACTTGCTGAAACTTTTGCAGCATACTTTCCGCACTTTCCTGCTGGATCAATTCCTGAATCTTTTCCAGAGATAATCCGTAACTGCGATATTGACGTATCATCAAAACCGCACCTAAATCTCGAAAAGCAAAAGAGCGATATTGATTATCCGGATTTTTGATGCTGGTGATTAAGCCTTTCTTTTCATAAAGGCGTAAAGTGGACTCGTTGATATCTAAAATTTTACAAACTTCGCCCACCGAATAAATCAGACGATTCTGTGTACTCAAAAAAAGACCTCCTCAAAATTGCTAAATCGCATAAAATCCTGTTGTCTATTGTCTAATTTCTATTTCAAATCGAACCGTTCTGTCTTCGATTATTGCACATGCATATTTTCTGCTGGCAACAAAGCCACCGAGATATAATCTTACGGTTTTATTATATAAAATCCGCAGTTTCTCCGCAAGCAAACGATGTTTTGGGATAAGTTCTATCCGGTACGATTATCAAAATACTTGTTCTCTGTACAAAACCAGAAAGTAAACCTCTGTTTTTAGGATAGAGTTTCAATGAGCGCAAGCATCTTTTTTATAATTTCGTGCAAAAAATCTATGTTATAATTTTAGTGTAACAAATTGATAAGCATGGACACTAATTAGGTGAAAGGGGGAAGTAGCATGGCAAAAATAACCGAACAGTTATTTGACACTTGTTATCAGGATGTATACCGCTATTTGTACAGTTTGAGCCACGACACATCCCTCTCGGAAGATCTGGCAGCAGAGGTCTTTTTGGAAGCTGTAAAATCCATTGGGACCTTTCGGGGCGAAGCAAACGCAAAAACATGGCTGTTTTCCATTGCTCGCCATAGATGGTATCAACATCTGCGCCGACAGAAGTGCAGCCTGCAAACAGAATCCTTGACAGAATTTCTGGAGGACACCAGCAAAAATCTGGAACTAGTTGCTCTGGACCGGGAATTGGCAAATCGCATCCAGACACTTCTGAATCAGGAGCCAGAGCGAACCAAAGGGATTATTCAAATGCGGCTGGAGGGCTATTCTTTTTATGAAATCGGTATCAAATACGGGATTTCCGAAAGCTCAGCCCGAGTCATTGATTTTCGAGCAAGAGCGAAAATTCGGCAGATACTAAAAAAGGAGGGGTTTGAATGACTGAAATTTCCTGTGAGATGTGTATGGACTTGATTCCACTGGTGCGGGATGGTATTGCAAGTAAAGACAGCGAACAAGCGGTACAGCATCATCTGGAACATTGTGAAACATGCAGTGCCTTTTTTGATGGGAACACGCCACCTGCTTCAGATGCTGGAATGGTGTATCGGAAATTCCGAAGAAAAACACAGTGGTTCTTTGGGATGGTTTTACTGTTCGGCTTATGCTTTGGCTTTACGCTTTCCGGCGATGGAGATTTATTTTATAATGTACTGCTGATGCCGGTTCTGGGGGCGATGGGATACTATTTGTTTCGCTGGAAAGCACTGTATCAGGTACCTATGTTGCTGCTTGGAATTCACGCTATTATGAATGCCTTGGGTCTTGTTTGGCAGGGGGAACGCTTAGATTTTGGTTCACTTCTGCTATGGACCATGCAATACTGTATTTTTGTTCTGCTGGGCATTGTAATCGCAGGTCTGCTGCATTTTGCGCTGCGAAAGGAGGAATAATATGAAGAAAAGAACTTGGAAAATGCTGGCACTGCTGGTGAGCCTCGTTTTGATATTCGGTTTGTTGTGGTTTGCAAACGGTCTGCTGGGCAATCCGATTTCAAAGCATTTTGCACTGCAAGCGGCACAAAAGCGGATGCATGAGATGTATAGCGATACCGATTATATTCTCGGTGAAATTACCTATTCTTTCAAGGATGGCGGGTATTATGCAGACGTTTCTTCGCCATCCAGTAAGGATTCGGATTTTACAATGGCGTTTAATTGGAAGGGACAATTTCGCTGGGATAGTTATGAAGACCGTGTAGTTCACAGAGAAAACACCGCTCGCCGACTGGAAAAGGAATATCAAAAGTGTGTAGAGCAGGTACTCACAAGTTCACTTTTTCCGTATCCGGGCGAGATCCAGTATGGAATATTAAAGCTGGATCGCAGAGAAGCAATCGAAGCATCTGCAGCTACCGATACATTGGCATTTGAAGATCTGGAACTGGATAAAGTGTATGATGTTTCTGCTCTGGGGAAACAGTATGGAACGCTGATCCTATATGTGGACAGTGATGTTGTTACAATGGAGCAGGCTGCTGAAATGATGCTGGAGATTCGGAGGCAGATGGATGACGCAGGGGTTGGTTTCCGTGTTCTGGATTTTACGTTAGAACAAACCGTATCGGAAGATGAGCCAAGGTCTGAGATTTTCATCAATTCGGGCGAATTTCCGTATGAAGATATTTATGAGGAAGGGCTGTTGGAACGTCTTCAAGCAGCTGACCGTGCCATAAAGGAAGAATATGCTAAACAAGAAGCTATCAAAGCCGAAGAAGAAAAAGCTGCATTAGGACTAGTTTCTGAATAAGAACGCAGATTGTCCGGTGTGAAAAATCTTACGCATTACAAAAAATGTCCGAAAGCCCAGAATCGGTAAGGGCTTTCGGACATATCATACGATTTATATGCGCTGTAACAAATCCTTTTTTGAGCCTTACCGGCTAGCGGATTTGTTATGGCGCTGTTTTATTCACGTTTCCAGCAGAGCTGCTGTTTTTTCCTCTTCATATTGTCTGGAATACAGATCAAAATAGTATTTTCTGTTCTGGGGCAGCTCGGTATGTGTACCTTGTTCTATAATTTTACCATTGCGAACAACCAGAATCAGATCGGCATTTTGAATTGTGGAAAGACGATGCGCAATAACCACTGAAGTTCTGCCCTGAATCACACGACTGATCGCAGATTGTATTTTCTGTTCGGTCATGGTGTCAACCGAGGCGGTAGCTTCATCCAAAATCAAAATTTTCGGATTGGATATAATGGCTCTTGCAAAGGAAATCAGCTGTTTTTCTCCTGCCGACAGCAAATCACCGCCTTCTCCCACATCTGTATCCAGCCCGTTTTCCAGTTTCTCCACCAGATTGCGTGCAGAAACCAGATCCAGTGCATGATAGATTTCTTCGTCTGTAGCCGTGAGATTACCGTATGTCAGATTCTCACGCACCGTTCCGGAAAATAGATGCGATGTTTGTAGTACATACCCAATGGCGGAATGCAGCCAAAGCAGGGAACGATCCCGTATATCTTTTCCGTCAATGAGAACTGTACCTTCTGTCGGTTCAAAAAAGCGACAAATCAGATTGACGAGGGTGGATTTTCCGGCTCCGGTTTCGCCCACGATGGCAAGATTTGTGCCAAAGGGAATTTTTAGATTGAAATGATTTAGGACGAATTCCTCACCGTCAGGATAGCGGAAGGTAACATCCCGGAATTCAATATCGCCCTTCAGCGGTTCCCAACCTTCCTTTTTAGGAGAAAATACATCGCCGTATGTTTCGATGACCGAAGGCGAATCTTTCACATCTGGTTCGGTTTCCAGCAGATCCACAAATCGCTCGATATTGACTTTCATCGGTATCAGGTCTGAGACAGATTCAATCAGCCATCGCAGAGGGTCCATCATACCTTGTGTGTAAGACATAAACAGCGAGAACGTGCCGACTTCATCGCCAGCAAGCACACCAACCTTCCAAAGTACGATTACCAATGCAAAGGAGGAAGCGAAATCCACCATTCCGGTAAAGACACCTCGAATATGTGCAGAGTGAACCGACTGATCCTTCATGGATTGGGTGTCTTTCAGGAAAAAGGAAAAGACTTTCTGTTCAATGTTCAGCGCCTTGATGGTCTTTCCGCCGGTAATTTCCTCGTTAAAATCGCTGGTGATTTTTGCGTTAATTTTGCGGATTTCTCGGTTTACTTCAAGCAGTTTTTTCTGGAATAGACCAATAAGAGCGTGATTACCGGCAGAATCAGTAAAATAGCAAAAGTCAGCTTTTTATTGATGGAAAGCATGACGCAAATTGCGCCAACTAGATACGTCATTTGCCAGATTACGTCCACGATACGCCAGGAAATCATTTTTCCGATATTGCTGACGTCGCTCATTACGCGAGAATGAATGTAACCAACGCTGTTCCGATTAAAGTAGGAGATCGATAGTTTTTGTAAATGCTCAAATGCCTTGTTTCGCAGATCCCGCTTGATCCGTACCTCAATCTGAAAGGACAAATAAGTAGCGGCGTAATTTATCCACGCTGCAACGAGAATACAGGAAAAGTAAACCACCGTAAATTCAAGCAGTGTATCCAGTGTGGAATTACCCACAAAATGATCCAGTGCGTATTTTTGGAACACCGGAACAACGATTCGGTTGAGGCTGACACCAATTCCCAAAAGGCACATCCAAATCAGAGCCATTTTGTGCGGCTGCAGGTAGGGGAGCAATCTTCCTATTCCAAAGAAATTGAGATTCTTCGTTGTGTTCTTCATTCTGCTTGCTCCTTTCCGGTTGTCTGAATGTCATAGATGGCACGATAAATTCCATTTTGGGCAACCAAATCTTCATGTGTACCTTGTTCTGCAATTCTTCCGCTGTCCAAAACCAGAATCTGATCCGCTTTCGAAAGGGTAGAAATGCGATGCGAGATAATGATAATGCTGGCACTGCCAAATCGTTTTTCCAACGATGCACGGATTTTTGCATCTGTTTCCGTATCAACGGCAGAAAGCGAATCATCAAAAATCATAATGGGTTTATTCTGGGTCAAAATTCGTGCAATAGCAACACGCTGTTTTTGTCCACCGGAAAGTGTTACACCGCGCTCGCCGACAGGCGTATCATATCCTCTGGCAAAAGAGGATATTGCCGATGTTAAACAGGCAGCATCCGAAGCCCGACGGATGGTCTCCATGGAAATATTCTCGTCTGCAATGCCGATATTTTCAGCAATGGTACGGGAAAACAAATAGGGGTCCTGTAAAACGATACCGATATTTTTTCTTAAATAGTCGGTATCAATGTCGCGGATATCAATTCCGCCAATGGTAATGGTTCCGCAGTCTTCCGCCAGAGGATAGATTTTGTCAAGCAGAAGCATCAGAGTAGATTTTCCGCTTCCGGTTCCGCCCAGAATACCAAGGGTTGAACCAGCTTTCATTGTAAAATTGATATCCTGCAAAACCGGAGCTTTGCTTCCATAGGAAAAAGATACATTGCTGAACGTGATATCCTGGTCCAAATTTGGGCGCAATGCTTTTTCAGGCTTCTGCTCAATCGGGGATTCCATAATGTAACAGATGCGATCTATGGAAACATTGGTTTTTCCCAAGCTGGTGATCATTCGTCCCAGTTCATTCAGCGGCCATGCCAGTAAGGTATTATAGGAAACAAAAGCGATGTATTCACCAGCCGTCATGCTGTCATTGATGCAGAAAAAAGCACCACAGATAATCACCAGCATTACCTGTATTCCGGACAGAATATCAGACGTGCAGAAAAATCCGCCGTACGCTTTTCCGATTTTCTCACCAGTTTTTGTAATGGTATCGTTCTGCGATTTGAATTTTTGAAACTCTCGGCTTTCCTGTCCGAATGCCCGAACTACACGGACACCAGTTAGATTTTCCTGTACCTTTGCCGACAGCTTTGATTCACCCTCATCATATTTTTGAAAGTTTGCTTCGATTTTACGATCAAAAAGGATAGAGTTCAGGATAATTACAGGGAATGTACTCAGCGCAATTAACGTAAGCGGGATATGCATATTCAGCATAAACACAAGGGATAAAATGAGCAGGACAATAACGCGAAACAAAGCGGTCAACTCCTGCGACAGAAACTCATTCATCGTGGCAATATCCGATGTGCATCGTTGGATAATATCGCCAGTACGGTTTTTGCTGTGCCAAGAATAGGGCAGCTGTGTGATATGCAGAAACAGACTGTCTCTGGTCGTTTTGGAAAGCGTCTCTGCACCTTTTGCATTGCAAACACAAGCAGTATACTGCAATAGCACCTTGACCAACGCGACTGCAACAATCACTAAGGCAACGATCCAGAGATTCTCTTTCAAATACAGAAATCCGCCAATTTTTTCAATCCACTGCATCAGAAAGTGCGGTAAATTTGCCGGCTTTCCACCGATGACAGTATCAATCGAGCAACGCACAAGCTGTGGAATCACCATGTCAGCAAGTGCTGCCGTTGCAGTAAAAAACATACTGAACAGGAAAAATCGCTTACTACCCTTTAGGAATTTCCAGATTAAGGAAATCTTGTTTTTTGAATTTTCTTTCATAACGCCTCCCATTAACACGCTCAAATTTGGCAAAAAAAAAACGCTTTTTCCACCACCCTCACAATTTGCCGATTCCGGCATGTGCGCGGGTCGCTGGAAAAAGCGACAGAACACCTCATAAACCTAGCAGAAGCTATTATCCTATGAAGCATTGCAACACCATATGAACTTTAGTAAGAGTAACATTTTCTTCTGGTTTCGTCAAGAGTTCTGTTTTGAAATTTCAGATTTGCGTCGCAAGTGAATTGCACGAGTTTCTATGATTGTCTTTTTCATTTTTTCTAGGAAAAATGCGTTGCTGCATCAGAGAATTTATAAAAGAAAAAATTGGTGTGCTTCGAAAGAACTGTGTATCACACGGATTCCATGCGCGAGACTTTTCTACATAGCAGAAAACGGAAACAAACGAGAAAAGCAAGTCTGCAAAGTATTTCTGAAAAAAGCTGTAAAATAACATTAAGAAAAAAAGCATCGAGCGAAAACTCGATGCTTTTTCTGGTGTGAGTAACAGGACTTAAATCTGCACTAGAATACCGCTAGAGACTGACTCTGGTAAAATCGAACGTGCAGAATGATATTACATCTACTTTTTACCAATAGAGTGTACTGTGGTATTCATCAATACGCCAGCCTGCCGCAGTATTTACCATTCGGATTGGAAAACGCTCGCTCCAATCAAAGTCTCCTGATTTTTCACGTTGCTCAAAATCTTTCATACTTTCTCCTGGTTGTATGTTGATGTAGTGTCCCACAACGGAGAACACAACTTCCTGCTCGCTTTGGCTTTCTAGAATCCACGTATCCTCTTGCTCCGATGCATAAATATTACTTCCGACACCACCCGAATTGCCTGCCAACTGTCCCTTATAATTGATGAATGCTACATCAAATCCCATCTGATCCAAACAGTTCGGCGTAAAATAGTTAGCATCTTCTGGCAGAACAAATTGTAATCGCGATTGGCGCCTTCGATCAATATGTAGCCAGATTTCTCTTCTATCGGAACTGCATCGCCTTCATAATTTCCCGGTTGATTGCTAACTTTCAGAGGGTTTGCCATAATTATGTAGGCAGCCGCTTGGGCTTGTTGATAAAGCTTTTGCTGTTCAGCAGTTAAGAAATCTAATGTTTGGTATTCGTCTTCTCCCAGCTGTCCAGCCCCCACTTGTTGATCAGACACATAAACTGTCACAGTCTGGTCAGTCTCAATAGCCTGTCCTGCCGGAATGCTGGTGCAAAGCACTATGCCAGGAAACCATCGGCGGTCATTCTCTAACAACTCTACTGTATAGGGAATACCTTCTTGCTCCAACATGTCAGTTGCTCTAGCCTGTTCATGCCTGGTGATATTTGGCATAACCGCATTGGTTGTATCCGTCTGCGGTTCTGAACCGGATGCCGAGTCACTGTCGTCTGATTCTTGGGGCAGATACGTCATCAAATCAATATCACGCTGAACACCTTTCAGGTCAACATATAGCGTCAATTCCAGCTCAGCATCTGCAAGTTCACTTACGTCTACAGTATAGTCGACACCTGACTTCCATAGTGTTCCTTCCAGAAAATGCAGACTCATGCTCATTCCATCTGCAAATTCTGCCCGACCTGAAACCTGTATTGACCAATCCGTTGTATGCTCATATTCCTTAACTGATTACATAATCTTGTTCTTGAATGCTGTCTACCAAGGCATCCACAGCATCTTCTGCAGACATAGATTTAGGAGCAGTCGTAAGAAACAACAGGCTAAGCGCGACAATTAAAATGGTGCAGCCCACACCGATACTCTTACGATGCTGATAGAAAAATCCTTGCTTTTTCATCATAGCGATCCTCCTTTGCGTGTCACTGCAGCCCTCTGTCATACAAACCATAGGGGACATTCGATTTACATGATGGGTGAGCCCCAGTACCTCCACCAATGATTGCGAATAGGCACGACGTTGCTCCTGACCTAATTTTTTTCAAAAGATAGCTGTCATTCAGCAATTCCATATCCTGCCGCATTTGTCGAAATAGCACCCAAACCAATGGATTAAACCAATAAACACATTGCAGCAATAAGAGCAGTTCGTTCATCCACAAATCCTTGCGTTTATAGTGTCCCAGTTCATGCAGCAGTACAAAACGCAGTGTCTGTGGTGTCATACGATCTGCATAGTCCGGCAACAGAATTTTCGGATGTAAGATACCCGTAAGGGCAGGGGAGTCTACATAATCTTGTATTACTACCGGAATCGATTGTTTTACTCCTAGCTCTTTGCTGCATTGGGTAACCATAGATGAAAACGCATTCTGCGTTTTTATACAAGAACGTACCCGATGCGCAAATCGTAGTTTACTAATAAACAATCCAATCAACATTCCCAGCATACCAATCAGTCAGGTTATTGGTAATGCCACATCCAGCACAAAATTGCGGTGATATGCCGTTTGATTGAGCTGATTTGTCTCTTGCTGCGATGGGTTTTGCACGACTGCTGTTTCCACATCCTGCGGTGAATTCATAGAAAATATATCTTGTGTACGGATTTCTTCGATTTCCTGGATAGAACCTGTCAAACTAATAGGGCAGGATGGCCGCCAAGGAAGAATCAATGCTAGTACAACGACACCCCATAGCATATATCTCCAGATGGGAGGCAAATGATGACGAAATATCCTGCGTACCGCCAATACCACCAGTCCTACAGCCAGTGAAGATAAACTCATTGCTAACAGCTTGTAAAATATCGGCGTAACCCCAAGCGCTAACTGATTTAGCAGTGCAGCAATTTTCATGGTTCTTCCTCCTCATCAATAAGCTGCATCAAGCGTTCCAGATCTTCTCGTGTTACATGTTCCTCTGTAATGAAATTCAGTAATAACTTCTCTCTCGAATCATCAAATACAGTATGCAAAAAGCTCTTGCGGGCGTTTCTGATGTATTCTTCTTGTGTAAGAATAGCCGCATAACAGTAAGTGCGGCTACTGATTGGGCGTGCCTCCACTGCGCCTTTATCCACCAAACGCCCCAGAAGGGTTTTCAGCGTGCTGGCATTTTTATCCATTCCTTCGAACAATTCGGGAGATGTGCAGGGACCCTTCCGCCACAGAGATTTCATGATTGGTAGTTCGCTATCCGATATGTGAATCTTTTTATGCATAATCATCCTCCATTTAATTATCGAGTTTACAGCTGTAGCTTCAACGTGAGATTACCACTGTAAACTCACATTGTCAAGGATATAACCAACATTAATTTCAACCGATAAAGAAAGCTCAACTACAACCCTCCACAACCTATCGTTTGGGGATAAAACTGTTTTGACTCCCTGTAAAATTAACGTTTGAATTTTATTTTGCTCTCCCGGCGGAAACGCATATGGCAAAAGAACGGCACGGCACAATTCGTTGTAAGACTGTTCCGTACCTCAGGAATGATATCTTGTACATTCCGTCCTTTCTTAGAGTAAAGGAGAACGGGTGGAACCACTTGCAGCACTGCTGTATTTCCTCATATAGTTATTATCAAGCAATGCCGATTATCTGGCATTTTACTGAAAGCTAAAATGCGTCGCAATATATCGTGCCTTGATATGCAATTATTTCACAATAAAACAAGATTTCTTTTATTTGAACTGCCGATTTGCGTCATTTTGTCTTACTTTTTCATCTTAGTAATACTGCTCAACGTACTCGTTATGGATTTATCGAAGTATACAAACTTGAAAAAATTGCCTTATTTTACTTGTTTTTTCGATTTTTTCAATGCTATAATACTGCCGTTCCGACCACAGACAAACACGTTGTTACATTCAGGAGGCAAACCTAATATGAAGGGTTTTGCAATGAAAAAAATCGGCGAAATTGGCTGGATCGAAAAGGAAGTTCCCCAACTGGGACCTAAGGACGCATTGGTTCGTCCCACTGCGATTTCTCCTTGCACCAGTGACGTACACACCGTCTGGGCAGGTGCTATTGGTGACCGCCATAACATGATTCTGGGCCACGAAGCCGTTGGTATCGTAGAACAGGTCGGTGAGCTGGTTCGCGATTTTAAGCCTGGTGATCGCGTGGTTGTACCTGCTATTACGCCTGACTGGGATTCTCTGGAAGCACAGGGTGGCTACTCTATGCATTCTGGCGGTATGCTGGCTGGCTGGAAATTCTCTAACTTCAAAGATGGCGTTTTTGCAGACTTGTTCCATGTAAACGATGCAGATGGAAATCTGGCACATCTGCCGGATTCCGTTGACGATAAAACCGCTGTGATGCTGTGCGACATGGTTCCTACTGGTTTTCATGGTGTGGAGCTGGCTGACATTCAGTTTGGTGACAAAGTTCTGGTAATTGGTATCGGACCTGTTGGTCTGATGGCTGTTGCCGGTGCTGCCATTCGTGGTGCCAGCGAAATCTATGCAGTAGGCTCTCGCCCGAATTGCATTGAATTGGCAAAGGAGTTTGGCGCAACACATATCATCAACTACCGTAACGGTTCGATTGAAGATCAAGTTGCAGCACTGACCGATGGCAAGGGTGTAGACCGCGTTGTGATTGCCGGTGGTGACAACGACACCTTCATTACTGCAATTCGCGTATTGAAGCCGGGCGGAAAAATTGGTAACGTGAACTATCTGGGCGAAGGTGATTACGTCCGCATTCCTCGTTCTGAGTGGGGCTGTGGCATGGGTCACAAGCAGATTGCGGGTGGTTTGATGCCTGGTGGTCGCTTGCGCATGGAAAAGCTGTTGTCCTTGGTTACTTCCGGACGAATCCAGCCGGGTAAACTGGTCACCCATGAATTCGAAGGGGTTGAACATGTAGAGGAAGCTCTGCTGCTCATGAAAGATAAACCCAAGGATTTGATTAAGCCCATCGTCTACATTCGTTGATTTTCTCCTGCGATGTGAATGAGTTTCTTGCGTCTTATTGTGCCATAAGATGAATTCTCGGCTTATTTACATTGCGATATTGATATGCTGCGAAAATCAGCATCCTGAGCAGGGAACCGTTAAACGGTTTCCTGCTTTCTTTTTGTGGAACAGCATTACCCGCCGGGTTGTCAAAATCAACACAGTTTAGTATGATAGCAATATCTTTATCGTCGGGAAGTGAAAGCATGCATGTTAAAATCATATTGATAGAGGATGATTATTATCTGCGAGACGGTCTTTGTGAACTCCTGCAAAAAGAGGATTACACCGTTCTCTGTGCGCAAAATTGTGCAGAAGGTCGTTCTCTTCTACAAAAGGAAATCTATGATCTGGCTATCTTAGATATTATGCTTCCTGATGGGAGTGGTCTGGATTTATGTACTGAACTGCGCAAGCAAGGGAACGAGACACCCATTTTATTTCTAACCGCTTGTGATGAAGAATATCAGATCGTCAGAGGGCTTGATGCCGGTGCAGATGACTACATTACCAAGCCTTTCAAGATGCTGGGATTTCTTTCGCGGGTACGCGCCTTATTGCGTCGGCGCAGAAATACCATTTTCCAGCAAAAAGATATACAAATTGATATAGCAAACATGAGCGTAAAAAAAGACGGTCAAAATATTTCCCTGACTCCAACAGAATTTCAAATTCTGACAGCTCTTATTGCAAACGCTGGCGCCCCCGTTACCAGAAACACACTATTACAACGTATTTGGGACTGCGATGGCGACTATATTGATGACAATACTTTATCCGTACACGTCAGTCGCTTACGGGAAAAAATCGGATCTGAACATATTGTAACCATCCGCGGAACCGGATACCGATGGGAGGACTAATTTTGTACTTTCAGGATTTTATCAGCGTCGTGTTTTTTGCACTCTGCTTTCTCATCGCATTGGTACTTTTCATTTATTTGCTGATGCAAAAGACAAAAAATAAAGGATTGACACAGAGCATCGATGATTTTCTAACCAGTGGAACCACTATCCCATTGAATTGTGAAGATAACGAACTAGGGCACTTGCAAACCAGCATTTATGAATTGCAAAATCGTCTATTACAAGAGCGTACCTTTACAAAGCAACAAGCGAAAAGTAATACGGAATTCATCTCTGATATTTCCCATCAGCTCAAAACGCCTTTAGCTGGGCTGCGCTTATATTGCGAATTAGAAAATGCATCCGCACCTGGGCCCCATACCAAAAAGGAGCTGGCGCTCAATGGAATCGCTCATTCAAAACGTACTCACGCTGGAAAAAATCAAAAGTGATACATACGAAATGAACTTCCAACCATGTAATCTCTCTGGCATTGCGAAAGAAATAAAGCAGGAACTTTATCCGTTGTTTCCACAAAAGAATATTGTCATTCAGGGAACTGCCGATCTTCGTGTAGATGCTTCCTGGTTTCACGAAGCTCTCAGCAATGTCGTGAAAAATGCCTGCAAGCACACCGCAGAAGATGGTACAATTACCATTTGCATGGAACCTGGTGAGCGAAGTGTCATGATTGAAGTAGAAGACAATGGCGGCGGAGTCGAAGAATCCGAGTTGTCCAAATTATTTGATCGTCTTCACAGAACTGCCAATGCGGTTCCAACCAGCGCCGGAATCGGGCTTGCTATCACAAAAGCCATTGTGGAGAAACATCACGGAATGGTTTCTGCGCAAAATGGAAAAGCAGGATTACGCATCAGACTATGTTTTCCCGTTATTGACGCGAATATTACAATCTAACAGAGCCTTTTCGGGCTCTGTTTTTCTTATCTTACGAAATCTTAACGTAAACGTCACCGAAACGGAAGATTCATTCGGTATGATAGGAGCAGGATGAAATCATAAAGGAGGAATACATATGGACATCATAAAATGCCATGATCTGACAAAGGAGTATTTAAGCGGTGAAAATTCCATTTATGCCGTAGATCATGTAAGCATTGCATTTGAACAAGGCGAGTTCTGTGCCATCACCGGACCTTCCGGATCGGGTAAATCCACTTTCCTGCATCTAATAAGCTTTTTGGAAACACCCACATCCGGTAACGTGGTATATGGTGGGAAACGCCTTTCCGCATATAGTGATAACCAGTTATCCATTCTGCGTCGTCGCAGATTTGGTTTTGTATTTCAGTCTTATAATCTGGTTCCGGAGCTGACTGGTTATGAAAACATTCTGCTGCCCATTATGCTGAATCATAAGGATGTAGATGAAAAATATATCAATATGCTCATTGATATGTTGAACATCCGCAATCGATTGGAACATTTGCCCTCTGCACTTTCCGATGGTCAACAGCAGCGGATTGCCATTGCCCGAGCGCTTGCAAACCGCCCCTCCATTCTGTTTGCTGACGAGCCAACCGGAAATCTGGATGGCAAAAGCGGCAGGGAAGTGCTCACATTGCTGAAATATGTCAGTAAGAAACTGGGTGTTACCCTGATTCTGGTGACACATGATCTCCATGTTGCTGAGCAAGCGGATCGCGTGCTTACTTTGGAAGATGGAAAGATCATCACGGACACAAAAAATGGGGTGATGTAACATGAAACGAAAACTAACCGTCAACCAATTTGCACTCAGTAGTCTGAAGCATCGCAAAAAGCAATATTCGGTATTGTTCATTGGCATTATTTTGGCGATGGTTTTTTCATCCGCTGTACCGTTTTTCATTTCCTGCGCAAAAGCCTCTCAGAAAGAGATGCACAACAGACAACTGGGCAATCAGGACCTGCTGGTTATCAATCCGGAAGAAATCGATTGGAACACTGTAAAGCAGGCAGAAATCATAGATGGCGAAATCGGCAGTTTTCACGTTTTATCTTATGACTGGTCCGACAATAAAAAAGAAAATGGAACCACTGTCGCTTGGCTGGATGACCGGGCAGAAGAACTCTATTATCCGCAAGTCAAAGAGGGTCGTTTCCCTCAAAATGTCGGAGAAATCGCTATCGAAGAAGACGCACTTATGCGAATGGGGCTCAAAGTAAACGTGGGGGATACCCTTACGTTCCAAAGTCTGGCGCGAGATGGCGCAGACTATCTGGATACCCCAATTGAAACAAGCTATACACTGGTTGGCATTTTACCAAACCGCCGACCTGTTTTTGAAAATTGCTATACCGATATCGGCAGCAATATCCCGGCGGCTTTTGTGTGGAAGGATACACAGGTTCAGCTGGGAGGAAAAGAAGCGCAGATCGCACTGATGAACCTGCAGCCGCATAAGCCGGATTTTCCTTTTAGTGAGTTTTTGGGCGAGAATACAATTCGTATGGATGCTTTACCACAAGGGCTTGGTTATCAATTCTATGACATTACATACGATAGTAAACTTTCGGCTTTTTGTCCTTATTGCTTGCTTTTCTGTCTTGCTTTGGTATTGCCAATATCTTTTACACCCACTTGAAAGAACGTAAAAAACAAATTGGCATGATGCGGGCAGTTGGTGCAACCAAACGCCAAATTATCTGGATTTTCGGGCGAGAAGCCTTCTGGATCGCAGCAATCTGCACGCCAATCAGTATTGTTATTGCTTATTTGGGCGTCAAATTGTATGCACTGTGTATGGGCGAGGACTTCATTTTCATGCCAAACCTAACGGTTCTATTTGTAGGCGCATTATTTGGTATGCTGTGCATTCTGTTATCTGCACTGCTTCCACTGATTTCCATTTCCAGGCTGTCTCCACTGCGGTCAATTCGAGATGCCGATCTCATGTGGAAGATGAAACAGAAAAAGATAAAATCCAAACAAAATTTCCGAATGCCGCATCTGCTTGCACAGCGAAAGCTGCTGTTTTCTAAGCGAAAAACAGTTTTCATTCGTTTCCTTTTGGTTCTCACGACTCTACTTTGCTGTTTTGCAGTGTCCGATTTCAGATATAGTGTCATCGCCATGCGTAATTCTGATATTTCGTACGATTACTGCATCCGCCCATCCGTATATGATTTTTCAAGCGGCTTCATCAATACCCCTTCGGATGGTTTTATTTCCGAAGTGCAAAGACAAGAGGCTTTACAGCTGCCCCACGTCCAAGATATTTATGGAAACAAAGAAGCTTGCGTAAATCTTCTGATGGACGAAGTCTCGCCTTATCTGTTATTGGGTGACCTTTTTAAGGGAACGATGTATTCCCACTATGTGGAACCTGATTGGTTTGCCTACAACGCAGATAACCCGCTAACAAAAGAAACTTTTATGAGCATTATTCAGGCAGAAGAAAATCCCCAATATATCACAGCAAAAGAACGTGCTGGCTATACACAAGAAGCTATGAACATTCCATTACGCGCATACAATGGAAATACTATCCAGAATAATTTTGAAAATATCGTAGTGGAAGGCAGCATCAACTTAGAGAAGTTGAATTCCGGCGAGGAAATCATCTTGGAAGCTCCCTCTAAAATTGGTTATTACTGGCGTGCAGAAACCGAGACGCCTGCAGCATCCTGGGGATTACTCAATTTGTCGCCTGCTGCCATAAAGAAAACAAACGAAATTTACAAGAAAAATTCAGCCTACATCCTTGCTGCAGCGGAAAGTCCTTTCCACGCGGGCGATACGATAACGCTTAGTATGCTGGTCGAAGATGAAAAGGGCAATTTGACACGGGAGGATCGCGACATTCGCATTGGCGCAATTCTGGATGATCAAGATGCAAACGCATCTGCGGTTTCTTTATATACAACGCTGGATGGATTGGATCAGTTTGGACATGATTTTCCATACAGCGAACTTTTTGTGGAGTTGTCAACCGACTATACAGCCGAACAAGATTATGCAATGCAAAATCAGCTATCCAACATTTTCTATGGGCAAAACATTGATTCTTCCTTCGAAATGCGTCAGCGAAGCCAGGATGTCAATAAAAGCACCTTGCTTACTTTTGGGGCGCTTGTTGCGGTTCTTTACGTTGTTTGCATTTCGCTCATCAACAATACGATCACCGCACAAATTCAGGAGGGAAAGCGTTCCATTGGTACGCTGCGCGCTGTTGGCGCTGCAAAGCAGGATATTATACACTGCTACATCATACAAATTTTTGATACGGTAATCTGGGGTGTTGTCATTGGTCTTTTGTTGAAGCCGATTGTAGAACATCTTTTGGAGTTCACTTTTGTTGTAAAGGCCATCGGCTGGTTTAACAGCATTCTGCCCGCATTCATCCTTTTTGCCATGGTTTTGCTTGTATGCTATATCAATCTGCAAATACAAATTGAAAAAGTCAGTCGCTTCAGCATTGAAAACATAAGGGAGTTGTAAGCAGCATGAAAGAAAAAATCGCATCACTTATGTTGATATGGATACTGATTTTGTCTTTTTCCTATACTGCTTTTGCAGAAAACGCTGGCTGTCCGTCTCCTGCAAAGACAGAAGAGAAGAGCAGTACTATACCAGCGGAATTGCCACTGGAAGATGAAGCTATTGACGCTAATTCTCTCGATGTTCCAAAGGATTCAATCCCTGAACCGTCCTCCGAACCAAACAGTACGCCCTTTCCAACAGAAACACCAAAACATACTGCATCATTAGCGATTGATACGGCACACACATATCACGACATGGATAAGCCTTTTCAGGACGGCTATATTCCAAAAGTAGAAAATGGATATGCTTCATTTGTTCTCCCACTGACGCATACCGGAGATATCAAAGATGATAGTATCCAGGTTTCTTTGGATTTAGGTGCAAACGCAAACGAGGCTTTCGTCGCTGCAAGCTATGAAAAAACTTTTTCTCTTACAACGGAACAGGCAACCAACGCCGAATCGGAAAATGACCTGTTTTTGGTAGAATTTTCGGTGCAGTTAGCGAGCGAACGAATCAACGGCATTTATCCCATCACTGCTCATGTGTCCGGATATGACATCACAGGGAATCCGCTTACGTTTTCATATACAGTATTTGTTACCATATCGGATGGCAAATCCAATGAGGTGCAGCCTTCTCCGGAACCTACCCCGGAAGTACCAACAGCAGACCCTGTTGTTTATATTTCAAATTGTGTAACGGAACCAGCAACTATCATGGCCGGTGAACCATTTACTGTAACGCTAACACTAAAAAATTCGCTGAAAAGCAAAAATGTAAAAAATCTACTGATCACTGTTGATACAGGCGATTTAGCGATTGATTTACAGGAGAAAAGCAATGTCTTTTCCATTGAGCATATCAAAGCCGGGGGAGAATCCAAGCTGATTTTACATTTTCTCGCAGAGCCCACATTACCGGAAGGAAAGCACAAAATCAATGTTAGTTTCCAATATAACAGCAACTCAACTTTCGGCATTACGTCCAATGGTGTTTGTGCATTAAATGTCCGCCAACCAGCAGAACTTTCTTTCGACGGTGCAAAATTACCTAAAAAAGTATTTCAGGATGATACCGTTACTGTCACCATGAATCTGATGAATACTGGGAAAAGTCATCTTTATAACTGCAAAATCGATTATGCAATCGATGGTCTTGCTTCTGGCGGCAGCACTTTTTTAGGAGAACTTGCTCCCGGTGAAAGCAAACCCGGAAAGGGGAATCTTCGTGTCAGTAATGAAACGTTAGGAGAAATTAACGGAACGATTGCCATTCAATATGAAGATGCTTACGGTGAACAATACACAAAAAATGTTGACGTATCTACTTTCATTGAAGAAAAGCCCGAACCCGTTGAACAAGAAGCCGAAAAGGATGAAAAATCCAACCCATACACATGGCTAACGATTCTAATTAGTATTGTCCTTGACATTGGCGGCGGTTTTGGTTTTTCCTGGTATCTTCAAGAACGAAAACAGCGAAAAGAAGACGATTTGAAACTGTAATCCCTCATTATAGAGGAGCTTACATTTACATAGGCTTCATTTGCTCACAAGGGTTCTGGTATCAATTTCTTGACATGCTTTCCGCAATGCAAATCAGAACACCCTACACGCCTTTAATTTCACTCGGTTCGGTACGAAAATCATGCTGTTACTGTTTCTCGTCAGCGACTCTACTACGATGCTTGCTCTGTAGCAGAAGTATCCGATGAATCATCATAACATCCGATTTACGTTCATAATCTATCACTCTACCAACACAACAAAAAAAAGCTCCAGTTACGTTCATGTAGCTGGAGCTTTTCCTATTTTATCATTGCTATCAAGCTGACTGCACTGCATTTGCATATGCTCGTATGCACGAGGACTTCATGAAAGATAAAGTCACACTGATTGGTTGCCCCAAGTTAGACAGCATCGACTATAGTGTAAAATTGACAGAAATTATGCGTCAGAACAGCATTCAAAGCGTAACCGTTGTCCGTATGGAAGTGCCTTGTTGTGGTGGTTTAGAAATGGCAGCTGTCAGAGTATAGGAAAACAGCGGAAAAGAAATTCCTGTACAAGTCGTTACGATTTCCATGGACGGTCATATTTTAAGCACACATTCCAAATAATATACAAAAAGCCCTTCTTACGCCCATGGCGCAAGGGGGCTTTATTATCTACCAGATTCTCTTTCATAGTCCTGGTCGAGTAATGCAGAAATTTCTTGACTTCATCCAACTACAAGCATAGTATATTCTTATAAGGCATATTATATTTCTGTTTGCCAAATGGGGAAGGGAATGGGTGTATCTATGGGGAGCTTTCTATCTGCATTGATAACTGTGTCAATCGGTGGATTCATTGCAATTACACTGATTGCTTTATGGGCGCATTTTTCTCGCATTCGATATGCAGCAAAATGGCGATGCGTATTGTGGGCTGTACTTTGTTTCCGCCTTCTTTTGCCATTTTCTCCAATCACTGCTAAAAATCCAAGTCTTATTCAAATTGAACTCCCGCAAAATGTGGTATCGGATGCACCAGTCTCAGATCACGATCCTATATCAAATCATATAGAAGGGAATTTCAACGTTCAACCGTCCATAATGCCGCCACCACAATCTGATCATTCAGAGCCTTCTCTGGATTCTACCAGGCCATCACCCGTAACCACACCGACTTCAAAACAGTATCCACAGATTTCTTTGTTCTCCGGCATCTGTGCTATATGGTTTCTTGGTGTAATTTGTATGTTAGGGAAAGCATGGCTGGCACATATCCGCTTCTTAAAGTATATACAACGCTGGCAAAAAACAATCTGTGAGCCAGAAATCCTGAATATGTACCATACCTTATGCAGCCAACTCAAACTATCTCATCCTCCAAAGTTACGAATCTGTATTGGATTAAAAGCGCCTATGCTTGCCGGTATATTCCATCCTGTACTGCTTTTGCCAGAACATTTACCCTCGTCAGAAACACTTCAGTATGTACTTTTACATGAGCTTGTACACTGCAAACGAAAAGATATCTGGCTGAAAGCACTTGCTCTTTTGATAAACAGTCTGCATTGGTTCAATCCGATGATGTGGCATATGACTCGCCTAGTAGAACGCGACACAGAACTTGCCTGTGACGAAACTGTGCTGACTTATTTATCCCCAGCAGAATACAAAGTATATGCAAAAACCATTTTAGATACCGTAGCGCAACTGCAAACGCCAGAAAAGCTATGAAAAGCAGCCGATACACGCAAAGTGTGTCGGCTGCTTTTATTTTATAGAACAACAAAACATATGATGTGACTTATACCGAGCACATCTTTTTCCATAACAAGCTATTGTCTGTTCTTTTTATTTGCTGCTTTGCATAAAATAGAATTTCTATTTTCAAGTTTCCTTGCATCTGATCCAAATAATATCGGGGTTCTATGCCGCCGGGTTTTGCTCATACAATAAACCAAAGAGGTGCTAAACATGGAGTCGTATTATCACGTCGTAAATACTCTACCGCATTGGTTACAGCCAACATTACTGAATCTTTCTCCCGAGCGCGCTGCCGCTGTACAAGAAATCCGTATACGCAGCAACGCTCCGATTCAACTGGTTACAAAAGAAACCATCCTGACCGCCGCACCCGAATTTTTGCTGACACAGCATCAACTGGAAGATATTCTGTTTACACTCTGTGGAGGATCAATCTATGCACACGAAGCGGAAATTGCGCAGGGCTTTCTTGTATTAACAGGAGGACACCGTGTAGGAATCGGCGGAAAATATATCAAGACACAGTCCGGACAACTTGTTCTGCAAAAAGTGTTATCTTTGAATATCCGCATCGCACGTTTTGACACCGGAACGCTCCCACCAGAACTGATTCGGATTTTACAAACATCTTTTTCTGCATTGATGATTGCCGGCGAACCAGGCAGCGGAAAAACCACATTACTGCGCAACATGGTACAGTTTTTTTCTGCACAAAACACCCTCTGCACGGTTATTGATGAACGCAGCGAAATTTTTCCATCCGGGGAGTATGGTCTTTCCGGGTGTGATTGCGTCCAGGGACTGAATAAAATCACAGCAATCGAAATGGCTCTGCGTACGTTAGCACCTCGCGTTTTACTGGTAGACGAGCTGGTATCTTTGGAAGAAACCAAGCTGTTAGAAATTGGCGCACACACCGGGGTAAATCTAGTGATCACCATGCACGCTTCCAGTTTGCAAGAGCTGGAGCAAAAAATACAGGTGCAGTATTTACTCCGAAAAAAGATTTTGCGGCACGCCTGCATTTTATCTGGGCGTACTGTTCCCGGACAAATAAAGGAGGTGCAAACATATTGTTGAGTCGTTATTGGATCGGTGGCGGTCTATTGGTATGCTGCGGTTTCTGGTGTGGCAGCGAAGTGGTCAGACGGTGGCATTGCCAGCGATTATCTTTGGAAGAATCCGTCCAGCTTTTGCAACAGATTCTGGATGCAATACAGTATCGCAGACTGCCGACCAATGAAATCTTACGGGAATTACAACAGTGCAATCACTATTCGCTCTTGCCGCTGCAGACTTGTCATGAGCTGCAATCCCTGTCTCCACCGATGTATTTATCCAAAGAGGAAGCATCCCAGTTTTCATATTGTCTCACTTCCTTAGGGCATCAGGGATTACAGGATCAATGCGGACAGCTGCAGCGGTATCTGGACTATTTCCAAAAACACACCGCGCAAGTTCGAGAAAAAGAACGTGCAGCTGCAGCCATTTGTCCCAAAATTGGATTTTGTGTAGGTGCAATGGCTGCACTAGCCCTTTTGTAACAAGAAAAGAGTGTAAGGAGTTCCTATGGGAATTGAGATGATTTTCAAAATTGCAGCGATTGGAATCATTGTGGCTGTGCTGAATCAGCTTTTGATTCGTTCCGGGCGGGAAGATCAGGCAATGATGACTACACTGGCTGGTTTGATTGTTGTGCTAACCATACTGATCAATGAAATCAGTACGCTGTTTCACACAATCCAAAACTTGTTTGACCTGTGAGTATCGCATGGAAACTATGTGCTGCTGTTTTTTTGATTGCCGTTTTGTACGCCACTTTGAAAAGTTGGCTGCCCGCCTGGGCACCTTTAATCGCAGCATCCTGCAGTATGTTCATATTGATACTGCTTTTTTCCGAAGGTGCTTCGCTCTCAATTTTTCAGCGTCTGGCGGCTTTACAGGATTATGCCGGAACCGAATTTCTTTCTTGCGTATACCGCGCTGTTGGCATTCTGTTATTAACCGATCTGGCTCGGGATTTTTGCAAAGATGCAGGGCTTTCCGCAGCCGCCGGGTGTCTGGATTTCGCAGGTCGGATTCTGGTACTAATCGCAATCGAACCAATGCTTTCTATGATTTATCAGGAAATCCAATTTCTCACTGGCTGAAAGCAATTTTGCCGTTATTCCTTTGTATCATACTTTTAGAAAACAGCTGTCACGGTACCAAACTTACCTACTGTATGGAATATCCACAACGAGCGCAGGAATATCTGGATGCATCTCCCATTTCTCTACAAGATTTTTTACAGCATCCGATTCGCACGCTATGGCAAGTACTTACCGGTGAATTTCAAAAAAACTGGCAAGCCATACTCGCAGCAACCAAAAAGCTGTTTGGGCTTTTGCTATGCGCAGCAGCTTTTAAGTTTCTAATCGCTGATAGCCGCTGGGATACTCTATTGGAATGGATCTTTGCCTGTGCCTGCTTTTTGTTGGCGGAAGGTCTTCTGGTGATGCTCTCCCAAGCGGTTGCGGAAAAGAGTATTATCTGGAAAGATTTTCTCTATGGGTTCACTCCTGTTTTCTCTGCTACGATGATTGCGTCCGGTCAGGTGGGTGCAGCAGCTGTGTGTAATGGCTTTTTTCTTACGGCGCTCGGCTTTGTTGCCAATATTCTGCAGAGTTTGATTCTTCCTGTGACACAGCTTTTTTTAGCCATTACAGCAGCTGGTATTTTCAGTGAAAACCACATGGCAGAAAACCTTTCCGTCAAGCTGGGCAAATTATTAAGCCGCATCATTTGCTGGATCGGCGCAATTTTCACTGCTTTGATGGGAATCCAGCGTGTCTTTACCGGTGCAGCTGACAACGCTGCATTGCAAACCGGAAAGACTGTCTTGTACAGCAGTATCCCCATTGTCGGGCAGGCGATATCTTCCGCTGCTGGCGGTATTTTGGCAGGTGTAAAACTGCTTCAAAGTGGACTGGCCTTTTCAGCGCTGGCGATTGTGGGGATCGAATGTCTACCTTTATATGGACAAACCATGCTGTGCTGGTGCATTTTTACCCTCGCCGGAATGTTTGCTTCTTTATTGGGCTTGCGCCGTTGCGCGGATATGCTCAACGGAATGGCGTCTGGTGCTTATGCATTGGCTGCTGTTCTGGCGCTGTATTTCGGAATGCTGGCAGTCGGCATTCTCATGATGTTGGTATTGGGGGGCGGCAGAGTATGATGCATTCTTTCAGCGCACTTGTCCGTGCCTACTGCCTTACCTGTATTTTTACTGGTGTACTGCAAGAGTTTTTTTCTTCCGACAGCAGCCGAAAAGTGATTCAAAGTGTTACAGGTCTTTATATGATTGCAACACTCCTGCACTGCTTCAGCGGGCTTTCCTTTGAACCACTGCCTTCTTCCGCTGTATCACCACAAATTTCACAGGATGCCGCCGACTGTCCATATACCGACACACTGCTGCTTGAAATCCAGCACAACCTGGAAAATTCCTGTGAAACACGGTTACAGCAGGCAAATATTTCTGCTCAGGCTGAAATAGAATTGAATGTAACCGATCAGGGTGATATCACAATTCAACAAATTCGGCTGACAGGGGAGCCATCCCCACAAGCTGAGGAAATTTTATCGGACTTTTCCGCAAATGAAATTCTATGGCAGACTGGAGAAACATATGGATGAATCAAAGCAAGAGAAACGAAACCTTTCCTATTTTCTTCGTGCGGAAAATCGGCGTTTGCTTTTGATTCCCGCACTGCTGCTTTTGGGCAGCTATCTTTTGCTGGGCGGAAACAGCACAAAAGAAAAAATAAAGGCCGCAGAAGCACCGTCTTCCGGCGAAGATTTTTATGCTTATGAGCAAGAATTGGAACATCGTCTGGAAGATCTGCTCAGCGATGTTGACGGTGCAGGAAAGACGCGTGTAATGGTCACATTGGAATCTACCCAGCTGAATGTCTATGCAACTGATGAACGCGACAGCATGGGCGGAACGGAAAAGACCCATATCCTTTTGGATGATGGCGGGGCTCTGACCGAAACGATACAAACGCCGGAAATCGGTGGTGTCGCGGTTTTATGTGAGGGTGGTGATAATGTTAAGGTCGCTGCACAAATCCACGAAATCTTGTCTTCACTGCTGGGGCTTTCCACTGGAAGAATCAGCGTAACAAAAATGAGTTAACAGGGGGAACAACGATGAAAAACACAAGCAAATGGTCACAGCGTGCTACCGCACTGGCTTTGGTTGGCGCACTTGGTGTTGCAGTTTATCTGAACTGGCAGTATGCATCACCATTCCACACGAAAGCAGAATCGCCTGAGGATCTGGTGTCCGCTGCAGCCAATGCGGATCTCAACGGGCAATCTGACACAGAGCCTGTCGCTGCCCAGCCAGACGGAGAAACCGAAGTAGAAGCCAGCGCGCCGGAAGCAATCCCTGTAATGGACGGCTTGGTCACTGAACAGGAAGCTCTGGATTCTGCGGATAAAAATTACGGCGAAGCGCAGCTGGTCAGTGTGACCAAGGACAGCGGAAGCGAATTTTTTGAGAGCGCACGTCTGGAACGTACCAAAACGCGGGACGGCGTTTTGGACGATTTGGAAAAGCGTCTGAAGAAATCCTCGCTGACCGATGAGGAAAAGGCAGACCTGACCAAGAAGATGACCGATCATCTCAATGTAGTTACAACCGAAAATGAAGTGGAAACCCTTGTAAAAGCCAAGGGTTTTGCGGATTGTCTGTGCTTTTTGAACGATGGAAAAGCCGACATAACCGTGATGACCGTTTCCGGTTCCGGGCTGAGCGCAAATCAGGTTGCGCAGATTCGGGATATCCTGCTTTCCAAGTGCCCTGAACTGAGTGCGCAGGACATTACTCTGGTAGAAGTGAAGTAAAGTGTTGTATAAAACGCAAAACGATGGTATAATATTACTATCATTTGGTAAAGAAATGCCTTTCTGGCAGTAAAACGTATGCAAAACCTACCGGGATCACCGGTTTTAGGAGGTACAGATATGGACGGAAAGAACGCAGTTTTGGTAGGCAACAGCCTGCAGATTTCTACCGATGCTATTTCTAAGATCGCAAAGTGTGCGGCAATGGAAATCGACGGAGTTGCTGACATCGCCTGTGGCGGTCACAAAACCGTACGCGGCATTCTGGAGCGTGTCAGCATCCAGCAGCCGGTTGAAGTAGATGTCAAGGACGGTACTGTTCGTCTGACGATGTATGTCATGGTTGCATTTGGCTGCAAAGTTCCTAACGTAGCAGCTAAGGTTCAGGAGAACGTGAAGAACGCCATCCAGAACATGACCGGTGTTACCGTCAGCCAGGTGAATATTATTGTGGCAGGTATTGCCGTTAAGCAGCCGGAAGTTTAATTATGTGAAAAGATGTCCCGGTCAGCGGGATCATTGCGTGAGAGGAAATTTATGGAAAACGTATTGCGCCGCCGTGAAGCTCGTGAAAATGCATTCCTTGCAGCTTTTTCTGCAACATTCGGAGATGTATCTCTGACGGAAGTGCTGGAAACTAACCGTGAAACCGAAGAGCATGTTGTTGATGCTTTCGGTGAACAGCTGTTGAAGCTGTACTATAACCATTCTGCTGAAGTAGACGATCTGATTGCAGAGCGTCTGCGTGGCTGGACGATGAATCGACTGCCCCGCGTTACGCTGGCTGTTCTGCGTCTGGGTGTGGCTGAACTGGTCTTTGGTCAGAAGAAGATGCCCAGTGTTGTAATCAATGAAGCTGTTGAGCTGGCAAAAAAATACGGTGGTGACGAGGATTATCAATTCGTCAACGGTCTGATGGGCAGCGTTGCAAACGATCTGCACCTGGTTGATGACGAGGAGAAAGAAACACAGGAATAAACGAATGTTTACACTTGGAATCGATACCAGCAATTATGCAACCTCCCTGGCTGTCTACAACGACGCCGGGGAGGTTGTTTGTGATAAGAAGCGCTTTTTACCCGTTAAGGCAGGACAGCTGGGCCTGCGTCAGAGTGAAGCACTTTTTCATCATACCGAAGCACTTCCCAGTCTGTTGGAAGAGCTCAATCAGGAATGTGACCTGACAAAAATTTCTGCTATAGGTGTTTCTGCCAAGCCTCGCCCGGAAGAGGGCAGTTATATGCCGTGCTTTCTGGCAGGTGTAAATGCAGCAACCGCAATCTCTTTAACGAAGGGAATTCCGCTGATTAAAACGACACATCAGCAGGGACATGCCGCAGCTGCACTTTTTGCTGCTGGCGGAATGGACTTGTTGGAACAAAAGGTTTTGCTGTTCCATATTTCTGGTGGAACTACCGACCTTTTGCTGTGTGATGCCGTCCGCAGTATTCAGCTTCTGGGTACCAGCAGCGATTTGTATGCCGGGCAGGCAGTGGATCGTTTAGGCGTAAAACTGGGTTTTGCGTTTCCCGCCGGGGTAGAAGTATCCCGCCTTGCTGCACAATGCGAGGAACCCATCAAGGGAAAATGCACGGTTCGTGGTCTGAATTGCAGTCTTTCCGGACTGGAAAATCAGTGCAATGCGCTGATTGCACAGGGAAAGAGCAAAGAATATGTATGTAAGTACTGTCTGTGCTGCGTAGCCGAAACCGTTGTCCGTATGACGAAGGCAGCAAAGAAAGAATATCCCGGCTTGCCTGTAGTATGCGCTGGCGGTGTAATGAGCAGCGAAATCATTCGTGATTATGTACAGCGGCATTTACCGGGAACCTATTTCGTACCGGGTAAATATTCCAGCGACAACGCAATCGGTGTATCTATCCTTGCGGCGAGAGAAGCAAAAGAGGGCTGATCAAAGTGGAGAACGTATTTACCGTTACTGAGCTAAACCGCTATGTGAAAACGATATTGGATGCAGACGACGCACTGTTTGATTTAACGCTGTGCGGCGAGGTTGCAAATTTTGTCCAAAATGCACGCAGCGGACATTGCTATTTTTCTCTTCGAGATGACCAAGCTACTGTAAAGGCAGTCATGTTTCGCAGAGAAGCACAGCGACTGGCATTTCGTCCGGAAGAAGGAATGCGGGTTGTAGTGCGCTGTCGCGCTACGCTCTATGAACAGGGTGGTGCTTTTCAGGTATATGTAACGGATATGTTCCCTGACGGAATCGGCAGCGCACAGTTAGCGCTTGAGCAGCTGAAGAAAAAGCTTTTCGCAGAAGGACTTTTTGATCCAGATGCCAAACAGCCGTTGCCCGCTCAGCCGAAATGCATTGGCTTGGTTACCAGTAAAACCGGCGCTGTTCTGCAAGATATCCGCAATGTCTTGACCCGACGCTGGCCGCTGGTCAAGGTTTTGTTATATCCTGTTTCTGTGCAGGGCTTTGAAGCAGCTGAGCAAGTAGCCAAGGGTATTGATTTTCTGGGCAAACAACCCAACGTGGACGTTATCATCGTTGCACGAGGCGGTGGCAGTCGAGAAGATCTGTGGGTATTTAATGCAGAATGCATTGCGCGCGCCGCCTTTCGCTGTCCGATACCGTTGATTAGTGCAATCGGACACGAAATTGATACAACCATTCTGGACTATGTGGCAGATCAGCGGGCTCCAACGCCATCCGCTGCCGCAGAGCTTGCTGTACCCAACCAAGCCAAAATTCGGCAGCAATTATGCAATTTTGGAGAAAGTATGCAGCGAATTATGCAAAATCGTATCGCATTGTGTTATAATGAGTTTGCTGAATTCGCACTTTGCTTTTCAGAGAATCCGTGTCAGCAATCGCTTGCTGTCCGGAGAGAATCCATTGTGGATGCACAAAGAAAATTGTCCCAGCAAATGCAGCAGCTATACCATCAAAAACAGAAGAATCTGCTGCATTGCACCGCTTTAACCGATTCTCTCAGCCCTTATCGCACGCTTGCGCGTGGTTACACGATATTGCAGGATGATAAGGGACACTGTGTAAAAATCAATCAGATTCACGCAGGGGATACGGTTCATGTAGTGGGACAGGACAAAACACTTCGTTGTTTCGTACAAGACACGGAGGAAAACAAATGAAGAAACCAAAGAATTTTGAAGACGGTATTGCACGTCTGGAACTGATCTTAGACAAAATCAGTGACGAAGCGACCCCCTTAAATGAATCCTTAAAATTATATAGTGAAGCAGCTGAGCTGATTTCTTACTGCAATACCACTTTGGATGCAGCACAGCTGCAAATTGAAGAAATTGATGCAAAACTACAAAATCATACTGTGCAGGAGGATTTGTCATAATGATGCAGAACTATGAAACACAGTATCAACACTATTTGACACGCACCGAAAATGCATTGGATCGAGCTGTTGATCTGTATTTGCCTGAGGAGTCTGTTGTATGTCAGGCAGCACGCTACAGCCTCTTGGGCGGTGGCAAACGTGTTCGCGCTATTTTAGTACTGGCTACCTGTGATATGCTGAATGGTGATATGGATGCCGCTGAGCATTTTTCCGCAGCCGTAGAGATGCTGCATTGCTATTCGCTCATTCACGATGATTTGCCGTGCATGGATAACGACGACTACCGTCGCGGACGCCTTTCCTGCCACAAAAAATTCGGCGAAACCACCGCAACACTGGCGGGCGATGTACTGTTAACAGAAGCCTTCGAGGCTATCGTCCAGTCTGGTGCAGAGCCGAAAGTTTGTGCAGATGCAGTAAAGGCTTTGGCAGCAGGCGGCGGCAGCCGCGGTATGATTTTCGGTCAGGAACTGGATATTGCATGGGAAGAAAAAACACCTGATCGTGCGGTTCTGGATTCCATCCATCATTATAAGACCGGTGCATTGATTAACGCAGCTGTTCAAATGGGTGCATCTGCCGCACAGGCTGATAATGAAACCCGCCGGGTTTTGGAACAATATGCCTATGATTTAGGACTGGTTTTCCAGATTGTAGACGATGTTCTGGATGTTACTGCGACCAGCGAAACATTGGGCAAACCGGTTGGTAGCGATGCTGAAAATGGAAAAGTGACTTTTGCAACGCTGTATGGAGCAGATGGTGCAATGCAGCTGGCGCAAAAGATCAATGAGGATAACTGCAAACGCATGGAGCAGCAGTTTGGTGCCAGCGCAGACTTCTTGGTTCAGCTGGCCCGCCAATTATTGGATCGAAAAAACTAACTAAATTTTGTTGAAAGGAACGGATTGACAATGCGTGTATTTAACCAGCTTTTGCAATGGAATTTTATTCTGGTTACAGCAATGGTTGCCTGGCTTATTGCACAGGTATTAAAGACGATCATTAACTGTATGCTGTGCCGCAAAGTCGACATTTCTCGTATGTGGGGCGACGGTGGCTGGCCCAGCGCACATAGCGCTACGGTTTGCGCCATGGTTGCTGCTACTGGACGTGTGGCTGGTGTTAACTCTGCAATTTTTGCCATTGCAGCAGTGGTTGCAATCATTACCATGCACGATGCAATGGGTGTTCGCCGCCAGGCTGGCGAACAGGCAAAAGTCCTGAATCAACTGATTCGCGAGTGGTTGGATCAGGGTGCACAAAAGCTGCCCATCCTGGGCGACAAACAGCTGCAGGAAATGGTTGGTCATACGCCGATTGAAGTAATCAGCGGCGCACTGGTAGGATTTCTGGTCGGTATCTTGATGCCGATGGCTGTATAATGAAACTAGGAGAGAGAGTATGAAAACGCCGCTTTTGGATCAAATCCATTCACCTGCGGATTTGAAAAAGCTGGATACGGAACAGTTGCCATTGCTTTGTGCAGAGATTCGTGAATTTCTGCTGGAAAGTGTCTCGCAAACCGGCGGTCATTTGTCTTCCAACTTGGGTGCAATCGAATTGACGGTTGCACTGCACCGCGTGCTGAATTCACCCCAAGATAAATTGATTTTTGATGTTGGACATCAATGCTATACCCACAAGCTACTGACCGGACGCAAGGATCGATTTGCAACACTGCGTCAGCTGGATGGTATTTCCGGATTTCCAAATCCGCGTGAAAGCGAACATGATGCTTTTATCGCGGGACATGGCAATACTGCGCTGTCTCTGGCAATCGGTATGGCACAGGCAAAGAAATTAAAAAAAGAACCTGGCAAGGCAATCGCAATTATTGGCGATGGTGCCTTTACCGGTGGTATGGTCTACGAAGGTCTGAACAACATCGATACCTTGAACAATCTTGTTGTGATCCTGAATGACAATAAGATGTCCATTTCTAAAAATGTTGGTGCGATGGCGCGCTATTTGACGCAACTGCGAACTGACCCTGCGTATTTCCGTGCGAAAGCGAATGTTCAGTCTTTTCTGGACGCAATTCCTGTCATCGGCACCCCTATGCGTGAGGGCTTGCAGGCTGTCAAGCAGTGCATCCGTCGATTGATTTATCATTCTACCATGTTCGAAGAAATGGGATTTCAGTATGTCGGTCCGGTAGACGGTCATAATGTTACGGAGCTGTCCGAGCTGTTTTCTCATTTGCAAAAGCAAACTGCACCGCTTTTCATTCATGTGGTAACAACAAAGGGTAAAGGATACAGCCCCGCGGAACGAAATCCCGGCGAATTCCACGGTGTTTCGTCCTTTACACCGGATGGCATGGACCCGGATAATTCACCGGCAGAATCTTTTTCCACCGCGTTTGGCAAGCAGCTTTGTGAACTGGGCGAACTGGATAAACGCATCTGTGCCATTACTGCTGCAATGAAATATGGAACCGGCTTACAGTATTTCTATCGCCAGTTCCCAGAGCGTTTCTTTGATGTTGGTATGGCAGAGCAGCATTCCATTACTTTTGCTGCTGGACTGGCAAGTCAGGGGATGCTTCCTGTTGTTGCACTGTATTCTACATTCTTGCAGCGCAGTTATGACCAGTTGATCCATGATGTAAAACTTCTGGAGCAAAATGTGCTGATTGCCATCGACCGTGCCGGATTGGTACCCGGAGATGGTGAAACGCATCAGGGTATTTATGATCCCGCATTTTTAAGCCAGATCGGTATTCCTACCTGGTCTCCGGCAAACTATTCCGAGCTTGCTTTCTGCATGGAAGAATGTTTGCTGCACCGCTCCGGTCCCCGCGCGATTCGATATCCCCGTGGAGCAGAAACTTCGATTTTGAAGGAACTGCCTTGTACCGGAAATGCATTCGACTGCTTAGAGCATAGCGAAAATGCGAAAATCGCATTGGTCAGCTATGGCAGCGAAACAGAAGATGTTCTGCTTGCACAGAGAAAACTGCACGAAGATGGTATCTGCTGTGATTGTTATAAACTGCTGCAGATTTGGCCTATTTCGGACAAACTTGTAGAAACTTTGGCACAGTATCCTTCTATTCTCTTTGCCGAGGAATGTGTTCAGACTGGTGGTATCGGCGAACACTTACAGATGCGTCTGCAACAGCAGCAGTGGAAGGGTTCCTATCTGCATCATGCAGTGGACCCGAAAAAGCTCACACACACTACTGTCCCGCAGCTGAAAAAGATTATGAATTTGGACGCCGATGATTTGGCGAATGCAATAAAGGAGAATCTCTTGTGAAAATTCGTTTGGATCAGTACTTGGTAGACAACGGACTGGTGAAAAGCCGTGAACGCGCAAAGGCGTTGATTATGGCTGGTGTTGTGTTCGTTGATGAACAGAAGATCGATAAAGCCGGTGAAAAAATCAATGCAGATGCAAAGGTTGAAGTGCGCGGAAAAGATATTGGTTATGTCAGCCGCGGCGGCTTGAAGCTGGAAAAAGCAATGCAGTCTTTCCCCATTACGCCTAATGGAAAAGTTTGTATGGACATCGGTGCTTCTACCGGTGGCTTTACCGATTGTATGCTTCAGAATGGCGCTAAAAAGGTTTATGCGGTGGATGTGGGCTATGGTCAGCTTGCATGGAGCTTGCGTACCGATGAACGCGTCATCAATATGGAGCGCACGAATATCCGCCATGTGGAACGTGAAATGCTGGATGATACGATCGAATTTTTCAGCGTTGATGTGTCTTTTATCTCTCTGAAACATATTTTCCCGGTTGCGCAGCGCATCACTACGGAAGATGCAGTCGGTGTCTGCCTGGTCAAACCGCAGTTCGAAGCTGGCAAGGAAAAAGTCGGCAAGCACGGTGTTGTGCGCGAACCCGCAACCCATCGTGAAGTAATCTTAAATGCCATGGGTTTTGCTGTAGAAAACGGTTTTACTGTAAAGGGTATTGATTTCAGCCCTGTAAAAGGTCCGGAAGGCAATATCGAATATTTGATGTACGTTGAAAAGTCTGCTGATCCGCATACTTTGAGCGAGGACGATGTTTTCGCAGTGGTCAATGCTTCTCACCAGACCTTGGACAAGTAAGAGGTTTACCACATGAAGGTGTATGTTGTTCCCAATGCACAGCGCCCCCATACCATTCAAGTGGCTGTTCGTGCAGCGGAAATTCTTTTGCAGTATCACTGTTCCGTCTATATGGATTTAAGCTGCAAACAGGAAATCCCTTTGGAGAACGTATTTTTTAAGAAAGTCTCGGAATGCTGCGAGCAGGCAGATGTCATCATTACCATAGGTGGTGATGGCTCTATTTTGCATTCTGCAATGGTTTCGCTGCCATATCATAAACCGATTTTGGGCGTCAACGTGGGGCGCTGCGGCTTTCTTGCCAGCTGCGAACCCAACCAAATGGAAGACGTCCTGCGACGCGTTGTTCATAGTGAATATCAGCTGGACTCTCGATCTCTATTGCGTGTCACTGTAGTTGAAAACGGTAAAACAGAAGGCTATTATGCTCTGAACGATGTAATTGTTCGCAATGGCAGAGTGCAGCACGCAATTGACGTCGCGATCAGCTGTGATGATATTCCTGTGCAAAAATATCGCGGGGATGGCGTCATTGTCGCTACACCCACCGGTTCCACCGCATATTCCATGTCTGCCGGTGGACCGATTCTGGACGCACAATTAAATGCATTGGTATTAACGCCAATTTGTCCCCATAGCCTGCAATCTTCTGCTATGGTATTTTCCGCGGATCGCAGGCTGCAAATCTCATTGGATTCCAACTATCCGGAGGAAGTTCTTGTAACCTGTGATGGTCATGCCAGCTTCACGCTGCATGAAGGTGCAAGAGTAAATGTTACACTTTCTGATAAACATATTGATTTGATTAGTTTCAGTAAAGCGGAGCAGTTTCAGGCGATTGATAAAAAATTAAGAAATCGCGACTGATGGCAGGGAGGTTGTTATGGAACAGGAAAAGAAAAGTAAACAGGCTCGCCAGCAGGCGATTCTGAAATTTATTCAGCAATATCCTATTAAGCGACAGGAGGAGTTGATCGAGCATTTACGCTCTGACGGCTTTGATGTCACGCAGGCAACGATTTCCCGAGATATTCGGGAATTGAATCTGGTTAAAATTTCGGATGCAGAGGGTCGTTATCGCTATTCTGTCAGTCATGCTGCAAATGCCGCACCCAAAGACAGCCGTGCTACAGAACGATTCGAAACCATCTTCCGGGAATCGGCACTGAAGGTAGATTATGCCGGTCATATTGTGCTGGTAAAATGCGATACCGGCATGGCAAACGCTGCCTGCGGATTATTTGATTCTCTGCACTGGAATAACGTAGTCGGCACACTGTCCGGCGATGATACGTTTTTTATTCTGACAAAAACCGAGCGCGATGCGCACACGATTTCTACTGAACTGGCACGCTATATCGTGCATCATGCGTAAGGGGTAGCGCCATGCTGACAAGTCTTCAAATTGAAAATGTGGCTGTTATCGAAAAAGCTGAAGTTTGCTTTTCAGATGGACTGAATGTGCTGACAGGTGAAACCGGTGCCGGTAAATCTATTTTGATTGACTCGATCAATGCTATTCTGGGCAATCGTGCTTCAAAAGATTTAATCCGCACTGGGGCGGAGAAGGCTGTCATTCGTGCAGCATTTGAATCTGTGCCATCTGCTATTCTGGATAAGTTAGAGCAGGCTGGTTATGAGCGTGATAATGAGCTGCTGTTGGTCCGTGAGATTCATCATTCCGGAAAAACGACCTGCCGCATCAACGGAATGCCGGCAACTGCTTCTGTAATGCGTGAGCTTTGCACCGGTCTGGTCAATATTCATGGACAGCATGATTCGGTTGGTTTGACCAATCCTGCAACACACATCCAGCTGATTGATGCTTATGCACAGAATAACGACCTGTATCAGGATTATTATCAAACCTATCATCAGCTGGTACAAGTGAAACATCAGCTGGATGCCCTAATGATGGACGAAAATGAAAAGCAGCGCCGAATGGATTTGCTCCAATATCAGCTGGAGGAAATCGATGCTGCCGAGCTGAAGTCTGACGAGGAAGACACCTTGCAGGCGCGGCGTAAGGTTCTGGCAAATGCGGAAACCATTCGCAAAAGCATTCTGCGTGTATATGGTTTGCTTTCCGGCGGCGATGAGCAATCCGGTGTAGTAGATCATTTGGGCGAAGCCAGCAATATATTGCAGTCTGCTGCCGAACTGGACGCTTCTTTAGCACAGGATGCAGAGCACCTGACAGAGTGGTACTATAACTTGCAGGAAATGGCTGCGGATATGGCTGGTCGTGTAGAGGAATATGACTCTGATGAAAACGCTTTGAATGAGATTGAAGAGCGTTTGGATCTGTTGTATCGGCTTAAGCAAAAATACGGTCAAACCATTCCCGATGTGATGGCATATGCCGAAAAGATTCGTGAAGAACTGCACAACATTCAGTCTTCCGACCAGCGCAAGGAAGAATTGGAAGCGCAAAAGCATCGCTTGTATCAGCTGGCTCGAGAGAAAGCTGAAAAGCTGACTTTAAGCCGCTTAAGTGCATTTGAAGAACTAAATCCAAAGATTCAGTCTGCACTGGAATTTTTGAATATGCCCGGTGTGCGGCTTTCTCTGCAGCACAGCCGCGGTCCCTTGGCTAGCCGTGGTCAGGATACACTGGAGTTTTATATTGCCACGAATCAGGGCGAAGCGCCCAAACCCATGGCAAAAATTGCTTCCGGTGGTGAATTGAGCCGTGTTATGCTGGCAATCAAGAGTACTATGGCAGATCGCGACCAGATTCCTACTGTCATTTATGATGAAATTGACACCGGCGTTTCCGGTATGGCTGCAGGTCGCATTGGTGAAACATTGCGCCGCAGTGCAAAAGATCACCAAATTTTGTGTGTAACCCATACGGCACAAATTGCTGCTATGGCAAATCATCAATTTCTGATTCGTAAAGAGGTAGAAGACAATCGTACATTTACCCGCATTCTGCCTTTGGACGAAGATGGGCGTACACGAACCATCGCACAGCTGATTTCCGGTGATCATATCACTGATTTAAGCCTTGCGAACGCGAAAGAAATGCTGGAACATGCTGCTGCCTTGTAAGTTACGCTTTTTCTTGACAAATCGTTTTTTGTTCCGTATAATGAGTCACATGGAAAAGCTATGACGGGAACAAGTACCCTGAACAAACTACACCCAGAGAGGCTTCGGTTGGTGAAAGAAGCTGTGTCGTCTTCAGGCGAATACATCCCCGAGCTGCAAGGTCGAACTCCATTTGAAAGTAGACCGCGCCGCGTGCGAGCGTTACAAACGCAGAGTGTTTTTGCACTCGTGAGGCTGCATTTGTGAGAATGCAGTAAACAGAGGTGGTACCGCGATTTTTCCGCCCTCTGCCATTTGATTGGCAGGGGGCGTTTTCTTTTGCCCCTTGCAAAATTTTTGGAGGTATATAGAAATGACCCTGTATGACGAACTGGTAGCGCGTGGTCTGATTGCTCAGGTCACCAACGAAGAAGAGATCAAGAACATGATCAACAACGGCAAAGCCACCTTCTACATCGGCTTTGACCCCACGGCAGACAGCCTGCATGTTGGTCACTTTATGGCTCTGTGCCTGATGAAACGCCTGCAGATGGCTGGTAACAAGCCCATTGCTCTGATTGGCGGTGGTACGGCTATGGTCGGTGACCCCTCTGGTCGTACCGATATGCGCCAGATGATGACGCCTGAGACTATTCAGCACAACTGCGATTGCTTCCGCAAGCAGATGAGCCGTTTTATTGAATTCGGTGAGGGCAAGGCTCAGATGGTCAACAATGCTGACTGGCTGATGGGCTTGAATTACATCCAGCTGCTGCGTGACGTAGGCGCACACTTCTCTGTTAACCGTATGCTGACTGCTGAGTGCTACAAGCAGCGTATGGAAAAGGGTCTGTCCTTCCTGGAATTCAACTACATGATCATGCAGAGCTACGACTTCTACTACCTGTTCCAGAACTACGGCTGCAATATGCAGTTCGGCGGCGATGATCAGTGGTCCAATATGCTGGGTGGCACCGAACTGATTCGCCGTAAGCTGGGCAAGGATGCACACGCTATGACCATTACGCTGCTGCTGAACAGCGAAGGTAAGAAGATGGGTAAGACCCAGTCTGGCGCTGTCTGGCTGGACCCCAACAAGACCTCTCCCTTCGAATTCTATCAGTACTGGCGCAATGTGGCAGACGCAGATGTGCTGAAGTGCATTCGTATGCTGACCTTCCTGCCTTTGGAGCAGATTGATGAGATGGACACTTGGAAGGGTGAACAGTTGAATAAGGCTAAGGAAATCCTGGCTTATGAGCTGACTGAGCTGGTTCATGGTAAGGAAGAAGCTGAAAAGGCACAGGCTACCGCTCGCGCACTGTTCAGCGGCGCTGCTGATACCGAGAATATGCCTTCTACTCAGCTGAGTGAGGAAGACCTGCAGGATGGTCAGATCGGTATTCTGACCCTGATGGTTAAGGCTGGTCTTGCAGCTTCCAATGGTGAAGCACGCCGTCTGGTCCAGCAGGGCGGTGTTCTGGTGGATGGCGAAAAAGTAGCTGACGCAAAGGCTGCTTTCAATGTAGAACAGCTGAAGAACGGTCTGGTTATCAAGAAGGGTAAGAAGATCTACCACAAGGTAACCCTGTAAGGATTGTTCCAACGGCTGACAGGTGGTTTCTCTTAGCCATCAATCCGCTATGATATTTTGAACGAAAAGCATATCCGAGAAGAGTTATCCTCTGCTTGGGTATGCTTTTTATTTGTTTCCTTACTGCGAACAATCAGAATCTTTTGCAATCTATGCCGAGAAAGAGTATGATACAGGAAACAGATGTTCCCTCTACAGAAGAAGGAGAAGATGGTATGCTTTCTCAAGTGCGTACCGAAACGGATAAAAAATTAAAATATGTAAAGATTTATGATCGCTTGTATGAAATGATTCAAAACAAGACCTTTCCGCCAGGCAGCCAGCTTCCCTCAGAAAAGGATTTAGCTGAGCGTATGAACGTAAGCCGTATGACGCTGCGAAAGGCTCTGGCACTTTTGCAAGAGGATAACCTGATTACGAATAAGACCGGCATCGGAAATTTTGTCAAAGACAACTCTGCCGAAGTTCCTTTCTCCGGAATGGAAACGATTGGACATCCTATTTACAAATGCTGCACACAAGAATTAAACTGCGTAGAAATCGCTTTTCGAATTGAGCCACCTACCAGTCCTATAACAAAAATGCTTGGTCAGAAATCTCCGGCAGTTGTTATTACAGATCGCTGGTATAAGTACAATCAGCGTCCATATGCCTATTCCCTAAGCTTTATTCCTATCGAGGTAATTGGCAACGAAAAGCTGGACTTAAATGATGCAGACAGCCTGCTTCACTATTTAGAGGATACGATTTATAAACGAAGCGCAGGATCTCGATGCACATTTTCTCATTCCACCGCAGGCAACTTTACCGCAGCGCAATATAAACTATCCGATCATGCCTCCTTTATATTGATTCAGGAAACCATTTATGGAGAGCGAGAACAAGTATTAGCTGTGTCCAAGCACTATATTCCGATTGATCTCTTTAAGATGGAATTGCATATTGCACAGAGCAGTCGATAGGGTAATTACTGCGTTTTTCTTCTTATGGATTTCAATACGATCACATTTCATTTTTCGGAATCCCGCGTATCCGAAGTTTCGCAGCACTTTGTTTTGGTAAAAAGCATAAAAACTCCTTCAAACAGTATTCGCTACTCATATAGGCGTAATAAGGCAGTACCATGTTCTATGCAATGGTACTGCCTTATTTATATCGTTGAATCCAAAAAGTCATGCTCTCCTGAAATACAAATCTACATCATTCTATTGAGATAGAAAAACAATAAGGAGCAGCTAGTTTTGTATATTGTTCGCATATAGTGGAATCCTACAAGTTCAGTAGAGAAAGCTTATGGATTCCGTCCATTGAAAAGCAATCGTGCGTCGTTATAATATTGATATACAGGTACAAGTAATTATTAGACGTGTATAATATTTATGATTGATAGAAAAGGAGTTTATACTATGCAGAACTATTCAGGTGAAGTCGGTCTGCAATATCATTTGCAGATTCGTAAAGGTGACGTTGGTCGTTATGTACTTCTTCCCGGTGATCCGAAACGCTGCGCTAAAATTGCAGCACACTTCGATAATGCAAAATTAGTTGCAGACAGTAGAGAGTATGTCACATACACAGGCTATTTGGATGGCGAAAAAGTCAGTGTAACATCAACAGGTATCGGTGGCCCTTCTGCATCTATTGCAATGGAAGAACTGGTTCAATGCGGCGCTGATACTTTTATTCGTGTTGGAACCTGCGGCGGAATTGATATTGACGTAAAAGGCGGCGACATTGTTGTTGCTACTGGCGCTATCCGTATGGAAGGTACCAGCAAGGAATATGCGCCGATTGAATTCCCGGCGGTTGCTGATTTAGATGTTACCAATGCTCTAGTTGCGTCTGGTAAAGAACTTGGCTACACTTGCCATGCAGGTGTTGTGGAATGTAAAGATGCATTCTATGGTCAACATGAACCCGAACGTATGCCTGTCAGCTACGAGCTACTGAACAAATGGGAGGCTTGGAAACGTCTGGGATGCAAAGCTTCTGAAATGGAATCCGCTGCACTCTTTATTGTAGCAAGTCATCTGCGCGTTCGCTGTGGTTCCGATTTTCTGGTAGTGGGCAACCAAGAACGTCAGTCTGCCGGTCTGGATAATCCTATTGTGCACGATACCGAGGCTGCCATCAAAGTAGCTGTTGGTGCTTTGCGCAAACTGATTCAGGCAGATAAGAAATAATGCCATAACAATTTCTGCTGAATTAAATCCTTACCGCACACAACAATCCGCTCTTTTCTGAATATGGTTTTATAAAAGGCTGTTTGACGAAAGAGGAGAAACAACATGAAACTTTTTATTGATACTGCAAATATAGATGAAATCCGTATTGCAAATGAGATGGGTATCATCGCCGGTGTTACAACCAATCCCAGCTTAATCGCAAAGGAAGGTCGCTCCTATACACAAGTCCTGACCGAAATTTCCTCTATTATAGATGGACCTATTAACGGCGAAGTACAATCTGCGCATAATGCGTCCGCTATGGTTGCAGAAGGACGTGAAATCTACAATTTAGATCCTAAGCACATTGTTGTGAAAATCCCTATGTCTGCAGAGGGACTGAAAGCCATCAAAACGCTTTCTGCCGAGGGGGTTCCAACAAACTGTACTTTGATTTTCTCTGCCAATCAGGCGCTGCTCGCTGCCAGAGCAGGAGCAGCCTATGTTTCGCCTTTTTTAGGACGCTTAGATGATATTGGTCAGCCCGGTGTTGAGCTGATTCAGACCATCGCAGCTATCTTTGCAAATTATCCGGAGCTGCACACGCAAATTTGCAAAAATACTCCCGGCGGATTCTATCGCAAGAAATTATTTGAACTTTAGGCATCATAAAAGGTACGGTGATCATTCACTGTACCTTTTTATTTTAAAGCGAAGAAACACAAGTGTGTTTTGCAAAAAGTGGGAAATAAACCGTGAACAGGGGAGTATCAAAAACAAACGGTATAACGTAAACTTAAAAACAGAAATGAAAAAACTTCATTTTTTATGAAAGTTTTTTCAAAAAAAGTATTGACAAAGATACCCATTGCATATATAATAGCCAATGTCGCCAGTCGTGAGTAAAGCAAACGACACGGAGCGGCAAAAAATGGAACGTGCGGCCGTAGCTCATCTGGTAGAGCGCCACCTTGCCAAGGTGG
>CALFLK010000020.1 GCA_937880095.1 uncultured Faecalibacterium sp. | reverse complement strand
TCAATATGATTGAGAAGTTTTTCATGGCAGCGCTGGCCGCTGCCATTATCGTTGTGATTGTCGCATGGGTGGCACTGGCGTGTGTTGCACCGTTCGCGCTGCTGAAGCTGTGCGGCGTGATTTTGTTAGCATGAGGGGGTGAGGGATGTGAAGTCATGGGATAACAAAGGTGCATTTGACGAGGTACGTCAGCGCGTGCAGGATTTGCTGCATGGAAAGACAATGGATGAAATCCAGGGGACCTAAACTGACTAACAGCGATTTGGACACTGTACTCTCTTTTGCCGAACAAGGGATGAAAGTGTACAAAGTAGCAGAGAATATGTACTACAGTCGGAACACCATCGCTTACAGATTGCAAAAGGTCAAGAAGTTTACCGGACTAGACCCTCACAATTTTTATGATCTGATTACCCTGGTAGATATGTGCAAACACGATAGAAACCGCTTGCTGAGTCTGGAATTGCAGAAGGAGGACTAATGGTGGCTGATTATAAAAAGATTGCTGAACCGATAACTATGGATAACATAGAAGCAAAGAGTGCATTAGAACTCCGACAGATACAGTTTAGCGGAGAATCTCGGAGAGTTGTAAGCTTTTTGCAGGCGTTATGCATGGCAGAGGATGCGTTGGATTATCGCATTGCAAAGGAGGTAGAGATTCCGCCTTTACAAGAAGACGTTACAATACCTGACACGAATATTACGTTTCGTGCAGGAACAAGGTGCATTGCGCGATGCCCAACCTGCAGAGGATGGATAAAGATAAACGATGCGTATTGTTCACAATGCGGCCAAGCAATTGTCTTCAAAACAAAGGATAGTAAGTAACCGCAGCACATAAAACAGAAGAGGAGAAACTGAATGGAGGACCGTGAATACAAAAAAGCATGGCTGCATCGATACATCAACAGCCAGCAAATCGAGCGCAACCTTGTTTTGCAGTTAGAGGAACTTCGTTCAGAAGCGGAGCGAATCACACCGTTGTTATCGCTGGTCCCCGGAGGAGCTGGCGGAGATGGAGACCGAGTACAGCGTACTGTTGAGAAAATTGAAGATACCCGGCAGAAGCTAACAAAAACGATTGCGCAAGGGCTAATTGATAGATTGGAGATTGCAAGCGCAATCAATCAGGAGCATGACGCACAACGGCATGAGATACTGACCCGTAGGTATCTGCAAGGGCAAAAATGGGAAGACATTGCAGCGGATATGCACGTCACCACAAGCTGTCTTTTTAAGTTGCACGTCTGCGCATTGGACGATTTGGATATAAGATACCCTGAAAATACATAGTAAAATATAGTAAAAGGGAGTAGTGTGCTATACCATTCAATGCTCAAACCGTGCTACTATGTAGGTGCGAAGTTTGGCAAGCATAACGGTCAAGCAAGCACATGAGTTTTCTCCTCATTATACAGACCTCACCACGCCTCTCAACGATGCGTACCATGGTGGGGTCGCTTTTATATGCAAACGTGGCGGAATAGGTAGACGCTAAGTGGTTCGGGCATGAGAACCGTGCAAAGTGTGGCCACACGAAGCACAAAAGATGCCATGCAAGGTGCAAATCCTTGCCGTTTGTTTTTATATGCAAGCGTAACTCAATGGCTAGAGGAATTTGTGTTGCTGGTTCAAGTCCGGCCGCTTGCACCATATGCCCAAAGCAGCAGGCACGGGCAGAAGCAATGGTCAGGCTTTAGAAATGACTGGGCACCGGCACACAGGACACAACTACCAACTATAGGCCTAAGCGGCTGCCGGTGCTCTTATTTTTAGTATACGCAATGCTAACCGCTACCCGGCGGCGGGCCTTTTTTGTGCCCGGCATAACATTTTACAGAGAGAGGTGGTGACGTGCCGAATGAAGAAAATCTTATCCCGATGGACCAACGAAGCGAGAGCGAAGCCAGAGAGCTGGGCCGACAGGGTGGTATTGCATCCGGTGCGGCGCGGCGACGCAAGCGGGCCTTGAAAGAAGCTGCAGATCTGTATCTGTCCTTGCCGGTGTCTGACAAGCGCAAATGGAATCGACTGGCCCGCAAGGGCATTGATCCGGAAGAAATCGACAACCAGATGGCGATGATCGTCGGTCTGACTGAAGCCGCCACAGAAGGCGATTCTCGAGCAGGACGGCTCATTGTGGACATTCTGGGCGAAGATGGCAAGGCAGATCCGGCAGAGGACCAGTTGGCTACAGCCCGCAAGCTGCTGGAGGGTATCGATGGCGTTATCAAGTAAGCAAATCGAGTACCTGCAAAATTGCAATCATCGCTGGAACCTGAAAATCGGTGCAACAGGCAGTGGTAAAAGCTGGCTGGACTATGCAGTGGTAATTCCCAAGCGCCTGATTGCATTGCGTGGGCAGGGCGCAGCCGTGATGCTGGGCAATACACAGGGAACGCTTGCCCGTAATATCCTGGACCCCATGCGGGAAATCTGGGGCGAGCAGCTGGTTGGTACGATCAGCAGCGATAACACAGCGCAGCTGTTTGGCCGCCGGGTTCATATTCTGGGTGCAGACAACAAAAAGCATGTTGCCCGCATCCAGGGTATGACCATCGAATACGGCTACGGCGACGAGATGACTACCTGGAATGAAGACGTATTCCAGATGCTGAAAAGCCGCCTGCGCTGTGAACATAGCTACTTTGACGGTACCGCAAACCCGGCAAACCCGCAGCACTTCCTGAAAAAGTTCATCGACAGCGATGCCGATGTGTATTGCCAGACGTCCACCATCGACGACAACCCGCATCTTCCGGCGGACTTTGTAGCCAACCTGAAACGAGAGTATGCCGGCACGGTCTATTACAATCGCTTCATTCTGGGTCAATGGGCGGCAGCGGAAGGCGTGATTTATCGCACCTTTGCGGACAGCATTGCGAAAAAGGACGGTCGTTTCTTTTGGCCGAAAGAAAAAGCATTGCACCCCTGGCGGGTTCAAATTGGCGTGGACTTTGGCGGCAATGGTTCGCAGCATGCGCTGGTGGCAACGGGCACGCTGCCTTACTATAACGGCGTTGTGGCATTGGCAAGCATGCGCATCCCTCCAAACGGAGACGATGCAGACACATTGGCACAGCAGTTTATTGCGTTCGCCCAGATGGTCTTTTCCACTTGGGGTGAGATCCATGCCGTCTATTGTGATAACGCAGAGCAGGTGCTAATCAATCATCTGCGCAGTGCAGCCCGCAGAGGACCGCTGCCGTGGCTGGCTGACCGCATTTACAATGCACGAAAAGACCCAATCAATGACCGCATTCGCCTGACGTCCATTCTCATGGGCGGCGGGCGTTTTTGGATTTTGCCCCAAGCTGCCAGCTTACAGGATGCGCTATGTGGCGCTTTGTGGAGCGGACAGCACCCTGGCATAGATGAACGTCTGGACGATGGCACATCTGACATCGACAGTCTGGATGCTTTTGAATACACCATCGAGCGAGATTATAAGCATTATCTGAGGATTGCATAATGAACATTACACAGTTTACAAAATATCTGAATAAGAAAAAGGGCTGGAATGTGGACCCCAGTTATTACACCAAAATCGAGCTTTGGAAACAGTGGTGGTGCGGCCATGTGCCGGAAGTCCATGATATCAAAGAGAATGGAGCGGACGGCATTCAGCATGAGCGACATATGGCCTGTATGCGGATGCCCAAACGGGCTTGCTGCGACTGGGCCAGCCTGCTGATCAACGACAAGACCACCATTTCTTTGGGGGATAAGGCCAGCGCAGAATGGCTGCTGGGCAATCAGGACCAGACCGGAGGGCTTTTGCGCACTCTGAATTTCTGGCCGGAAGCCAATAGTCTGGTCGAGCTGGCCTTCCGCAGCGGTACGGGCGCCTTTGTGCTGAGTGCGGAAAATATGCTGCTGAAGAACGGCATCCCCACACCCAGCAAGGACGCACAGCTTTGTCTGGACTATGACCCGGCTGAGTGTATTTTGCCGCTTACGGTACGCCACGGCGTCGTTACAGAGGTTGCTTTTGCCAGCCAGGTGCTGGTCCATGGCAAGAGCTGCATCTACCTGCAAACCCACACGCGGGTACCGAATCCGGCGGGCGGAATGCAGTACCGCATCACGAATGAGTATTACACCAGTGAGAGCGAAGACACCGACAACGCAACGTACCTGCCTGCTCCGCTGCCGGCTGGTGTGGTGGCATCCTTTGATACCGGCGCAGATGTGCCGCTGTTTGCATTGTTCCGCCCTGCAGATAAGAAAAACATTCCCGGCGGTACTGGGTTGGGCATGGCGGTTTTTTCTGAAGCGCTGGATCAGGCGGAACAGGTGGATCTTGCCTTTGACAACTACCATCAGGATTTGTTCCTGGGCGGCAAGAAGGTTTTTTACAGCGGTAAGATTGTAAAAAGCGTTATCCGAGAGGATGGCACTGAAGTACAGATTCCGCCGGATGATGTGCGGCGTCAGCAATTTTTCCAGCTACCCAGCGGTGACCCGGACGCAAACAAGGAATGGCACGAATACAACCCAGACCTGCGTGTGGATGATAACAGCAAGGCGGTACAGGATGCATTGAATTATTTCAGCTTCAAGTGCGGCTTGGGCGCGCATCGATACCGCTTTTCCGCTGATGGCGTGAAAACTGCCACCGAGTACAATGGCAGCCGGCAGGATCTTGTCCAGAATGCAAACCGGCATCAGACTCAGATTGAATCGGCTTTGATTCAGATTGTCCGTGCCATGCTGTGGGCGGGCAAAAATATCCTGGGCGAAAAGGTGGACCCGGATACCGATATCTCGATCCACTTTGACGACAGCTATATCACGGACAGCGAAACCCGCCGCAGACAGGACAAAGAGGACGCACTGGACGGCTTTATTCCCAAGTATCGCTACAACATGGAATGGCGCGGCATGAGCGAAGCCGATGCCAAGCAGGCCATTGCAGAAGCGGCGCAGGAAGGCCGCAGCGGGCCGCAAATCGACTTTGGCGGTGATGCCTGATGCTTACCCCGGAATACCTGGAATCCTTGCCGGAACCCGTTGTAAAGCTGTGGCAGCAGGTGGAGGATGATATCCTGCGAGACATAGCACGCCGTATTGGTAAGATGGACAGCATGACCGAAACAGCAGACTTTCAGCTTTGGCGTTTGGAAGAAATCCGAACCCTGCGCAAATCGGTTACCAGCACGCTGGCCAAGTACAGCGGAAAGACAGAGCAGGAAATCCGCAATCTGTTGCAAAGCGCGGGCAAGATTGCTTTGGATGGTGACGATGCTGTTTATGCGGCTGCCGGATATCAACCGGGACCGCTCAACGACAGCGTTGCGTTGCTGAATCTGTTGAATGCCGGATATGCCCAGACAATCGGAACTTGGGACAACCTGACCGCTACCACAGCAAACACAGTCACACGGGAATTTGAGCACGCGCTGGACCGGGCATGGCTTCAGGTATCCAGTGGCGCCTTCGACTACAAAACCGCTATCAAGCGGGCGGTTGACGGGCTGGCACAGCATATGCCGGGCGTTACCTATCCCAGCGGACACCATGATACCCTAGAGGTAGCAGTACGCCGTGCTGTACTTACTGGCATCAATCAGACGGCAAGCAAGCTCCAGTTGGCCCGCATGGATGAATTTGCATGGGACTGGGTGGAAGTGAGCGCCCACTCTGGCGCACGCCCGGAACACGCTGCCTGGCAAGGTAAGCTGTACCACAGGGGCGGCGCTGCGGTGTATCAGGGCAAGCGATACGAAGACTTTGAAACGGCTACCGGTTACGGTACCGGCGCAGGTCTTTGCGGCTGGAACTGCCGTCACACATTCTTCGCATCCAGCCCCGACAACCCGCCTGCATGGTCGCCGGAAGATCTGGCTGCCTTGTCCGAAAAGACGATAAACTACAATGGCGAGAAGTACACCAAGTACGAAATCAGCCAGATGCAGCGCAGTTTGGAGCGTAAAGTACGCAGCGCAAAGCGTAAGTACATGGCCGAAGCAGAAGCCGGCATAGATGCCACACGGGCAGCCGTGGAGCTGAAGAACAAGCGAGAAGAACTGAAGCAGTTTATCGCAGAAACCCACAGGCGAATAGATAGTTCCCGCACCAGTGTTTCCGGCTTTGGACACAGCGCAGCAGCAAAGGCAACGGCTGCAGCGAATCGGCAGAAGCGGTACGGCGGGGTGCCGTTGCAGGAGGAACGCGCCTGGGTGGCAGGGACTAAAAGAAACCAGTCTGGAAAGGTTCAAAAACTAAACTTTGCACAAGAAACCACAAAAGAAGACCAAATGAACATTGAACAAGAACTGTCACTCCTGCCACAGGATATCAGAGAAAAAGCAGAAACTATGATTTCTGAAATCCGAGTGAAAAATGGAATAGGCGGAAACGGATATAATCCCAAAACACAGGAAATTTTGTTAAGTGATGAGAGAGAATGGGGTGCAGTCATACATGAGTACGGACACGCACTGGAAAGAGCATTAGATCTGAGACATGATCCGGCGTTTATTGCAGTGCGAAAAGAAGGTCTTGCACTTGAAGATTCGGCGCAAACGGTCTATGATAGAGATACATTTACAAAACCAATCTGGCGCATAAAATCAGATAAATTCATTTCTGTATATCAGGGAAGAATCTATCCGCACCCTAAATATTATATTTATACGCCAGACCGAAAACGGATCAACGATATGTATCTTCTGGATTATTTTTCCGAAGGCTTTAGAGCGTTTTATCTGGAAACTGAACTTCTAAAGCAAAAAGACCCGAAACTGTATGATTTTATTGCGAGGTTGAGTGATGACAAGAAATGACGTTTTGCAATTAACCACCTCTTTCGAGATTTGGTCAGAGGCACAGAAGACCCCCGCATTGTTTGAGGATGAAGAAGTAATGAAACATTTTGACAGCTTGCGCCAGCAGGAGTATGAGGATTTCACAGAACAAGTCAAGGAAGAATGCGGGGCGTATGATCCGGATGTGCACTATGATTTTGGAGTGAAAAGAAAATCAGGAAATGACTAAGTAGTAAAAAGCTCACCACCCACCCGGGCGGCGGGCCTTTTTTATGCCCATTTTTAGGAAGGAGAATGATTTATGGCTGTTATTCACAACACTAAAAACATGAGTTTTCGTGAGGCGTGGTTTCACATGTTGAATGGTGAGCATGTGAAGTTGCCCTCGTGGGAGGGGTATTGGGCTTGGGAAGACAATACCATTATGATGCACTGCCGTGATGGCAATGTAATCGATATCAGGAATACGGAGAACCCTGCATACACCTTCAGCAATGTAGCATCCTGCGATTGGCTGGTGGTTGAGCAGAGCATCTGAGAAAAGGTAATCCACACATCTCCCGACGCGAGGTAAAGCACAGCAAGTTACCAGCAAATTAACCAGATGATGAAGCGGCCGAAAGGCTGCTTTTTTCATACCCTTTACGCAGCCCTTGGCGTAAAACAGGGGCGAATCCCTACCGGGGAAAGCCCGGTATACAAACCATTTCAGGAGGATTTATGAAGAACATCACCGAGATCCTGACGGGTCTGGGCATCCAGATCCCGGAGGATAAGAAGGCGGACTTCGATAAGGAGTTTGCCGAAAACTACAAGACCGTTGCCGATTACAACAAGCAGAAACTGAAGCTGGATCAGGCGCAGAACGATTTGAGCACCGCCCGCACCCAGCTGGAGAGCTTCAAGGATGTGGACGTCAACGATCTGAAGAACCAGATCACCACGCTGACCAATACCTTGGCAACCAAGGAAACCGAACACGCTGCCGAGCTGGCTGATCGTGATTTTGCGGATGCTTTGAATGGCGAGATTCGCAAGCGTGGCGGTCATAACGAAAAAGCCATCTGGGCGATGCTGGATGTGGATGCACTGAAGGCATCCAAGAACCAGGCAGCGGACATTGCTGCAGCACTGGACGCAAACGCTCAGGAAAACCCGTGGGCCTATCAGGCCCAGAACGATGGGAACGACAATCCCGACAACACCATGAGAGTAGATACCGGAGCCGAGCACGGCGAAGGCGGCAACAGTGATGCAGATGGTATTACGGCTGCCTTTGCTGCGCTGAATCCGGGTCTTACCCTGTAAAAAAGAAAGGAGCCAACACAATGGCACATACAAAACAGGACCGTTTTTCTAAGCTGGTGGACGTAAAGCTGCGTGCCACCCTGGTAACCAAGGACGGCATCATTTTCAACAATCGCTATGAGGGCGACCCGAAGGCTGGTGCCGTCAAGATCCCTGTCCGTGATACCGAAGCAACGGTTGCGGATTACACGGCAAACACCGGCGCAAACATCACCGAGGGCACGACCACCTACAAGACGCTGACCATTGACAAGGATAAGGCTGTCAATGAACTGATTGACGGCTACGCTGCGGCAGCAGTACCGGACAATCTGGCAGCTGATCGTCTGGACAGTGCCGGCTATGCACTGGCAGCACAGATCGATAAGGACGGCATCGCCTGCCTGGAGGCAAAGGCAACAAACATGGAATCCAGCAGCCATACCCCCCTGACTGAAAATACGGTATATGCTTCTTTTGTGGATGCCCGCACCAAGATGAGCAAGGCAAACGTACCGAACGACGGCCGTCGCTGGGCACTGGTAAGCCCGGAAACTTATGCGCTGCTGCTGAAGTGCCCCGAATTTATCAAGGCCAGTGATTTGGGTGACAAGATCGTGCAGAACGGCGCAGTCGGCCAGGTGGCAGGTTTCAATGTATTTGAGGCCACTCGCTTGGCGGCAAAGACGGAGTACATCACCGGCCATCCGGACTGGTGCTGCCGTGTACACGAGTGGCAGGTGCCTGTCCATCTGCAGGATCTTAACAGCAGCGGCAAGTTCATCGGTGCGTCTGCTGTGCAGGGCCGCAAGGTCTATGCACATGATGTCACCAAGCCGGCGACGCTGTTCATCAAAACCAATGCCTAAGGGGGAGAGCATCATGCTGTATTGCGCCCCCGCAGGGTATAGCCTGAATGGCGGAGGTGCAATTCCGGAAAATCAGCGTGACATTTGGCTGCAGCGTGCCAGCCGTAAGATTGACCGCTTCACGCATGGCCGTGCAAGTTCTGCCCTTGTGGAGCATCCGGACGCTCTGAAAGAAGCACTGGCGGATGCCTGTGCCCAGATTGCGGATTTGTTGTTTACGTCCCGGCAGGCACGCATGGCTGCGGCGATGGGGCTTTCTGCTGCTACCAATGATGGCATCAGCGAAACCTACACAGACGCACAGCGCGCAGCGGCCGCATTGGAGCAAAGCTGCTATCAGGCGTTGCAGGATGCACTGGGCAATGACCCTTACAACCTTCTGTATGCGGGGGTGATTTGATGCTTGGTTCCACCAAGACCATTACCATCATCAATCACTGGTATGACAAGACTGCCGATGCAGATCAGTACGCCTGCCATGTGTTCGATGAATGTAGCTGGTATGCGCAGTTTATTCATGCCGCAGATACAGCTGGCTTGCATCGAGCTTGCATCCACAAGATTCGTATTCCCGCCACGGAAAGCCGTGCAGCATCGTATCTGGAGCCGCAGCAGTGGATGGCATTGCCTACCGAAAAGAAGCCCCAATTCTGGACTTTGGGCTGTGAAAGCAAGGTGGTCAAGGGTACTGTGAAAAGCGTCACAGCCAAGGAGCATGCGGCGCTGGCACGCAATTACACTGTAGCCACAGACCTTACCTGGCATGACAGCCGGGACGGGATACAGCCGCACTGGTATGCAGAGGGGCGGTGATGGGTTGTGCAATACCAAAACGACGCGAATGTTTTCGATACACCACGCGGGGCTATTATTGAGCGCGCCTACACCAAAGGTGCAAATAAAGGAAAACTTTATCTGCGTATTGAGTGGAATCCCAACTTTGGCCCAAAGGCAACACGCACATTCCGCACAGCACAGGCGGCATTCACCAATGAGTGCATCCGCCTGATGGATAGATATGTGCCGTTCGACACAGGCGTTTTGAAAAACAGCGTGGGTCTTGCCACAAACTACGAAGCCGGGCGTGTGGTTTATCCTGCCCCTTATGCGCAGGCTCAGTATTACCTGCACCCGCAAGGTGTTGGCATACATGATGGACGGCGTGGCAGCTACTGGGGCCAGCGTATGGCAGCAGACAATAAAGCCCACCTGCACAAGTTTGCTGCTGGTGAGGTAGGAAGGGGAATGAGACGATGAAACCTACCATCAAAGCAATGCGGGATTGGCTGTTGACCTGCCCGCTGTTTGCAGAACAGATGGGCGATGCAGCCACCATTCGTGTGAATTTTCTGGGCGCGGATCCGGTGCAGTTTGCTCTGGAGGATTCTCCGGCAGACCCGGTTCTGTTGCAGTATTTCAACGGCTCTAAACGTATCAAGAACTATGCGCTTACCAGCCGTATGGAATATTCCGAGCAGCAGAGCCAGCAGGCCGCCAACAGCGGCTTTTTCGATGAGCTTTGCGCATGGATCGATGCGCAGAATGATGCACGCAATCTGCCGCAGCTGGACGGCGGGCGAGTGTGTGAAGGTGTGGCTGTCAACACAAGCGGTTATATCATTTGGACAGGCAGCAATACCTGTCGTTTTCAGTTACAGCTTCAGCTGCAATATTTCCAGCCGAAAGGAGTGTTTACAAAATGAATGTATCCGAAGTAGTTAAGGCTACCGGAATTACCCCCAATGCCGAATATAAGGGCATCGAAATGGCAGATGACTTTATCCTGGCAATTCAGACGGAAGTCGGTCAGGCAAAGGAAACGGACTACATCGTCTGCCAGGATCATATCAAGGGTCATCCCGCCTCGTTGAATCCGGCAACCAAAGACGCCAACTATGTACGAACAGGCAAGGCTACCAGCAAGACGGGTAACCAGAGATCCTTTGCGGTCGAGGGTGACCGCTGCATGGGTGATGCTTTCCAGGACTTTGTCCTGAGCGACAAAATCAAGTACGGCACCGGTGCAGATGTGGAGGTTCCCTATGTGTGGTTTTCCATTCGTACCGGCAAGGGCGAAAAGGGCATGGTGACCATCATCGTAAATGATGATGCAGGCGGCAATCCCGGCGACAATGCCAGCTTCAAGGTTGATTTGAAGGCAACGGGCATTCCGGCAGAGTACACCTACGCTGCAGTTTAATAACAAAAGGCTCACCGCCACCCGGCGGCGGGCCTTTTTTATGCGGCTGAACAGAATACGCTGGGGCAGTTCCGGCGGGCCGCGCAACATAAGGAGGATTTCTATGAAAATCAATGGAGTAGAGTTTGACTTTTCCGGCTTGCGTGCAAGCGATGCCGACAAGATGGATGCAGCTGTTGCGCAGACACAGCGCGAAGCTATGGAAGAGAAGCGGCGTGTACAGATTAACGCTACCAACGTCGGCGACATCATTCGCGGCCAGTGCCGTATCCTTCAGCACTTCCTGGATGCTGTTCTGGGTCCGGGTGCCTGTGAAAAGATGGGTATTGCTCTGGATGATTTGGGCGCGTTTCAGCGCACAATGCAGCAGCTGGAGGACGCGGTCAATGAAGAACGCAAAATTCTCAATGTGAAGCCGATGCCCCTTGCCGGCACGCAGCCTGTGCCGATGGTCAATGTACAGCCCGGCGGCAAGAAGAAAAAGAAGAAAGGCGGCCACAGATGAATCTTCTCACGGACCCGCTGCCGGATACAGTTTCAGTCGAAGGCAGATCCTTTGAAATCGTTACAGATTTTCGGCCGTGGATCGAATTTGAAGCAAGGCTTATGCGAACGGATATTCTGCCCGAAAGCATCATTTGGGACACGGTCGAAAGCCTGTATGTGAATCCGCCGGAGGAAATCCGACGTTTCACGCACGCACTTTTCGGACACCTGATTTGGTTTTATCGTTGCGGTCGCCCTGAAAAAACGGAGCAGCACAGTGAGGGCGGTACGTTTATTCGTGCGTATGATTTTGAACAGGATGCGTCGATGATCGTGGCAGCATTCCAGCAGGCTTATGGGATTGACCTGACCACTGCAAAAATGCACTGGTGGAGATTCCGTGCTCTGTTTGAAGGTTTGCCGGATGATTGCCGCATTTGCAAAATCATGGAGTATCGCACCGCAGATACCAGTGATATGCCTGAGAACACGAAGGCTTTGTATGACAGGATGAAAGCCAAGTATCAGCTGGAGCCGTTGGGTAGCCTGATGCACAAGGAATACACCGTGGAGGAGCGCAATGCGGAATTTATCAAGCGGCTGCGTCGAGGAGAATAAGCGCAGTCCGGTTCGGTGCCCTTACTGCGGCAAAACATCTGCGGTTTGGGCGGAGACGGACGCCCACGCAGCAGGGCTGTGGGTGAAATGTAAAAACCCTGCTTGTCGAAAGGAATTTGAAATCAAGAAATAAATAAGCCTGTGCCTTTGTGCCCGTGCCTTTTTCGTGGAGGTGATGGGTACAAATGGCAACCCCTGATTTTGAGATTATTGGCCAAACGGTTCTGGATGGCAGCGGCCTGAAACAGGGTATCTCTGCCATGACCGTGGCCGGCGGGCAAATGCTGGCCGATTTTGCTGAGAATGCAGTGCATCAGTTGGGGCGGGTATTCCAAACCGGCGTCGATTTTAACGCCAGCATGGAAATGTATACGACCAACTTTACCACCATGCTGAACGGCAATGCCGAAGCTGCGCAGCAGTTGGTGGGTGAGCTGCAGGAGCTGGGTGCATCGACACCTTTGGTTATCACAGATCTGGCCAATGCGGCACAGACACTGCTGAATTTTAATGCAGCGGATGCCGACAACATGACGGATACTCTGCGCATGCTTGGTGATGTGGCACTGGGTGATGCTAATAAACTGCAAGCTCTGGCAGTGGCATATGGTCAGATGACAGCTACAGGTCGTCTGAATGGAGAGGACAAAAACCAGATGATCAATGCAGGATTCAACCCCCTGCAAGAGTTGTCTGAAATGGGCTACGGTTCAATGGCTGAACTGGAAAAACAGATGTCCAAAGGCGCAATCACTGTGGAAATGGTCCAGGAAGCTTTCAAACATGCAACTTCAGAAGGCGGTAAGTTCTTCAATGCAACCGAAAGCGCAAGCCATACGTTTACAGGTCAACTGTCCACTCTGAAGGACAAGACTACCGCATTAACCGGCGCACTCACAGAGGATTTGTTTGGCAAACTGTCGGAAGATGTGCTGCCGGCAGCGATTGATTTGGTGCAGCAGTTTTCAGATGCATTCAATCAAGACGGACTGTCCGGAATGGTGGAGCTGGGCGGCAATCTGGTTGCTGACTTAGTAACAGGCTTGGTGGAAAGCGCACCGGATTTGCTCACGCAGGGAACGGATCTCGCCATTGGTCTGATTGATAGTTTGGCTTCCGGCGTTACGGAAGGTATTCCGCAGCTGCTGGAAATGGCATTGCCGATGTTGCTGGATTTTTCCATCAGCATCCGGGAAAACGCCGGTAATCTGGTGGATAGCGGCATCAACCTGATTCTGAATCTGATGCAGGGTCTGATGGACAGTCTGCCCACATTGCTGGCGTATGTGCCGCAAATCGTCATTAATCTGGCGGGCGTAATCAATGACAATGCGCCTAAGATTTTGAACATGGGCATCAAGCTCATTGGTAAGCTGATAACAGGCATCATCAAGGCTATTCCGGCACTGATTCAAAATGCGCCCAAAATTGTAGAAGCCATTGTGGCTGTGATTCGAGCCTTTAACTGGTTACAGCTGGGCAAGACCATTATTGACGGCTTTTGTAAGGGCATAAAAATCATGATTGGTGCTGTCAAGGATGCTGGCGGCAATGTGGTCAAAGGCCTTTGGAACGTCCTGAAGGATTTGCCCTCGAAGCTGTGGGGACTTGCGAAAGATGCGGTCAAAAAGGTTGCAGACGCATTCACCGGCAAGAGCTGGTTGGAAATCGGCGGAAACATCCTTAGCGGCATTATGTCGGGTATCACCCACAGCATCGGCGATTTGGCGCGTGCGGCTGCAGACGCGGCACGCAGCGCACTGGAGGCAGCCAAGCACGCGTTGGGCATCCATTCGCCATCTCGTAAGGCACGGGATGAGGTCGGCAAGCCGTTTGCGCAAGGCATGGCTGTTGGTGTGGAAGATAATGCAGAGGAAGCCGCTCAGGCTGCCAAGGAAAGCGCACAGAGCATGGTCACGGCTGCCCGTGGTGCAGTTATGGAAAACCAGTCCCGCACAGCCGAAACCGTAACAACGACCGGATCGGGCGCACAGGCTGCACTGAATGCGTCCTGGCATGGCGAAAGCACGACTGTGATTGAGATGGATGGCCGTGAGGTTGCACGAGCTACGGCACCCTACATCGATGAACAGCTGGATATGTGAGGCACAATATGACGAATGATTTTTACATCAATGGTGTTGGTTCCGGAGAATACGGGGTCAGACTGCTGGCCAGCTACAAAGTAGGCGGTACGCCTATCAAGCGTACACGCCAGAAAACGCCCGGCGTCCAGGGCTGGCTTGCGCTCCAGACGGAATATGGATTGCGCACGATTACGCTGCCGATTCATGTGCAAGGGAAAACGCCTCTGCAGGCATCTTTGCAGTTGAGTGAGCTCACTGCGGCACTGTCCGCAGAACCGGTGGACTTGCACCTGCCAAACGGGATGCAATACTTTGCCAGTTTGGACAGCGCAGGTGATGCAGCAGAGCTGACGCAGGACGGCTGCTTGTTATCGTGCACCTATAAGCTGGCAGGGTATGCGCACGGTGACCTTCAGTCAGTAACCATACCGCCAAACGGTACCCTGCGCGCGATTGGAACTGCACCGCACATGGCCTACAAAATCAGCTGCACGGTTGGCAAGGGTGCGGGCAGTTACCCCATGGCTGGTATTGTCTGGAAGAATGTACAAGCAGGGGACAAGCTGGAAATTGACGGTCTGACAAAGCGCGTGACGCGCAACGGGTACAGCGATATTGGCCGAACAGATTTGACGGAGTGGCCAACACTGACACCCGGAAAGAACACAATCACTGCCCAGGATGCACTGACCGTATCGTATTATCCCATTTGGCTTTAAGGAGGTTTACTTATGTTATCTTTCCCTCGGCCTGACGGCGGGACTACGCCGTTGGATCTGGATAACTATTACGTTGAAGAAAACTGGCAGGGTTGGGACGATGCCCTGCATATCCGTCTGCCTGCTGGACATCCGCAGCGTAAGCTGCTGCAGGAACAACTGACCATGACTGACCAGGAAACCGGGCAGAAGTACAACATCGTTACCATCGACGAGGGTCGTGCATCCGCAGATATTACAGCATTGCTGGATTTGGACGAGCTGTGCAGCACAATGCTGCTGGACTATTCCAATGGCAGTGATACCGTATATGGAACAATTTCTAGGGTGCTTCCGGCAGGGTGGAATGTCATTGATAACAGCGGGCTGTCGTATCGGCGCACCATCAAGCTGGACGGCGCACGGCCGCTGGATGTGATTCAGTCCTGCACCAAGACGTATGACGGGCTGGCAGTACGCTTTGATAATGCTGCAAAGACTGTCACGCTGCTTTTCCCGAGCAGTGAAAAGCCCGGCGGTGCCTATTTTACCGATGAACTCAACCTGACCGAGCCGCCCCAGTACAAGGGCAAAGCCAAAGATTTTTATACCCGTTTGTATGCGCAGGGCAAGGATGGTATGACCTTTGCGGATATCAATGGCGGCAAGTCGTATGTGGACTGCTTCGATTACACCGACCGTGTGATTTGTCGATTTTGGAAGGATGAACGCTACACAGATCCGGAAAGTTTGAAGCGTGCAGCAGAAGCTACGGTAAAAACTGCAGCGGTACCGGAACGCAGTTACGAGTGCTCGGTAGTAGATTTGGCTCGCATTGATCCGAAGCAATTCTCTTTTTTGGGTATCAAGATGTATCAGGCTGTTTTGCTGTTGAATCGGGAAAACCACACCCGCATCCAGCATCAGGTCGCACGGTACCGTCGATACCCGCACCACCCGGAAAAGAACAAGGTCATTTTGTCTACGGTTCCCGGAACGGTTTCCGGACGTGTAACAGAGGTCCATGCAGCAATCGATGATACTGCTGGCGTGACGCAGTTTTCGCAGAGATGGAACGCATTGATTCATGCCATGATAGACGGCATTGCTGGATATGATGGCGGCAATATGGTCATCAGTAAAAATGCCGAAGGAAAGCCCAGCGGCATTATGATTATGGATACCGAAGACCAAGCCACTGCACAGAAAATCCTCTGGCTCAACCTGAAAGGTATTTTGTACAGTGACCAGGGAATTGCAGGCTTTGACAATCCGGACCCATCCAAAATCACAGTCTGGAGCTTCGAGAAAAACGGCTTCATCGCAAACTGGCTGAAAGCGGGAACGATTGATGCATCAATTATTAAAGTGGTTAATCTGATTGCGGATCACCTGCGGTCGGAAAGCGGAAATCTGGTTGCCGACATTTGGGCAGGCGTTTTTAAGATGTTGGATGCAGATAATGTGCGCGCCAGATTGTATATGACGGGTGTAGATGGAAATACCAGCGGGATTCTGCAGCTTTTCAGCGGTGACATAACCGAGGATGGTACAAAGGGCGATACCTGTCGATATACCTATCTGACATCGACATCTTTTGGACTGGGCGAAAAGCCAGATGGCACGTTTGACGGAACAATCTCTACAAAAAATCTGCATGTTGAAAATGTGATGATGGAGGGTCGGCAAATCCTGTCTAACGACGGATCGGGGAATCGCGTTGGTCATTTCGATAAGCTTGCATTAGCCGGCGGCTTTGCAACCACCGTTGACTGGGTGTGGGACCCCAAACTTGGCTGCAATGTGTTGGCTGCGAGATAAGGGGGGAGCAAAGTGCAAAAATTTGAAGTAGATATTCAGAAACCCGGTGCGCCGCTGATTGTACATGCAAAACAGGGTGACACCGTCCGTAAAATGCAGGTTGCGTTGTATGACGGTGGCATTCCGTACATTCCGCCCGGCGGGACCGTAGCAATCGTCTATTACAAGGGAGCCAGCGGAGAGGGTAACTACTCGGCCAATATCAGAATCGACAGCAACGTGCTGACCATCCCGCTCATTACACAGATGCTGGCCAATGCTGGTGGTGGTGCGATGTGTGTTGTCCTTCAGGATGCAGACAAGGGCCAGTTGGGTACCTGGAATATGCAGCTGGTGGTTGAAGGTGTGCCTGGTCTGGATAGTCAGGCAGCCACGGAATGGTTTACAGCACTGTCGGAATATGTGGGAGCAACACTGCAAAATGCGGAACGTGCCGAGACAGCGGCATCTGCTGCCAAGCAATCCGAAACGGCTGCAGCAAACAGTGCGAGAGCTGCAAAGAATACGGCAAACAGCATTGTGAATGCAGGGTACATGCAAGAGGTTGACTACAAGGGCAGTCAATCTGGTACCGTAAAGGATGCCGACAAATTTGGCGGAAAAGCACCCAACGCTTACGCTGCAGCGGAAAGCGTGAAAATCTTTACAGCGACCTTCCTGCTGGATGGCTGGCAGCAGTCCGGCAATGCGTGGACCCAGACAGTAAGCTGTCCCGGCATGCGCGCTGCATACGACACAGAAGATCCGTGGTTCTACAAGACCGGTAATACAAAGACAGATGCAGAGCTGCAGGCAGGAATGAATAGTATTTGCGCTGGCAATGTGGAAACGCTGGAGGGCGCCATTAAGGTAACTGTGCCGAATAAGCCTACCTGTGATGTACCGGTCTATCTGCGGCGCGTAGAAATGAACTGAAAGGAGACAGCCGATGAAAGTATACGATGAAGCAGGACAGCTACTTGCCTCTGTGCCTGATTTGAAAAAAGGCTGGCTGGAAAATACACAGCGTCTGGTCAAGCACCACCCCGCTCAGGAAGAAAAAAGCCGTATCGAAGTCATGCCGGGCACGACAAGCCTGCGCCATTTGGTGATTGACCAGCCGGCACGGGACGCTTGGGACGAGTACGAAGATGTGCAGGTGTATCATCCTTACACCCCGGAAGAACTGGCAGAGCGCAACAAGCCCACATTGGAGCAGCGTGTGGAAGCGACAGAAACTGCACTGCTGGAGGTCATGTTGATGCAGGGAGGTGCAACCCATGTTTGAGTTTTTGCGCGTACAGTATGAGCTTGGTCGTTTGGATGATGCACAGCTTGCTCGGTATGTGCAGGCAGGCTGCATCACGGCAGCAGAGTACAAGCAGATTTGCGGAAAAGGGGTGGAATAATGGGAGCAGTTGGTACAGGAGTTTCCATGCCGGGAGTGAATGATTATCGGTTTGAGGGAAAGCTTGCCTTCCCGGATTTGTCAGTTGCACATTACAAGGCAACTGCTCAGAGGGAAGGAATTCTCATGGCAACGATTTCAAGTACAACAGATAATCCGAATGTAGATGGATATGGTTCCTGCGCTTGCAGAATCCTTTTGAACGGAAAGAGAGTTGCAGCATCTTCCGGTGCGTGGTCTGGTAACGTAAGCGATAAGCGCACATTTGGGGCCAGCGCAGCAGCAAATCTGGTAGTTCATGCAGGAGATGAGATTGGTTTGTACTGTGAAAATAGTGCAGATCATGCTAGCTATACCGCTACGGTGATTTCTACTGCAGGTGAATTGAACTTTGTAAAAACGTGATAAAGAAAGGAAAAGATTATGGCTATTAAAACTTACAAAAAAGGTGTAAACACCCGTCTGTCCAAGAATCTCGTATCTACTGAGTTTGATTGCCACGGCCGTGGCTGCTGCAGCCAGACCAAGATTGACGACAAGCTGGTTGAGTACCTGCAGAACATCCGCGACCACTTCGGCAAGCCCATTCTGATTCGTAAGCACAGCGGCTACCGCTGCCCCAAGCATAACGCAGCCGTTGGCGGTGCCAAGAGTAGCAAGCACCTTTACGGCATGGCAGCGGATTTCTCCATCAAGGGCGTAGCTCCGGCCGAGATTGCCAAGTACGCCGAGAGCATCGGTATTCTGGGCATCGGCCTCTACGAAACCGCAAAGGACGGCTTCTTTGTACATATCGACACCCGCACCGAGAAGTCCTTCTGGTACGGCAAGGCACAGCTGCACCGTGACACCTTTGGCGGCGCGCCGGCAAAGCCCAAGCTGGCCAGCTACAAGGTAGGTCCCGTCAGTGCCGGTGACGCGGAAAAGATCAAGGCTCTGGCCGCAGAGCTGCAGGTGCCCTGTGTGGAGGTGTAAGCGGTGGAAACGGTTATCGCAGCAGCCATCACGGGCGGTTTAACACTCGTGGGCGTCCTGATCTCCAACAATGCGACAAAGGCTGTCATGCAGGAGCGTATCAACGAGCTGACCAGAGAGGTACGCAAGCACAACGGCTTTGCCGAGCGTATGCCGGTAGTCGAGGAACAAATCAAGGTCATCAATCATAGAATTGAAGATTTGGAAGAATATCACAAGTAACCTAAGTCGTAAGATAAGAATTAACATAAGTAAGAAAGGAACTTGATTATGGATCTGTCTTTTTTGAATGAGTACATGGTGCCGGTTATCGTTGGTATTTGCCTGTGTGTCGGCTACATCCTGAAGAACCTGTTTCCCAAGTTTGACAACCGCTATATCCCTGCGATTGTCGGCCTGCTAGGTCTGGTGCTCTCCATCTGGATGCACTGGCCGGATGTTACCCCCGAAGTGGTGTTGATCGGTCTGGCCAGCGGTCTGGGCAGCACGGGTCTGCATCAGGTGGTTACGCAGTTGGTAACGAAGAAATAATATGATGTGAAAAGCCCCCAACTGTCCGGAAAATCCGAATGGTTGGGGGCTTTTTGTTTTGATCAGGTACACATTAAGGTACACACTTTTGTTTTTATGATACGAAAATAGTGGGTGAAATGAGGCGAAATATCGATGTATGTATAGGATATTCGCTTGAAAAGGCGGGAAAGTCATTCTTATAAAAGGCTTCCTATGGTTCAAATCCCCTCCTTCGCACCATAAGAAAAAGTCGCAGAAATGCTGGAAATCCAGTAAATCTGCGGCTTTTTCTTTTGATGAGAGATGTGTAATCAGGGAATATACAGTTTTATAAAAAAGGTACGGCACAATTCCTTTATGGAACTGTGCCGTACCTTTTATGGATTCTTTTGAAACATTAAACCGCAAAAGCTGTAATCATCCAATATTACTTGTTGTTACGCTTATGTGCAGCCATGCCTGCCCAAGTTGCACCAGCCAGAGAAATCAGGAGTGCAATGCTCCAAACCAGCATATGGGTTTCATCGCCAGTTGCAGCGCCGTTACCCTGATGATTCTGTGCATTGTTGCCGTTGTTGGTATCGTCCGTGGGAGGAGTGACAGGCGTCTTTTCAGCAGTCAGACCTGCGATTGCTGCGTTCAGCTGCTCTACAGCCTTATCAACAGTAGCCTGGTCCTTCTGGCTGAGGTTCTCGTTGTTCAGAACAGCTTTAGCCTCTTCCAGTGCGGTACGGAATGCCTTAACGCTTTCTTCGGTATAGCCCTTCAGCTTCTTGGATTCAGCCTTCTTCACCAGATCCTTCAGCTCGGACTTGTCAGCCTTCAGCAGCTGTGCAGACATCGCGTCGGACAGAGCCTCAACAGCAGTCTTTACCTCTGCTTCGGTAGCGGACTTGTTGTCCATGACCTTGTTTGCTTCGTTCAGTGCATCCACCAGCTGCTGCCAGTTATCAGAAACATACTGATCCTTCTTGCCGATCATATCCTCAGCCTTCTGGATCTGTTCCTTCAGTGCAGATTTGTCAACTGCTACCCACTTTGCGTACAGCGTCATGTCGCTATCTACAGGAGTGGTGAAATCGTAAGCAGTGGTGCAATCCTTATCGGTGAACCAGCCCTTGAATACGAAGCCATCCAGAACAGGAGCTTCCGGCTCGGTGACAGTCTGACCTGCATCTACCGTTGCGTAATCCAGAACGGTGCCGTCGTTGGAAACAAACTGAACCTCGAAGCGCTCAGCAGGGGTCACATCATTGGAGTGGAATGCAACGCTGTCAATCTTGCCCTGGAAAGCATTCTCGGTGCTGCCGATGCGTGCAACAGGGATATCGAAAGAGGAGTACTTGATGCCGGTCTTGCCCATGAACTTCGTGGTAGCGTGTTCGTCGGGCAGGAAAGAACCGATAGCTTCAATCTTCTTGCCGTCTACCAGCAGATAGGTCTTGTCGCCCTCGTTGCGGATGGTCAGCTCGACCCACTGGTCGTGGGGCAGATCGTAGTTGAAGACGTACTCATACAGCTCGCGTGCAAAGCCCAGCTTCCACTTGCCGTTGTTAGAGGACAGAGCCTTGACAGTGGTTTCGCCATAAGCAGCGTCAGCCTCGAACAGAATCTGCTCGCCGTCCTGTGCAGCGCTGTCCTTGTATACCTTGAAGGTCAAAGAGTTGTTGGGACCCATGACGTTCAGACCGGTTTCTGCGTAGGACTTGCCGCCGTTGAGCACCAGGCTGCCATTCCCGATGGTTGCGCCGTTCAGGGTCAGATCGTGCTTGTTGCCGGACAGGTCATGCTTGTTGTTGAAGGAATACTGTGCGTACTCCTTGGTATCAGGAGCCTTTTCAATCTCGTGGTAGGGGTTGGTGTTGGGAGCAGTACCCAGAGCTTCGATGTTAGCCTTTTCTGCCTCGAAGTTGCGGTCCAGACCGTCACCGCCGGTACCCCACATCTTTACGCTCAGGTAGGGCATAGCGTCCATAAAGCGGTAGAAGGTATCGGTTTCGTTGATGCCGGCAGCGCGGGTGTCGATGTTATCCTGCCAGATTGCAAAGGTAGCACCCATCATCTGCTCGGAACCAGTGGGAATCCAAACACCGCCAATGCTTTCGGGCTCCCAGCCATTGTACAGAGCCTGTGCATTCAGGAAGTCGCCGTAGCCGCCATGGTTGCCCTTTCCGCTGGGAACAATGTACAGCTGACCGTCAACGGTGTTGATCAGGTCAAAGCCCAGATTGAACATATCCTGCGGCTTTGCCCAGCTGGTGTTCCAGATGTTCATCTGTGCGCCCTGCACATGTTCAGCAGTAAAGGGATGCTCTGCGGGGGTGTTGCTCATCTGAGACAAGCTGCCCCATACACGAACCTGACGACCCTTTTCATTCTGGATGTAATCGATCATCTGGATGAGGAAGTTACGATAAGCCGGATGGCTGTCGTAGAATTCGTCAGCGCCGATGTGAATTACAGTGTTCTCGTCAAAGATATTTTCGTCGATGTACTCATCAAAGATGGTCTTAACGATGTTGATTGCTTCCTGCTTGCTGATATCCACATGGTCAAACCAGGGACGGCTGCCGCCCAGCTTGTGCAGGACCAGATCATCACGACCCAGCGTGTTCTTAATGTAGTTGGTGACAGACAGTGCATGTGCGGGAACGTCGATTTCGGGGGTGATGTTCACGCCCAGTGCACGGGAATCATCAATGAAGGACTTAAATTCCTGCTTGCTGTAGAAGTAATCCTTGGAGGTCAGACCTTCCTTACTGGATTCCAGACGGAAGCCCTGATAAGAGTTCCAAGCTTCGTCCTTCTTGCCAGCGTTAACATAATCTTCCATGAAGATCAGGTTGTCGCTCAGGTGCAGATGGAAGTCATTCATCTTGTACCAAGCCATGTTCTTCACGAACTCACGCAGCTTCTCCATGGACATGGGCTTACGGCCTACGTCCAGCATGAAACCACGGGTCTCAAATTCGGGGTAGTCGCGAGCGGTACCCTGAGCGATGGTCTGATTCTTGCTGAGGACCAGTGCCTGCAGAACAGAGCGGGTACCCCAGTATGCGCCGGTGGTGTGGTTAGCCTGAATCTCAACATGGTCAGTAACAACCATGTTGTAAGTTTCCTTGTCAAAGCCCTCGCCGTCAAAGTTGGTCAGCTGAATATCGCCAGCCTTGACACCGGAGGAAACGATGGGCAGGTCCAGACCAAACAGGTCCAGAATGTCGTTCTTCAGTTCCTTTGCAACACTCTGCATGGATTCATCTGCAACGATACGGCTCTGCTCGTTCAGAGTAAAGACCTTGCCAGCCTGCTCTGCAGAGCTGTACCACTGTGCCAGTTCGGGAGCGACAGCGGGCTTTTCGTTGCCTTCGTTTGCATGGTGTACACCGGGGATGGTCAGCTCAGCCATAGCGGAGCCGCATACAGTGGAATCTGCTTTTTCACGAACAGTAACAGTGATTTCCACCTTGGTATCTACCAGAGGCGTATGAATGTTGCCGTCTGCATCTACAACCTGCTCATAGTTGCAGCCGAAGGTTGCGGTGTACTTTTCAGGCACTGCACCGGGCATGACGACCTTGCCATTTTCGATGGTCACGGTCTGAGCCAGTTCGTTTGCGACGGTAGCAGGAGTCATCACGATTTCGGATTCTTCCTGATAGACCTCGAATTCGTACATAGCGACGTTGTTCCAGTGGCTGTTGCTGTATTTTTCGACGCGCACACGAACATAACGTGCCTCTACGGGGTGGTCAAAGTTAACGGTCTGAATGGGTGCAGCACCCATGGGCAGCTTTGCGTTAAAGGATTTCTGGGTTTCCCAAGTGTTGCCGTCCAGAGAGGTTTCCACATACCACTCGTCAGGGCTGTTGCTTTCCCAGTACAGGATCACGCTGCCAACATTGTACTTACCGCCCAGATTATAGGTAATGGTGGGGGTAGGTACATTCCGGTCAGTAGCCCAGCGGGATTCCTTAGCGGTTTTGTTGCCGTCGCGAGCCTTGTCAGCATTAAACTGTGTGCCGCTCTCTACGTTGGTAGCAGAAGCGGTAACGCTGTCCAGACGAGCCAGGTTGGTGCCCTTGGGCTCAACCAGCAGGGTGTCGTCCGGCTTGGGAGGCTCGACATTTTCGGGCATATGACCATTGACTTCGAACTCACGCACGCCAACGTTGTACCAGTTAGCGACAGCCTCGCCGTAGCGGGTTACACGCAGACGGACATACTGAGCGGTCACTTCATGGCCTGCGCCCAGATCATGGGTAACATCAAGAGCAGGAGCTGCATCGGTGATGGTTACCTGTGCGGTCCACTCGGTGCCATTTGCAGAGGTTTCAATGACATAGTCCTTGATGTTTTCCTTTTCCCAGTACAGCTTGAAGCCGGTAATGGTGCGCTCAGCACCCAGGTTCAGGGTCAGAGTGCGCTCGGTGGTACCAGCGTTATCGTTGCCGGAACCCCAGCGGGAATCATTGCTGGTGTCGCCATCGATGGTTTTGTCAGCAGTGAATTGATTGCCGTCGGTGTTGCTGGCTTCTGCCTGAACACCGGGCAGAGTTGCCAGATTGCCGATGACGATTTCCTCTTTCTTCTGGCCGTAGACCTCGAATTCACGCACGCCTACGTTGTACCAGCCGGGAACAGCCGGACCATACTTGGTCACGCGTACACGGATGTACTGTGCATCGACGGGTGCGTCAAATGCGTGCGTGACGTCAGCAGCTGCAGTTGCACCGGTAACGGTTACCTGCGGGGTCCAGTCGGAATTATTTGCGGATGTTTCAATAACATAGTCCTGAATGTTCTCTTTTTCCCAAAAGAGCTTGACACTGTTGATGGTGCAAGTTTTGCCCAGGTCCAGCGTCAGAGTGCGGGGGGTAGTACCCTGGTTATCATTGTGGGAGCCCCAGCGGGAGTTTGCGCTGTGATCACCGTCAATGGTTTTCGCAGCGACAAAATCGGTGCCATCAGTGTCATCTGCGGTAGCGGTTACGCCTTCCTGAAGAGCCAGATTGATATCGCTGCCTGTCTCCAGTGCAGGATCTGGCACAGCCGCTGCAAATACTGCCGTTTGCCCTGCCAGCATCACTGCTGCCAGCAAGGAAGCCAGCAATCGCTTGTGGATTTTCTTCATGCTAGATACCTCTTTCTTTTATTATTGAGCGTGGTAGGCACAACCCTGATTTTTTCGTCTGCCGATAGATACAAGAAAAGATACAAAGCTCCCTCAATCTCCACATAGCAGACAGATCACGTTGTGGAAAATGTGCGTTGCTGGTGGAGTTCTCTTTTCCTGTATTTTGAAGTGAAAAAACGGAAAAATCAGTCCGTGTCGTGATGCACTCACGCAGACTATACTATCAAAACGTACGATACACTGTCTATAGATATTGTACATAAATTTAACAAACATGCTTTATGTATATTGCACACTTTTTATTTTTATAGAAAGAAATTCTTGTGGAAATACCGTTGCGAAAGAGCGGTGGGGAGCGATGAGATTAGCAGTTGCTGTGGTACGCAGGTGACAAGCTATATATTATATAAGGTAGCGTGTTCTATGAAATACAGACGAAAACAGGAAAGATCTTGCGACAGCACCGTAGAAAGGTGTTGTTGTAAGGAGAAAAAAGAATAAAATTGCTTAAAGTTTTACTTTGTTTGCGAAAGAATTGTATAAAATGTGTAATGAAGCTATACTGGATGTACTAGAAACCGTGAGGAGGACGGACATGAAACGTAAATTTTTGGCGGGCGTTTTGGCAATGGCGATTGCTGTAAATCCGGTACTTACAGCATTATCACCAACAGCATACGCCCAAACACCGGAACATCAAGTGACGGTAAAACAGGAAAACGGAAAAGTTATCATCGGCAATGATCTGATTGAGCGAGAATTTGATACAGCCGGTGATAAGCTCCAGACGACGCGGATCGTAAACAAACGCACGGATGGAAAAGCAACAGCCTTTGTCCCGGCGGAGGGCAGCGAGGAGTTTGTCGTCCGTGTTACAAAGGGACCGCAGGATACCGAAACGCTGCATCCTGCGCTGAACCGAAACGGCTGGACAGCAAAAGCAGACAGCCGTCAAAACGCAAGCGGTGCCAGCGATGGTCCCGCACAGAATCTGCTGGACGGCAATGTGGATTCCATCTGGCATACCAACTATGGCGGCGGTGTGGGACCGCAAAGATATCCCTACAATGTCATCATTGACATGAAAAAGGATGTGGAGTTCCAGTGCTTCTCCTACACACCGCGGCAGCAGGGCGAAGCAACCAACGGAAACATTCTGGGCTATGAGCTGTGGGCATCCAACAAAGAAGGAACGCTTGAAGCAAATGATTCCAGCTGGAAAAAGATTGCTTCCGGCGATTTCCAGTACAATGACGTTGCTCCCATTTATGTCAATCTGGAGCAGCCGCAGCGTGCCAGACAGCTGAAGCTGGTTGCAAAATCGGCAAAGAACGGTGCCCAGTTTGCAGGTGGTGCAGAGTTCAATCTGCACGCAGAGCCCTATACTGCACCCAAGGCGGAACGAGAATTTAAGGCGAGCAATCTGACGTTGCAGGGCGAACCGGTTGTCAAAGAAACCAGTGTTACCCTCAATGGTCAGCAAAAGCATGGTCAGAAAGTGACCTTCCAGTTTGCACCGTTTACGTTCCGAGATGTGACCTACACCATCTCGGAAAATGTTGTCATGTATGACGGCGACCATTTCATGCGTAAGTTCCTGGAAATCAGCGTACCGGAAGCTGACCGGGAAAAAGCCGCCATCGACTTCATTGATTTGGAATCCCTGAAAGTGAATTCTTCCGACAATACCTGGACCATTCCCACCGGCCACGGCGGCATTGTGGAGATGGAGGAGTTCAAGGCAAATCTGGGTCAGCCCATTTATGTGCAGGGTATGTTCTTTGGCTGCGAGTTCCCGGCGGCAGATACCCAGATTGAAAACGACACAGGCCGTATGCGTTACTACACGGGCAAGACCTTCAAGCAGTTTGCGCAGGACAATCAGCTGACGCAGGACGGCAAATATGTGACTTGGCAGACGGTTGCCGGTGCGGCACGCAGTACCGATATGCAGGTGCAGCAGGCAGACTTCTTCGAATACATCAAGTCCATTGCAACGCCTTCTGATTTCCGTCTGCAGTACAATTCCTGGTTCGATAACATGATGCTGATTGACGACCAGAGCATCTGGAAATCCTTCATCGAAGTGGACCGTGAGCTGAACAAGGCAGAAACCCGACCGCTGGATTCCTACGTTGCCGACGATGGTTGGAACAACTACAACGACACCGAAACCCCGGTGGATGCTAAGCGTTCCGGCGTGGGCAAAAACAAGAGCGGTTTCTGGGAGTTCAACTCCAAATTCCCCAACGAATTTACCCCCGCCAGCGAGCTGGTCGAAAACTTCGGTAGTCGCTTCGGCACTTGGGTAGGTCCCCGCGGCGGTTATAACTTCCAGAGTCATCTGGCAAATATCCTGACCGAAAGCGGCAAGGGCAGCGGTGCTGGCGGTTCGGTTGACGTTGCGGACCGTGTATATGTAAAGAACTTCCAGAATATGGCGTTTAAGTTCCAGGAGAAATTCGGTATCAACTACTGGAAGTGGGACGGCTTTGCAGATGTTGGCCAGTACAACCAGTTCCCTGCAAAGGATGGTGTGCCGGGTTATGCACACCACCATATGACCGGCGGCTATCATCATATGTACCATGTCACCGATTTGTGGGAAGCATGGATTGACCTGATGGAAGCTGTCCGTGCAAACGCAAAGGAAAACAATATCCCGAACCTGTGGATTTCTCTGACCTGCTATACCAACCCCAGCCCTTGGTTCTTGCAGTGGGCAAACAGCGTTTGGATTCAGTGTACTGCTGACCAGCGCAATGCTAGCTTCGGTACTTCTCATCTGGATAAGCAGATGACCTACCGTGACGCCTGCTACTACGATTTTATCAAGAACCATGCGTTCCAGTTCCCGCTGTCCAACCTGTACAACCATGACCCGGTGTACGGCGTGGAAGGCACCAACATGAATGCCAATACCGCAACGGACGAAAACTTCAAGAATTATCTGTACATGATGTCCACCCGCGGCAATGCATTCTGGGAGCTGCACTATTCGGATAAGATCATGACCGACGGCAAGTACGAGGTCACCAGCGAATTTACGGCATGGGCGCAGGAAAACTACCATATGCTGAAAAATTCCAAGATGATTGGCGGCAAGCCGGATAGCACCCATTTGAACGACTTTGCTTCTGACGAGAATCAGGCAGAAGCATACGGTTATTCTTGCTTTGATGGCATGGACGGCATCATTTCCATGCGCAACCCGTCCGCAACGCAGGATAAGACCATTACCTTTACCTTTGACCGTACCATGGGTGTTGCCGAAAATGCCGGCACCCTGCAGTACCATCTGGAGCATCACTACAATATGCCCGAAGGTACCGAAACCACTGGTACGCTGGACTACGGTAAGCAGTACAGCTTCACCCTGAAGCCCAACGAAGTACGCATCCTGCGTGTATCCAAGAACGGCGATACCAGCGCACCGGAAATCAAGCGTGCTTATACCGACGGCAAGAACACCGTAACCGTAAAATTCAACGAAAAGGTTACCGGCAATGACATTCAGGTGGAAGGCAAAAATGCAACTGTGACCAAGAGTGCAGACGGCATTACCTACAAGCTGCAGCTGGCAGAACCGCTGACCTATGGCGAAACGCTGAATATTACCGCAAACGGTATCCGTGATTTGGCAGGCAATGCCTTGAACAGCAATACCATTTCGACGGTATATTACAAGGATAACCTGGCGGTTCAGTCCGCAAAAGCACCGGTAACAGGTGAAAAGAATCTGGGCAGTGTGGATCTGTCGGATGACGGCTTTACCCTGAATACCTTTGTCACCTCTGCACAGGGTGCAGTTTTGAAGCATGGCGCACAGGCAGAACTGGGCGTACAGGCTGACGGAAAGGTCTATTTCAAGCTGGGCAACGTGACCGCTGTATCCAAGAATACAGTCAATGACGGTGCAGAGCATATGATTACCGGCGTCAAGGAAAACAACGGTATCATCAAGGTTTATGTGGACGGCGCACTGTCCGGCTCCGCATATGATGCAAATAACCGCTATCTGGCACTGAACACGGCAGATGTTGTACTGGGCAATGCATCCCTGAACGGTGAAGTTGCTGCATCCGTATATGCAGAGGGTCTGGGCTATGATGCAGTTCAGAAGCTGACTGTACCCCATGACGGAAAAGCTCCGCTGGATACCGCAGACATGACCGTTGAAGTGTCCGGCACTAGCGAAGGCAACACGGACGGCATCTTTGATGGCGATGCTACTACATACTGGACCAGTGAAAAGGCAGAAGCCGGCATTGCAAAGGGCAATCCGTACCTGATTGTAAATCTGGGCAAGGAATACCGTCTGCACGGCGTAGACTACACCAAGCGCTATGCAGATCAGCCGAATGCTTACTGGAAGTGTACCGGCAACCTGCGCGATTATGTGCTGGAAGTCAGCAACGACAAGACAAACTGGACACCCGTATCGGAAGGCGCAACCTTCGCGGATGAAGATTTGAACGAGGCAGGCAATGGCGGCACGACGGAAATCCGCTTTGACCCGACACTGGCAAAGTATATCCGTATCAGTGGCACCAGCTCCTACCACTGGCAGGAGGAAAACCAGAATAAGTTCATTACCGTTGGCGATTTGAAGCTGTACGGCGAAGAGGTTGTCTGCGAAAATATCGCACTGAATAAGACAGGTTTGACCGCAAAGTATCTGGACGGTACCGATGCGGCAAAGGGCGGTGACCGTCCGCTGTCCATGGCAGTAGACGGAACGAAAGATGATACCGTTGGCAACTACGCAGAGTTTGGCGCAGACGGTAACCAGCAGGGCTCGTATTTGCAGCTGGATCTGGAAAAGCTGTACGATCTCACAGCAGTGAATCTGTATCGTTACTGGGATGACAGCAGAACCTACCAGAATACGGTAGTTGCCGTTACTGAAACCGAAGACTTTGCAAATCCTGTCATTCTCTACAATACGGATACTGCAAACAAACATGGTCTGGGCGCAGGTACGGATGAACCGTATGCAGAAAGCGCAGAGGGTCACAGCTTTGCTGTCCCGAAAGATACCAAGGCACAGTATGTCCGTATTTATATGGATGGCACGACAGCCGGCGGCAGAACCAACCACATTGTAGAGTTGGAAGTGTTCGGTACAGAGCACAGCGAACAGCCGACTCCGGATGTGGTGGATACCACCGCTTTGACAGAGCGCATTCAGGCACTGAAAGCTGTATCCAAGGACGGCAAGACCACCAGCAGCGTCAAGGCATTTGACGCGGTCGTGGCAGAAGCCGAAGCAAAGCTCAATGCAGGCTTTGCCGTGCAGGACGAAGTGAATGTTGTTCTGGCACAGCTGGAAAATGCAGAAGCATTGCTGGTGGATTGCGGCAATACCGACGCGCTGAGCGCATTGGTGGCACGGTATGAATCGGTGCAGTCCGCAGATTACACGGCAGCATCGTTTGTGCGTTTCCAGGCAGCGCTGGACGCTGCAAAGGCAATCGTAGCAGATGCAAGCGATGCTTCTCAGGAGCAGGTGGATGCAGCACAAACGGCACTGACGCAGGCATTTGAAAATCTGGTCAAGGCAGAGCCGGAACCCACGGATCAGCCCAAACCCACCGAAAAGCCGACACCTACGGAAAATCCGGAGCCCACTGCAAAACCGGATGAAACCGCAAAGCCTACGGCAAAGCCCACGGAGAAACCTTCTGTAACAGAAGCACCTGCTACGACAAAACCGGCACAGCCTTCTGCTACACCGACAGGCGATCAGAGCCATCTGTTTACCTGGATCGTGCTGGCAGCCGTTTGCGGTGGCAGCGCACTGGTACTGTATCAGGCTCGCAGAAAGAACCGTGGTACGAATGCCTGATTGACAGGCGAAGAAACCATGCGAAAACGCCATGCAGCGTGCAGGTAAAGTTTTGCTGACCGGCATGGCAAAGCGGCAACGCATACAATGAAAAATTCCGAGGGTGGTTCTGCAAGGAGCCGCTCTCGGAATTTTTTACGTTATAAAGTAAATGTTTGTGTTTTTAAGCAATCTTTTGTACAATGAGATTATGATAAAAAGCAGAGGTTTTACACAATAAAAACACCATGTGCGCGCATATGGACAGTACATATAAAAGGAGGAAATCTTATGTCAGTCGAAGTGAAAATCAAACAAAAGGGGCTGTTCAAAAAGAAATTTCAACTTGTGGATATCATCAAACTGTCCGGTCTGGCGCATGGCGTAAGTGATGCCAATTATTGCATTATTCCGAATCAGGTGGCTGAACATACACTGCTTTGTGATCCATCCAACCCGGCAAGAGGAATTGATTTGTCGGTCAGCAAATCGGAAGTGAATCTTCTGTTAAGCTTGCCGACAACGGCAAAAGAGATTCGCAGTTTCTATCAGTGCGCTGCGAAGATATGTGCGTTTTTCAAGACCAATCAATATTATCGTGAAGGCGAAAAGGTCAGCATAGCGGATAACGAACATTTTATAGAACTGGATACCAAGGCAAGCCGCGCTGCGTTAGAAGAAATGCAAAAGGAATACGGCAGTGACTATCAGCATTTTGAGATTTTCGGTGCAGTCAATCCGATTTCGCTGGGTCAGAAAGAACTGGAAAGAATCAACGGAAATCTGAACAATTTCGCGGAGTTACTGCGTGATCTCCAGACGAGTGACGCGCGCTATGCGGAACCAAAAGTATACGATACCGAAAACGGCCGTGTCGGGGTGTATGCAATGAAAGAGGGAATCCCGGTCATTTTCCCGACCAAGCCATATATCGTGCTGAATCAGATTGAAAATATCGAAGCATGGTATGTCCTTTTTGCCGGCAACGAAACGATTCCCTATTCTGATTTCATAGAGAATGTCCATAAGGAATATTATGACGCTAACCATGTTATCGTAACCCTGACGAAAGAGGAAAAAGAACGTCTTATAGAAAAATACGGTGTGGAGCTATAAAGTACTGATATGGGAATTTTTAACATTTTGAAAAGGAAGATCGCAAAACCCAAATTGCAGGAGGGGAGGGACCCCGCGTACGTTTACTATGAGCTGATTTCGAATGTAAAGCAGGAAATGAATCTTTCGGATCTTGTGAATGTATTTGAACAGATGTGCAGCATACCGGTTGCGGTTGAGAGTGATATGCTTTTGTATGAAACAGGCACTTATACGTTTTCTGGCGAGCCTAAATTCTATTTTTCTTTGACCCGACAGTTCAGTGATGACTGCGAAGGGGATTTCAGACAGCTGCATTTAAACATCTTGTACGAGCCGAGCAAGTGGACAAACAAGTTCAAAGATGCCGTCTGGGACGAAGAGATTGACGGGGATTTCTTTGATTATGTCCGAAATTCACAAGCATATCGGGCTTTAATAAATGTAAAAGTCGGAAAAATAGAAGTCAATTTCGAGTATGTATAAGCTTGTCATGCACATAGGATTTTAAGAATCCTGCGAATGCTGGCAGAAGAAAAGCAATCGAACAAAGGAAGATGATTATGGGATGGTTTGATCAATTCAAAAAGAAATCCAGCACAGAAAGCGAAGCAACAAAAGCACCCGGCTGGGATGCAATTACAGAAACTTTTGAAACCTTGTATCCCGGTCAAACCGATCCAAGGCACTATGCACCGCTTATCAGTATGCGGCTGGGCGGGAATGATCCCCTTGACGGAATCAGCATTTATGACGGCGGAGATTACTGGCATTTTGTAACCTACGGCTTTTCCGAGCTGTACGAAAAAGAATGCGAAGACCCGGAATACAGCGGCTATGGAATGGAAATGACCTTCAAATTGAAAAAAGATTCTTGCGAAAATACGGAAGACGAGATCAAATGTGTATGCGGTATTTTACAGACCCTTGCTCGGATGACCTTCCAGAACAATGAGGTTTTCCTGCCGTATGAGTACATCTATACTGGACAAATCGAGGGAATTGACGCAAATTGCAAATCCAATATTACCGGTTTTATTACCGTTCCCGAAACAAAGGTGGCAGAAATCCATACCCCGAATGGCATTGTCTTATTTGTGGAGCTGGTGGGTGCGACCGACCCTGAACTAAAGGGGATTTACGAAAAGAAATACAGCGTAAAAGATCTCTATGAAAAACTGGGTACGGATGTGACAAGCTATCACAGACAATCGGTTTTATAAGATGTGTCTGCCAAAACAGTGCCGGTACTTCTTTTGATAGTAAAATAGCACAGCTGTTGCAAAAGCGTACATTGGGGCGCAACCCCGGAAAAGAACACACAAAGGATATGAAAAAAGCCGTTGACAGTTTTTGTCAACGGCTTTTTGATATTTTACTGGGACACTGTGTAAAGTGAATAGAAATATCCCTTTTGGTGCATCAATTCTTCAAAGGTTCCGCTTTCGACGATCTGGCCAGATTTCATGGTAAGGATACAGTCATATCGGCGAAGCAATGCAGCATCCAGTGCGTGCGTCACAACGATTCTTGTCATATCACTGAGATTCAGGATGGCATCACTTACCTGATAGGATGTTTCGGCATCCAGCGCAGCTGTTACCTCATCCGCCAAAAGGATCTGCTTTTCACCGCCAGAGAGATTTGCACCATTTTCTCCGCAGAGATAATTTTCTCCCTTTTCCGCAATCAGCTTGGAAAGTCCTGACAAACGGATCGCCCGCTGGATTTCAGCGTCTGGGAAATCGGAGAACATCGTAATATTGTCCCGGATGGAAGCATTAAAGATAAACACATTCTGCTGAATTACGGAAAGCATATCATAAAGAGCATCACTGCGAATATTCCGCAGTTCCACATCATAATCAATCGTACCGGAATAACTGTGATGAGATGCTGTCAGCAGATGCAGCAGTGTGGATTTACCGCTGCCGGAAGCACCCACAATAGCATAGCTTTTTCCGGAATCAAAGGTGCAGTTAATATTTTTCAATATGGGTTTATCCGGCTCGTAACCAAAGGACAAATCACGGACAGCAATGTTGTTTTGCAGTTCCGTTTTCTCTTGCGTGCCGGTGTCCTGCACGTTTTCATCCAAAGCGTTTGCCAACTTTTGAATCAGGCCACGGGCAGAGCGAAAGCCTGCAAAATATATCGGAATGGTAGCGATTGGCTGCAAAATATAGTTGAGCAGCTGGACAAATAGCAACACAGTACCTGCTGTAACACCTTTCCCTGAAATTGCCAGATATGCACCAAACAGGAAAACGCCAAGCTGCACCAGAATACCGGACAATGTCGACAGCAATTCAATGATGATTGAAATCTTTTGCCGAAGCTCCTTTGCATCGGAAACTTCCCTGACCTTGTTTCGGAAAATACGCACCATCTGCTTTTCAGCCCGGAAGGATTTGATGACGGAAAATCCCATAAGGCTATCCTGCAGAGATGACATATACTGTTCATTGACTTGGGAAATTCGCTTTTCGGCAGTAACGGCTCGGCTGCTAGTCAGTAGGGAAACCAAAATCGGTATGAACGAAATACCAATGGAAACCAGCGTCAGTACCGGATTATACCAGAACATCATGGCAAGTGTGGCAACAAACAAAACCACCGATTCGACAATGCCAAACAGATTGCTCAGATAGTTTGTTTCAATGGTGGCCGTGTCATTGCTGAGCGCGGAAATGTAAAGGCTGGTGCTTTCGCTGGAAAATGCCGAAATGCCTTTTTGCGTCAGTCGTTCAAATACAAAGTTTTTGTATTGCCCAATGGCTCGTGAAATAAAGCGCGGTTTTGACCAGTAAGCACAGGCATAAGCGACAGAAATGACAACCATAACAAGTAGCGTCAAAATGCCAAGCTGACCCAGCGAGAAGCTGGCGTCCACGCCGGAGATCAGATCGATTGTCTGCTGAACGAGCCATGCAATCATTAGGCTGCCCACAGTGATTAAAACAGTATGCACCATTCCAAGGGCAATGGTCCATGCATTTCCTCTGTAAAATTGCCGGGTATAGGGACGAATATCTGCTTTTTCTTTTTTCATACTTCTGCTTTTAACCTTTCCCAAATGGCGCGGAGCGCATCGCTGAACTGCTCCCGCTCCATCTGCTCCTCAATGGCGGACACGGCTGAGGGACCAACATCGTCATACACGGTTTTGCTGTCTGAAATACAGAATCTCACACTATCCGATTTGCAGGTTGGAGCTGCATCATAGTGAACAGCCACTTGAAAGGCATCCTGTAAGGCTTTTTCTGCATCTTCCGGTCTTCCTAGGATGTCCAGCAGGCGGGCCTGCTTAGAGCAAAACGGAGCGATGATTTTGTCTAAATACGATACGCTATCTTCAGGCCGCAGGGATTTTAGAAAGCCCACAAGCCACTGAGCTGCATCCAGCTCGGCCTCGAGTTCTCCCTTTCGGTCATAGTAGTTCAGATAGCCCAGCATAATGTCGATCTGCATAGAAATTCCATTTAACAGTGCATCTGTCAAAAACGGAGCTGTTTTTTCGATGGGGTATTTCTCATCCGTTGCATAAATTCGGCCGATTCTGGCATTGTGAACGCCGTGTACGTTGGTTTTCTGCAAAATTTCCAGCGCGTCATCTTTTTTATCCTGAGCAATTTTGCACCAGGCAATCTCAGCCTCAATGGTATAAGCATTGATCTGCGGATCTTTGTTCTGAGAGAGCAATAATTCTGCTTTCTGATAAAAAGAGATTGCCAGTTCCATGTCGGCATTCATGTCTGCAGCCGGATTTTCGATGCCCTTTACGCTATACAGATTTCCGCAGTTGTAGAGGATAGAAAAGTTGTTGGGATAGCGGACAAGCGCCTGTTCGGCTTCCCGTACTGCGGCAGCATAGTCTTTCTTCTGCCGAAGCGCCTCGATTCGCTTTGCATAGGTTTCCGCGGTACTGTCCTGTATTTCGTATCCGACTAGGGCATCTACGGATACACCAAAGAAATGCGCCAATTCCATAATGATATAAATGTCGGGTGTAGATAAATTCTGCTCCCACTTGTAAACAGCGCCGACCGTTACGCCCATCGCCTCAGCAAGCTGTTCTTGTGTAATATGCTGCTGCTTGCGCAGTGCCTTCACATGTTCAGAAAATTTAGATTTCATCCAGAATCACCCCCCGCTTCTTTGTGTATAGTATAGCATCGGGAATGCTGAAACTGAACTGACAACCGGTACAATTAGAATAATGTTTTTTCTACTATTAGTAAGGGTAACGAAAGGTTTTGCGATTCGCCTGACAGCTGTTTGGTAACATTTCTTTTGTAAAGCTACAGTGCGAAGAAAATTTCTATAAATGTTTGTTTATTGTGATACATTTTTCGCTGGATCGGCAGGGGAAATAGCGTGATTTTTGGGCAGAATTGGGTATGATAGAGGTGCTGGTCCATCAATTTTTCACTGCTGTACAATGGATTTTTCGGAAATGAAAAAGGATTCTGTTGAGATGCGGATAAGCTTGCCTTTGGGATTGTAATACACATTATAAAATATTATAATATTAAGTAAGTTTAGTTTGATGGGAGGTTGCCACTATGGCCACTTTTTCGTGTCCTTTGAAAAAACTGATTGAAGATGCAGACCTGGAAATCATGTATGCACCGAAAAATCTGGATCAGATCCAGGTGACCAGCGCAGAAGTGAACCGCCCCGGCCTTTTTTTGGCTGGTTATTATGATTATTTTGATGCCAATCGCCTGCAGACGGTAGGTCTGGCAGAAATGAATTACCTTTCCCAGTTTTCCACGCTGCAGCGCCGCGAAGCACTGGAAAAGCTATTTTTGCAGCGTCCGCCAGCCATCATTGTTTCCCGCTTCCATGAGCTGGAACCCTACCCGGAAATGATGGATTTCGCTAAAATTTACGAAGTCCCGTTGCTGGGCGCAGACGAAGCAACCAGCACCTTGATGAGCAACCTGATCAGTATTCTGAATGTTGAGCTGGCACCCCGTGTGACCCGCCATGGTGTTCTGGTTGAAGTTTATGGCGAAGGCATTATGATTCTGGGCGACAGTGGTATTGGCAAGAGCGAAACCGCAATCGAGCTAGTTAAGCGCGGTCACCGTCTGGTTGCCGATGATGCCGTAGAGCTGCGCCGTACATCCAGCCGTGATATTGTAGGCACAGCCCCCAGCAACATCCGCCATTTTATCGAGCTGCGCGGCGTTGGTATTATCAACGTGGCACGCGTGTTCGGTGTCGGTGCGGTCAAGATGAACCAGAATATCGATCTGGTGGTCAAGCTGGAAGATTGGGACCCCATGCAGAATTACCAGCGCACCGGTTTGGAAACCGAATATTATGACATTTTGGGCGTAAAACTACCCTCGACCACCATTCCCGTTATGCCGGGACGTAATTTGGCGGTCATTTTGGAAACGGCGGCAATCAATAACCGCCAGAAGCAGATGGGCTACAATTCCGCCGAGGAACTAATGAAGAATCTCGGTCTGGAAGTGGACCCCGTAGATACCTACTAAGGAGGAAGCTATGTCGAAGCAGTCTCAGTTGACCGCGGCTTTACAGATTCAGAATATCGAGTTCCAGTGCGGGGAGATGCTGTCTGGGCACAGCACATTTCGCATTGGCGGTCCGGCGGATTGGTTTGTGCGCCCGGACAGTCCCGAAAAGCTGGTAAGCACGGTGGAGATTTGCAAACAGTACGAAACGCCGTATTATTTTCTGGGAAATGGCAGCAATATCCTTTTTGGCGATGCTGGCTATCGGGGTGTTGTAATTGATATCAGCGCACTGGACCCGCAGCTGACGTGCGAAGATTCGGTCGTTTCCGTTTCGGCAGGCTGCGGCTTGGGTCGTTTGTGCATTTTCGCACGGGACAGGGGATTGTCTGGTCTGGAATTTGCCTATGGTATCCCCGGCACCGTGGGCGGCGCAGTTTATATGAACGCCGGTGCATACGGCGGTGAAGTCAAGGACGTTCTGCTGGATGCTACCATTCTGGAACAGGATGGCACGGTACACACCGTTCCGGCAGAAGATTTGGAGCTGACCTACCGTCACAGCAAACTGGAAGAAACCGGTGCTTGCGTTCTGGCGGCACGATTCCGCCTGACGCCCGGTAATCCGGACGAAATCCGTGCGCAGATGGATAAGCTGATGCAGCAGCGCAGGGATAAACAGCCGCTGGATAAACCCAGCGCAGGCAGTACCTTCAAACGCCCGCAGGGTGCTTTTGCAGCTGCATTGATTGACCAGTGCGGTCTGCGTGGTTTCCGTGTGGGCGGCGCAGCCATCAGCGAAAAGCATTGCGGCTTTGCGGTGAATCTGGGCGGTGCAACTTGTGCCGATGTGGAGTCCCTGTGCGATCAGGTAGCTGCCATCGTAAAGGAAAAAACCGGCTACACGCTGGAAAAAGAAATCAGAGTCGTAAAATAAAATTGGATACAGAGTAGGAAAGAATCAGGACGAGGAGAGTCATACCATGGAATTGTTGATCGTGAGCGGTTTGTCCGGCGGCGGAAAATCCGTTTCTATGCACGCACTGGAGGATATCGGATATTTTTGCATTGATAACATCCCGGCGGAGCTGCTGCCCCGCTTTATCGAGTTTTCTCAGGCAGGCGAAAGTATGCTGAAGAAAGTGGCAATCGCAGTGGATGTGCGCGGTATCCGTTCCAGCGAGGACATCACCAAAGCGCTCACGGAATTGGACAATCTGGAGGTAAACTATCGCATCCTGTTTATTGATGCTTCGGACGAGGTCTTGCAGCGCCGCTATAAAGAAACCCGTCGCCGTCATCCCATCAGCATCGCAACGGGTGTTTCCACTATGGAAGCCATCGACAAGGAGCGTGCTCTGGTCATGCCGCTGTATGAGCGTGCAGACTATTACATGGATACCTCGCTGTATTCCACCGCACAGAATCGGGAACATATTGTCAGTATGTTTGTGAATGCGGAAAGCGAAAATCCTGCTATGATTTTGAATGTGGTCAGCTTCGGCTTCAAGTTTGGTTTGCCGAAGGATGCTGACTTGGTATTTGACCTGCGTTGTCTGCCGAACCCCTACTATGTGCCGGAACTGAAGAAAAAAACCGGTCTGGATCAGGAGGTCGTAGACTATGTGATGCAGTTTGATTCCGCACAGGAATTCCTGCGTCGCATCGAATCGCTTTTGGAGTATGCGCTCCCGCTGTACATCAAAGAAGGCAAGAGTGAATTGACCATTGCCTGCGGCTGTACCGGCGGCAAGCATCGTAGCATTACCTTTGCCCGCAAAATCGGCGCGTTCTGCCGAGAACAGGGCTATACAACAAACATTCAGCACCGGGATGCGAACCGGTAAAACCCAGGAGAGGAGACCGTCCCGGCATGAGTTTTTCATCTGACGCAAAACGGGAAATAACCCAGCGAAAGCTGGCAAAGCCCTGTTGTGCAAGGGCTGCCTGCTATGGCATGGCTTGTTTTGCAAAATATTTTGATACCCGCGGCATTGTCATCCAGACAGAAATGGAAAGTGTTGCCGCATATGCTCATAAAATGTTCCAGCGCTGCGGTGTGCAGGGCGAAACCGTAGAAAAGGTACGTCCCAACGGTACTTTGTACGAATTTGCTGTAAAAGACCCGGACGAGGTAGCAAAGCTGCACGCTTTGTTCGGAACCACAGGTGCAGAAGTGAATCTGCAAATCGACCCGGATCTTTTAACGGGCTTGCACTGCGTGTCTGCGTTTGTAGCCGCTGCATTTTTGTGCGGCGGTACAGCGACGGACCCGCAGAAAGAGTACAGCTTGGAATTTTTGTCCAACCGTACCACACTGTCCCATGATTTCGAAGCACTGCTGGCAGAGCATGAATTTTCCCCCCACCGTACGCGGCGCAAGGGGATGAATCTGGTCTATGTAAAGGCCAGTGACCATGTGGAAGATTTGCTGACCTTTATGGGTGCCAGCAACGCCAGTATTCAGTTAATGAACGAAAAGGCGTTGAAATCCGTGCGCAATCAGGTCAACCGACGTAGCAACTGCGAAATGGCGAACATCGGCAAAACCGCTGCTGCTTACGGCAACGCTTTGAAGGCGATTCGCTACTTAGAAGCAGAGGGCGCATTGGATACTCTGCCCGAATCCTTACAGGAAGCAGCACGCCGTCGGCTGGAAAATCCGGGTTTGACCCTGGCACAGCTGGCAAAAACATTTACCCCGGAAATCAGCAAATCGGGCTTGTCCCACCGCATCAAAAAGCTGGAGACATTGGCCGCCGAGCTGCAAGAGAGAAAGGCAAAAGCATTACAAGATGAGTGAAAATAAAAAGAGGTTTGCCCACCTGCACTTACATACCGAATACAGTCTGCTGGACGGTGCGTGCCGTATCGACAAGCTGATGGACCGTGTGAAAGAATGCGGTCAGGACGCTGTGGCAATTACGGACCACGGCGTTATGTACGGCTGTGTTCAGTTTTATAAAGCGGCAAAAAAGGCAGGTGTCAAGCCCATTATCGGCTGTGAAGTCTATGTGGCGAACCGCACCCGTTTTGATAAGGTAAGCCATATCGACGGCAACTGCCATCTGGTGCTGCTGTGCAAGAATCAGCAGGGTTATCAGAACCTGATTAAGCTGGTGTCGCATGGTTTTATCGAGGGCTTTTACTCGAAACCCCGTGTGGATAAGGAGCTTTTGGAGCAGCACCATGAAGGCTTGATTGCCATGTCTGCCTGCCTGGCAGGTGAGATTCCCCGTGCGCTTTTGGCAGGAGACTATGACCGCGCCAAGGAAACGGCACTCTGGTATCAGAATCTGTTCGGCAAGGATAATTACTACATCGAATTGCAGGATCACGGTCTGGAAGAAGACGATGCCGTTTTGCCGCAGCTGATTAAGCTTTCCCGGGAAACTGGAATTCCCATGGTAGCAACCAACGACTGCCACTATCTGACCCGGGAGGACTCCAAGATGCAGAGCATCCTGCTGTGCATCCAGACCGGCAAGACCATCGCTGACGCGGATCGCATGGAGTTCCAGACGGACGAATTTTACGTCAAGTCCACGGACGAGATGTATGATTTGTTCTCCATGGTTCCCGAAGCCTGTGAGAACACCGCAAAAATTGCGGAGATGTGCAATTTTGATTTTGACTTTGGTCATACCAAACTGCCGTACTTCAAAGCACCAGACGGTATGACCAACCAAGAATACTTTGAAAAGCTCTGCTATGAGGGCTTGGAACGTCGTTACGGCAAAGATGTTCCGCAGGGTCACCGCGACCGTCTGGAATATGAAATCGGCGTCATTAAAACGATGGGTTACACCACCTACTACCTGACGGTGTTTGACTACATCAATTTCGCCAAAAGTCAGGGCATTCCGGTCGGTCCCGGACGTGGCAGTGGTGCGGGCAGTATTGCCGCTTACTGTGTGGGCATCACCGATATTGACCCCATCCGTTATAACCTGATTTTTGAACGTTTCCTGAACCCGGAACGCGTCAGTATGCCCGACTTTGACGTGGACTTCTGTTACGAGCGTCGTCAGGAAGTTATCGACTACGTTAACCGGAAATATGGTTCCGACCATGTGGCACAGATTGTAACCTTTGGTACCATGGCGGCACGCAATGCAATTCGTGATGTGGGCCGTGTGATGGGTCTGCCGTATCAGAGCGTGGACACCGTGGCAAAGCTGGTGCCTATGGAACTGAAAATGACGCTGCATCGTGCGCTGGAGGTTTCTACCGAGCTGAAAAAGCTCTATGATACCGACCCGCAGGTGAAAGAGCTGGTGGATACCGCCATCAAGGTAGAAGGTATGCCCCGTCATGCGTCTACCCATGCGGCAGGTGTTGTCATTACGCCGGAAGCAGCAGATGAATATGTACCCCTTGCAACCAATGATGGCGTTCCGGTTACCCAGTTCAACATGACCGAAATTGAAGAGCTGGGTCTGTTGAAAATGGACTTTCTGGGTCTGCGCACTTTGACGGTAATCCGTGATGCGGAAAATGAAGTCAAGCGCACAAACCCGAATTTCTCAATCGAAACACTGGACTATGACGATGCTGCTACCTATAAAATGCTGGGTCAGGGCGACACCGAAGGCGTGTTCCAGCTGGAATCTACCGGCATGAAGCAGGTTCTCGTTGGTTTGCAGCCGCAGAATCTGGAAGATGTCATCGCTTTGATTTCGCTGTATCGACCCGGCCCTATGGATTCGATTCCCACCTATCTACGCAATCGCCACGAGCCGGATAAGATTCAGTACAAAACGCCTCAGCTGGCGCACATTCTGGACGTTACCAACGGCTGTATCGTGTATCAGGAACAGGTCATGCAGATTTGCCGTGAGCTGGCGGGCTTCTCATATGGTCAGGCTGATAATGTGCGTCGTGCAATGAGTAAGAAAAAGCACGCCGTTATGGAGCAGGAACGTGCTCACTTTGTCTACGGCAATGATACGCCGGGGCAGGAGTGCAAGGGCTGTGTTGCAAACGGTATCCCGGCGGAAGTGGCAAATGATATTTACGACGATATGTCCAGCTTTGCATCCTACGCATTCAATAAATCCCATGCAGCCTGCTATGCCTATGTGGCTTACCAGACGGCTTATTTGAAATGCCATTACCCGGTGGCATTTATGGCAGCTTTGCTGACCAGTGTTCTGGATAATACCGACAAGGTCATTGAATATTCCAGCGAGTGTTCTCGCTTGGGCATCAAACTGCTGCCGCCGGATGTGAATGTCAGTTATGGCGGTTTTACCGCAGACGGAAAGAACATCCGTTTCGGTCTGGACGCCGTGAAAAATGTTGGTCGAAACTTGGTGGCGCGCACGATTGAGGAGCGCAAAGGTGAGCCGTTCCGGGATTTGTACGATTACTGCAAGCGGATGCGTGGCAATGAAATCAATCGCCGTGCCGTGGAAAATCTGATTCGTGCCGGTGCGTTTGATACCATGGGCGCAACCCGCCGCAGTATGCTGGAATCGGTGGAAGGCATTTTAAAGAGCGTGGAAAATGATGCACGCAAAAACGTGGAAGGTCAGCTGGATTTCTTTGCCGCAATGGGCGAGGAGAGCGAAGCAGCTGGTTACGAAATGCCCAAGCTGGAGGAGTTTACCTCGGTCGAACTGCTGCAAATGGAAAAGGATGCAACGGGCTTGTATCTGTCGGGTCATCCGCTGGATTCCTACCGCAAACAGATTGCAAATTTTGCGTCCCATACCATCAAAGACTTGGTGGGCGAAGATGCAAAGGCGATGGATGAACAGCGTGTCATCGTGGTTTGTACCGTGGTCAAGTCTAAGTTTATGACCACCAAATCCAACAGCATGATGGCTTTTACTAATATCGAAGATTTGACCGGCTCTATGGAAATCATCGTATTCCCGAAAGTGCTGGAGCAGTGTCGAGATGCGCTGACGGATAATGCCGTTGTGGTGGTTTCCGGTCGTGTGTCTGTGCGAGAAGATGAACCTGCGAAACTGCTGGCAGATCAGATCGTTTCCATCAACGAATACGACCCCCGCCGTCCGCAGAGCGGCAGTCCCAGTCTGGCGCAGAAAACCAAACAGGCAGAAAAGCGTTTGTACATCCGTGTGCCTACCAAAGAGTGTTTGGAAACGCAAAAAGTCCTGAATCTTTTAGAGATTTTTGACGGTGATAAGCCTGTGGTTTTGTTTTTGGCTGACACCCGGCAAAAGCTGGCGGTGCCCCGCCGTTTGTGGGCAAAGGATCACCCGCTGCTGCGGCAGGAGCTGGAGCGTATTTTAGGCGAAGGCAGTGTGGTAGAAAAGTAACCCGAAGCATACAAAAACGACTTCTCCTGTGTGGAATCAACAGGTAACAGGCGTGTTTGCTTCCGATAGGAAAGTTTCTTTTCAAAATTAAATCAAAAAGCCGGAAAGCGGCGGTCGGTAAAATTCCGACCGCCGCTTTTGTATCTTTCACAGAAAAAAGCGGAGAAGATAAAAATAAACGTGCCAACAAGCTTTCTGATTGGATGGGAATTGCCAAAATCGTGAAAAAGAACAAGGATGCATCTTTGACTTTGTCTGGTTTTCTTGAAAAAATAAGCCAAAAGGAGTAAAATATAATAGCGTGTATATGTCCATGCGCCAAAGAGCGCTCTATCCCTATACCGCACAGAACAGAAACAATAAAAAAGAGGTGCGAAACATGATTTTGAGTATGACCGGTTTCGGCCGTGGGGAAAAAGTCCTGCATGGCCGTGACATTACGGTGGAGATTCGCAGCGTGAACTCTCGTTATTTTGAGTATAGTTCCCGCATTCCCCGCAGCTTCGCTTTTCTGGACGCACAGCTGAAAAAGCAGCTGGCTGCCCGCATCAGCCGCGGCAAAGTTGAGCTTGCGCTCACGGTCCAGACGGTGGATGCACCGGATAGCACCGTGCAGGTAAACATGGAGCTGGCACGCAGCTATCAGCAGGCGCTGACCCAGCTGAGCGATGAACTGGGCGTCAAAAATGATTTGACCGCAGGTTCGCTGGCTCGCATGCCGGATGTTCTGACCGTGACGGCTGCCCGTGCAGATGAAGACGAGCTGACCGCTGACGTGATGGAAGTCTGCGATGCAGCGCTGGACGCTTTTATCTCCATGCGTGCAACCGAAGGCGAAAAGATGAAAGCAGACGTTCTGAGCCGTTTGGATACGGTGGAAGGCTTCGTGACCCAGATCGAGGGTCTGACCGAAGGTCGTGTAGAAAACTACACCAACCGCCTGTATGAGAAGCTGAAGACCATTCTGGAAGATCGTGATATCGACGACAGCCGTATCCTGACCGAAGCCGCTATCTTTGCGGACAAGACGGCCATCGACGAAGAAACCGTCCGTCTGCGCAGCCATCTGGCACAGTACCGCCAGATTTTGTCTTTGGCAGAGCCGGTCGGCCGCAAGCTGGACTTTTTGACCCAGGAGCTGAACCGTGAAACCAATACCATCGGTTCCAAGTGCCAGGATTTGGATATTACCCGCATCGTGGTGGATATCAAGGCAGAGATCGAAAAGATTCGTGAGCAGATCCAGAACATTGAGTAAGTTTGTTTGCAACAATTTAACTTGAAGTGAAAGGGATTCAGGGAATGAAGCTGGTAAATATCGGATTCGGTAACATGATCAACCCGGCACGCCTGATCACCGTCGTCAGCCCGGACTCTGCGCCGGTAAAACGTGTCGTGCGCGAAGCACGGGATCGTGGTGTTCTGATTGACGCAACCTATGGGCGTCGTGCCCGTGCGGTGCTGGTTATGGATTCCGACCATGTGATTTTGTCGGCGCTGCAGCCGGAAACGGTGGCAAACCGTGTGGCGGGCAGTGCCGAAGAAGGTGCCGAAGCCCTGTTGGAGGATGAAAATCATGGAGAATGAAAAATGTTTGTTCGTAGTGTCTGGTCCCGCAGGTGTGGGCAAAGATACTGTTGTGGCAGCTATGCGTGCAGCGCATCCTGAAATCGAAAAGACGGTTTCTGCAACCACCCGTCATCCGCGTCCGGGCGAAGTGGACGGCGTAAGCTATCACTTCCGCACGGTAGAGCAGTTCAAGCAGCTGATGGTGGAAGGCGGCGTGCTGGAATCCAATTTCTACTGCGGCAATTTCTACGGTACGCTGCGCAGCGAAGTGGATGCACGCCTGAACTCCGGCAAAATCGTTGTGCTGGTCATTGACGTGAACGGTGCTTCCAATGTAAAGCGCCTGTATCCGGGTGCAACTACGGTATTCATCTGCCCGCCCAGCGCAAAGGAGCTGGAGGCTCGTCTGCGTGGTCGTGGTACCGAAACCGAGGAAAGCCTGGCAAACCGCTTGGCTACTGCACGCAGTGAGCTGGCTCTGGCAGATACTTACGATGAGCGCGTTGTGAACAACACGGTGGAGCAGTGCGCTGACGATTTGTACAAGCTGATTTGCGCACACTGCAAATAAGAAAAGAACAGTCGAAAGGAGGGGCGGTATGGCAAAGACGGTTCAAGTAGCAGTCAGTAATACCACCTATCATTTCGACAAACTCTATACCTATCTGGTGATGCCGGATCAGGAAAACCGGGTGCGCAGCGGCAGTATGGTGCTGGTGCCTTTCGGAAAAGGCTCAAAACCCCGCATGGGAATTGTGCTGGGCTGTGACGAAGTACCGGTGAATGCCAAGCTGAAAGCGGTCTATGATGTAGCACCGGATTCTGCTGCTTTGACGCCGGATTTGCTGCGTTTGGTGCTTTTTCTGCGAGAGCGTACCTTTTGTACCTACTATGAAGCGGTAAAAGCGGTCATCCCATATGGCGCATTGTATAAGCCGGCATTGGCAGAAGACGGTGTAACACCCATACTGCAAAAGCAGCTGACCCGCCACACCGAAAACCAGTACAGCCTGATTGGTGCGCTGCCCACAAAGCCGAAGCCTACCGCAAAACAACTGGCGGCAGTTGCGCTTTTGAGCAGCGGCCCACGTCTGCTGAATGACTTGGAAGAAAAGGGAATCAGCAGGGACGTACTGGAGCGGCTGTGTGACAAAGGTGTGCTGCGCTGCGAAAAAGTCAATAAGACGATTGACCTGTACAGCCACATTCCGCAGAAAGCGCTGGATGTTACCCTGTCGGAGCAGCAGCAAGCGGCGTATGATGCACTGGAACCCCATTTGGCAGACAATGCCGCTCATGGGGCATTGCTGTATGGCGTAACGGGCAGCGGTAAAACGCTGGTGTTCGTCAAGCTGATTGAGCGGTGTCTGGCGCTGGGGCGGAAAGCACTGGTGCTTGTGCCGGAAATTGGTCTGACGCCCCAGATGATTTACCGCTTAAAGGCTGCTTTTGGTGACAGGGTGGCAGTACAGCATTCCGCTTTGAATCATACCGAGCGCTTTTTGCAGTGGCAGATGATTCAGGATGGCGGTGCGGACATTGTGGTCGGCACACGCAGCGCAGTGTTTGCACCTTTGAAGGACATTGGTCTGATCATCATTGATGAGGAGCAGGAGCATACATACCGCAGTGAATCTGCACCACGCTTTTCTGCACATGAAGTCGCACGGCAGCGTGCGGCAGAAAATGGCTCGCTTTTGCTGCTGGCTTCTGCTACACCTTCGACAGAAAGCTATTATGCAGCCCGGATGCACAAGTATCAGCTGGTGACGCTGACCCAGCGTTACGGCGGCAATCCATTGCCCACAGTGGAAATGGTGGATATGCGTGCCGAGCTTGCAGCGGGCAATCCCGGCGATATCAGCCGCACCATGGAAAATGCCATTCGGAAAACACTGCACAACGGCAAACAGGCAATTCTGCTTTTGAATCGGCGCGGCTATCAGACTGTAACCGTCTGTGAGGACTGCGGTCAGGTACTGAAATGTGAAAAATGCAGCGTGCCGATGGTGTACCACAAGGCAAAAGGGGAGTTGCTTTGCCATTACTGCGGCAGCAGTATGCACCCCGCACCCAAAAACTGCCCATCCTGCGGCGGTAAGCTGCAATATACGGGCTTTGGTACCCAGAAAGCCGAAGAAGAGTTGGCACAGCTTTTCCCCGAAGCACGCATCCTGCGGATGGATCAGGATTCCATCGCAACCAAAGATGCCCACGAACGGCTTTTGGCACAGTTCGGTCGGCATGAATACGACATCATGCTGGGTACCCAGATGGTCGCTAAAGGACTGGACTTTGAAGATGTAACGCTGGTTGGCGTTTTGGGTATCGACTCGCTGTTGTTTGCGCAGGGTTTTCGTGCCTGCGAAAACGTGTTCGACCTGATTACGCAGGTCGTTGGTCGCGGCGGTCGCGCAAAAAGCCCAGGGCATGCCATTATTCAAACCGTAGCGCCTGATGATGCTGCGTTAAATCTGGCGGCACAGCAGGATTATGATGCTTTTTACGAGCAGGAAATCCTGTTCCGTAAGCTGAGCTTGTACCCGCCGTTTTGCAGGCTGTGCATGGTAGGCTTTTCCGGTATAAAAGAGCCGGATGTTGCCTTTGCCGCCAGCCGCTTTGCGGTCTTACTGGGTCAGCTGGCATCGAAACAGGAAAAAATGCCCTTACGGGTGCTGGGTCCTACGCCCTGCACCATTACAAAAATCAATGACAAATACCGTTATCAGCTCACCGTAAAATGCAGGGGAGACAAGCCCTTCCGCGATTTGATGCGTCAGGTGCTTGCCGCCTATGAAAAAGAAAAGCTGCCCCAAAAGGCAGGCGTGATTTTGGATATGCATGCCGACGGTGATTTATAAACAAGATATATTGGAGGATAAAATTATGGCTCTGCGTAAAGTTGTAAAAGAAGGCGACCCGATTCTGAACAAGGTTTGCCGCCCCGTCACCAATTTCGATGACCGTCTGGCAGAATTGCTGGACGATATGCGTGAAACCATGATCCATGCTGATGGCGTGGGTCTGGCAGCTCCGCAGGTTGGTATGCTGCGTCGCCTGTTCGTGGTATGGGATACCACCGATTGCCCGGACGAAATCCCCGAAGATTACGAGTACAAGTTTATCGACTTTATCAACCCGGAAATTCTGGCTGTCACAGAGGAAACCGAAACTTCTTACGAAGGCTGCCTGTCTTTCCCCGGTCACACCGGCGCAGTGGAGCGCCCTGTCGGCGTAAAGGTTCGCGCACAGGACCGCCACGGCGAATGGTTTGAGATGGAGGTACCCGGCGGTCTGCTGGCTCGCTGCATCCAGCACGAAAACGACCATCTGGACGGCATCACCATTATGCAGTCCAGCCAGTTCTTCTATGAGGACACCGAAGAAGGTCGCGCCGAAGCAATGGAGGACTAAGTATGCGAATCCTTTTTATGGGCACCCCGGATATTTCCGCTGCGTGTCTGGAAGCGTTGTATGCAGCAGGACATGACATCTGCGCTGTGTACACCCGCCGTGATAAACCCGTCGGCCGCAAGCAGGTTTTGACTGCACCCCCTGCAAAGCAGGTTGCACTGGAGCATGGTACCCCTGTGTTCCAGCCCCGTACCTTGCGGGATGGCGGCGAAGATGAAAACATCCGCAGCCTGAACCCGGATATTATCGTAGTTGTGGCTTACGGCTGCATTTTGCCCGCACAGATTTTAGCAATGCCCAAGTACGGCTGCATCAACCTGCACGTATCTCTGCTGCCCAAGTACCGCGGCAGCGCACCCGTGCAGTGGTCTGTCCTGAATGGCGATGCTGAAACCGGCGTTTCCATCATGCAGATGGACGAAGGCTTGGACACCGGCGATGTACTGATGTGCAAAAAGTTGGCAATTGGCAGCGAGGAAACCAGCGAAGAGCTGTTTGACCGTGTTACCGCCATTGGCGCACAGGCTCTGTGCGAGGTACTGCCTTTGATTGAATCCGGCAGCATCACCCCGGAAAAGCAGTCTCACGAGAATGCAAGTCTGGCTCCCATGCTGACCAAGGAAATGGCAGAGTTCCGCTTTGCCGAGGATGCAGACCACATCCATAACTGGGTGCGTGGTATGTATTCCTGGCCGGTAGCATGGTTCATGCGTGAGGGCAAGCGCATCAAGGTGCAGCAGTGCCATCTGGCAGAAAATCCCACGAATGCACCTGCGGGTACGGTTTTGAGTGTCAAACCCTTGGTGGTTGCCTGTGGTACTGGCGCAGTCGAGTTGTGCCGTGTTGTGCCCGAGGGCTCTAAGCCGATGGACGGCAGTGCATGGGCAGCAGGTCTGCGCTTGAAGACAGGAGATAACCTGTGACGGCGCGTTATCTGGTGGCGGAAGCCCTGATGCGCGTGGAAGAAGGCGGTTACGGCAATCTAGTTCTGGACGGTATGCTGAAAAAGCACGCCCTTTCTCCGGCAGACCGTGCGTTTACCTCTGCAATGTTTTATCAGGTGCTGGAGCATCGGAATACGCTGGATTTCATCTTGAATCAGTTTTTGAAAAAGCCGGTGGAAAAGCTGGATGCACCTGTGCGTGCCATCCTGCGCAGCGGTCTGGTTCAGATGCGCTATCTGCATACACCTCCCTCTGCGGCAGTAAATGAAGCGGTCAAGTTGACTCGTGCGTTCAAAAAGTCCAGCGCATCCGGTATGGTTAATGCCGTGCTGCGCCGTGCGGGCAGCTACGATTTATCGCAGGCAAAGTTCAAAAATGAAACCGAGCGATTGTCTGTGCTTGGTTCGGTCAGTCCGTCTGTAGCGGCGCATTTCCTGCGCTGGTACCCGGAAGACGCCGAAGCCATTTTGACGGCAACCGATACCGCACGGGAAACTGCGATTCGCGTTAACACGCTACGCACCTCTGCTGAAGAACTGGAAAAGCGTCTGCTGGCAGAAGGCGTAAAAAGCGTAGAGCATTGCCAGATTCCCAACTGCCTTTTGGTGCAGTTTGCGGGCAGCCCTGCGGAAGTGCCGTCTTTCAAAGAGGGCTTGTTCCATGTACAGGGTTGTACCAGCCAGCTGGCAGCCCTTGCGCTGCAAGCACAGCCCGGTGATACCATCGTTGATTTGTGCGCAGCACCCGGTGGCAAGAGCTTGACCATCGCCCAGCAAATGCAGGATAAAGGCAGCCTGACCAGCTGCGATGTGTCGGAAAACCGTGTGTCCCTGCTGCAAAAAACGCTGGAGCGTGGGGGACTTACCTGCGCAAAAGCAATCCAGAACAATGCAGCAGTATATAACCCGGATTTTGCACAGGCGGACCGCATTCTGGCGGATGTGCCTTGCTCCGGCCTGGGTATCCTGCGCAAGAAACCGGATATCCGCTATAAGGATGTTTCCGGTCTGGCAGAGCTGGTCGCTTTGCAGAAAGAAATTTTGGAGCAGGCAGCTGCCTGCTTGCGGGTCGGCGGTCGATTGGTGTATTCTACCTGTACCCTGAACCCGGACGAAAACGAAAAGCAGATTGAGGCATTTTTGCACCGTCATCCGGAATTTACCGTATGCGATGTGCCGTATCTGCCCGATACTATGCCTTATGGCGCGTTTGGTGCAGTTTCTGTACCGAATCACACCGGTATGGACGGATTTTTTATTTGTGCAATGGAGAAACGTTGATGGAAAAAAAGTGTTTATCCTCTCTGACGCTGGAACAGCTGGGCGCTCTGCTGAAAGAGCTGGGGCAGCCGAGCTTTCGGGCAAAGCAGATTTTTCACTGGATTCATCAAAAGCTGATGACGGATTTTTCCCAGATGACCGATCAGCCGAAAAAGCTGCTGGCTCAGCTGGAAGAAAATTGGTACATTTCTGCGCCGGTCATTGAGCGCCGTCAGGAAGCAAAAGACGGTACGGTGAAATATTTGCTGCGTATGGCAGATGGTAACTGCATTGAAACCGTCGTAATGCGCTATAATTATGGTAACACCGTCTGCGTATCCACGCAGGTTGGCTGCCGTATGGGCTGCCGTTTCTGTGCATCCACGCAGGCAGGCCGTGTGCGCAATCTGGAAGCCGGCGAAATTGTATCGGAAATTTATACCGCACAGCGGGATATCGGCGAGCGTATCTCCCACATCGTTCTGATGGGCATTGGTGAGCCGCTGGATAACTACGAGAACGTGATGGATTTCCTGCATATCATTTCTTCGCCCGACGGCGTGAATATTGGTATGCGCAACATCAGCCTTTCTACCTGCGGTCTGGTGCCGGGTATCGAGCGTCTGGCACAGGAGAATTTGCAGCTGACCCTTTCGGTGTCACTGCACGCACCGTTCAATGACATCCGCAGCAGCATGATGCCGGTCAACAACGCATTCCCGCTGGAAAAGCTGATGCCGGTGGTGCGCGATTACCAAAAGACTACCGGTCGCCGTGTGAGCTTTGAATACTCCATGGTGCGCGGTGTGAATGATACCGATGCTTGTGCCCGCAAACTGGCACAGCTGATTCGGGGTATGGGCGCACACGTCAATCTGATTCCGATTAACCCGGTGGACGGCAGCCCTTATTCCGCATCGGATGCGGAAAACGTGCGTCGTTTCCAGAAACTTTTGACCGACCTTGGTGTAAACGCAACCGTCCGCCGTCGCCTGGGCAGCGAAATCAGTGCTGCCTGTGGTCAGCTGCGGCGCGAAGAAATGCAGGAAAAGGAGAACGGTAAATGCGATTGAGCGGAAGTACTGATGTAGGCTGCGTGCGCAGCGAAAATCAGGATAACTACCGGGCTGGCTGTTTATCGGATGGAACTGCCTGGGCACTTGTCTGTGACGGCATGGGCGGTGCAAATGGCGGTAAATTGGCGTCAACGCTTGCCTGTGATACGCTGGAAGAGCGAATGATGTGCTGGGACCCCTCGTATGAAACGGGTCCGCGTGGCTTTTTGATGGCGGCGCTGGATGAAGCAAACAAAGTTGTACATCAGCGTGCGCAGGAAGAAATCCGCTATCAGGGTATGGGTACAACAGCGGTACTGGTAATGATTATGGGGGATACTGCGCACATTGTGCATGTGGGCGATTCCCGCTGCTATCAGTATCGGGCAGGAAAGCTGACGCAGCTGACACAGGATCATTCCTATGTGCAGGAACTGGTCAATAAAGGTGCAATTACGCCGGAAGAAGCAAAAATTCATCCCCGCAAAAACGTCATTACACGGGCGTTGGGGGTAGAAAAAACAGTCGAACCGGAGTATACTTCCAGTCAGCTAAGCAGAGATGAAATGCTGATGCTCTGCTCGGACGGGTTGACCAATGCGGTGCCTGTTGAGCGGATCGAAAGCATTTTGTCGCAGGAATCGTTTTTCGAGGCAGCGCAAGTGTTGGTCGATACGGCAAACGCCTGCGGCGGTCCGGATAATGTGACGGTTTTGCTGGCAGCACCGGATATGGAGGAGCAAAATGGATAAATTGATTGGAACAAAGCTGGATGGAATCTATGAGATCACGAGTCTCATCGGTTCCGGTGGCATGGCCAATGTATATAAAGGCAAAGATTTGCGCACAGGCGATACGGTTGCCGTAAAGGTCCTGCGGGAAGAATATATGAACGACCCGGATCTGGTGCGCCGCTTCAAAAATGAGTCCAAAGCAATCTCTATGCTGGACCACCCCAACATCGTAAAGGTGTATGATGTTTCGGTCACCGATAAACTCCAGTATATTGTAATGGAGTATGTGGACGGCATCACCCTGCGCACCTATCTGGACCAGCGCGGCGGTAAGCTCACTTGGAAAGAAACGGTGCATTTCACCAGCGAGATTTTGCAGGCATTGCAGCACGCCCACGAAAACGGTGTGGTGCATCGTGACGTAAAGCCCCAGAACATCATGCTTCTGCCCAGCGGCGGTCTGCGCATGATGGACTTTGGCATTGCGCGTATTTCCCGTGCAGAAAACCAGCTGCTCAGCGGTAAAGCAATGGGCAGTGTACACTATATCAGCCCGGAGCAGGCAAAGGGCGATGTGACCGACGCAAAGAGCGATATTTACTCGGTCGGTATTATGATGTACGAAATGCTCAGCGGTAAGCTGCCGTTTGAAAAGGGCAGTGTGGTTGAGGTGGCAATCAAGCAGATTTCGGATGCACCGCCTCCGCTGGCAGAAATCACAACGGATGTGCCGGAAGCATTGATTCAGATTACAGAGCACGCAATGGCAAAAGACCCGGAACAGCGTTATCCTACCGCAGCAGCGATGTTGGAGGATATCCGCAAATTTAAGGAAGATCCCGAAATTCGCTTTGAATACAAATATATGCCGGTTCAGGTGCCGGCAGGAATAATGGATAAAGCTATGAAACAAACAAAAAACGAAACTGAAAAAGCTGCAGGTCAAAAGACTGTGCAAAAAACCAAGAAAAAGAAGAGCTTGTTTATGCCGATTTTGTTCGGCGTAACGCTGGCATTCTGTGTGGGTTGTGCGGTCATGTGCTTTACCATCCTGACCAATGCGAATAACTCTTTGTTCGAGCAGAACGAGGATGTTATCGTTACCTCTTTTGAGGGCATGACCAAGGAAGATGCACAGAAAGACCCGCTGGCTTCTCAGGTTAAGTTTGTGTTTGAAGAAAACTATAACCCGGATTATGAAGCCGGTGTGATTTACAAGCAGTCCCCCCGCGAGGGCCGTACCGTTAAGACCGGTCAGGAAGTGAAGCTGTACGTTTCTCTGGGTACTCGTTACGAGGAAATCCCACAGCTGACCAGCATGGTTAGTGCAGACGCCGAAGCCCTGCTGAAGGAAAAGGGTCTGTATGTTATGATGCTGGAGCGCGTTGACCCCAACATTGCCGTCGGTACCGTTATCGGAACGGAACCGGAGGCAGGTACCAAGGTGGAAGCGGGCTCTACGGTTACTGTTTTTGTCAGCCGCCCGCAAGTTTCTAATACCACGGATGTTCCTGATTTGACCGGCTTGTCTTATGAAGAAGCAGTTCGTCTGTTGTCCTCTCATAAGCTGAGTGTAGGTGTGGCAAATCATGTATGGTCGGATGTACAGCCCGGTCTGGTTTGTGGTCAGGGCTATGCACCGGGTACCGAACTGAAGATCAATACCCGTGTGTCGATTGATATTTCGGACGGTCCCGAGCCCACTCCGGAACCGACAGCTACACCCGAACCCACCCCGGACCCGGATGAGGAATGGGAAGATGAGGAAGAAGGTAGCGGTGAATCCGGAAGCGATACCGTACAGGATGCAGTTGACCAGTTGAGCAGCTGGATTTCCAAAGTGGGAGACCGTTGGAATTGAGTATGAATGGTTATGTTGTAAAGGGCATCGGCGGCTTTTACTATGTAAAGGTAGGCAGCGAGGTGCTGGAATGTAAAGCAAAGGGCATTTTCCGTAAGCGTAAAATCTCCCCAGTAGCGGGTGACAACGTAACGCTGGAAACCGAGAACGGCGGTACCGTGATTGCGCAGATCGCAGAGCGTAAAAATGTGTTTGTGCGTCCGCCGATTGCCAATCTGGATGTACTGTTTCTGGTTGCCAGCACGACCCAGCCTGTCCCCAGCACGTTGGTGCTGGATAAGCTCAGCGCAATCGCTGTGGATAAAGGTGTCCAGCCGGTTATCATCTGCACCAAAGGCGATTTGGCAGAAACCAAATTTTTGGAGGATGCCTATGCCAAGTCCACGATTCCGTTTATTCATGTGAATTACGAGATCGGCGCAGGTCTTGCGGAAATCAAGGAATGGATCAATGGTCGGCTGTGTGCTTTCTGCGGAAACTCCGGTGTGGGCAAGTCTACGCTGCTGAATGCACTTTTGCCGGAGCTGGGTCAGCAGACTGGTGAAATCAGCCAGAAGTTGGGTCGCGGTCGCCATACCACTCGTGAAGTGACCATTTTTGAAGCCTTTGGCGGACGGATTGCAGATACTCCCGGTTTTGCCAGCTTGGATACCGGAAAAGCCTGCTATATCCCGAAGGAAAATCTGGAGCTTGCATTTCCGGAGTTCCGCCCGTATTTGGGCAAGTGCAAATTTACCGGTTGTGCGCATCGAAGCGAAAAAGGCTGCGAAATTCTGGCAGCATTGGAGCGGGGCGAAATTTCTAAGACCCGTTATGACAGCTATGCGATGATGTACGACGAAGTGAAGGACATCAAGGATTGGCAGCGTCCGGATCGATTCTAAACAAGCAGAAATGCGGTGGCACAGTCGTTGCCGCCGCATTTTTATAAGGAGAAATACCATGAAAAAAAGCTGTATTATGGTTTCGGCAGGTCCGGTGGCTGAAAATCAGTGCATTCCGGAAGCATTTGCAGAAGCTTTTGTCATTGCCTGCGATGCCGGCTGGAAAAACTGCAAAAAGCTGGGTTTGATTCCGGATTTGGTGCTGGGGGATTTCGATTCTTCCGAAGCACCCAAGCAGGACGGCGTAGTGGTTCTGCCCAAAGAAAAGGACGATACGGACACCCACTGTGCGGCACGTCAGGCAGTGGAAAAAGGCTTTGATCAGGTACTGATGCTGGGCGCATTGGGTGGTGCGCGCATGGAGCACACGTTGGCGAATATCGGTACAGCCCTTTGGCTGGAGCAGCAGGGGGTACATACCACACTGATGAATGAAAAAAGCCGTGTGAGCATTGTGCTGCCCGGCAAAGCGCGTACCTTTGCGCAGAGCGGGTATCAGTATATTTCGCTATTCCCGCTGGAAGGTAAAGTTGAAGATATTACCCTGACCGGCGCAAAGTATTCCTTGCAGCACGCATCGCTGGATATGAGCTATCCGGTTGGCGTCAGCAATGAGTGGAATTCGGACAAAATCACGATTCTAACGCAAAAAGGTGCGCTTTTGGTGGTAGAAACCATCGCAGATCGGTAACACTTTCCGCCTCGGATGGATATACTGGAGTAATCAGAATCAGAAAGGGCGGTTTTATATGCAGGTAATCGTTATTCAAAGTCCCAAGTTCTTCAGCGGTATTCTGCGCATGGTGTTTGGCGTGAAGAAGGTAGATTAAATAGTGGTAAGCTGTCTTTTCGGCAGATGCTTGTAGGAATTCAAAGAATGCAGAACGGCATCGGGGTGAAAACCCTGGTGCCGTTCTTTTTTATAACAGAAACTTTCCCAGATACCAAAATCCGTCTGCATAACCGGCGGCGCGGCGGAATACATTTTACCATGTCATGGGAAAGGGGCGTAAATATGGAATTGAAAGTGTTCCGCGATACCATTTCAGCGGCGGGGAGATTTTGCATGGTTAAATCAGAAATTCCCATCGAAACAGAAATCCTGATTTCGGATTATCTGCCGCAGGTGTTCAAAATCATCAAATGCTCAACAAAAATGGTGCTTCTGCAAAAGAAGCTGCAGCCAGGGCGTCTTTTGCTGGAAGGGTACCTGCGGTGTGTGGTGTATTACCAGGGCGAAGGCGAGGTTGGTCTGTGTCAGACCGAGCAGAAGGTTCCGTTTAGTAAAACAATGGAGATTCCTGTGGAGGATTTCGCTGGCTGGTCGGCAGCCGTAGGCGGTGAAGCAGAATATCTGAACTGCCGTGCGGTACACCAGCGTCGTATCGAGATTCGGGGTGCGTGGGAGCTTTCGGCATCTGTTTATCCCCAAACCCGACAGGAGGTTGCCTGTGCTGTAGCGGGTGCAGGTACTGCCCAAAAGCAAAGCACCGTTCGCGGTGTGCGCAATGTGGGCTGTGTGGATAAGCTGGTCACAGCGGATGCCGTCTTTTCCTTTGAGCAGGAACCGGAATCCGTTCTGGATATTGCCGGCACAGCTCAGCTGCGGGAGCAAAACGTGATGCAGGGACGCCTTTCCGTCAAAGGCGAGATTTCGGCACAACTCAGTTATCGTGTTCATGGCAGCGGTCAGCTGTTGTCGCAGCGGGTGATGGTTCCCTTTGTGCAGACAATGGAACTGGACGACCTGAGCGAAGATTGCCAGTGCTTCTGCGTGGTTGAGCCGACAGGCTTCACGCTACAGACTGGCGCGCAGCAGGGTAAGCAAAGTACGATTACCGCATCGGTTCTGCTGCATCTGCGTGTGTTCCGCAGTTATGCGGTGGATGTGGTGCAGGAGTGCTTTGCAACGGGGCATCATGTGAATGTGGAGCAGATTCCCCTTGCGGTAGAACAGCTGGAAAGTGCAGTGGACGAGCGTCAGACCGTTTCGGTAAAAATTGCGCTGCCCGGCGATTCGGTACAGATTCTTTCCTGCTTGGCAGACCCGGCGGTACCGGAACTGCTGAATGATCAGGGGAAACTTTGTCTGCGGGTGCGCACCCAGCTGAGCATCATTTATAAAAACAGTATGGATGAGCTGGAGTGCCGTGACGGCCCTGCGGAGCTGACCCTGCCGATGGATCAGGTGCAGGCAGATGCGGAGCTTCATTCCGAGCTGTGGGTGTCGGTAGACAACATGAATTGCATCCTGAATGCAGAAAGCGCCGAGGTATCGGCTTCGCTGCATATCGAGGGTCTGTTGCTGCGAAGCAAAAAGCAGCCGGTTCTGTTGAATGTGGAGCTGGGCGAAGCGCGGGAAAAGGCAGATCCGGAAATTGTACTGCGTGCCTGTTATGTCCAGCCCAGTGAACAGGTATTCGATGTGGCACGGCGGTTCCATGTGCTGCCCACCCGAATCATGCAGGCAAACGGCTTGACCGAAGATGCAGTGCCCGCCGGGACGTGCCTGTTGATTCCCTGTACGGAATAAGAAGGAGGTGCCTAAGATGGACGATAAGGTATACGGACAAATCGGAGCCCGTACCGGGGGCGATATTTACATTGGCGTAGTGGGACCGGTTCGCAGCGGTAAGAGCAGTTTCATCAAGCGATTTATGGAGCTGCTGGTTTTACCCAATATTCAGGACCCCGCCATGCGGGCAAGAGCAAGGGATGAACTGCCCCAGTCGGCGGCAGGGCGTACCATTATGACAACCGAGCCAAAGTTTGTGCCGGAAAAGGCAGTTTCCATTGCTTTGGAGGGCGGTGCCGAACTGCGCACTCGACTGATCGACTGCGTGGGCTATATGGTGGAGGGAACCGTAGGTCACGAAGAGGACCGCAAACCCCGCATGGTAAAAAGCCCTTGGTTTAATGAGGAAGTACCGTTTGATCTGGCAGCAGAAACCGGTACGCACAAGGTGATTACCGAACATTCCACCATCGGCATTTTGGTCACCACAGACGGCAGCATCAGCGATATTCCCAGAGAAAACTATGCAGGCGCAGAGGCACGCATCGTCGCGGAACTGGATGAGATGCACAAGCCCTATGTGATTCTTTTGAACACCATCGACCCGGACAGTGCTGCCACCAAAGAGCTTGCGGAGCAGATGGAAAAGCAGTATGGGCGTTCGGTCATTCCGGTGAACTGTCTGGATTTGCAGCTGGACCAGCTGGAATCCATTTTGCAGCACGTTTTGTATGAATTTCCGGTCCGTCAGATGGATTTTGTTCTGCCCAAGTGGGTCCCTATGCTGGATGCAGACCACTGGCTGCAAAAGCAAATCTATGATTCCATCCGGGAATGGGTCAACGGCGGCAATCGTATGAAAGATTTGGCGGAGCGTCAGCCGCCCCAGTGCGAATCGGTACAAAGCTGTGCAGTGGAGAGCATGGACTTGTCCGAAGGCATTGTGCGGGTACGCATTACGCTGGACCCCGGGGTGTTCTATCAGGTACTTTCCGAGCAGACCGGCTTGGACGTAGTGGACGAAGCGGGTTTGATGCCATGCGTGATTCAGCTGGTCAAGGCAAAGCGGGAATATGAAAAGGTCCGCAATGCACTGGAACAGGTGGAAGCTACCGGTTATGGTATCGTAATGCCTACCATCGACGAGCTTCAGCTGGAGGAGCCGGAAATCATCCGGCAGGGCAATCGTTACGGTGTGCGGCTGAAAGCCTGCGCACCGTCGATCCACCTGATGAAAGCCATGATTCACACCGAGGTCAACCCCATCGTGGGCAGCGAACGCCAGAGCGAAGATCTGGTCAAGAGCCTTCTGGCGGATTTCAGCGAGGACCCGCTGAAGATTTGGGAATCCAATATTTTCGGCAAGAGCCTGCATGAACTGGTTAACGAAGGCTTGCAGAATAAGCTGCTGCATATGCCGCAGGATGCACGAGGACGCTTGCAAAATACGCTGGAAAAGGTCATCAACGATGGCTGTTCCGGTCTGATCTGTATTATATTTTAACAGGTAACGCCGCAGCAGGATGCTTTGTATCAGGCAAAGATCTTGCTGCGGCTTTTTGTATTGCAAACAATCTGTTAATATCCCGGAAGAATTGTTGCACAGTGCCGAAAAAAGGGGTAAGATGAAATTAGAATAGGCAATAGGAGGCATATATGGAACACTTTGTTTCCTTTACAGATGTTTGCAAGTATTACCAAACAGGTGAGGTCCGTATCGCCGCAGCGAACCACATGAACTTCTACATCGACAAAGGCGAATTCTGCGTCATTGTCGGTCCTTCCGGTTCCGGCAAAACCACCCTGCTGAATATGCTGGGCGGCATGGATCAGTGTGACGAAGGTAAAATCTACATGGATGGTCGGCTGATCAGCAAGTATACCCCCAAGCAGCTGACCGAGTATCGGCGGTATGATATCGGCTTTGTATTCCAGTTCTATAATCTGGTGCAGAACCTGACCGCGCTGGAAAACGTAGAGCTCGCCAGCGAAATCTGCAAAGATCCATTGGATGCAGCTACTGCGCTGGAAGGTGTGGGTCTGGGTCAGCGTTTGAATAACTTCCCGGCGCAGCTTTCCGGCGGTGAGCAGCAGCGTGTATCCATTGCCCGTGCGCTGGCAAAAAATCCGAAGCTGCTTTTGTGCGATGAGCCCACCGGTGCGCTGGACTATCAGACCGGCAAGTCGGTTCTGTCCTTGCTGCAAAATACCTGCCGTGAAACGGGTAAGACGGTTATCATCGTAACCCACAACTCGGCGCTGACCGCTATGGCAGACCGCGTCATCCGCGTCAAGAGCGGACAAATCCTTTCCAATGAAGTCAATCCGGATCCCGTACCGGTAGAACAGATCGAGTGGTGAGTCATTTGCCTAAAAAAACATATCGAAAAAATATTGTCCGGGAAGTAAAAACTACTCGCAGCCGTTTCTTGTCGATTTTCGGCATTATCCTGCTGGGTGTCTGTATGCTGACCGGCTTGATGAGCGTTGCGCCGGATATGCGGGCGGCAGGAAATCGCTATTTTGAAGAGAACCGCCTGTGTGATTTGCGTATCCTGTCCACACTGGGTCTGACGGATGACGATATCCAGCAGATTCAGCAAATCGAAGGGGTAGAGCAGGTTCAGCCTGCAAAATTCCTGGACTGTGAAGTGACCAACCAGTTCGGAGATACGCTGGTCATGCGTGCCCACAGTCTGCCCGCGAACAGTAGAGGGGATGCACCGGAGGACATTAACCGTCTGACCCTGAAAGAAGGTCGCTTGCCGAATGCGCCGGGTGAATGTGCGGTACAGCCTTTGGGTTTTCTGGAAGGGGTACAGGTAGGTGATACCGTTACCCTGAAAGAAGAACAGGATTTGACCGAGAGCGTCTACACCATTGTGGGCGTAGTACAAAGCCCGATGAACTTTTCCATTGATAACGAAACCAGCACGGCTGGCGATGGTACACTGGATTTCATCGCATATCTGCCCGAAACGGATTTTACAGCCGACTACCTGTCTGTGTGCTATCTGACAGTAGAGGGCGCGCGCGGTATGGACACCTACAGCGCAGAATATGACGCTGTGATTGAACCCGTGCAAAAGCGTTTGGAAGAAATCTCCGAATCCCGTGTGGAAATCCGCCGGGATGCAATCGTTTCCGAAGCGCAAGCGGAGCTGGATGATGCGAAAGCGGAATATCTGGATAAGAAACAGCAGGCGGACCAACAGCTGGCAGATGCGCAGGCGGAGCTGGACGATGCCCAACAGAAACTAGATGCAGCAAAAGCGCAGCTTGACTCTGGTGAAAAACAGTACGAGGACGGCAAAAAGCAGCTGGCGGACCAGCGCAATGACCTGCCGAGTACCTTGTATGACGGCACCCAGCAGATTCTGGTCAATAACGAAGCTGTTTTGACGCTGGAAGAAAACATGGAAAAGCTGCGTCTGGCAGTGTATATGCTGGAAGTAGCCCAGCCCTTACAGGATTCCGCACAAACGATGCTGGATTTTGCAGCGGAACAGTTGGAAAACCTACGCAATGATCCGGAAACCGACCCGGAAAATCTGGCAAAAGTCGAAGAAGCCTATCAGAAGGCGCTGGACAATCATGCAGCGATTCAGGCGCAGATGGATACCTATCAGGGTCAGCTGAACGAAGTCAAACAGCAGCTGTACAGTCAGGGGCTTTTGTCTGGTCCGGATATTTCCAATGTGGATTTACTGACCCAGACACAGGCTGCTTTGAAAAAGATGAAAACAGCACTTTTGTCTGGTCAGATGGCGATTACCAGTGCATACGGTGAACTGGAACGTGCCGAACAGCTTTTGCAGGACAGCCGTGAAAAGCTGGATAAAGGCTGGGCAGAGTATCAGGATGGCGTGCAGGAACTGGAAGAAGGTCGTAAAACCTTCGAAACAGAAAAGGCAGACGCCTTGCAGCAACTGAACGACGCCGAAGATCAAATCAATGATGCACAGGCACAAATCGACAACATTGCTGCCGGTGAGTGGTATGTGCTGAATCGGGATGCGATTATGTGCTTTGCTACCTTTGAGCAGAACATTGACCGTATCGGCGATATTGCACGGGTGTTCCCGGTGTTCTTCTTCTTGGTAGCGGCACTGGTTGCATTGACCACCATGACCCGCATGGTAGAAGAAAACCGCCAGCAGATTGGTACCTTTAAGGCGTTGGGCTACTCCGAAGCATCCATTACAGGCAAGTACCTGATTTATGCTTTGGCAGCAAGCCTGTCCGGCGCGGTATGCGGCATGGTAATTGGCTTTGCCGGATTCCCCACGGTAATTTGGATCGCGTATTCCATCATGTACCAGCTGCCCACCTTCCGGGTAATTTATTATCCTTGGCTGATTGTGGTCAGCCTGTTGGCGAGCGTATCGGTTGTCACGCTGGCAACATTGAATGCCTGCCATGAAACCCTCGCAGAAAAGCCTGCAACGCTGATGCTGCCGAAAGCACCCCCGGCGGGTAAGCGCATTATTCTGGAGCGCATTACACCGCTGTGGAAACGAATGTCTTTCTCCCATAAGGTGACGGCGCGCAATCTGCTGCGCTATAAGAAGCGTTTCTTTATGACGGTTCTGGGCGTTGCCGGATGTACCGCACTGGTGCTGATTGGCTTTGGTTTGCAGGATTCCATCATGGAAATCATTGATGTGCAGTACAGCGAGCTGACCCATTATGATATGACAGTGTCCTTCTCCAACGAAAAGGCACTGACCGAAACCCGTGGTCTGCTGGAAGAAATCGACCAGTCCAGCCAGATCGACTACCGCGGTATCTGCTACACCAAGAACGTGACAGTTTCCAATGCCGAGGGCGACGAAGGCACAACGACGCTGACCGTCTGCCGTGAGGATATGGATTTGTCCCAGTATTTGACCCTGCAAAACCGTATCGGTAAAAAGCAGATTTCCTATGATGCCAACAGCGTGATTCTGACAGAAAAAACCGCCGAAACGCTGGGTATTTCTGTGGGCGATGAGATTTGGCTGAAGAATCCGGATGGTGAGCTTGTACCGGTAACCCTTACCGGCGTCAACGAAAACTATCTGTCCAGCCGCTTGATCCTCAGCCCGGAACAGTACGAAAAGGTCATGGGTACTACGCCGAGCTGGAATACGATTCTGGCAAAAACGAACACAGGCGATGACGAAGTAGCAACGGATACACTGGTAAAGACTCTGCTGGGCAAAAACTATGTTACCACCGTCTTTATGGCAGAGGACCAGAATGCAACCTTTGCAAACGTCATCAGCTGCATCAATTATGTTGTGCTGCTGGTCATCTTCTGTGCGGCAGCGCTGGCAGCACTGGTTCTGTATAATCTGATTAACATCAACATCGCCGAGCGCAAGAAGGAGCTGGCAACCATTAAGGTGCTGGGCTTCTACGAAGGCGAAGTCAATCGCTACATCTTCCGTGAAATCTATATCCTCAGTCTGATTGGTGCGGTCGTTGGTTTGGCAATCGGCGCACCGCTGCATCAGTTCATCATTCGCACGGTGGAAATTGACCAGATGATGTTCATTCGAAGCATTGAGCCCAGCAGTTACCTGTTGAGCGTCGCACTGACCATGCTGTTCACCTTTGTGGTCAGCACCTTCATGCGCCGTCTGGTGAATCGCATCAGCATGGTAGAAAGTATGAAGGCACCGGAATAAACCAAAAGGAGACAGCAGTATGAAAAACGAGCAGGTAGATTTATGTGGTCAGTCCGGTCATATGGATATGGACGTCTACCCGCATCTGGAAAAATCAGAGAGCTTTTCCTTTGCCTGTGCGGGCTGCGGTGATTGCTGCCGTGGGCGAGAGGACATTGTGCTTTCCGGTTATGATTTGTGGCGCATTGCACATCATTTGCATCTGCCGCCCACGCTGGTTGTGCGCAGCTTTTGCCGCCAGTATATCGGAACAGACAGCCATCTGCCGGTTGTACGGCTGAAACCCATCAAAAACGAAAAGTCCAGCTGTCCGTTTTTGTATCAAAGCCAGTGCGCGATTCATGAGGCAAAACCGCTGGTATGTGCGCTGTATCCGCTGGGGCAGCAAATTGGCGCAGACGGAACAGTGGAATATTTCCAGCAGCCTACCAGCTGCGGCGGTCAGGTATTTCAGGCAAAAGTGAAAGATTATCTGGCTTTGTATTCCATTGAGCAGCGGGAACCGCTGGATGTGGATTGGGCTTTGACCTGTATGGAGCTTGCCGACCGTGTGAAAGCTCTGGAACAAACAGCAACCCCCATTCAGGTAAAACTATTGGGGCGCAAGATTTATCGGGCACTCTATCTGGATTATGATTGGGCGCAGGATTTTGCCTCTCAGTTTGCAGCTAACAAAGAAAAGCTCTTTGCTGCTTTGGCAGAATTGGAGCGTACATCCGTATAAAAAAAAGCGAGCAGTGCATCAAGCCTTTTGGGGGACGTGACGCTGCTCGCTTTTTCTTGTAAAGGGGAAAGTGGCTATGCTATAATACAGATACAATATGAAATAGCAAAAGGAGACTACGCGATGAAAAAGTATCTTTTGGTGTTGGTTTCTTTGTGCCTATTTCTGACGGCTTGTGGCAAGGTGGCAAGATAGAAGCTTATGTTGAAACCCAAACGGAAGAAGTACCTGCATCCTATGGCAGAGCAATCGAACTGGCGAAAGAATCCTTTGAAGCGCAATTTGCTGACTTTGAAGATTTGGAAATTACAGAAACCGCTACGGCAGCACGCCCAGACGATGCGACCCATGTCGTGATTCAATTCAACTATCAATCAAAGAATGGTAGTGGCAGCTATGGCTGTGAATATGAGAAATCAGAATCTGGCGAACCGGAATTGATTCAGCAGGGCGAAGAAGTAAGCGTATATAACCTCAGTGAATAAGTAAAAGAGCGCTGCTGCAGTCGAAAAGCCACAACAGCGCTCTTATTTTTGATGGATAGGGGATAATACTTATTTTTCCCGAATCGAAAGCCATTCATCTTTCACTTCACCATACTGCGTGATGTACTTTGCCTGCTTCACATGGTGGAAACCGCATTTCTCCTGTACCCGGCGGGACCGATCGTTTTCTACAAAGTGCCCGCAGACCAGAAAATCCAGATTCACTTTGTCAAAAAGATATTGCGCTATCGTTTCTACTGCTTCTGGCATCAGACCTTGACCCCAGTAGTTTTTGGACAAACAAAGCCCAATTCACGCCCACGCTTGTCAGCATATTCAGGAAAGTGGGATTCGTCGTATTTTTCCACGCCGACCGAACCGATCACCTTGCCATTGTATTCGATGGCAAACTGATTCTTGCCTGCGAGAAATAGTTCTAAAATGGTGTGGGACTCTTCTATATTTTTATGGGGCAGCCAGCCTGCCATTTGCCCCACACCATCCACGCTGGCGTATTCATAAAAATCCGTAAGGTCGGACATACGCCAAGGGCGCAGCGTCAGTCGTTTGGTGTGCAGGGTAACAGTAGAAACATCAATCGGTGCATTCATATGAAACCCTCCTGTTTTGTCTGTTTTTTGGCAGTATAACATGGGAGTACATACGTTTCAAACAAGAAAAACACTTTTTGTGGGCATTTCCGCAGAGAAAACGGCGAAAAACTGGAAAATACTTGCATAACCCCACTGGATGTGCTATACTCCTGATAGTACGTTAATAGTTTTATGGAAAGTGGGCCGCAAGGTCCGCTTTTCTTATTTGTATGGGAGCGTTTGATATGGCGAAAACTTCTGGCGGCAACACTGCCAAAAAGGTTGAAACTCTGGTACGCCCCGTGGTCGAAGGCATGGGTCTTCAGCTGTGGGATGTGGTTTTTGAAAAGGAAGGTCCCGATTGGTTTCTGCGTGTTCTGATTGACAAAACCGACGGCAGCTGCATGGATACGGATACCTGTGCAGCGGTATCTCACGCAATCGATCCGATTCTGGATGAGGAAGACCCCATCGACCAGAGCTATTATCTGGAAGTTGGCAGCCCCGGCGTTGGTCGTAAGCTGACCCGTCCCGAGCATTACGCACAAATGCAGGGCGAGAAAGTTGCTGTCAAGCTGTTCTGCGCTGACGAAGCAGGCAACCGTGAGTTTTCCGGTATCCTGCAGGGTCGTGACGGCGACACTGTAACGGTGGAAACCGAAACCGGCGCAATCAGCTTTGCAGTCAAGGCTGCCAGCACCGTTCGCCTGTGCGATGACGAAAATCTGTTCTAAAAAAAGATAAACAGGGGATACCCCCCAACTGTGAATTGTAGGAGGAATTAAGATGGCAAGCAACAACGAATTCTTTGAAGCGCTGTCCATGCTCACCCGCGAGCGTGGCATCACCCCCGAATACCTGCTGGACAAGATCGAGGCTGCAATCGTGATTGCAGTTAAGAAGAACTACGAGGTCGAGGAAGAAAACGTTCTGGTAGAGATCGATCCCGGTAAGGGCAAGTTCAGCGTATCTCTGGTTCGTGACATCGTGCCCGACGGCGAGATGATCAACGAGAACACCCAGATCGAGGAGAGCGAAGCACAGCACATCCGCAAGACCTATAAGGCAGGTCAGCGTATGGTCACCAGCCTGAAGACCAAGGAATTCGGTCGTATCGCTGCTCAGACCGCTAAGCACGTCATTCGTCAGGGCATCCGCGAAGCAGAGCGTAACCAGCAGCTGAACGAGATGCAGTCCAAGAGCCACGAGATCGTTCTGGCTACTGTGACCCACGTTGATGAGGAGAAGGGCATTGTCAGCCTGAATCTGGGCAAGGGCGGCGACGCAATCCTGCCCCGCAGCGAGCAGGTCCCCGGTGAAGTTTACACCGAAGGTCAGCAGCTGCAGGTCTACGTTGTGGACGTTCTGGCTACCGAGCGTGGTCCCCGCGTGATGATTAGCCGTACCCACCCCGGCCTGGTCAAGCGCCTGTTCGAGATGGAAGTTCCCGAAATCTTCGACGGCACTGTCGAAGTTAAGGCAATCAGCCGTGAGGCTGGCGCTCGCACTAAGATGGCTGTCTGGTCCAACGACGCAAACGTCAACCCCGTTTCTGCTTGCATCGGCGCACATGGCGACCGTGTTGCTCATGTTGTTGAGAAGCTGGGCGGCGAGAAGATCGACATTATCAAGTGGAGCGAGGATATTTCCGAGTTTATCGCAGCATCCCTGAGCCCCGCTAAGGTTGTCAAGGTTGAGCTGCTGCCCGGTGAAACCAACAGCTGCAAGGTTACCGTTCCCGATCACCAGCTGAGCCTGGCAATCGGCAACAAGGGTCAGAATGCACGTCTGTGTGCACGTCTGACTGGCTACAATATTGATATCCGCCCCGAAAGCGGTTATTATGGTGAGGACGACGAAAACGTCACCAACGACTGAAATGAATGACAAGGGGGCCGAACATGGTACAGAAAAAGGTTCCAATGCGTCAGTGCGTAGGCTGTAACACCTCTAAGCCCAAAAAAGAGCTGGTGCGTGTTGTAAAAGCACCGACCGGTGAGATCAGTGTGGATCTGACCGGCAAAAAGCCCGGCCGTGGTGCATATATTTGCCCAGACCCTGCTTGCCTCGCCAAGGCACGCAAGAAAAAAGCGCTGGAGCGCGGATTTGAAGTGACCATCCCGCAGGAGGTCTATGACAGCCTGTCGGCACAGCTGACAGACGCAAAAGAAGGGAGCGTAAACGCATGAAAAAGAATGTGAAACAGGCTCCTGTCTTTACGCCGGACGAGCTGAAGGCGCAGCTGCACGGTGCATTTTCCATGTGCCGCAAAGCGGGTAAACTGGTTATGGGTTTCGACCCGGTTATGGATGCCGTTATGGCAGGTAAGACAGACTGCGTGTATCTGGCATCGGATATCAGCCCGAAAACGGCACAGCGCCTGCGCTACGCCGTAGAAGATTTGGCAGAGGTTCTGCCCCTGCCGCTTGCACAGGACGACCTGGCAGATGTCAGCCGTAAGCGTGTTGCGGTGTATGCTGTGGCAGACGCCAACCTGGCACGCCTGTGTTTGACCAAGTACAAGCAATGCGAACACCTCATTCAGAAGGAGGAAGACAGCGAATGATTATTAAATACAAAGTTAGCGATTTTGCAAAGGACGTCAACAAGCCTGCAAAGCAGATTCTGGACACCCTGAACGAAGTGGGTGTTACCGGCAAGAAGGTCAGCTCGAATCTGGAGGAGCAGGAACTGAACCTGCTGCTGGAGAAGATGAGCCGCGACAATGCCGATGTGGATCTGAAGGCATTTTTGAACAGCGCAAACCCCGAGGTTGCCAAGGCTGCAGAGAAGGTTGCTGAAAAGAAGCCCTCTCACAATGCTAAGAAGCATGAAAAGCACGACAAGCACGAGGAAAAGACCGTTTCCCTCAGTGAGCTGGCAAAGGCTACCGGTGCAAAGGCTCCCGCTAAGGCTGTGGAGAAGGTCGAAGTCAAGCGTGAGAACAATCAGGTTACCGTTGATACCCGTACCGTTGAGTTGAACGTGGCTCGTTTCGATGCGAAGTACGACGATCTGGCTTCTACCAACAAGAACGCAAACAACAATCGCCGTAAGTCCAGCCCGCAGGGCAATAAGCAGAAGTTCTCTCAGCGCAACCAGCGTCAGCGTCAGCAGTACCAGAAGGGTAAGCGCGAGACCGAAGCAGAGCGTCTGCAGCGCATCCAGCTGGAAAAGGCTCGTAACGCACAGCTGAAGATCACCATTCCCGATGAAATTTCCATCGGTGAGCTGGCTACCCGCCTGAAGCAGCAGGTTGGCAAGGTTATTGCTAAGTTTATGCAGATGGGCGAAATGCACACCATCAACGACGTGGTCGATTTCGACTCCGCAGCACTGGTGGCTGAGGAATTTCACGCAAAGGTCGAGCGCGAAAAGGTGTTTACCATCGAAGAGCGTCTGTTCGAGCAGGATGTGGATAACGAAGAAGATCTGGTCGAGCGTCCTCCTGTTGTCTGTGTCATGGGTCACGTTGACCACGGTAAGACCTCCATTCTGGACGCAATCCGTGCTACCAACGTCACCGCAGGCGAAGCGGGCGGCATTACGCAGGCAATCGGTGCATATCAGGTTATCGTAAACGGCTCCAAGATCACCTTCCTGGATACCCCGGGCCATGAGGCATTTACCTCCATGCGTGCCCGTGGTGCAAACATGACCGACCTGGCTATTCTGGTTGTTGCTGCTGACGACGGCATCATGCCCCAGACCATCGAGTCTATCAGCCACGCAAAGGCTGCAGGCGTCAAGCTGATCGTTGCAGTGAACAAGATGGATAAGCCCACCGCTAACCCCGACCGTGTTAAGGAAGGTCTGACCGCTCACGGCATCATCCCCGAAGACTGGGGCGGCGATGTTGCTTGCATCCCGGTTTCCGCTTTGAAGGGCGAGGGCATTCAGGACCTGCTGGAGCGTGTCGCTCTGGAAGCAGAAGTCATGGAGCTGCGTGCTAACCCCAACCGCCGTGGTAAGGGTTCTGTTGTCGAAGCTCGTCTGGATAAGGGTCAGGGCCCTGTTGCTACTCTGCTGGTGCAGAATGGTACCCTGAACGTTGGCGATGTGCTGATTGCTGGCACCGCTGTTGGCCGTGTTCGTACCATGCGTGACGATAAGGGCCGTAACCTGAAGTCTGCTGGTCCTTCTACTCCTGTCGAGATCACCGGTCTGACCGAAGTGCCCGAAGCAGGTGACCAGTTCGAGGCTGTTGCAGACGAGCGTCTGGCTCGTGAGCTGGCTGACCAGCGTGCAACCGCTGCTAAGGAGCGCCAGTTCGCATCCTACACCAAGGTCACTCTGGACAACCTGTTCAGCCAGATGGCAGAGAACGACATGAAGGAACTGACCATCGTTGTCAAGGCTGACGTGCAGGGTTCCGCTGAGGCTGTTAAGCAGAGCCTGGAGAAGATCTCCAACGAGGAAGTCCGTGTTCGCGTTATCCACGCAGGTGTCGGCGCAATCAGCAAGTCTGACGTTGACCTGGCTGACGCATCCAACTCCATCATCATCGGCTTCAACGTGCGCCCCGACAATGTGGCTAAGGAAGCAGCCGCAGCTACTCATGTAGAAATGCGTATGTACCGTGTCATCTACGACGCAATCAACGATGTCACCGACGCTATGAAGGGTATGCTGGCTCCCAAGTTCCGCGAGGTTCAGCTGGGCGAGCTGCAGGTTCGTGAAGTCTACAAGATTAGCAACGTTGGTACGGTTGCTGGCTGCCGTGTTACCGACGGTAAGATCACCCGCGACAGCAAGGTCCGCGTGGTTCGTGACGGTATCGTTCTGGCAGAAGACGAGATCGCAAGCCTGAAGCGCTTCAAGGACGACGCGAAGGAAGTTGCAGAAGGCTACGAGTGCGGCGTTACGCTGGCTCGCTTCAACGACATCAAGGTCGGCGACGTTTACGAAGCATTCAAGATGGAAGAATACCGCGAGTAAGAAAATTTCTCTCTACTCCGTTTTAATGAGATAGGAGGGCAATATGTCTGAAAAAAGCATGGGTCGTCTGGCTCAGGATATGAAGCGCGAGATTATCGCCAGCATCAGCCGACTGAAAGACCCCCGCCTGGAAGGCGGCCTTTTGACCGTGACCCGTTTGGACGTCACCCCTGATTTGGATGTGGCAAAGGTCCACATCAGTGTGATGGGCCGTGAGGACGGCGCAAAGGTGGTTGTGGATACCCTGAATCACTGCGCTGGCCGTGTACGCACGGACATCAGCAAGCATATGCACATCCGCAAGGCACCTCGTTTGATTTTCGTTGAGGACGACAGCGCCGCTTACGCAGAGCACATCAATCAGCTGCTGAAAGACCTGAATGAAAAGAATCGACCTGCAGACGAAAATGCGGACTGAGTCTGCAGTTCAAGGAGGAACATATGACGGAATTCCTGACCGTGGATGAAATGACGGAACGCCTTTCTTCGGTGGACCGCGTTTTGATCCTGTGTCATAAAAATCCGGATGGAGATACCGTTGGCTGTGGTGCGGCGCTTTGCCATGCAATGCGTGCGTTAGGCAAAACGGCAGCAGTTCTTTGCTCGGACCCTATCCCGCAGCTGTTCTCCTATATGGAGATCCCGGTTTTTGACGACTCCTTTGAGCCGGAAACCGTGGTGGCGGTAGATGTGGCAAGCATCCAGTTGTTCGGTGCCAATAACGGTGTGCCGGAACTGGCACATCATGTGAATTTCTGTATCGACCATCATGCCGGTAACGGCGGCTATGCGGATTTTACACTGCTGGATGCTACAGCAGCAGCAACCGCTGAACTGATGATAGACGTAATCGCCAAGCTGGGCGCAGAAATCACACCCCAGATTGCAGACTGCCTGTATACAGCACTGTCTACCGATACAGGCTGCTTTAAGTTCAATAACACGACGGCGCGTACCCATATGGTAGCCGCTCGGCTGATGGAAGCTGGCGCCCGCATGGGCGAACTGAATAAGCTGCTCTTTGAAACCAAAGCCAAAGAGCGAATCGCTGCGGAACGCATGGCGCTGAATAATTTAGAGTATCACTTGGATGGCAAGTGCGCTCTGATTTATCTGACCCGCGAGGAAATCAGTGCAAGTGGTGTAGAGCCTGCCGATTTGGAGGATCTGACCAGCTTGCCCCTGAGCATTGCCGGGATTCATGTGGGTCTGACCCTGCGTCAGACCCCTGCCGGCAGCTACCGCATCAGCATCCGCACCTTGGGCGATGTGGACGCTTGCGCCATTGCACGCCGTCTGGGCGGTGGTGGTCACAGCCGTGCAGCTGGATGTGAGTTGGAAGGCAATCTGGATAACACCAAGAATGCAATCCTGACCGAAGTACAGGCTGTGATGGACCAAACGCGGGAGGACCAGGAATGCAGGGAATCTTGATTGTGGATAAACCCACCGACTGGACCAGTTTTGACGTCATTGCCAAGCTGCGTGGTGTTTTGGGTACCCGCAAGCTGGGTCACTCCGGTACACTGGACCCGATGGCAACTGGTGTGCTGCCGGTATTCTGCGGCGGAGCCAGCAAGGCGGTGGATTTGCAGGTCAACCACGATAAAACCTATTGCGCAACGCTTCGTCTGGGCGAAAAGACCGATACCGGTGATATTACCGGTACCGTGCAAGAAACCGCACCGGTAACCGTTGGCGAAGCCGAGCTCTTGGCAATTTTGCCGCAGTTCGTCGGCGAGCAGCAGCAGCTGCCGCCCATGTATTCTGCGGTCAAAGTGAATGGTCAGCCTTTGTATAAGGCAGCCCGTCAGGGCATCGAAGTGGAGCGCAAGCCCCGTACCATTACCATTCATTCCATCGAGTATCTGGGCAGTCCCGCTGCGAACGAATATACGCTGCGGGTTGCCTGCTCGAAGGGAACTTATATCCGTGTGCTTTTGGAAGATATTGCCGAAGCACTGGGTCAGAAGGGCACCATGAGCGCACTGCGCCGTGTACAGGCGGGTGTTTACAACGAAAAGGACGCCCACACGCTGGAAGAAATTCTGGCAGCAAAGGAAGCAGGCACACTGGAAAGCCTGATGCTCCCGGTGGAAAGTGTATTTTTGCATCTTCCGCTTTTAGAAGTCAACGCAGGGGTACGCCGCCATCTGGAGAACGGCTGTCCGACCAGCCATTACCCGGCAAAGGACGGACGTTACCGTGTACGCGATCAGGAAGGGAATTTCCTGGGGCTTGCCAAAGTGGAAGCCAGCGTACTCAAGGTAGAAAAATTATTTTGCGAGCGCAGCACAAACTAAGGGCTGCGCCCGTTTTCTGTTAAAAGAAAAGAGATAACAACTATGATGCAAGTCTATTCCCGCATGGAGGCACTGCCGCAAAAGGATAATCGGGGCTGTGCTGTGGCAATGGGATTTTTCGATGGTCTGCATATCGGGCATCAGGCAGTAATTGGTGCAGCGGCAGACTGGGCAAAAAAGAACGACGCTGATCCGGCTGTATTTACGTTTCGCTTGCCCCGTATCAATGCACTGAAAGGCAGCCGCCTTTTGCGCACCGAGGAAAAACATGAGCTGGTGGAGCAAATGGGTGTCCGCTACTATGTAGCCCCGGATTTTGAGCAGGTGAAAGCACTTTCACCGGAGAAGTTTTTTGCTGCGCTGGTGGATCAGCTCCACGCACGAGCATTGTGCTGCGGTGAAAATTTTACCTTTGGCGCAAAAGCATCCGGCAATGTGGATACGCTGCGTGCCATGTGCGAAGAAAAAGGCGTGGAACTGATTGTGGTTCCACTGACACAGTTTGAAGGCAAGTCGGTTTCTTCTACCCGAATTCGCACTGCGCTGGGCGGAGGAGATATTCCGGGGGTCAACAGTATGCTGGGTCGCCCGTATGCGGTAAAATTCCCGGTGAAGCATGGTGCAGGCTTGGGTCGTACCTTTGGCTGCCCGACCATCAACCAGATTTTCCCAGAAGGCTATCAGCTACCCAAGACCGGCATCTATATCACCCGTACACTGGTAAATGGTGTGTGGTATCCGTCTGCTACGGGTCTGGGCAGTCGTCCTACTGTAAATGATGACGCGAACAAGATCACCTGCGAAACCTTTATTCCGGACTTTTCGGGTGATTTGTACGATGAAACACCTACGGTGGAATTTCATGCCTATCTGGCACCGTCCCGCCGATTTGAAAATCTGGATGCATTGAAAGCTTGCATCGACGATGCCGCACAACAGGCAAAAGCCTATTTTTCCGTAAATAACGGCTAAATAATCCTTGCGCTTTGCACCATAGCGTGCTATAATGTTTTATGTACCGTGGCACGGCTCGGGGAGTATGCCCTGTAACAGGGAGCAACCGTTTCCCTCCGCTGCGCTATAGGCAAATTATAGAAAAGAGGTTATTACTATGAACAAGCAGGAAGTTATGGCTAAGGTCGCCATGAACGAAAAGGACACCGGTTCTCCCGAAGTGCAGGTCGCTCTGCTGACCGCTCACATCAATGAGCTGAACATGCACCTGAAGGCTAACCCCAACGACAAGCACAGCTACCGTGGTCTGCTGAAGATGGTCGGCCGTCGCCGCAATCTGCTGGCTTACCTGGAGAAGAAGGACGTTAATCGTTACCGTGCTCTGATCGCAACCCTGGGTCTGCGTAAGTAATATCAGTGGGGCAGGCGCTACTTTATGTAGTGTCTGCCCCATTGTTCTTTTATACCTGCTGTTTTTCCACAAAAAGGGCAGGGAATTCTCGTGCAGGATGCTGAAAAACTAAAAGCCGCGCATCTAGCGCTGGAAGTCATAAAATACAGAAAGTCGGCCGCTGTTATAGCAGTAAATCGAACTTCTGTGCCGCAGGTACAAAGGCTGGATTTATTGCTAAAGCCGCGGGAGTGCTTTTTGTGTGATATAAATTTACAGGAGGCATAACAATGGCAATCGAATTCGGTTCCCGCAAAGAAACCTTTGAAAACTTCAAGGTCTATGAAACTATGCTGGCTGGTCGTCCCTTCTCTGTCGAGATGGGCAAGATGTGTGGCCTGTCCAATGCAAGCGCAATGATCTGCTATGGTGATACGCGCGTTCTGTGCAACGTCACCATGAGTGCAAAACCGCGTGAGGGTGTTGATTTCTTCCCTCTGAGCGTGGAGTACGAGGAAAAGCTGTACGCCGATGGTCGTATCCCCGGCAGTTTTATGCGCCGTGAGGGTCGTCCCGGTGAGCGCGCAATCCTGACCAGCCGTGTAGTTGACCGTCCCATCCGTCCGCTGTTCCCCAAGGATATGCGTAACGATGTGTGCGTCACCATGACTGTTATGAGCTTGGACCGCGACTGCGCTCCGGAAATTGCCGGCATGATCGGTACTTCTCTGGTTCTGGCTGTTTCTGACATTCCTTGGGCAGGTCCCATTGGCGGTGTTCAGATGGGTCTGGTTGACGGTGAGCTGGTTGTGAACCCCACCGCTGAGCAGCGTGCTGTCAGCGATCTGGCTCTGACCGTCGCAGCTACCGAGAACAAGATCGTTATGATCGAGGCTGGTGCAAACGAAGTTGACGAAGACACCATGCTGAATGCCATCAAGATGGCTCACGCCGAGATCAAGAAGATTATCGCTTTCATCAACAGCATTGTTGCTGAGCGCGGCAAGAAGAAGATCGAGTTCACTCCGGTTGAGCTGGATCACGATCTGCTGGACGATGTGATCGCAAAGCACCTGGATGATTTCAAGGCTGCTATGGATACCGACGATAAGAACGTGCGTGACGCAGCTCTGCTGCCCATCCTGGACGCTATCGCTGCTGAGCACGAAGGTCTGGATGACGCTACGCTGGACATGATCAGCTACAAGATGCAGAAGCAGGTTGTCCGTCGCTGGCTGCTGGATGATGGCAAGCGTGTTGACGGCCGTGGCATCAACGAGATTCGCCCGCTGGCTGCTGAAGTCGGTCTGCTGCCTCGTGTACATGGTTCCGGTATGTTTACCCGTGGCCAGACGCAGGTTCTGACTACCTGCACTCTGGGCGGTACCAAGGATAACCAGCTGATGGACGATTTGAGCGATGAGCCCACCAAGCGTTACCTGCATCACTATAACTTCCCGCCGTACTCTGTCGGCGAAGCTCGCGCACCTCGCAGCCCCGGTCGTCGTGAAATCGGTCACGGCGCACTGGCTGAGCGCGCTCTGCTGCCGGTTTTGCCTGATATGGCTGATTTCCCGTACACCATCCGCTGCGTGTCTGAGGTTCTGAGCTCTAACGGTTCTACTTCTCAGGCTTCTATCTGTGGTTCTACTCTGGCACTGATGGATGCAGGTGTGCCCATCAAGGCTCCTGTTGCTGGTATCTCCTGCGGTTTGATTACCGAGGGCGACCGCTGGATGACCATGCTGGACATTCAGGGCGTCGAGGACTTCCATGGCGATATGGACTTTAAGGTTGGCGGTACGCGCAAGGGTATCACTGCTATCCAGATGGATATTAAAATCGACGGTCTGACCTACGACATCATTGCAGAAGCATTCGAGAAGTGCCGCAAGGGTCGTCTGTTTATTCTGGATGAGATCATCAAGCCCTGCATCGCTGAGCCTCGTGCGGAACTGAGCCGCTGGGCACCCAAGATGTTCAGCATGACTATCCCCACCGATAAGATCAAGGACGTTATTGGTAAGGGCGGTAAGGTCATTCAGGATATCTGCGCAAACTGCAACTGCAAGATTGATGTGCAGGAAGACGGTCATGTATTCGTTTCCGCTACCGATCAGGAGGATGCAAAGCGTGCAATCTTCACTATCAAGACGATTGTGGAAGATCCGGAAGTGGGCGCTCTGTACAAGGGTCGTGTTACCCGCCTGATGAACTTCGGCGCATTCGTTGAGATTGCTCCCGGTAAGGAAGGTCTGGTTCACATCTCCAAGCTGGATTCCAAGCGTGTTGAGCGCGTGGAAGACGTAGTTGCTGTGGGTGATGCTATTGTGGTTAAGGTTACCGATATTGACCAGCAGGGTCGTATCAACCTGAGCCGTAAGGATGCAATCGCAGAGCTGGAGGCTAAGAAGGCCGCACAGCAGCAGGGTTGATAAACCAAGTTGTAATTACATAATAAATTAAAGAGCGATGCTCGACTTTAAGTCGACATCGCTCTTTTTGTTTCTATTTCTATATCACCCATATTCTCGATATTACAGAGTAATGGCAGAAATAGGATCGTGTACGATGCTGCACCTCACAATAAAAGATGGGGAAGGGGAGTATCCCATCTTTTTATACGCACGAACCAATGCATCTATCGCTGAGAAAATGCTAGTTGCTCAAACAAAATAAAAAAGCGATACAAACTTCCCGGCCAAGAGAAATTTATATCGCTTTGCTGATTGCTGATGATTTATATAGGGAATTACGATCTAAAAAAGATGCCTTAGCGATTAGTCGCTGATGTAGGGCATCAGAGCAACGTGACGAGCGCGCTTAATTGCGACAGTCAGCATACGCTGATGGAATGCGCAAGTGCCGGTAACACGGCGGGGAATAATCTTGGAACGCTCGGAAACGTACTTACGCAGACGGGGAACGTCCTTGTAATCGATGGAGTCGACCTTGTCGACACAGAAGCTGCAGACCTTCTTACGGCCACGACGCATGGGGCGTGCGGGACGGCTGCCTTCGTTTCTTTCAAAAGCCATTGCTTGTTACCTCCTTAATAGAATGTGCTGCATCAGAAGGGCAGATCATCGTTGTCTTCGATGACAGCGAAATCATCTGCGCTGCCAGCAGAATAGCTGGGAGCGGCCTCCATGGTGTTTGCGCGGGGCGCATTGTAACCACCGTTGGATGCAGGTGCGGAATAATTATTCTCGTAATTATTATTGCCGCTATTCGTAGATTTGGGACCTGCGAAATTGATGTTCGTTGCAACGATTTCGACGGCTGTGCGATTGTTGCCAGTCTTATCGGTGTAGTTGCGGCTCTGCAGACGGCCTTCAACGGCAATCAGGGAGCCCTTCTGGAAGTACTTGCAGACAAACTCTGCACTTGCCTCCCAGCAAACCACATCAATAAAGTCGGCCTGCGACTGACCGTTTGCATCACGGCGATTGCGATCGCATGCAATGCGGAAACTTGCGACCTTGCGGCCGGTCTGAGTCTGACGCAGGGTGGGGTCGGCTACCAGTCGGCCCATAATAGCTACAACATTCAGCATAACTTCAGCCTCCTAAAAGCGTAATTACGCTTCTTCCTTTGCAACGATCAAAGAACGCAGAACGCCATCGGTGATCTTGTACACACGATCCAGCTCAGCGGGGAACTCAGGGTTGCTGGTGAAGTTAATCACAGTGTAGAAGCCCTCTTCCTCGTCGTTGATGGGGTAAGCCAGACGCTTCTTGCCCCACTCATCAATGGAATCGATGGTACCGTTTGCCTCGATCAGAGCTTTGAACTTTGCGTTAACAGCGTTCATGGCTTCCTCGTCGACGCAGCTGGTAATCAGCATGGTTTCGTACTTTGCCATTTTGTAGCACCTCCTTTTGGACTTTAGGACCACCCCAACCAGGATGGCCAAGGATTGTGACAGTGTGTCACAAACGCCCTTGCGGACGCTAGAACATTATAACAAAGAAAAGTGGCGGTGTCAACACAAAAACCATGCCGAACCGCCACTTTTTACAAATTTTTTCTGTTTTTACAGTGTTTTGCACAGCTCTTTCAGGTATGCACGGAAATCTTCGCCGATTTCCGGGTGCTGCAGAGCCATTTCTACCTGCGCTTCTACTACACACAGCTTGTTGCCCATGTCGTAGTGCTTGCCGGTAAAATCTACTGCAGTCATACCGCCGCAGGTGCGTGCGTATTCCGCCATCGCATCCGTCAGCTGATATTCACCACCGGCACCGCGGGGGATACGGCTCAAAATCGGATAAATTTCCGGCGTAAGCAGTACACGACCCAAAATGGAGAAGTTGCTGAACTCCTGCCCCTTCTTGGGCTTTTCGATCATATCATCCACAAAGTACAGGTTGTCGTGCAGGGGAGTAGTCTTTAAGCTGCAATAGCGGGATACATCCTCCCAAGGCACTGCATTAACACCAACCGCAGGGCGACCGAATTCTTCGTAAGCACGCACCAGCTGTGCGCATACAGGGTCTTCTCCCACAATGACGTCATCGCCATAAATGACCAGAAAAGGTTCATCACCGGTAAAGGCTTTGGTGCAAGCTACGGCATGACCTAAGCCCAGCGTCTGTTTCTGGCGTACAAAATAGATGTTTGCCTGATTGGCAATACCGAGGCACTCTGCCAGCATCTTTTCCTTACCGGGAGCAGACAACTTTTCTTCCAGTTCAGGATTGCGGTCAAAGTGGTCCTCGATGATGGACTGATTTCGACCAAGAATGATCAAAATGTCAGTACAGCCGGACTGAACAGCTTCTTCTACCAGATACTGAATCGCAGGTTTGTCTACAATCGGCAGCATACCCTTCGGCATTGCCTTAGTAGCAGGGAGAACGCGTGTACCCAATCCAGCGGCGGGAATAACGGCCTTTTTGATCTTCATAAAAGACGCTCCTTACCTATTTATATTATGACCTATTTATATTATGCCAACAGCTGATACAAGGCAGAAATATTGGGACCAACGAACATGCTTACAATCATACCAATAAGAATCATTGCACCTGCCAGCAAAAATACTGCACCCCAGCTGGTGCCGCCCTTTGCGCGCAGTACATACTGGCGCTGATTTGCATCGGGATAAGCAGCTCGAATTTTGTTGATTCGCTTGACGCTTTCGTTCTTATACCAGTAAACGCCATAGAAACCACGCAAGAACATCAGCGGCAAATTCAAAACAGAAGCAGCAGCAGCCAGACGATACAAGAGATCTGCGCTCATTCCGGCAGTCAAAGGGCTTCCGGTAATCTGCAATGCGTACAGCATAGAGGGCAAGTTCACCATCAGCTGGGTTGCAGCCCAAATCAGGGCAGGCTTCCAAGCCTTACGATATGCAAAGTAAAACGGTCCGAACACAGCGGCGCTGAAGCAGAAAACCGCACGGCGATGCATCAGCTCCATCTGCTTGAACAGCATCATATACAAATAATTGGATTTGCCGATGAATACGGACCAGTCCGATACAGGGATCTGTTCGATCGTGCTGTCCGGGTCCAGATTGGGGATACCGGCTTCCTGTGCCTGTGCGGACTGCTGGGGCGGGGTATAGGTGTTATTGTACAGCTGACTGTAATCGAATCCGGAATTGTTCGGATTGCCTGCTTCGTTGGAAGCAGTGTTTTGCTGTGCGTTGGATGCAGCCTGCTGGTCCTGCTGGGCAGCACCATTCGGCATGGTATCTGCCTGTTCTTTTTCCGTGGCGACGGGCGTCCACTCAAAACCAGAAGCGTGTTTTTCCTGATTTGCGCAAACACCATTTTCCTGCCAGCAGGAGCGGTGATGCGGGGTGCCGCACTCAGGGCAGACAACAATATCATCCTCTGCAGCAAACTTTTTTTTGCAGATCGGGCATTCTTGACCCGTAAAATCGTACATAAAAACCCTCCGTGAACGATAAAGATAGTTACATCAGTATACAAATATATACAATATTGTACACCAACTTATGAAAAAATGCAATCGCGCTATACTTTTCTGCGATATATCTTTACTTTATCACATAAATTCGGTATACTAATTAAGTATCTGTGTATATACTATGTATTTTGCGTATCGTGAGGTTTCTATGATTACAGTAGATGAATTGAAATTTAAGCTGGGCGGCTTCCGCACCGCTGTAAATGACCTGGAAGAAGCCCTTGCCATCGAGCAGAGCAAGAAGCGTTTGCAGGAGTTGGAGCATAAGATGACTATGCCCGGCTTTTACGATGACGCGGATGCCAGCAAGAAGGTATTTGATGAAATGGGCGACTTGAAAAACAAGCTGACTCGTTTCGAGAATCTGCGCGTCATGTACGAGGATGCTGAAACCATGCTCCTGATGCTGGAAGAAGAAAACGATCCTGACCTGATTCCGGAAGGCGAAGAAGCAGTCAACAACGTGGAAAAGGCTGTGGATGAGCTGCAGCTGGTCACCATGCTGAATGGCGAGTACGACCACAGCAATGCAATCCTGACCTTCCATGCAGGTACCGGCGGTACCGAAGCACAGGATTGGGCGGAGATGTTGTATCGTATGTACAACAAATGGGCAGACGCACATGGCATGAGCGTGGACGTGATGGACTATCAGGACGGCGACGAAGCCGGCATGAAGAGCGCATCCATGATTGTAAAGGGCACCAATGCTTACGGTCTGCTTAAGAGCGAAAACGGCGTACATCGTCTGGTTCGTGTCAGCCCCTTTGACTCTCAGGCACGCCGACAGACCAGCTTTGCTTCTCTGGAAGTTATGCCTGAGCTGGACGATTCTATCCATGTGGATATCCGTCCGGAAGACATCGAAATGCAGGTTTACCGTGCATCCGGTGCAGGTGGTCAGCACGTCAACAAGACCTCCAGTGCAGTTCGCTTGATCCATAAGCCCACCGGCGTGGTCGTAAACTGCCAGACCGAGCGTTCTCAGTTCCAGAACCGTGACTACGCTATGCGTATGCTGGAAGCAAAGCTGTACCAGATCGCACAGCAGCAGCACATGGATAAGATCGAGGACATCAAGGGCGTTCAGAATGAGATTGCCTGGGGTCACCAGATTCGCAGCTATGTGTTCATGCCGTACACCATGGTCAAGGACCATCGTACCAACTACGAAACCGGCAACGTAGATGCTGTTATGGATGGCGATTTGGATGGATTTATCTTTGCATACCTGAAGGCTGCCTCTCGCGGTGAGCTGCAGGATACCTGATAAAACCACAAAGGCGCAGGGAGATATTCCTTGCGCCTTATTTTTGTGCGATGTAATCATATTGAAAAACAGATAGTATGGATTGACAGACGATGCAGCATCCATGTATACTCAAGACAAAATGATTTTGGATTGAGGTGCAAGCTATGGAAACATTTTGGTCAGAACGTCGCAGTATCCAGCTTTCCCGCGGGCTGGTGATTTTCTTTGGTGCGTTGCTGGTAGCGCTGGATATAGGTGGCTGGTGGTTTGCGCAGTTCATCTGCGCAAATGTGGTACGGCATACCGGGATGCGTTATGTGCTGTCGCTGCTGATTTGTTTGTATTTGTGCAGCGTCCCAGCATATATCCTGTTGGTCAGCCTGTATAAGCTGCTGAACAATATGGAAAAAGACCATGTTTTTGTGCAGGAGAATGTTGTTTTGCTGCGTCGCGTCAGCTGGTGCTGCGTAGCAGCAGCCTTGGTTTGCCTGCTGTTTATCAGTACTTGGCTCAGTCTGGTAGTAATCAGTCTGGCGGCAGCGTTTATGGCATTGATTGTTCGCGTCATTAAAAATGTGTTTGTGCGGGCAATCAACATGAAAGCGGAGCTTGACTATACGATATGAGGTGAGAATTATGCCGATCATTGTAAATTTGGACGTGATGATGGCGAAGCGCAAGATCGGTTCCGGCGAGCTGGCCGAACGGGTAGGCATCACACCGGCGAATCTGTCCATATTGAAGAACCAAAAAGCACGCGCTGTACGCTTTTCCACATTGGAGGCAATCTGTCGTGAGCTGGATTGCCAGCCGGGGGATATTTTAGAGTATCGCTCTGAAGAATAAATCAGAGTTTGCATCTGAAAACGGTATAGCTGCGGCTGTACCGTTTTTCGTTATTGCTCAACTGGAAGATGGGCAGCAAGCATGTATAAAACCGGTGTCAGATATCCATAACGAGAAAGCATTTCGTAAAAGGATCTTATGCGTTTGCTCAGGATGAGCATTGCGTTATGGTTACTTTTGAGGGAATCCGTATGAAGGTAGTAGAATTTGCAAAAGAGAATCCATTGACTGTTATTTTGTTGCATGGCGGCGGACTGTCGTGGTGGAATTATAAAAAGGTTGCTGAGATTTTGGCACAAGACTATCATGTTGTAATTCCTTTATTAGATGGTCATGCCAACAGCGATCGTGAGTTTACAACCATTGAAAATGCCGCAGATGAAATCTGTGATTACATCCGAACGCAATTTGGCGGCAGTGTATTTGCAATAGGTGGGTTATCTCTTGGCGGGCAAATTCTTGTGGAAATGCTCTCGCGCAGTCCCGATATTTGCCGGTATGCGATCATTGAAAGTGCATTGGTTATCCCTATGGCATTTACAAATCGGATGATTCGTCCGATGCTCCAAATGAGTTATGGACTCATCAAAAAGCGGTGGTTTGCAAAGCTGCAATTTCACCAGCTGCATATAAAAGCAGATTTATTCAATGATTATTATACGGATACCTGTAAAATTCAAAAGGAAAGCATGATTGCTTTTTTGGAGAGCAATTCTTCTTATAAACTAAAAGACTCCATCCATAGCTGTACTGCGAATGTTGTTATTGCGGTCGGAGGGAAAGAGGGACATAAGATGAAAAAATCGGCAAATCTCCTGCATCACGCTTTACCGAAAAGTAAATTGGTTGTTTTCCCCCAATATTATCATGGTGATTTAAGTATGAACCATCCTGAAATATATGCGGAACTATTCCAGTCATTGATCGAATGATTGAATGTTTTTTCCGAGCGGCGATAAATAAAAGCGGAGTGCATCAAGTTTGATACACTCCGCTTTTGTGTTTTCTATTCCCAAATAAGCTGCTGATTGAATCGTAGCATTAGAAGTTTGGTTCTTGTGATGATGTAACACGCAGTAGAAAAACAGATTCCAATGATTGCATAGGAGCGGCAATCCGTAAGATGCATCAGCGCTTGCGCACACTGCGAGAGAGCTTTCTGGTAACCGAGTAGTTTCCGCCGGGGAAACCAACGTGTGCAGATTGCGTTATCGCATTGCGCCCGGAGCCGATGGTGGTGTTCAAATGCCGCCAGCCAAAGGTAAAAGAAACCCCGGAACGGCTGATATTTAAGCGAACACCGGGGAGAATATGGAAACTCCAGCGAAAACGACGTCTGCTGGTGCGCTTTCTTCGGGCGCGTCCTTTTTTGGAATGTCTTTTTTTCGTGCGTTTCTTTTTTGCGCGAAATAACATAATAACGTCCCTTGTATTTCGACTTCCTGCCGTGAAAGCAGCAACGCTGCGCAACACGGCAATCCATTCGTCTTGAAATGACGAATCTATTTAATATTCCTGTGCTTTGATTTGGCGGATATCTTCGCCTAAAAATACAAACTGCTCACAGCTGCCGGCAAGTCGGCTGGCGATTTTTTCTGTGTAGCGTTTTTCAAATACCGTACCGTCCATGATGTTACTGGTAAAAATCGTAGGACGATGCCCCGACATTCGGGTGTTCAAAAGCGTGTAGAATACGCTCAATGTGTAAGCGGAGAGCATTTCGGTACCCAAATCGTCCAGAATCAGCAAATCTGCATCACAGGCGGCAGACATAAGAGCTGCTTCGTCCACGTTATTTCCGCTGGTAAAATGCGCGGTTTCCAGCTGGGAGAAAAACTCAGAGCTGGAAACATAAATCACATCATAACCACGATCCAGCACCACACCGGCAACCGCCAGCGCAGCATGAGTTTTTCCCAGACCTGCATTGCCGATCAGCAGAAGATTCAGGCTATCGTGGTCGAACGTAACCGCATATTCGTGCAAATCTTCCAACAGAGAGCGCATATGCTGGCGGATGTTGCATCCGGTGATGGGGTCTTTTTTGTCAGGGTAATATTCCAACTGCAAGGTAGCAAATTTGGAAATGGACAGGGAAGAGCTTTGCTCAATTTCCTCACGGCGCAGTTTGCGCATCAGCTTTTGTACACAAACGCAGGTTTTGCCATCCTGACTACCAGTATCCTGACACAAGGGGCAAGTGTACTTCGGCTCCAAACAGTCGGGACTGCGTCCACTGGCACGCAGCAGTTCGTTGCACTTTTCCTTGCAGTTGTGCAGTTGGTCCAGTGCAGCTTTTGTGTCGCCACCCCGTGCGCCTGTCATCACGGCATGGATGCCAGCCTGACGGAATGCTTCCTGCGCCTGTGCGAAACCGGGTACTGCTGCCAGTACGATTTTCTGATTGTCTTCTGCTTTTACACGGGCAGTCTGGCGGCGGGTTTGTACGATACGCATGGCAGCCTGGTATAATTCATTGCGTGTCTGCATTTAGAATCAATCCTTTCTTTTCAGGCGGCGCGGTCTGTCGACTGCATTCTTCAAAAAATCGTTTCCGCTGGGCTGCACACGGTCTACGCGCACATTGCGGCTGGCAGCATTGTCATTGGCACCATAACCTCGCACTTCGTGGATGGTACGCAGACCTTTGCCGTACCATTTGCGCAAAATTCCGTTCAAATACCACACATCCTGGTTCGATCCAGCCTGTAAAGCAGCTTCACTTGTCATCGTGTCATCGTAACCATATTCTTCGTACCAGCGACAAATTGCGCGTTTCTCACCAAGCGTCAAAGTGTCATGTGGGACATTGAGCAGCTCGCAAACAAAATCTTCCCGCTTGCGCCGCAGAGCCAGTTTTTTCAGGTGTCGGTCGGCATCTTCTCCGGTGACAACGCCTTCATTTTGCCATGCTTTCAGCTCATGGTTCAATTCACCCAGCGTTTTTTTGTCTTCGCCTGCCAGATAGGTGAGGCAGAGCATAATCACTTCCGGGTCGAAACCATCCTGTAAGTAAAAACGCAGCAGCTTTTGCATTTCGGTGCGGCTTAACGGACGACCGAAAGCATTTTGCGCGCAGTCCATTAAGTTTGCAATCATGGGGTCTGTGCGTGTAGCGGATGCAATTTGCGCCCAGCTCAGCGGAGCCGCCGGGGCTTTCTGCGGTGTATTTTCAGGTGTCACTTTTTCCAGCAATCCAGCACCCGCCCACCAGAGCAAAGAACTTTCGGCGGCGTGTACGCTGCGCAGTTTCAAGTCATGCGCAATTTTCTCCGGGTCGGTAATGCCGGTGGCCAGTACATATAATGCAACCCGAACGCTGACCTCGTCTGCCGAGTCCAACCGGGCAAAAACAAGGCGGGGTACTGCAATCGTGTCACCGCTTTGTGGCTTCAATTTGAAATCCATGTTAAGAGCCTTTCCATTCGATATATAGATATTGTCATTATATACTGTCTGACCGTTAAAACGCAAGTGAAACGGGAGAGATATGTCATCCAATCCAAAAGAAAACCTCCCTGCTGTACGGCGCAAAAACCGTATACAGCAAGGAGGCCATTTTCTTTTCAAAGAATCAATCGAAAGGCAAGAGAATTGCATCCATAATCAGATGGCGAAGGTGTGCTTTGTCTTCCATTTGCGCAGTGCAATACCCATCCAGAAACCATAAATTCCCAGCGTGATGATAGTCAAAAACCACCATTTGATCCAGTTGCCAAACAACTGCAAAGCGGTACCATCAAAATCCAGACGATGTCCGTTGATTACTGTATGGCGGATTTCCCATCCATATACGATGCAGCAAGCCCAGGGGTAGCAAATGCCCGGGGTAAAGAATGTAATCAGAAAGCCCAGAACTTTCCAAAAAATCAGCTGTAAAAGACCACCGTCAAAGTAAGAGTCATGCATCGTCATTCTCCTTTTTCCTTTTATTTGCCTGCGCAGATCAGAAAGGTGAACAGCGCAAGGTCTGTTTCCCCAACGATACCATAGACGCAAAGTCAATGCAATGCATAAGAGAAAATTGTTCCGGATAGAAAACCCAAAGATAAAAGTTAACGAAGGAATAGCCGAATCAATTTCTGTGCAAGCGGAGTATAGGGCTGATAGCGCATGGGCAAATCCAGCCAAGTTTTTTTGTCCACAATGCTTTTGTGATGGGAGAATGCGTCAAAGCCGACTTTTCCGTGGTAAGCACCCATTCCGCTTGCGCCCACACCGCCAAATCCCATTTGCGTTGTTGCCAAGTGAATAATGGTGTCGTTGATGCAGCCACCACCAAAAGGACATTGCTCTGTAATACGGTCGATGGTAGCGCGGTCCTGCGAGAAGATGTACAGCGCTAGTGGATGCGGTCGCGCATTGATTTGCTGTAATGTTTGCTCCAAAGAGTGATAAGGGATAATCGGCAGAATCGGTCCAAAGATTTCATCCTGCATGGAAGCAGAATCCCAGTTGCAAGGGTAGAGCAGAGTAGGCTCTATTTTAAGTTGCTTTGCATCCTGCTTTCCGCCGAACACAATCGGGTCTTGTTCCAAAAGATGGGAAAGGCGTGCAAAGTGCTTTTGGTTGATGATATGCCCATAAGCGGCGTTTTTCAATGGATTTTCCCCAAACTGCCGCTGAATCTCTTTTTTGAGTGCATCTACAAGCGCATCCACAATAGATTCGTCACAGCAGATATAGTCTGGCGCAACGCAGGTTTGTCCGCAGTTTAAGTATTTTCCGAATACGATACGCCGTGCAGCAAGTGAAATGTCGGCGGTACGATCCACAATACAAGGGCTTTTACCGCCAAGCTCCAAAGCGACAGGCGTCAGATGCTCTGCGGCATGACGCAGTACTTCTTTGCCGACGGCTTGGCTTCCGGTGAAGAAAATGTAATCAAACGCCTGTTCTAGTAGCCACTGGTTTTCCTCGCGACCGCCGGAAATCACACAGACGTGTGCGGGGTCGAATGCTTCGCCTATAATCGTTTCCAGAACGTGGCTGGTAGCGGGGGCATAAGCGCTAGGCTTGATGACCGCAGTGTTCCCGGCAGCCAAAGCATCAATCAAGGGGTCGAGCGTCAATAATAACGGGTAATTCCAAGGACTCATAATCAGCGTAACACCGCGGGGGGAGGGTTTTACAAAACTATGCGAAACCGCTTGTGCCAAAGGGGTAGCAACCCGGCAGTTCTTGCTGAATTTTTTGATATGGCGCAGCATATAGGAAAGCTCACTGTATACCAGACCCAACTCGCACATATAACTTTCGGTTTCGCTTTTTCCCAAATCCGCGAAAAGCGCATCATAAATATCTTGCTCGTGCGCTTTCAGCGTTTGCTCCAGCTTTTTAAGGGCAGCAATGCGGTTTCGTACCGGCAAGGTTGCCCCTTTGGAGAAATAATCTTTTTGTTTGGAAACCAGATTTTGCATGGATGCAGCGTTCATTGTGATTCTCCTGTAGATGTGCGGCAGTAACCCGGCGGAACGGTGAGTTTGATAGATTTTCCGATGGGGACAAACCGCTGTCGAATGAAAAAAGTATAGTCTGTCGAAAACTGATTTGTCAATGCTCGCAGCCGCGTCATGTAATAAAAGGGACATTTGCAGAGAAAATGGTTGGATTTCATCTGTAAGTGTATAAATAATTTAATGAATGTTGCGCTTAGTTTTTATAAAATAGGTTTAATGCAAATGCAATAAAAAGAAACAACAATAAACCTTAAAAATAGTGGAATCGGTCCGTCTGAAATGGTATAATCAAAAAAAGGTGCTATTTTAATGGATAGCGCCGAAAAACGGAAAGGAGTTGAGACCGTTACAAACGCTGTCGGATTGTGGCGAATGACAGCGAATAGAAAACGCTTTCGACAAAAGGCGATTTCTGGCAGCACAGGCCTTTGCTGTAACGATAAAAAGGTCTAAGAAGATTGATCTGCACTGCAGGTCAAAGAGGATTTGGAGGAGCATTCCATGAAACGAGTTTCCAGTTTGGTCCTCGCAGCCGTGATGGCGATGGGAATTGTCGCACAACCGTTGGCAGCAAGTGCTGCTGCGGTGAGCGAACCCAACGCAAATGACGGCTACGAGATCTACCCGGTGCCGCAAAGCATCACATATCAAACGGGCGACTTTATCTTAAAAGATAAGGTGAATGTGATCTACGAAGAGGGCATCGATGCGGCTACGAAAGCGCGTGTACAGGAAGTTTTGGATTTGAAGAATCTGACTGTATCGGGCAATACCGTAGTTTCTGGTCAGACTAACATTCTGGTCGGCACAGTGAACAATACCGATACAAAGGTAGATGATTACATTGCCGAGAAGAAGCTGTCTGACGATGCGCTGTTTGAGAAGACGGACAGTTATATCCTCAGCAGCGACAACGGTACCTTCGCAATTTTGGGCAAAGATAACGATTCCAGCTTTTATGGCGTGACCACCCTGTATCATGTCATCAACCAGCTGGAGAGCCGCACGGTGCGTAACTTCCTGGTGAAGGACTATGCGGACGTTGTCAGCCGTGGCTTTATTGAAGGTTATTACGGTGAGCCCTGGTCCACCGAGGACCGTATTAACCTGATGAAGTGGGGTGGCTATTATAAGCTGAACTCCTACTTCTACGCACCTAAGGATGACCCCAAGCACAATGCACAGTGGCGTTCTCTCTATACGGAGAAAGAAATCGAAGAGAAGATCAAGCCTCTGGCAGAAGCTGGCAACAATTCCAAGTGCCGCTTCGTCTTTGCGCTGCATCCGTACATGAACAGCCCGATCCGTTACGATACGGAAGCAAACTATCAGGCAGACCTGAAGACCATGCAGGCAAAGTTCGAGCAGGTCATCAAGGCTGGTGTGCGTCAGATTGCAATTCTGGCAGACGACGCAGGCAAAAAGACTCCGGAACAGTACAGACGTACACTGGAGGATATGACCAAGTGGCTGCAGGAAATGCAGAAGACCTATCCTGACCTGAAGATGACCCTGCCGTTCTGCGCACAGGAATATATGTATGGCGGCGAGACTTACTTCAGCACTTTCCCCGAGAACGTTCAGGTCATTATGACTGGCGGCCGAATCTGGGGCGAAGTCAATGATAGCTTCACACAGGGCTTTACAGACAAGACCGGTCGCGGACCTTATCTGTGGATCAATTGGCCCTGCTCGGATAACTCCAAGAACCATTTGATCATGGGTGGTTACACCACGTTCCTGCATTCCGGTGTAAACCCGGCTAACGTGCAGGGTATCGTGTTGAATCCGATGCAGCAGTCTGAGCCCAGCAAGGTCGCTATCTTCGGCAATGCCTGCTATTCCTGGAATATCTGGCAGAGCGATGCAGAAGCGAACCAGGCATGGCATGATTCCTTTAAGTATGTGAATCACGGCAGTGCAATCGAAACCCCCGCAAGTACTGCACTGCGTGAGCTGTCCAAGCACATGATCAACCAGGCAATGGACGGCCGTGTTACTCCGCTGCAGGAATCTGTTGACCTGAATCCGATTCTGGAAGCATTCAAGACCAAGATGAAGGCTGGCACGCTGACAGCTGAAGACGTGGACAAGGTCATTACTGAATTTGAAACCTTGCAGGAGGCTGCAAAGACCTTCCGCGCAGAAGGCAACAAGCAGCTGATGGGTAATCAGAAAGATTACGCAGGCAAGGGCGCAAACGAGCAGATGGCTCCCTGGCTGGATTGCTGGGATGACACCACCGAAGCTGTTCTGGCTTATCTGGATGCTGTAAAGGCAGTTATCGCAGAAACGCCGGATTACACGAGTGCCCTGAACCTGTACAATGCAGGCAAGGAAGCTTTTGCACGTTCCAAGACTCACGGCTTCAGCTACATCAACCATCAGGAATACGCTGAGGTTGGTGTTCAGCACATTGTTCCGTTTATCAAGGCAGTGGAAAGCTACCTGTCTGAGAATCTGCAGAAGGAAATCGATCCCAGTGTTGTGATTTCCAGCTACATCAGTAATGTGCTGACCAAGCCCTATGCGGGCAGCGTCGAAAATATTTTTGACGGCAATGATGAAACGGTTCTGGAGTTCCACGAACCGCTGTATATCAAGACCAATGACTACTTTGGTGTTCAGTTCAGCAAGCCGATTGCAGTAGATAGCATTCGCATCGCAATGGGCGGCGGTAAGAATCACTTCTACCATGGAAAGCTGCAGTATACTAAGGATGGCGAGAAGTGGGAAGATGTTAACGGCGAAGTTTATCATCGCCCGCAAAACGATGAAACTCCCATTGAAGTCACCGGTCTGAACTTGACCGATGTTGTTGCTGTTCGATTGATTGCTACTGCCGATAACGGCGTGGATGCATGGATCACGATCAAGTCGTTTGACATTAACCGTGATCAGGAGCAGGAAGAAACGACCACGCAGTACCCGGTCACTGCAGAGCAGGTTGAAATTGAGGGTGCTGTGATGGCTCCCGGCGGTGAATCTAAAGCAAATTTGGTCGATGGCGACAAGACCACTGAATTGTGGCTGAGAAAGAGCGCCGAAGGCTCGGATCGAGATATCACGCCGGTGAATGCAGCCGTTGTTCTGGACCTGGGCGGCGTAAAAGAAGTTGGCTCTGTATACTTTGCACAGGGCAGTTCTGTCGCAGGCGATGTTATCCAGCAGGGCGTTGTGGAATACAGCACCGATAAGACGGATTGGCGCGAACTGGGCAAGCTGAATAACGCACAGGAGCAGACAGTTGAAGCTCGTTCTGCTGTGCAGGCAAGATACATTCGCATCAAGAACACGCAGGCAACAGCTGGCTGGTGGCGTTTGGGCGAAGTAAAGGTATTTAACAGTGCAAGCGAAAAGCTGACTTTCAACGTTTCTCCTGTTAATACAGCAATCGGTCGTCATAGTGCAATCAATGACGGCGCTAAGAATAACAAGTATGAGTACATTGTAGACGGCGACACCAACACAATGGCTTGGATGGCAAATACCGATAACGGCAACATTCAGGCTAATGCAGGTGTACAGATTCTGTTTAACCGCGAAGCAAAACTGAAGGATATCAAGATTGTGCAGGACAGCGGTGACCGCATGAACAATCTGATTATCCAGTACAAGAGCGGTGAAGAATGGAAACAGCTGACTCATGTTACACAGAACCCGGATGCTGTCATTGAATGCAAGGACGTTGTAACCGACGGAATTCGCATTTTGAGCGGACAGAACGCCTCGACTTGGTGGAAACTGAAGGAAGTTATTATCCATGAAAAGTCCACTAAGGCAACTGATAAATATGTTTACAGCAATTTGAAGAATCATGGTTTTGGTGTCATTCTGAATAAGGATGAAGCTGAAATGACTACCGGCAATGTAACGCTGAAAGCTGGCGATTACATCGGTATCGATCAGACCGAAATCCGTGAACTGAATACTGTCGAGATTCCCGCTGATTTGAAGGGCGCAACGCTGGAAATTTCCAAGAACGCGATTGAGTGGGAAACCGTGACCGCAAATGATGTCTTGGGCAAACGCGTACGTTATGTACGCATCATCAACAAGACGGATGCACCGGTTACGATTGACATGAACCAGTTTAAGATCACCAATAACGTATTGGGTACTCTGGGTGAGTTGATCTCTTCCGATATCGAAGTGATTTCCAGCTGGGGCGATGATCGCTACAATACCAAGGCATTTGACCAGAATATCAATACGACGACCAAGTTCGGCGGCAACCCCAGAACGGGCAACACCGCAGTGTATAGCCTGGGCCGTCCCATTGATATCAAGTCGATCCGTGTTTACAATGCTGACACGGAACAGGATTACATCCGCGACGCAGAAATCCAGCTGTCCACCGATGGTACAAATTGGAAAACCGCTTTGACCATTGGTGATGGCCAGACTGACAGCGATCGTGAATCTCCGTTCGGCAATATCACCGATCCGGCAAAGCACACCGATTCCAACTATCCCAATAAGCTGTACTACGGTAATGATGCGGTTCCTGCAGATGTAGGTACCGGCGCACGTTATCTGCGTGTTCGCATTACTGCAGATTATCCCAGTCGCGCACTGGTTATGAACGAAATCATGATCAATGAAAACGAGTATCAGACAAACGAAGGCAATAAGGCATTCGAGGGCGCACAGGAAGCACCTGGTCACGCACCTAGCTTGATGTTGGATCAGGATCTGAACACGACTTACAAGCCTGCAAAGGCAAATGAGCAGATCACCTACTACCTGAGCAATGTAAATCAGACTGCAGGTCTGCGTATTGTTCAGAACGGTGCAGTCAGCGGCGCAACGGTTGCTGTTGGTGTATGCGATGCTGCACCTGCTATGCAGCTGTCTCAGGAAGAGCGTGTTGCAAAGAGCACTGAAATCGAGCTGGGCAAACTGGCACAGGCAATCAATGAGTTTGTTGTTCCGGAAGGCAAGGTTCTGACCTATGTCACCATTCGCTGGACCGATAAGCTGCCCGAAATTGCAGAGCTGCTGTTCCTGAACAGCGATGTAGCTGCAGCGGATAACAAGGCAGCACTGACCGAGCTGGTTACCAATACCCCGGCGGAATTTGACAGCTGGACCAAGCAGGCACAGGATGCTTACAAGGCTCTGCAGGCAAACGGTCAGATGGTTCTGGACAGCGAGTATGCTTCCAAGGCATCTGTCGCTACAATGATTACCACGCTGAATACCGCAGCAAAGAATGCTGAGGTTAAGGCAAATGCTGAAACCATTGCAAAGCTGGAGGCTCTGCAGCAGGATAAGGTTTCCAATGATGACTATATTTACAGCAACACCACCTATGCAGCATATGTTGCACAGCTGGCAAAGGCTGAAGCCGCATTGAAGACCCCTGAAAACCTGACGCAGGCTGAGGCAGACAAGATTCTGGCAGCAGCACAGAAGGCAAAGGATGATTTGACCTGGTCTATCTATCAGCGCGAAAGTGCCGAGCTGGCAATCGAGTCTTTTGAAACTGTGAAGGCAGAGAACTACTCTCTGAAGTCTTACAATGATTTCAAGGCAGTTCGTGATGAAATCGCTGCGCTGATTGCACAGGATAAGGCTGGCACAGCACAGGATCCGCATCTGTATATGGAAAAGGTCACTGCTTACCAGACCGCTTATGAAAATCTGTGGTCTGTTGCAGAGCTGAAGACTCTGGTTGAAAAGCAGCTGGATTCGAACCTGTACACACCGGAATCCTTCCAGGCTTATGAGCAGAGCAAGCAGGCTGCTAAGGATCTGCTGGCTCAGGCTGATGCAACCAACGAACAGCTGGATGCCGCTCTGGCAAACCTGAAGAAGGCAGAGCAGGATCTGGTTCTGGTAGAGTCGGTAGACGTTCAGGCAGTCATCGATGCAATGCGCAAAGAGAATCCTGACAACTACACCGAGGAAAGCTACAAGAACCTGATGGATGTTGTCGATCAGGCAGAGCAGGATATGGCAAAGAATAATCCGGCTCTGAATGCAGAAAACATCCAGAAGATGCGCGATGCACAGAGTGCACTGGTCAGCGTTGTTGAATTGAATGTGAAGCTGGAAGAAGCTGCAGCAATTTCCGCTGAAAAGTACACTGTCAGCTCTTACAAGGATCTGCAGACCTCTGTGGATGCAGCAAATGAACTGAAGAAGAATGGCACCAAGGAAGCAATCGAGCAGATGATTCAGGAACTGAACAGCAAGATTGCAGCTCTGGCACCTCGTGCAGAAGGTCTGGATGAGTACCGCAACGGTATCACTCTGAAGGATGAAGCTAAGTATGATCCGGAAATTTATGCTCCGTACAAGGATGCTTACGATAAGCTGATGGGTATGGATCCTGCTGATACCAGCCGCGATGCATTCGAGGCTGCAAAGGCAGAATTTGAGAAGCAGAATGCAATTCTGGACGAAGCTGGCGAAATTCCTGCACCGACTCCCGAACCTACTCCTGTACCGGATACGGCACCTGCAGCAGGTTACGATTGGTACAAGGTTCTGGCAGGTATCAACGCAGCAGGTAAGGGCAGCTTTACCGCAAATGTTGGCAGCGAGATCGCTGTACCGCACTACATCTGGCAGGCAATCTACGGCAAGGACCTGACGGTTACCCTGCAGCGTGGCGCGGACGCATTCGTATTCAACGGTTTGGATCTGAAGGCTACCGGCTTTAACCCTGACGTTGGTCATAATCTGACTGACCTGACGAGCTACATTGGTCGCAGCTATCAGGCTGACAAGCCTGCAGATGCAGTGAAACCGGCTAAGCCCAGCGTGGATCAGTCCGGTGAAACGGAAAAGCCGACCGAAACTGTAGAGCCGACCGCAGAACCCACTCCTACTGCAGAACCCACTCCCACCGCAGAGCCTGCTGCTCCTGAAACAGCAGAACCTACGGAAGAGCCCGCTTCTGCACAGAACGACGATGCAAACAACGGCGGCAACAATATGATTATGTGGATTGTGCTGCTGCTTGCAGTTGTCTGCGTATGCGGTGGTTTCTTCTGGTGGAAGAAGCACAGCGCACAGGAGTAATATTTGCAGGTAACTGCAGATAGGTCGTAAAAGGTGAAAACCTAACATAAAATCCCGGCTCAGAGTGAAATGCTCTGAGCCGGGATTTTTTTGCGTGCTTGTATATTGCAGAAGCGGTAAGCATACCTATAAATAATGATTCAAAAAGGGGAGAAGCAATTTGCACAATATAAGACTTTCCGTGATTCAAGTGCAGACCGTGCTGGTATGTTTGCTGTTACTGGGGATTCTCTGGACACAAAACGCACGTCCTGCCAGTTTTGATCGCTGCAGAGAAACGTATCAGGAGCTTTTTCTGGGTGACGCTGCTGATATTCCAGAGCCTGCACGGTTTGCGGCTGCACAGCCTGAAACATAATGTGGTACAAAGCGTGGCGTTGTGGGTGCCGTATGCGGCAAACACTTTTTCCGGATGTGAGATTCCATCATGTTCGCAGTCGTGAACCTGTTTTTTTACTTGCTTTCTGGCTATTTGTTTTATGGTGGGATGCAAATGGCTGGCTGCTGCTTAGTTTGATTGTGTCGGTGTTGCACGAGCTGGGGCATATCTGTGTGTATTATCTGCTGACAGGCGAATGCCCGGATATTTCAATCGGCTTTAGTGGAATTTGTATGTATACGCAGCATAAGTGGCTGCCGCGGGGTAAGGAATTTTGGATTACAGCAGCAGGTCCTTTTACAAACGGAGTGTTGGCGTACATCGGGTGGCTACTGTTACAACAAAAAGCAACCTTTTTACGTTTGGGCTGGGTTTGGGCAAACGTTTTGATTGGGCTGTTCAATCTGTTGCCTATTCCGCCTTTAGATGGGTGGCATATGCTGCATCTCCTTTTGAAAAAACAATAGAAAACACAATATAAAAAAGCTGCCTCACATCTTGTGAGGCAGCTTTTTGCTTTTTATAAATGAGAAATGCTTACAAGCCAGATGCCTGTGCTTCATCCGGTGTAATGTTGTGTCGATCGGCGTAACCGGTCAGCATCAGTGTCAAAGCACCATCGCCGGTGACGTTGCAGGCAGTGCCGAAGCTGTCCTGCAATGCGAAAATAGCCATCATCAAACCGGTGCCGTCATTATGGAACAGCAGAATACCAGTGATCAAACCCAGAGAAGCCATAACAGTACCGCCGGGAACACCGGGCGCGCCAATGGCGAAGATGCCCAACAGCAGGCAGAACAAAATCATGGTACCCGGAACAGGCAGTTCATTGTACAGAATCTTGGAAACCGTCATAACAAAGAATACTTCCGTCAGGACAGAACCGCACAGATGAATATTGGCAAACAAGGGAACGCCAAAGCTGACCATGTCTTTGCGCAGGACACGACTCTTGCGCGCAGACTCCAAAGCAACGCCCAGTGTTGCGGCAGAAGACATGGTGCCAACTGCGGTCAAATAAGCGGGACCGTAGTGGCGCACCACTTCCAGTGGATTTTTGTGTGCGTAAGTGCCTGCCAGAAAGTAAAGCAGTGCCATCCAGATGAAATGACCTACCATCACGATCAGAATGACCTGCAAAAATGCGGGCAGCTGACGTGTCAGAATGCCCTGATAGCTCAAGCTGCAGAAAGTAGCTGCAATATAGAAGGGCAGAACCGGAATGATAATTTTAGAAACAATAGATAGCACGATTTCCTGAAATTCGCACAGCAAATCAATAAAGCGCTGTGAATGGGTCCATGTAGCAGCTAAACCAACCAGAACAGACAATACCAGTGCGCTCATCACGTTCATAATAGGCGGAATGTTCAATTCAAACGCAACAGCCGGCAAAGGAATCAGGTCGGTCATGTTGTTGTCGATTGCTAGGTGCGGAATCAAAGCGTAACCAGCACCGGTAGAGAACAGTGCAGCACCCACAGAAGAGCTGTATGCAATCAGAATTGCAACACCTAATAGGCGAGAAGCGTGTGCGCCCAGCTTTGTGATAGAAGGTGCGATAAAACCAATGATAATCAAGGGGACGCAGAAGTTGATCAACTGTCCCAGAATATACTGCAGCGTTACGACAACTCGCATTTGTCCTTCGGTGAAGACAAAGCCACAGAGCACGCCGACCAAAATACCGGATATAAGGAAAAATGGCAGGCTGTGAAAGAATTTTTTCATAATGAAGTCTCCTAATATAATATCTCCGTTCCCAAATCATATCAGTCGAAACGTAACTAAGAATACGCATAAGTTCATAAAAAGTCAAATGTTTTTCCATAAAATTACAGCGTTTTGCAGAGAGAACTGCGAAAAGGATTTTTTGCATTTGTAAAAGTGCAGTGCAAATGCAGATGAAATTGATTTTTCTTGCAAAATGCGGTAAAATATAAAAGATAATGGGTATTTACGACTCGATCGGAGGATATTATGTTTGAACCGAAGCTGAAAGAAGCCCTGGCACATGTACAGAAGCCGGGTCGCTATACAGGTGGTGAGCCGGGCAGTGTATACAAAGATAAGGAAAAAGTAGATGTTCGTTTTGCATTCTGCTTTCCGGATACCTACGAAGTGGGTATGTCTTTTCTGGGCGAAAAGATTTTGTATGAGCTGCTGAACGAGCACGAGAACTGGTGGTGCGAGCGCGCCTTCATGCCTTGGATGGATATGAAAGCAGAGATGGAAGAGCTGAATCTTCCGCTGTATACGCTGGAGAGCAAAGATCCGCTGACTGCTTTTGATATGGTGGGTTTTACCCTGCAGTATGAGCTGTCTTACACCAATATTCTGGCAATGCTGGATTTGGCACATATTCCGTTCTATGCAAAAGACCGTGACGATACCATGCCGCTGCTGATTGCAGGTGGTCCCTGTGTCTGTAATGCGGAACCTCTGGCAGATTTCTTTGACCTGATGATGCTGGGCGAAGGTGAGCAGCAGCTGCCTGCTGTCTGCGCTGAAGTCGAGAAGGCAAAGAAAGAGGGCATCTCGAAAGAGGAGCTGCTGCTGCGCTGCGCAAAGATTCCCGGCGTGTATGTTCCGGCATTCTATGACGTTACCTATAAAGAAGATGGTCGCGTAGATGCAATTACCCCGAACCACGAGGATGTCCCTGCGCGTATCACTAAGGCAATCATTCAGGATATGAACTCGATTACGCCTCCCACGCACTTTGTCGTGCCGATGGTTGGCGCAGTTCAGGATCGTGCCAGCGTGGAAGTGCTGCGTGGCTGTGTCCGTGGCTGTCGTTTCTGTCAGGCTGGTTATTTGTATCGCCCGATGCGTCAGCGTGATGCAGGTCTGCTGGATCGTGCAGCACGCGATCTGTGCGCCAATACCGGCTATGAAGAAATCAGTCTGTCCAGCTTGTCCACCTCGGACCACTCCGATCTGGAGCAGATTTTGGATGATTTCAACGAGTGGGCACCGCAGGATCATGTCAGTCTGTCTTTGCCCAGCCTGCGTATTGATAACTTCTCTAAGAGCCTGGTCGAAAAGACAACCAAGGTGCGCAAGAGCGGTCTGACCTTTGCGCCCGAAGCTGGAACGCAGCGTCTGCGTGATGTTATCAATAAGAACATCACTTGGGACGAGATCGAGCGTGGCTGCAACATTGCTTTCGAGCAGGGCTATACCTCGGTTAAGCTGTACTTTATGATGGGTCTGCCCACCGAAACGATGGAGGACATCGAGGGGATTGCAGAAACCGCACAGCGCATCATTGAGCTGTACTATAAGAATGAGAATAAACCCAAGGGTCGTGGTGTGCAGGTTACCATCAGCTGTGCCTGCTTTGTTCCCAAGCCCCACACTCCGTTTGAATTTGTTCCCATGGATACCATCGAATCCTTGCAGGCAAAGCAGAAGCACCTGCTGGAAAGTGTGCACAGCCGCAAGATCAAGGTCAATTACCATGACAGCCGCACCAGCTTCCTGGAAGCTGTCTTTGCAAAGGGTGACCGCCGTCTGGCTCCGCTGCTGGTGGAAGCATACCGCAATGGCTGCTACTTCGATGGTTGGGAAGAACACTTCCATTTTGACACTTGGATGGAGACCTTTGAAAAGATGGGCATTGACCCGCATTTCTATGCAAACCGTCCGATTGCTGTGGATGAAGTCACGCCTTGGTCTCACATGGATTACGGCGTGACCCATGAATATCTGGTAAAGGAATACCAGAAGGCTCTGGCTGCACAGACAACCATGCCTTGTAATAAAAAGTGCTACAACTGCGGTGCATCAAAATTGTTGGGAGGTCCTTGCTTTGACTACAGTAAGAATTCGATTTGAAAAGACCGGTGAGGCATCCTATATTTCTTTGCTGGATATGCAGCGTGTGATGCAGCGCGTTCTGAAGCGCAGCGGTCTGTCGGTTTGGTACACCATGGGTTTCAACCCGCATATTTATATGACATTTTCCTGTCCGCTGCCCTTGGGTCAGGAGAGCCTGTGCGAAAGCGTCGACGTGAAAACCGAAGATGACAACGCAGATTTCTCCGTATGGATGGAAAAGCTAAATGCTATCATGCCCACCGGCATCCATGTATATAAGGTTGCTCCGGTAGACAAAAAAGCAGACAGCATTGCGTTTGCAGATTACACCATTCGCTACGATGCTGCTGGTGCAGCAATGCTGGATGCGTATAATGCCGCTGAGCAGGCTTTGGTGGAAAAGAAATCCAAGCGCGCTACCAAGACCATCGACCTGAAAGAAATCATCCCCACACTGCCGTATGAAACGGAAGGGGATAAGGTGGTGTTCCGTCTGCGTTTGCCCGCATCCGGTAGTATGAATGTGAATCCTTCGCTGCTGACAGGCTATCTGGATATGCAGTTTGGTCTGCCTGCTTCGGATGCAGAAGTTCTGCGCACCGGTCTGGTGGATGAGAACGGTGAAGCATTCTGATTTTTTGGAAAAATAACGAAAATGTGCTTGCTTTTTCTAGCATCCTGTGCTAGAATAATTGAGCGTTAGTGTCCGCTGATACCACAGCGGGGTTAATGTAGAAGACATTAAACGGGCGGTCCTCTGACGATTTATCGTGTACGAACGTCTAAAAACAAATGGAGGATTATCAAATGGACGCATTGAAAATGATTTCCGACGGCTGCGTCAAGGCTGAGCAGCCCAAGTTCAACGTTGGCGATACCGTTCGCGTTGACGTTCGCATCAAGGAAGGCGAGCGCACTCGTATCCAGGCTTTCGAGGGCACTGTCATCGCAAAGCGCCACGGTGGTGTTGCTGAGACCTTTACCGTTCGCCGCAAGGCATACGGTGTTGGCGTGGAGCGTGTGTTCCCCATCAACAGCCCCTTTGTTGAGAACGTAACCGTTATCCGCAAGGGTAAGGTTCGCCGTGCTAAGCTGTTCTACCTGCGTGAGCGCACTGGTAAGGCTGCTAAGGTCAAGAGCGATATCTGATAAACCGAACAGAGGAAAGGGACAACTTGTTGTCCCTTTTTTCTTTATCTGAAAAGAGGTGCCTGTATTTTGAACGATACATCGGCTGAAAAAAAGAAAAAACGCCAGCTTTCCTTTTTGGAATGGTGCGAAGCCCTGGTCATGGGCTGGGTTATTGTCGCCGTGATTTTTTCCTTTTTGTTCCGTGTGATTCTGGTCAGCGGAAGTTCTATGGTGCCTACACTGACAAATGGTGACAGACTATTGGTGCAGTCTATCAATTATAAACCGCAGCGCGGAGATATCGTGATTGTGGATGGATACATTGATTATGGTAAACCTTTGGTCAAACGTGTCATCGCAATGGAAGGAGATACCGTGGATATCAACTTCGCTACGGGTGATGTTTCTGTAAACGGTGAGGTTTTGAACGAGCCATATATCGCAGAGCGCACCAACCGTGCGGGTGATATCGAGTTTCCCATCACGCTGGAAGAAAATCAGATTTTCGTAATGGGCGATAACCGGAATTATTCGGAAGATAGCCGTAACTCGGATATTGGCTGCTTGGATCGGCGCGATATTCTGGGCAAGGCCATTTTCCGTCTGTCTCCTTTTGACAAAATGGGGAGGATTCAATGAAAGAAATCAAAAATTCGAATCAGTACAATATTCAGTGGTTCCCCGGCCACATGGCAAAGACTCTGCGCCTGATGGAGCAGGAAATCAAAAACGTGGACGCCTGTCTGGTTCTGCTGGATGCGCGTATTCCGCTTTCCAGCCTGAACCCTGAAATTGAGCGCATCGTGGCTCGTAAACCGCGCTTGTATGTGCTGAACAAAGCTGATTTGGCTGACCCGTCCATCACAGCACGCTGGATCGATTATTTCCATGCGGCAGATGCGGGCTGCGTTGCTATCAATGCACGCCAGAAGGGTGGAGCTGCTGCGGTTAAGTCTGCAATCGACAAAGAGCTTTCTGCTCTGATGGCAAAGCGTGAACGCAAGGGCATGGTCGGTGCAAAACTGGCTTTGATGCTGTGCGGTATTCCCAACGTGGGCAAGTCTACCTTTATTAACACTTTTGCGGGTTCTGCTCGTGCAAAAACCGCAGACCGCCCCGGTGTTACGGTAGGCAAGCAGTGGGTCAGCGCAGGTAAGTATGACCTGCTGGATATGCCTGGTGTTCTGTGGAAGCGTTTCGATAACCGCCATATCGCATCGAATCTGGCATTTATCGGTTCCATCAAAGACGATATTCTGGACATCGAAGAGCTTTCCATGAACCTGCTGGATGAAGTGCGTATGCACTACCCGCAGAAGGTTGCTGAGCGTTTCAAGCTGAATCAGGAAGAGCTGGCATTGCCGCCGTATGAGCTGCTGGAGTGTATCGGTCGTAAGCGTGGTATGCTCATCAGTGGTGGTGAGGTCAATACCGAGCGTGCTGCTATTATGATTCTGGATGAATTCCGTGCATCCAAGTGGGGTCGTATCTCTCTGGAGATTCCCCCCACGCATGATGATCTGGATGATTGGGATGACGAGGACGATCTGGAATGAGCGAAAAAACAAAAGAAAAAGTCGATCTCTATGCCTATGATGCCCAGCTGCGTGCAGAATACGGCTGTTTTGCCGGTGTGGATGAAGCAGGTCGTGGACCGCTTTGTGGGCCGGTATGCGTTGCTGCCTGTATCCTTGACCCGGAAAATCCCATTACCGGGGTAAATGATTCTAAAAAGTTTTCCGAGAAAAAGCGGGAAGTGCTGTTTGAAGAAATCAAGCAGAAGGCGCTGGCATACAATATTGTGTTTATCTCTCCGGCAGAAATTGACGAAAAGAACATTCTGTGGGCAACCATGGACGGTATGAAACAGGCAATCGAAGGTCTGGAAATCGTTCCGAATCTGGCTTTGATTGATGGCAACCGCTGTCCGCCGGATGTTTGCGTTCCTTGTCAGAGTTTGGTCAAGGGCGATGCAAACAGCGCCAGCATTGCGGCAGCTTCTATTCTGGCAAAGGTCAGTCGAGATCATTATATGTTGGAGCTGGATAAGCAGTATCCGGAGTATCAGTTGGCGAAGCATAAAGGCTACGGTACTAAACTGCATTATGAAATGATCGAAAAGTATGGCATCCAGCCGTTCTATCGCCGCAGTTTCTTAAAAAAGCTGGGTTACTGGCATCCGGAAGAAAAGTGATGGATAGCGGGGAAGTCGGTCGTAAAGGGGAAGCAGTTGCTGCAAAGTACTATTTGGATCGAGGCTACCAACTGCTTGCACATAACTACCGCACCCGTCAGGGTGAATTGGATTTGATTCTGCAAAAGCAGGAACAAATCGTCATTTGCGAAGTCAAAACACGGGCGGGTCGGCAGTTAGGTACTCCTGCAGAAGCCGTTACCCCTGCAAAGCAAAGGCGAATCCTGCTTGCAGCAAAACAATTTTTGCAGGCAAAAGCACTTTTGGATGCACCGATCCGCTTTGATGTGGTAGAAATTACTCGTTTCGAAACTGGCTGGAGGGTGCATTGTATCCCGAATGCGTTTTGTGATATGGAAAATCCTTACTAAAACTACGGTTTTCGATTGCATTTTTTGCTTGAATATTGTATTTTAGTTACGGTAGCTTCTGTGATACGCAAAATGCGCATTTTCAGAACTTCAAAATAACGGACTTTCAAAATAAAAGACCGGGAGGATTTACATGGCAATTTTCGCAATCGGTGACCCGCATCTTTCCTTAGGTGCCGCCAAGCCGATGGATATATTCCCGGGCTGGAACGATTATGTTCCGCGCCTTGAAAAGAACTGGCGCAAGCTGGTCAAGCCGGAAGATACTGTGATTTTAGCAGGTGATATCAGCTGGGCAATGCGTCTGGAGGATACCAAAAAAGATTTTGCTTTCTTGAATGCCCTGCCGGGTCAGAAAATTCTTTTGAAGGGCAACCATGATTACTGGTGGACGACCCTGAATAAAATGAATCATTTTCTGGAAGAAAATCATTTTGATACCCTGCACATCCTGCACAACAATTTCTATGAGGTAGAGGGCTATGCCATCTGCGGCACACGCAGCTGGTTGTTTGATCCCGGTGAACCCCATGACGAAAAGGTGATGAACCGTGAAATCGGTCGTCTGAAAATGAGTCTGGAGTCCGCGGGGGACCGGGAAAAGCTGGTGTTTTTGCATTATCCGCCGGTCTATCCGGGTACCGGTGCGCCGGAAGTCATCGAGACGTTGAAAACATATGGAGTGAAGCGTTGCTTCTACGGCCATCTGCATGGAAACTCTCTGCGTTTTGCTGTGCAAGGCGATGTGGACGGCATTCGCTATAAGCTGATTAGCGCCGATGGACTGGGCTTTTGCCCTTATTGTGTGGAAAAATAACTGTTTTACAGGTAGAAAAGTAAAAATGCACTGGCAATTATTTGCCATAAGTGCTATAATAAATTGAATTTTCTTTGAGTGGAGGAAAAACAATGAAACTCATCAAATGTGAAAAGCTCGAAAAGAGCATGGTTGAACTGCAGTTTTCTGTCGATGCAGAGGTCCTGAACAAGGCTGCTGCCGACGTTTTTAAGCGCGACGGAAAGAAGTATTCTATTCAGGGCTTCCGTAAGGGCAAGGCTCCCCGCCACCTGATTGAAAAGATGTACGGCGCTGACATCTTCCTGTACGATGCACTGAACGATCTGTTCCCCGCAGAGTACGAGGCAGCTGTCAAGGAAGCTGGCATCGAGGTTGTTGGCCGTCCTGAGGTCAACGTTGAGACCATGAACGCTGAAGAAGGCGCAACCCTGACCGTTAAGGTTGCTGTTGTGCCCGTCGTTAAGGTTGCTGACTACAAGGGCCTGAACGTCGAGAAGAAGGTCACCAAGGTTTCCGACGAGGACGTTGAAGCAGAGCTGAAGCAGATGCAGGAGCGCAATGGTCGCGAGTGCACCCGTGAGGGCGCTTCCGAGAACGGCGATATCGTTGATATCGACTTCGAGGGCTTCGTTGACGGTATCGCTTTCGAGGGCGGCAAGGCTGAGCACTATGACCTGAAGCTGGGCAGCAACTCCTTCATCCCCGGTTTCGAGGATCAGTGTGTTGGTCACACCGCAGGCGAGGAATTCGACGTAAACGTCACTTTCCCCACCGAGTACCAGGCAGAAGAGCTGGCTGGCAAGGCTGCTGTCTTTAAGATCAAGCTGCACGAAGTCAAGTACATCGAGCTGCCCGTTCTGGACGACGAGTTCGCAAAGGACGTTTCCGAGTACGACACTCTGGACGCTCTGAAGGATTCCATCCGCATCGGCAAGCAGGAGACTCTGGACAAGCAGGCTGAGCTGGAGATGGAGAATGACCTGGTTGATATGGTCGTTGAGAAGATGGAGGGTGATATCCCCCAGGCTATGTACGACGAGCGTATGGACGAGATGCTGAATGACTTCGCATTCCGCGTTGAGCAGCAGGGTCTGAAGTTCCAGGACTACCTGAACTACATGGGTCAGTCCGTTGAGCAGTTCCGTGCTGCATTTGCTCCTCAGGCTGAGAAGCAGGTTAAGATCCGTCTGGCTCTGGAGGCTGTTGCTGCTGCTGAGAACATCGTTGCTTCTGATGAAGAAGTCGAGGCTAAGCTGCAGGAGATGGCAGACCAGTACAAGATGGAACTGGATAAGGTCAAGGAGCTGGTCAACGCTGCTGATCTGAAGAAGGATCTGGCTGTGAACAAGGCTATCGACTTCCTGAAGGCTGACGCAAACGTCACCGAAAAGGCTGCTGACGCAGAGTAATCCTTTCGCATAAAAAAGATTGTGAAAATTGGCCGGTACGGTTTAAAAGTTGCCGTATCGGTCAATTTTTCAGATATACGAAATTGTTTTATTGGGAGGCGAACACAATATGAGTTTTGTCCCTTACGTGGTCGAGCAGACCCCGCGTGGAGAACGTTCTTATGATATTTTTTCTCGTCTGTTGAACGATCGTATCATCGTGCTCAGCGACGAGGTGAATGACGCTACGGCAAGCCTGGTCGTTGCACAGCTCCTGTATCTGGAAGGTCAGGACCCGGACAAGGATATCAGCTTGTATATCAATAGCCCCGGTGGCAGCATTTCTGCCGGCATGGCCATCCATGACACGATGAAGTATATTAAGTGCGATGTTTCCACTATTTGTATGGGCATGGCTGCTTCTATGGGTGCTTTCCTGCTGGCAAGCGGTACCAAGGGCAAGCGTTATGCATTGCCGAATGCGGAAGTAATGATCCACCAGCCCCTGATGCAGGGTCTGCAGGGTCAGGCAAGTGATATCAAGATCCATTCCGATCATATCATTGCAACCCGTGAAAAGTTGAATCAGCTGCTGAGCGAGTATACCGGTCAGGCAATCGAGCAGGTCCGTCAGGATACCGAGCGCGATAACTTCCTTTCCGCTGAGCAGGCAAAAGCATATGGCCTGGTGGACGATGTGATCGCTCACCGTTGAGTGCCCACAGAATAAGGGAATGACATATGGCAAATAACAATTCTGGCAAAGAAAAGAATATGGTCTGCAGTTTCTGCGGCAAGCGTCAGGATGAAGTTGAGCACATGATTATCGGCCCCGGCGTGAATATCTGCAACGAGTGCATTTCCTTGTGCCACTCTTTGCTGGAAGAAAACGGCGAGCTGAAGGGTGAAGTTCCGCGTGCTGGTCGCAATGGTTCTGCCCGTAAATCGGGCAGCCATGTTCCGCAGCTGAATATCATGACCCCGGAAGAAATCAAAAATGGTCTGGATCAGTATGTAATTGGTCAGGACGACGCAAAGAAAGTGCTGTCTGTGGCGGTCTATAACCACTACAAGCGCATTCTGAGCGGTAAGGGTTCGGATGTAGAGCTGCAGAAGTCTAATGTGCTGATGCTGGGTCCCTCCGGTGTCGGTAAGACCTTGCTGGCACAGACGCTGGCAAAGATGCTGGGCGTTCCGTTTGCAATCGCAGACGCTACCACACTGACCGAGGCTGGTTATGTCGGTGAGGACGTGGAAAACATCCTGCTGAAGTTGATTCAGGCTGCGGACTTTGATGTGGAGCGTGCTCAGATTGGTATTATCTATATCGACGAAATCGATAAGATTACCCGTAAGAGCGAAAACCCCTCTACCACCCGTGATGTAGGCGGTGAAGGTGTACAGCAGGCTCTGCTGAAGATTCTGGAAGGTACCGTTGCAAACGTTCCGCCTCAGGGTGGACGCAAGCATCCCCAGCAGGAGTTCATTCAGATTGACACCACCAACATCCTGTTCATCTGTGGTGGTGCGTTTGACGGTCTGGAGAAGCATATCCGTCACCGTACGGATAATTCCTCTCTGGGCTTCGGCAGTCAGCTGAAGGATACCCGCAGCGATTCCGAAAAGGCACTGCTGGACAAGGTAGAGCCCCACGATCTGGTCAAGTTCGGTCTGATTCCGGAATTGATCGGTCGTCTGCCGGTGGTTACCGTTCTGCAGAACCTAAATGAGGATGCACTGGTGCGTGTCCTGAAAGAGCCGAAAAACAGCGTGGTACGCCAGTATCAGGCATTGCTCGGCATGGACAACGTGGAGCTGGAGTTTACCGATGCAGCACTGCACGCTGTTGCAGCGAAGACGCTGGAACGCAAGAGTGGTGCGCGTGGTCTGCGCAGCGTGATGGAGCAGCTGCTGATTCCTATCATGTATAAGATTCCCAGCGATCCCACCATCATTCGCGTTGTGATTGATGCGGATACGGTCAACGGTGGAGAGCCGCATCTGGAATATGGCGCAGTTCGCAAGCGTTATAAGAACCAGTTTCCTAGCGTTTAATCCATAGTATTTTTTGAAGCAGAAACCTTTTACGAAAGTGGAGGGTTTCTGCTTTTTTGTTGATAACAGCTGTCCTTTTTTGGTGCGCTTATTGAATTGATAGGGCTTTTTCGGTATAATAAAATAATAGCCGTGTTATACCTATTCGACCTGTAAATATCGGGTCTTGTAAAGTTTTGTCGCGGTTTTGGAGGTTTTATGTCTGAAAGAGTTACAATAAAAGTAGACGATCGGGGTAATCCGCGTCTGCCCACCATTGCGCTGCGCGGTTTGGTGGTTTTTCCGAATAATCTGGTCCACTTCGAGGTGGGTCGTGCAAAGAGCGTTGCTGCCGTAGAATGGGCAATCGCACATAACAGCAATGTCTTTCTGATTACGCAGAAAGATTTGAATGTGGAGGACCCCACACAGGCAGATCTGTACAAATATGGTGTTGTAGCAGAGATCAAGCAGGTGCTGCGTGTTTCCGATGATCTGGTCAAAGTGCTGGTTGAGGGCAAAGAGCGTGCCCGTCTGGTTGATTTGGAATCGGAAGAAAAGTTCCTGACCAGTGCAGTACGTCCGGCACCCATTCGTGGTCTACGTGCAGAAGATACGATTCAGGCGGAAGCATTGGTGCGCACACTGAAGCTGGCATTTGATGATTATGCAGCTTTGAATCCGCGTCTGCCAAAGGATGTGGTGTTCACGATTGTTTCTCACGACGATCCGGCATTCCTGAGTGAATATATGCCGGCAAACCTGCTGTTCAAGTATTCGGATAAGCAGGCAGTGATGAACGAGAATACGCTGGTGGGCAGACTGGAAACGCTGCTTGCACTGATGCGTCGTGAATGCGAAATCATGGAAGTGGAGAACCAGATTCAGGATAAGGTCAACGCTTCCATGGAAAAGAGCCAGCGTGAATATTACCTGCACGAGCAGATGCGCGTGATTGGGGAAGAGCTGGGTGAAGATGAAGATACGCGCGCCGAAGCAGAAGAGTATCGTGCCCGTATGGAGAAGCTGAACCTGCCGGAAAACGTGCGTTCTAAATTGGAAAAGGAATGTTCCCGTCTTTCCAAAATGCAGGGAATGAATCAGGAAGCTACGGTCATTCGTACCTATCTGGATACTTGTCTGGACCTGCCTTGGGGCGAATGCACCAAGGATAACCTGAACATTCACCGTGTGGAGCAGGTGCTGAACCATGACCACTATGGTCTGAAAAAGGTCAAGGATCGCATTCTGGAAATTTTGGCAGTGCGTAAGCTGGCACCGGATGTAAAGGGACAGATTATTTGCTTGGTTGGTCCTCCGGGTGTTGGTAAAACCAGTATTGCCCGTTCGATTGCGAATGCACTGGGGCGTAAGTATGTTCGTATGAGTCTGGGCGGTGTGCGTGATGAAGCGGAAATCCGTGGTCATCGTCGTACATACATCGGTGCGATGCCAGGTAAGATCATCAACGCTATGATCAATGCCCACAGCCAGAACCCGCTGATTCTGCTGGATGAGATTGATAAGCTGGCAAGTGATTTCCGCGGAGATCCGGCTGCGGCTTTGCTGGAAGCATTGGACCCCGAGCAGAACAATACTTTCCGCGATCACTTCCTGGATATTCCGTATGACTTGAGCCAGGTATTGTTCCTGACTACGGCAAACGATTTGAGCACGATTCCCGGTCCGCTGCTGGATCGTATGGACGTGATCGAACTGCCTAGCTATACCCGTGTAGAAAAGTATAATATTGCCAAGAAGCATCTGCTGCCGAAGCAGCTCAAGAATTGCGGTCTGGAAGGTAAGGTCACTCTGACCCAGAGCGCACTGTACACGTTGATTGATGGCTATACCCGTGAAGCAGGTGTCCGTGGTTTGGAGCGTGTCATTCAGGAAGTGCTGCGTAAGTGCGCACGTCAGATTGCAGACGAATCGGCAGAAAGCCTGCGTATTACCGGCGATATGCTGGAAGATATGCTGGGACCGGAACGCAATAAACCGGATTTCCTGAACCGCAGTTCTGCAGTTGGTATCGCAAATGGTCTGGCATGGACCAGTGTTGGCGGTACGATGCTGCCCATCGAAGTAGAGTTGATTCCGAACGGAGCTGGCAAGGTGAAGATTACCGGCAGCTTAGGCGATGTGATGAAGGAAAGTGCAGAACTGGCAGTGACCTATGCACGCGTCCATGCGGATGAATATCACATTGACGCAGAGAAGCTAAAGAATAGCGATTTGCACATTCATGCACCGGAAGGCGCAACCCCGAAGGATGGTCCTTCTGCTGGTGTAACGTTGACGACCGCTCTGATTTCTTGCCTGACCCAGATCCCTGTGCGTGGCGATGTGGCAATGACGGGCGAAATCGCACTGCATGGTAATGTGCTGCCGATTGGCGGTCTGCGTGAAAAGAGCATGGCAGCCTATCAGGAAGGCATGAAAACCGTACTGATTCCGCAGGGTAATGTGAGCGATCTGTACGACGTGGATGAAGAAGTAAAGAAGCACATTCAGTTCCTGCCGATGACGAATTTGCAGCAGGTTCTGCAGGAGGCTTTGCTCTGGCCGCAGACGAAGCCTGCCGGAAAGAAAGCATCTAAAAAGAAGCGTGCTGCGGAAAGCGATGCAACGGAAACCGCAAAGCAGCCGGCTGTTTGTACAGAGTAAAGGAAGGGTAGTATGAACTACAATAAAGCTGAGTTCATGGCAAGCTATGGTATTTCCAGTCAGCTGCCGGAGAACGACCGTCCGGAAATTACATTGTCCGGCCGATCCAATGTAGGCAAATCCAGCTTGATCAACAAGCTGTGCAATCGTAAGAATCTGGCTCGTGTGTCCAGCGTTCCGGGCAAAACTGCTACCATCAATTTCTATTCGGTAGACCCCTGCTATTTGGTAGACCTGCCCGGCTATGGCTATGCAAAAGTAAGCAATGAAGATCGTGCGCGTTGGGATGAGCTGATTGATCGCTACTTCGAGGCATCTATCAATCGCTGCACTTTGCTGGTCCAGCTGATTGACAGCCGACATGCACCCACTGCGGATGACATTATGATGATGGAGTATTTGCAGTATCACAATATCCCGTTTATCGTGGCATTGACCAAGGGTGATAAGCTGAAAAAGAGTCAGTACGCACAGACTGAGGCAGATTTCAAGGAAATTTGTGCCCCGTATGGCTGTAAAGCGGTTATACTTACCAGCGCGGAAAAAGGACTTGGCATCGACAAATTGCATGAAATCTTCGAAATTGCCACAAAGCAGGAGCAGGAGTAAGGTATGGCATATCAGGAATTCGCGTATTTCTATGATGAATTCAATGGCGAAGCCGATTACGATGCGTTGTATGCCAAAATCAAGGCAGAACTGGATGCGCATGGCATCCACGACGGCATCCTTTTAGACATGGGCTGCGGTACTGGCGAGTTGACGCTGATGCTCACACAGGCGGGTTATGATATGATCGGTGTGGACCAATCCGAAGAGATGCTGGCTGTGGTCCGTGACAAAGCAGATCAGCTTGGCATTTCCGAGCGACTGCTGTTGCTGCGTCAGGATTTGCTGAATCTGGATTTGTATGGCACGATTCGTGGTGCAGTATCTACCTTTGATACATTCAACCACATTCCGGATTTGGAGCGCACGATTCAGAACGCTGCATTCTTTATGGAGGAAGGCGGTGTTCTGCTGTTCGATATGAACACGCCCTATAAGCATCAGCATATCCTGGGCGAGAATACCTTCACGCTGGAAGGTCCGGACGCAAACTGCGTCTGGCATAACCATTGGGATGAAGCAAATCAGAAAGTGGATATTTCCATCGGTATTGATTATCAGGATACCGGCGAACACTTTGATGAACAGTTCAGCGAATACACCTATTCGCTGGAACAAATTCGTGTTGCACTGGAAAAGTACGGCTTCCGTCTGGAATCAGTTTGCGACGGTGAAACCTTTGAAGAATTGACAGAAACCAGTCCGCGCTACTTCATGTGTGCGGTAAAGCAATATACACAGACAAAAGAGGGATAACATGAAAAATATGGTTCGTGGCCTTTCGGAAAACGGAGGCGTTATCTTCTGTGGTGTAGACGCTACGGAGATTGTAAGAACAGCAGAAAAGCTGCATCATACCAGCGCTACTTGCAGTGCTGCGCTGGGTCGTCTGCTGACGGCTGCTACTATGATGGGTATGATGCTGAAAGAAAAGGACGATACCATTACACTGCGTGTGGAAGGCGGCGGTCCGGTTGGTACTTTGATTGCCGTATCGGATGGTATGGGTATTGTAAAGGGTTGCGCAACGAACCCGCAGGCAGATGCACCGGCAAAGCAAAATGGTCATCTGGATGTGGGTGCTATCGTGGGCAACGATGGTTTGCTGACGGTTATTCGTGACGGCAAAGCACTGAAAACACCTTCTATGGGTCAGGTTCCGCTGGTATCTGGTGAGATTGCAGAGGACATTACCAGCTTCTATGCAATCAGTGAGCAGATTCCTACCGTGTGCGCTCTGGGCGTTTTGGTTGATCCCGATCTGAGCATTCATTGTGCAGGTGGTTATATGCTGCAACTGTTGCCTGGTGCAACTGATGAAGAAATCACACAGCTGGAGCATAATCTGTCTGTGATGCCCAGCGTGACAGAAATGCTCTCCAGCGGTAAGACGCCGGAAGATATGATGTATATGCTGATGGAAGGCTTTAATCCGAATGTACTGGATGAGCATACCGTTTCGTATCGCTGTGATTGCAGCGAGGAACGTACTAAGGCTATCCTGAAATCTCTGGGCCGCAAGGAACTGACTCGTATGTGCGAAGAAGATCCTACCTGTGAGGTCGAGTGCCATTTCTGCAATAAGAAATATGCGTTTGATCTGAATGAGATCCTGGCGGAAATGCCTGCGGATGATGCAGAAAAGGCATAAAGAAACTTTCTGAACACACTATAGTTTAAGCCCCGAACCTATATCCGGTTCGGGGCTTTTTGTATGCACTCATGGTTAGGACGGTAAAATTTGGTCCGGAGGTTCTATATTCGAAAGCAGCAGAAAGGGCGTATGGCGGAGCTTTCCTTTTGGAAACTTACATTAGGTACAGAAATGCTGAATTGATAACACGTTGAATTGGACGAGAATGACCATATGGGTAGAGGATTGTGACAAAAACTTAATGCATATCAAAAAATGGGATCGAAATTAAGCTGGCAGCTTAACAATTACAGTGTAATGGATGATAGAATGATGTCGAAGTCACTGTTATGCGTAGAATGCGTATAGTAAAAGAAAAAGAGGTATGGATATGTATTGCAGTAAATGTGGTGCAAAGATGGAAGACGACAGCCGTTTTTGTTCCGTTTGTGGACAACCTGTGGTTTCAGCGGACAATGAACTCTCACAACCAAAATATTCGAATCAGTCTCCTCGGGTAGAGACATCTGAGAAAACGGCAAAGAACTATTATGCAGCAGAGTTTTCCAAGTTGGCAGCAGGGAAGAAAAGTCGGTTTAACTGGGCGGCATTCTTTTTTGGTCCTTTCCATCAACTGTATCATTCCAGTACTGGTCTGTTTAAAAAGACTTTTCTGCCCTGCATGGTTACAACTGCCATCTTGGGGTTGGTACAGACTGCAGCTTCAGTGACTTTGGTGTCAACCCTGAGTATGGGTGCTATAGCAGTAATGGGCGTTGTGAGTCTATTCAGTTTAGTGGTAACGGTATGGGGGCTGATTCTTTCCATTTTGTACGGAAAAAACTGCAATAAGAAGTTATTCGAGCAGGTGAAAGGCAACGCAGAACAGGTTCCGAAACAACGAAAAGGTCCGATCGTGCTGGCAGCGGTTATGATTGTATGGGGAATCCTTCTCTCAATCGTACTCGCAGTAGGAACTGCCATGGCAGAGGATACATGGTCTGACGATACATTCCCTGAAGATGAATGGTCAAGCATTCCTGAAATGAGCGATACGGCGCTACCGTCGGACAATATCGCAAGTCTTTCTCAGCTTCCGCAGATAGCAGCTGAATAACCAAAACCGGGGGAAATAACAATTAAGCTGTCAGCTTAATCAAGATGCTGTAGAAATATGCGTTGTTGCTATGCCGAATTGGAAGGAATGACAAATAAGCAAGGCGGGGTTTGATATACCATGCTTAGCGATACTAACATTACGCCGATGTCACATGGAAGTAGGAAAACTGTATTTATGATTTATATTTCTTATGCTGTATCAAGTGCTGTATCAAGGATATATCTGATATGGAAAGCGATTGTGTTATACTGATAGAGAAAAAACGTAAAGCTCAGCAAAGCCGCCCGGCGGGGGAATCAGAAGCAGCAGATAAGGTGCAAAAATTATGGGGATAGTACGCCCCTTGTAGAAAACGTCGTGGCAATAGAAATGCAAAAGCAAAAGGGTTGAATGTTGTGTCTATCACACAGGATGGACTGATATCAGTGGAAGGCTAAATAATATAGCGCCCCTTTCGCTGCAAAATAGAAATCCGCCGGGAAAAGAAAACGATAGAGAACGCAAGTGAAATAATGCGATAAGCAGAAAAGCCCTATCCGAACAGACAATCTGTTTTGGATAGGGCTTTTTATGATTCGATTAGTCCAGCGTTAAAAATTCGGAGGAAACCGAATCTTCAGCAATTTTACGCAGTTGATCGTAGCTGAAGGAGCTATCATAGGCATTCATACCATGCTGTGCTGCCAGTTCAGGCGTATAGTCACGATACAAATAGTTGCGTACATTAGAACGACCAGCATCATAGTGGGTAATAACAGGATGAATCTTTGGTTCTTGGATACAAACAGAAACGCTGCCATCCACATCTGTGGTTTTGACCATATCCAGTGTCAGGATACCACCTACAGCGCGGGGCATACGGTCTTGCGTGCTGATAAAATTTCCCAGAGAATAAGCAACGAAAGCTCGGCGGCCATCTGCAGCTGTCAACCATTGGGCATCCTGTAATACATGGGGATGTGTACCGATAATTACATCTGCGCCCCAGTCAGCAAACTGCTGTGCAAGTGCTTTTTGGCTTTCGGTAGCCTGATGGTTGTATTCGATACCCCAATGCACACCAACAACGACAACGTCAGCGAGCGAACGCGCGTGTTCAATTTGTCTTTGCATGGCTTCTGTTTCATTTGTATAGATTACGTTTGCCTCCAGTTTAGATGGATTGATGCTGATGCCGTTGGTGTGCTCCGTATAAGCCAGATACGCAATCTTAATCCCATTCACTTCCTGTACGGGAATACGTGCATCATTGTTTTCCGTATTTTTCCATAGACCGGTTGTGATAACGTCTTCCGGCATGGAGTTCCAAAACTGCAGCGTTGCGGAGATTCCGTTGGCTCCTTTGTCATAGGAGTGATTGTTGGATAAGGCAAATACACGGAATCCAATATCATACAGTGCCTTCGCACATTCACCCGGCGTAGAAAAAGCAGGGTAGGTAGATGGCGGAAGCGTATCGTTAACCAGAGATTCCTGATTGATCCAATTTACGTCGAACTGCGCAAAGAAGTCTGACAGATTTTCGTAAACATAGGAAAAGTCGTAAGGTACATCAGATTGCTCATTTTCCGCACGCCGTTTTGCTTGCTCATAAATCGGTTTATGAATCAAATTGTCGCCGGAAGCAGAAAAATGAACCGTTTCTACAATAGGTGTCGGTTCAGGTGTAGGACTGGGTGGAACGGTTGATGTAGGATTCGGAGAATCTGCTACTGCGGGAATAGCACTTTGCGGAAGATCACTTCGGATATGTGCACCCCACATCAGTCCACCCATAGCAATTAGTGCGATAACGAATAAGGTGTACCGTAAGGAATGACTATGCTTTTTTCTATGACGCTTTCGGACGTGTTTTCCATCTGCCATAATCAAATCAACCTTCCTTTTTGTTTAACCGTTTCGATATCGGATTATGAGATTCCCGATATTCTGATTAAGAGCACATGATTCACCCGGCGGGCAACACCAGATTCATATCAAATGAAATGATACTGGTGCATCGTGGTACAAATCTGTTTTTTCTGTTCCATTGCGGGTGCAATCAAAGGGAGTCGACAAGGGCCGACGCGCCAGCCCTGTAAAGCCATTGCATATTTTACGGGAATAGGATTTACATCACAGAACAATGCCTTGCACAAAGGGATCAGTTCAAGTTGAATCGCGCGTGCTGTTTCAAACTTGCCATCAAACCATGCCTTACAGCAGTCGTGCATCTTTTGTGGTGCAATATTAGATACTACGCTGATAACACCTTTTCCGCCAAGAGATAGTAAGGGAAGGACCTGATCGTCGTTACCAGAGTATAAAACCATACCATCCCCACATAACGCAGCAATCTGCGCACATTGTGAAATGTTACCGGAAGCCTCTTTGATACCGACAATGCGTGGATGCTTGCTCAAAGCGAAAACCGTTTCCGGTAAGAGATTAACGCCTGTACGGGATGGTACGTTGTATAAGAGGATTGGGACATTTACCGCATCAGCGATTGCGGTAAAATGAGCAATCAATCCAGACTGATTAGTTTTATTATAGTATGGCGTCACCAAAAGTAAAGCGTCAACTCCTAAGTCAGCAGCGCGTTGGCTTAAAGAGATACTGTGTTTTGTGTTGTTGGAGCTGGTACCCGCAATAACCGGAACCCGGCGGTGAACCGCTTTTACAGTATAGTCGATACAGGCAAGACGTTCGTCGTCTGTCATAGCGGCGCTCTCTCCGGTAGTGCCACAAATCAAGATGGCATCCGTACCATTGGCGATTTGATCTTCAATCAAACGTCCCAGCTCGTCAAAGTCAATCGAGCTATCTGCGTGCATTGGCGTTACAAGCGCTACAGCAGATCCAACAAATACAGGTTGTTTCATCGTTTATCAGGCTCCTTTATGAAAGTGGAAGGCAGAATCAGTCCAAGTAACCCTTTGCGGCAAGCAGCTCAGCTAAAAGAACAGCACCACCGGCTGCGCCGCGCAAGGTATTGTGACTGCAGCAAACGAACTTATAATCGAACAAGTTATCTTCCCGCAGGCGTCCAATAGAAACAGACATACCATGTTCCAGCATACGGTCCAGCTTAACCTGTGGACGGTCAGGCTCTTCAAAATAATGCAGAAACTGCTCTGGCGCACTAGGCAAATGCAGCGTTTGCACAGAACCTTTGAATTCGGCCCAGGCAGCTTTGATTGCGTCTATAGAAGGCTTTTTATCAAAGCTACAGAACACTGCGGCAGTATGACCATCTGATACAGGAACACGGAAGCATTGTGCGGTAATAACAGGCTTGTCCGCACAGACAATCTGATCACCTTCGATATGTCCCCATAGCTTTAGAGGCTCTTTTTCGCTCTTTTCTTCTTCGCCGCTAATATAGGGGATGACGTTATCTACAATTTCTGGCATCGTCGAAAAGGTTTTACCCGCACCGGAAATCGCCTGATAGGTGCATACCAGAACGTTGCGGACACCAAATTTCTCCATAAGAGGATGCAGGGCAGGGACATAGCTTTGTAAACTGCAATTCGATTTAACGGCAACGAACCCTCGTTTGGTACCCCGGCGGCGTCTTTGCGCAGGAATGATTTCGATGTGGTTTGCATTGATTTCAGGAACAACCATGGGTGCGTCTGGCGTAAAGCGATGGGCGCTGTTATTGGAGATAACCGGGCATTCAGCTTCGGCATAAGCATCCTCCAGCGCACGGATGCTTTCTTTAGGCAGATTGACCGCACAGAACACAAAATCAACCTGCTGCGCAATTTCATGTACTTGCGCAGCATCCATGACAATCATTTTCCCTACAGACGCAGGAATAGGCTCAGACATAGCCCAACGAGACCCGGCGGCTTCTTCATAGGTTTTTCCTGCACTCTTTGCAGATGCGGCAAGAACGGTTAGACGAAACCATGGATGATGTGCTAACAATGTGATAAAACGCTGACCGACCATTCCGGTAGCGCCGATAATACCTACCTTATACTGCGGTTTCATAGATATCCCTCCACTTGGTCTGAAATTCTTACAAGAAGTAGCACTTTTCCGCTGATATGCGGCGCTTTTCTCTTGCAAACAAAGTGCTTATGCCATATAATATGATATTGTTATACATTTCATGTTGTCATCAGAAAACCGTCTGTTAAGGTAAGAAAGGTTTAGATAAAGCTATGTTAAAAAAAGATTTCTGGTATGACTTGCCGAAGGAGTTAATTGCACAGGAACCGGCTGAGCCGCGTGATTCTGCACGTCTGCTGGTTCTGGATCGCAAGGATGATTCCATCGGCCACGATGTGTTCTCGAATCTGACGGATTATCTGAAGCCGGGTGATTTGCTGGTAGTGAATAATTCTAAGGTTCTGCCGGCACGCATTGTAGGTATTAAGCAGCCTACCGGTGCAGTTTGCGAACTACTGCTATTGCGTCAGGTAAAAGGGGACCAGTGGGAATGCTTGGCAAAGCCCGGCAAACGAATGCAGCCTGGTACGGTCGTTGCCTTTGGCGATGGCTCGTTGACGGCAGTAGTGGATGAAACCCGTGAGGATGGCAACAAGTACGTTACCTTCCGATACGATACCGAAACGCTGTATGAGAAGCTGGACGAATTTGGTAAGATGCCGTTACCTCCTTATATCACGAAGCAGCTGGAGGATCAGAGCCAGTATCAGACTGTGTACGCTAAGGAGTTGGGTAGCGCAGCAGCACCTACGGCCGGTTTGCATTTCACGCCCGCATTGATGGAGCGCATTAAGGCAATGGGCGTTGATATCGCTGAGCTGACGCTGCATGTAGGTCTGGGTACCTTCCGTCCGGTTCAGGAAGACGATATTGCAGATCACAAGATGCATACTGAGCGCTATACTATTACAGAGGAAGTCGCAGAGAAGATTCGCACGGCAAAGGCAGAAGGCCGACGCGTCATTGCAGTTGGTACAACCAGTTGCCGTACGTTGGAAGCGGTTACTGCAAAATACGGTGAGATTCGCGCATGCAGTGGCGAAACCGATATCTTCCTGTATCCGGGTGTAGAACTGAAATGCATTGATGGCCTGATTACCAACTTCCATTTGCCGGAAAGTACGCTGATTATGTTGGTCTCTGCATTCTATGGTTATGATAAGACCATGGCAGCTTATAAAGTCGCAGTGGAAGAGAAATATCGTTTCTTCAGCTTCGGCGATGCCATGTTCATTCAGTAAGATTGTTTCAAATGCGCCGTTGCAATGACGGTATGCATAGATTGTTGCCGCCGCGCCTGTTTTGCGCGGAGAAAGGAAAAACGAATGGCTTCTTTAACGACTTATCATTTGCTGAAAAAAGAGAAAAATGCCCGGCGGGGCGAGTTCCGTACGGTGCATGGTACGGTGCAGACGCCCGCATTTATGAACGTCGCGACTGCTGGTGCAATCAAGGGCGGTTTGTCTGCCTATGACCTGAGCCAGATCGGCACACAGGTTATGCTGTCCAATACCTACCATCTGCACCTGCGTCCGGGCGATAAGCTGGTTGCAGAAATGGGTGGCCTGCACAAGTTTACGCGCTGGAATGGTCCTATTCTGACCGACAGCGGCGGATTCCAGGTTTTCAGTCTGTCCAAGCTGCGTAAGATTACGGAAGAGGGCGTAACCTTTGCTTCTCATCTGGATGGTCACCGTATTTTTATGGGACCCGAAGAAAGTATGCAGATTCAGGCAAATCTGGGCTCTACGATTGCAATGGCATTTGATGAATGTGTAGAGAATCCGGCAACCCATGAATACTCCAAGGCAAGCTGCGACCGCACCGTACGCTGGCTGGCACGCTGCCAGGCAGAAATGGCTCGTTTGAAGGATGAGGGCAAAGCGGTTAACCCGGATCAGCTGCTGTTTGGTATTAATCAGGGCTGTACGTTTGCAGATCTGCGTATTGAGCATATGAAGCGTATCGCAGAAATGAATCTGGACGGTTATGCAATCGGTGGTCTGGCTGTTGGTGAGCCTGCACCTATCATGTACGAAATGATTGAGCACGTTGAGCCGTTTATGCCCGCAGATAAGATTCGCTATCTGATGGGTGTTGGTACACCGGGTAACATTATCGAAGCTGTATGGCGCGGTGTGGACCTGTTTGACTGCGTTATGCCCAGCCGTAACGCACGCCATGGCCACCTGAACACCTGGAATGGCATCATCAACATCAAGAATGCCAAGTACGAAAAGGATGAAGGTCCTATCGATGCAGAGTGCCACTGCCCGGTTTGCCAGCGATACAGCCGTGCATATATTCGTCATCTGTTTAAGGCAGACGAAATTCTGGGTATGCGTCTGGCGGTTATGCATAACTTGTGGTTCTATAACCACCTGATGGAGCGTATCCGTGATGAAATTGACGCAGGTACCTTTGAGGCATTCCACGATAAGTACGCAAAGCTGTTGGATACGCGTATTTAATTTTAGATTTACTTGCGAATCCTGTTGAGGTTTGCTATAATTAACAAGAATTATTTAACTGAGAGGAGCTTCCTATTATGAATTTCTTTTTGAATGCTGGTGCAGCTGGCGGCGCTGTTTCTTTGTTCCTGACCATGGGTATTATGCTGGCAATGCTGTACTTCATGATTTACCGTCCCCAGAAGAAGCAGGAAAAGAAAGATGCTGCTATGCGTAACAGCCTGGAGATCGGCGATCAGGTAACCACCATCGGTGGCGTTGTTGGTCGCGTCGTTGCTATTAAGGACGACACCTTCGTTCTGGAGTCCGGCAGCGACCGCGTTAAGATTCGCTTTGTTAAGAGCGCAATCGGTGCTGTCGAAAAGCTGAACATGGATGGCGCAAAGAAATAATTTTATCTTAGGATAATCAAACACCTCCCTGCATACCTTTTGGTGTGTGGGGAGGTGTTTTTTATGTCTGCTAAAAATAAGATGGATCAGCAGAATCTTTCTGTATGGAAAGCCGCAGTTGCGGCGCTGGTGGGGAGCCTTTGTTGCTTCTTTGCAGGTGCAGCGATTTTTGCACAGGTAATGGTCAAGGGGAACTGCAGTGGAAGTGCAGCAAGCCAAATGGCAGTTTTCGCACTGGCATTTGGTACATTCAGCGCAAGCTGGATTGCGGTTAAGATTCTGCATCATGGTGTATTGCCGTGTGTTGCAGTCAGCTTTTTGGTATACGGATTTTTACCGCTGCTGGGCAGCGCGATTTTGGGATCGCTGGAGCTTTCGGCTTTTCTGGTACTACGAATCGTATTGCTGCTGGTATGTGGTCTGATGGGGGGCATTTTAGGCATAAAAACCATGAAGAGAAAGAAGGTACATTAAAATATGTGGATTTATCAGCCTAATCCGACAACACCAACGCAAAACAATACGCTACAGCCGCAGCAAGGATGCGTACCGACTTTTTCGACGGTGGGTATATCGGATGATGCAAAAGAACAAGATGTGCTTAAAACGCCTCAAATTCGACGTAATGAAAAATGCAAAGAGATTATTGAGAATCTTCCGATAAAAAGGGCCACGCAGGGATTGCACAGTGTGTCAGTGTGGATTTTACTGTTTTTGGCAGGAATGGGCACATCCGGCATATTTTTACGTCTCTGTAAAAAATCGCAGCGACAGATGATTCTGCGCGGTGGGCAATCTTGGCTGGATGTTTTTTCAAATACACCCATACAGCTGTTCAGTACGCTGTTTTTGACGGCTGCATTGCTGCTTACCATTTTATTTATGCTGGGTTTCTGTACCTTTGGAAAGCTGTTTAGCAAAGTAGTTTTGTTTTTTTACGGTGTGGGTATTGGTGTGCTTTGTTTACAGCTATTTATGATGCATGGTTGGAGGGGTTGGGTATTTTTTGCAGTGATTCCTGGATGCTATGCAGTCATTTTGGCGTGCTTACTGTGTCGTTTATCGGATGCGGGTGGGCGTGTTTCTGCACAACTGTTAAATTCGTTGCAGAAAACAGAAAATCCACCAGTACGCCGAGGAAACGGCAAAGCACTGATGGATCAATATTTGGTAGCTTGTTCGATGCAAATTGTATGCTGCGGGGTTATATCGGCAGCTGCACGACCGGTTATGGGGTTATTGCTCTGAGTCGGTTTCTTCTGCATCAATGCCATCGTCTGTATTCAAAATGTCAGGCTGGGGAGGATCCACATACTTGATCTGAGATAGGGGAGAAGCATTGACAGCATGGTGTAGCTGCGCGGTATCCACATGGGTGTAAATTTGCGTAGTAGACACATTGGCGTGTCCCAGTAATTCTTTTAACTCCAGGACATCTACTTCGCCGCTGCGATACATTAAGGTTGCTGCTGTATGGCGCAGCTTGTGTGTGGAGTATCCTTTTCCGGACAGACCTGCCATTTGCAAGCTGGCTTCTACAATTTGCTGCACGCGGCGCGGTGAAAGTCTGCGGCCGGTACGTTTACTGACAAATAAAGCGTCCTGATCCGATGCAGGGATGTTAGTCATTGCTTGACGGACACGCAGATAGTGTGTCAATGCATCTACACAAGCAGGTGTAAGGTAAGCGTTTCGCTCTTTATTGCCTTTACCATGCAGTAGGATGGTAGCTTCACGAATATCAGAAAGATTAATTCGTACCAGTTCCTGCAAACGCATACCGCAGTTTAGAAACAGTGTGATGATGCAAAAGTCGCGTTCGTAAAAGTCACTCTGAATATTGCTCAGCAGTTGGATGGATTCTTCTTCTGACAAGAATTTTGGCAGAACCTGCGCTTTTTTTGCATTGGAAACACTCGTTGTCGGGTCGTTTGTCAACAAATTAACGGTCAAGGTCATATAATGAAAAAAACCACGCAAGGCACTCAGTTTACGATTTCGAGTAGATGCCTTGCAGTTTTTTTTCTGTTGCAGCATAAACAGAAATTCGTAAATATCTTGCGAAGTGATACTTTTGATGAAATCCAGATCCAGAATGGTTTGATTGAACTGAGACATTTCATCAAAACTGCACAAGTGATGCAAAACGGCAGCATAGCCGAAAAATTCTTTCAGATCAATATAGTAGTTGTAAGCAGTCTGTAATGAATGACCTTTAATGACGGCAACATAGTGTAAGTAGTTATTCACATACTGGCAAACATCCGGATGTGTAACATCCATATTGGGAGAAATGGAATTGAAATAAGCACTCATAAAACGCTCCGAAATAAAAGATAAACTAAGAATGCAAAGTGATTGCTATGATTAAGATGCACGATTATACAGAAATACGGAAAATGTATTTGTGACTAGATTCGAGTAAACATCGCATAAAGTTGAGAAAAGTAATTATTTCACTCCCCTCTATTTCACTTAACCGTAATTAAGCGAAATAGTATATTATGGAAAGCCATACTCTCCTTTTACGGAGATTACTCAAAATTGGATGGATTAGCCCTGAATCGCGTGCAGTGCGTCTTGAATGGAAGATACACCAATTAACTTTAATTTAGGATATGCTGTGGTATCCAACTGCTGCATACTATATCGCGGCACGATTGCTTTTTCAAATCCAATGCGTTCAGCCTCTTTTAAGCGGTATTCTAAATTGGGGACACTACGAATTTCACCACCTAAACCGACTTCGCCAATCGCAATTACTTTGTCGCCAATCGGTTGATCTGTCAGTGAAGAAACTAGACTCAGGCATACTGGTAAATCACAGGAAGTTTCGTGCAAACTCAATCCGCCAACAATATTGATATAAACATCCAGATTACCAAAGAAATAGCCGGCACGCTTTTCCAAAACAGCAAGTAGCAAATTCATACGGTTATAGTCGTATCCGCTGCAAGCACGTCGAGGTGTGGGAAAACTGGTTTTTGTAACCAGAGCCTGAATCTCGCTCAAAATGGGACGGGTACCTTCCATCGTACAGGCAACACAATTTCCGGATACACCAAGTGGACGCCCCTCCAATAGCTGCTTAGAAGGGTTTGCAATTTCGGTAAGTCCCCTGCCAGTCATGTCGAACATACCAATTTCATTGGTAGAACCGTAACGGTTTTTTGCTGCACGCAGGATACGATATGGCAGCATCTTATCGCCCTCGAAATAAAGTACGGTGTCAACAATATGTTCCATCACTTTAGGACCGGCGATGCCACCATCTTTATTGACGTGACCTACAATGAATGTAGGAATTTCCTGCTTTTTTGCGACCTCGAGGAAACGTGCTGTGCTTTCCTTAACCTGACTGACAGTACCGGAACTGGAAGAAACATCCGCGCAACGCATGGTCTGAATCGAGTCGATGATTACCAAACCAGGTTTCGTTTTCTCAATCAAACCACAAATTTCGTCCACATCATTCTCGGCAATCAGATAAATGTTCCCCTGAGGCACATCCAGGCGCGCTGCACGCAGTTTTACCTGCCGGACGGATTCTTCTCCGGTTACATATAAAACGCTGTAATTGCGGCTTACAGCGCCGCATAGCTGAAGCAGCATGGTTGATTTGCCTACACCAGGCTCACCACTCAGCAAAATCACTCCACCCAATACGATACCGCCACCCAGGACGCGATCCAGCTCAGAGATACCAGTATGGATACGGCTTTTTTCTTCTGTAGAGCTAATATCAGCAAGACGCTGCGCCGTCAGACTAGTAACGCCCTCCTGCCGTGCAGAAGCATTTTTGCTACTTGCTTTTGGTTCCGGCGCAATTACGTCTTCGATCATTGTATTCCAGCTGCCGCAACTGGGGCATTTGCCCATCCAGCGAGGGCTGGTTTCACCACAGTTGGTGCAGACATAAACTGTTTTTAATTTAGGATCTTTCACTTTGAAAACACCGTCCTTTTCTATCAGGATAACAGAATAAGTATACCATAATTGGGATAAAGAAAAAACCCACAGGAAAACCTGTGGGTTTTTTTGGAGGTGACGACCAGATTTGAACTGGTGG
>CALFLK010000019.1 GCA_937880095.1 uncultured Faecalibacterium sp. | reverse complement strand
AGGCCTCTCACGCCTTTAACATCGGTTCGATTCCGGTACGGGTCACCAAATATGCCTTTTTAGCTCAGTCGGTTAGAGCATCTGACTGTTAATCAGAGGGTCGCCTGTTCGAGTCAGGCAAAAGGCGCCATGAAAGACGATTGCGTTTGCAGTCGTCTTTTTTGTTGTCCAAATGCAGGAATAGTTGTGATGACAGACGCGATCTATCAAGTGGGAAAATCTGTAAATCGGTCGAAACATCGCGTAAAAGAGGATCGGATATGGAAAATATCAGGATAGTATGATACAATAGCGATGCACTTTTTTATTGACCCTGGCGTAGGATAGGTCACACAGAAATGAGAATAAGGGAGTTAACGATATGAATGAAAACAGAAATTCAAATGCGCAGCAGGATCAGCTGCATCGTCGGCTGAGCCCCAGCGCAAAGCGAAAGCGACGCAAGGCAAAGATGCGCCGCCGCATCGGTATGATGCTGTCGGTTCTGGTGCTGATTATTGCAGTTGTAACGGTAGGTTATCTGGCTGTACGGGACACCGGTGTGACGACGGCAGGCAGTGCAGTTGCTACACCGGAAGCAAACCAAGATACCCCCGCAGCTACCGAAACACCGCAGCCCACAGCAACTCCGGAACCCACACCGGAACCGGACCCGATGGCGAATATCAATGTTACCTGGGATACGACCGGTATCGAAGGCTATGATTACCTGATTGCAATTAACCGCGCGGCAGATTGTGTTACGATCTATACCAAGGACGAGAATGGTAACTATCTGAAGCCCTATTTCCCGATGATCTGCTCTACGGGTGAAGATACCCCGCTGGGTGAGTACCGCACGATTGAGCAGTACCGCTGGAGATACTTATTCGGTGATGTATACGGTCAGTATGCGGTGCGCATTGTGGAGCACATCCTGTTCCACTCGGTTCCGTACCTAAGCCAGAATCCCGCTGATCTGGAATACGAAGAATTCAACAAGCTGGGAACTCCGGCTTCTCTGGGTTGCATTCGCCTGCAGGTGGCGGACGTGAAGTGGATTTATGATAACTGCCCGATTGGTACACCGGTTGTTCTGTATGATGATGCAGAAAATCCCGGTCCTCTGGGCAAGCCTGATTTCACTCCGATTGATGTGAATGATGAAACGCTACGCGGCTGGGACCCCACCGACCCAGACCCTGCAAACCCCTGGGCAGCAAAGAATCCTCGCCCGAAAACAGAAATTCCCGCATAAGAAAGAGAAAAGCGCAGTCTGTTTCCACAGGCTGCGCTTTTTATGATAATGTGGGATAGAAAAAAAAGCCTGCACAACAGTGCAGGCTTCTTTTATAAGTAGGATTACTGGTTGGACATAGCAGTTTCACGCTGCTTCTTTGCCAATTCGTGACGCTTTTCTTCCTGGCTCAGTTCAAAGTGAATCAGCAGGCTCAGCACGACACGCATCAGAATAATCAGACCCAGAACGATCAGCTCGTTCATATTGGGAACGCTGATGGTCTTCAGGATTTCTGCGCCCATCATAAATTCCAGTGCAGCGGACAGACCTTCTGCCAGATCTTCTTCCAGATGAGCGTTGCTCTTGTGGAAGATGCGCAGCACATAAGCAATGAAGCACTTGACCAGGCTGTATACAATAATCAGAATACCCATGGTCTCAGCCAGTGCAATGATGAGGGGGATCACCATTTCGTTAAAATGTTCCAGTAACATGATATCTCTCCTTTTTTTTGATACGTTACCCATTGTACTCACAAAATGTCTCCACGTCAATCGGTATTTGCGGAAAAGTGAGCGAAGAAACGAAATATATGGTATAATGCCCACATAGAAAAGTGTTGCCTGCGGTAAAAACCGAGCGAGGCAGCCAAAGGGAGGAAAGTAAGAATGAAACGGGTTAATATCGAAACGCCAGAGAAAGATGTATATCGGTTTACCTTCGAAGCGGACGCACAGGAACTGGAAAATGCGGTACAGGCGGTATATTTGCGCAACCGCGATCAGATTCAAATTCCCGGCTTTGAAAAAGGTCAGGCAGATCGTGCGGCCATCGAAAAGGAAAAAGGCAGCAGCGTATTCTGGTATGAAGCAATCAATGACTGCATGGCAGCAGAAGTGCCGGAGTTGGTGGAGCAGACGGTGGCAGAACTTGGCTTGGAGCCGGTCACAGAGACTGCGTATGAGCTGTTGTACGCCTCTGCAGAAAAAGGCTTTAGCGTAACGGCAACGCTCGTAAATGCGCCGGAAATCACGTTGGAGCGCTATACTGGATTTACCGCCAAATGCAAACCCAATCCGCTGGGGGTGCATGATGTGGATCATTTTATCCAGCGCCGCCGTATGATGCTGGCAAAAAAGGTGGAGCAGTCCGGTCCTGCTGCAAAAGGCATGACTGCCGTGCTGGATTATGAAGGATTCTTGGGCGGTATCGCTTTCGAAGGCGGAAAAGCAGAAGGTCAGCCGATTGAACTGGGTTCGGGTCGCATGATTCCCGGTTTTGAGGAAGGTATTCTGGGTCATTGCCCGGGAGAGGAATTTGAGATCCATGTTACATTCCCGACCGCATACCCGGAACAGGAATTGGCAGGAAAGCCTGCGGTATTCCGCGCAAAGCTGACGGAACTGTATCTGCGTAAAATTCCGGAATTGGATGATGCTTTTGCCAAGCAGGCAGGCGGCGTAGATACGCTGGACGCCTATAAGGAGCAGGTGCGTTTGAAACTGGAAGATTTGCGTGTGGACAATGCGATGAATCGTGCGCGTACCGATATTGTGCGCCAGTTGGGCAAGTACAGCACCGGTTCGCTGCCGGATTTGCTGACGGAAGATGCCTATCAGGCACAGCTGGAGCAGCTGCGCCAGCAGCTGGGAATGGTACGGAAATCGCTGGAAGATTATCTGGCAGAAACAAGAACCACAATGGAGCAGCTTTCTCGCCGTCTGCGCACAGCCGCAGAAGAGCAGGCGCGTGTGCATTTGGCATTGCTGAAAGTGGCGAAGCTGGAAGGGTTGGAACCCACTGATGCAGAAGTGGATGCAGAAATTGCACGTCAGGCAGAGCGCTTGGGATGCACCTCGGAAGAGTATGCGCAGCAGAATGACCGCCGTACCGTACAGCATGGTCTGTGTGCGATGCGTGCTGCGGAGTTCGTAGTCGAGCATAGTACCATTGTGCAGGAAAACTGATTTGCCATAGAATAGAAAAAGAGATGACCGGATGGATTCCATCCGGTCATCTCTTTTTTATTTGGGGAGAAGAGGGTCAGTTGTGAAAGGAAGTATTGTATATTGGAGGAAGTTTTTTTACTTGCCGAACTGGACGTCGTTGTTGCCGGACTTGGTGGTCCACATTTCCAGCTCGTTGATGGGGTCGTTGTAGTCCATGATCCAGCCGTTACGAGCCATATCGAAGTTGCCCTGCTTGCGGCTGTTCAGGAAGACCTTCCATTCCTGCGTATCGATCGACATGTCGATGCCCAGTGCGGAGAAGTCCTGCTGCATAGCTTCTGCGATGGCAACGTGCGTACCAGGGTTAGCCAGATACTCGAAGGAGAACGGCGTTTCGGAGCTGACCATGCCGGAATCATCCAGAACCAGACCGGCAGCACCCAGCAGAGAAATAACCTCATCGGTGTTTGCAGCAACATCGGTGTTGAAGTAACCGACGGCATCCTTAACGGGATAGGTGTAAGCGTCATCGTTTTCACGGAACAGACCACCATGACCGTCTGCTGTACCATCAGAGACAAAGCAGTTTGCGGGCAGCTGACCACCCTGCTCAACAGCTTCCACGATGTAGTCACGGTCGATAGCCAGGCACAGAGCCTTACGCAGTGCACAAGCCTGCTCAAGCGTACGGTCGGCGTTGAAGGCTTCACTCTTGGAGTTGCAGCATGCATAGTAAGTGCCCAGGTACGGGTCGATGTGCAGCTCTTTGCCCTTCTTCAGCGTTTCCATTTCATCTGCGGGAACATCAGCAGAGAAGTCCAGGTTGCCGCTGGTGAATGCGGTGTAAATAGCAGTCGTGTCAGAGCTCAGCATGAAGTTCAGCTCAGGAATGGTAACATCGCTTGCGAAAATGAAGTTGGGGTTTGCAGTAAGGGTGATGCTTTCGCCGTGAGACCATGCGCTGCAGGTGTAAGCGCCATTGGTAACAAAGCCGGCTTCCTGCGTCCAAGCGCTGGGATTTGCGCTGTCAGCGTGAGCTTCCACATATTTCTGCGGAACCGGGAAGTAGGTGGGGAATGCACACAGATCCAGGAAGTAGGGGCAGGGAGCAATCAGGGTGACCGTCAGGGTCAGACCGTCTGCAGAAGCCTCGACCTTCAGGCTGCCGTCATCATTCTTAGCAATGATGTCAAACAGGTAGATGTAGTCGGACTGGGTTTCCGGGTTCGCAGCGCGATTCCAGGAGTAAACGAAATCGTTTGCGTCCATCTTTTCGCCGTCGGACCACTTCAAACCTTCGCGGAGGGCAAAGGTATAAACCAAGCCGTCGTCAGAGATCTTGGGCTGATCGGCAGCACAGCCGGGGATGATCTTGCCTGCAGCATCGTTGCTCATCAAACCAAGGAACATATTGCAGTCCAGGCAGCCGCCGTCAACGGTGGTGTTGCGTGCAGGGTCCAGAATTTCAGGCTCGGAAGCCAGATTGATATTCATGTTGGCATTGTTGTTGTTTGCGTTCTTTGCGTAGTAGAAACGCTTCATGCCAAAGACGTTGTTGTAAACATCCGTGATGTATTCTTTCTGCAGATACACGTTCGTGTAGAAGTATAGCGGCATCAGGCACCAAGTACCCATCAGCAGATCCTCTGCCTCATGCATCAGTGCTTCGCGCTTGTCCAGATCGGTTTCGGTACGGATCTGATCGATCAGGGGGTCAAACTGGTTGCCCCAATCCTGCAGCGCAGCGGCGGGCTTTTTGAACTCAGCCAAAACAGCACTGAAGTCTTCAGTGGAAGCGCCTGAGGTGGGCTTCTTCTCACCACCACAAGCGGTCAGTGCAGCAGCAGCGGCTACAAGACCAGTACCCTGTAAAAACGAACGACGAGAAATAAGCTTTTTCATAATGTGTTTTCCCCTCTCAATGTAGTTACCGGTTCATGTCCGGTATTTCCCTCAAAAATGTGTCCGTATACGGTGGACCATAAAAGATTGAAATCATTATACTTCATTCCATTACACTTTACAAGTATAAATTGAAATATATGCGAAAATACGGAATTTTTATAATGATGTCACAAAAATTGTACCAATATATAGGTAATATTGCAAATAGATTCTACAGGAAAAGCCAAAGCAATTTAGAAAGTGTATTTGTGCGAGATACAGTAAATGCGAGGAAAAGAAAGCTGTGAGAAAAAGCGAAATGTTTTTCTGGACAGAACAGTAATGATCGTTCTGCAATTTACGAGGGCAAAAGAGTAATTTAAGAATGTTTTTTTGCCGCAAAAAATGAATGCGGAAGCGATTGGTGAAAGAAAATCCGTCCCATGCAGTACGCTCGTATTAAAGCGTATCAAGAAAGCGCACAGGTGATTTCAGTGGGGTTGAACCGATTCTAAAGTCCAGATATACTATGCGGAAATGCGCTGCAATATGTGACAGAATCAACAGCCCAAGGGAGATTGCGGTAAGGATCCAAGGAGAGCCGAAGCCATTGAAAAATACATTTAACGATGCTATGAGAGGATGCATAAGCCATATCCGCGGCAAATAGGGCGCTACAGGAGCGTTTGTGTTGCAGGCGAGTCGGCGAAAACGCCCGTAAAAAGCGCTGTATGCGGCGCACACGTCTTTTGATGCTGTGTATTGCAATGCAAAAACGATGCAGCGAAATAAAAATCCCGGATGCTGTACAAGACAACATCCGGGATTTTGTTTTTGGAGAGAAATGTGTTAGCTAGAAATAAGAAGGATTCTGCGGAAATGCGCTCAGATTATTTGCCGAACTGAGCTTCGTTGTTGCCGGACTTGGTGGTCCACATCTCCAGCTCGTTGATGGGGTCGTTGTAGTCCATGACCCAGCCGTTACGAGCGATGTCGTAGTTGCCTACCTTACGGGTGTTCAGGAAGACCTTGAATTCCTGCGTGTTCAGGGTCATATCGATGCCCAGTGAGGCAAAGTCCTGCTGCAGAGCTTCTGCAATGGAAACATGCGTGCCGGGGTCAACCAGGTACTCGAAGGAGAACGGAGTTTCAGAGCTGACCATGCCTGCGTCATCCAGAGCCAGACCAGCTGCACCCAGCAGAGAAACGACCTCGTCGGCATTTGCAGCAACATCCAGGCTGAAGTAGCCGTTTTCTTCTGCGACAGGGTAGGTGTAAGCATCATCGTTTTCACGGAACAGACCGCCGTGACCGTCTGCTACGCCGTCAGAAACGAAGCAGTTTGCAGGAACCTCACCGCCCTGCGTAACTGCACTGACGATGTAATCACGGTCGATTGCCAGGCACAGTGCCTTACGCAGTGCGCAAGCCTGCTGCATGGTGCGACCAGCGTTGAAGACTTCGCTGTTTACGTTGCAGCACACATAGTAAGTGCCCAGGTACGGATCGATGTGCAGCTCAGTACCCTGCTTCAGGGTTGCCATTTCATCGGTGGGAACCATGGTGGTAAAGTCCAGGTCACCGCTGGAGTATGCAGCGTAGATAGCAGAGTTATCAGAGCTCAGCATGAAGTTCAGCTCAGGAATGGTAACATCGCTTGCGAAAACGAAGTTGGGGTTTGCAGTAAGGGTGATGCTTTCGCCGTGAGACCATGCGGAGCAGGTGTAAGCACCGTTGGTAACGAAGCCGGCTTCCTGTGTCCATTCACTGGGGTCAGAGCCGTTGCTGTGTGCTTCGATGTACTTCTGCGGAACAGGGAAGAACGTGGGGAATGCGCACAGATCCAGGAAGTAGGGGCAGGGAGCAATCAGGGTGACCGTCAGGGTCAGACCGTCTGCAGAAGCCTCAACCTTCAGGCTGCCATCGTCATTCTTTGCCACGATATCGTACAGATACAGGTAGTCAGACTGGGTTTCCGGAGCAGCAGCACGGTTCCAAGAGTAAACGAAATCGTTTGCGTCCAGCTTTTCGCCGTCAGACCACTTCAGACCCTCGCGCAGGGTAAAGGTATAAACCGTGCCATCCTCGGAAATCTGGGGCTGCTCAGCAGCACAGCCGGGGATGATCTTGCCAGCAGCGTCGTTGTTCATCAGGCCCAGGAACATGTTGCAATCCAGGCAGCCGCCGTCGATTGCAGTGTTGCGGGACGGGTCCAGCAGATCCGGCTCAGAGCCCATAGTCATGTTAATGGAGGCATTGTTGTTGTTTGCGTTCTTTGCGTAGTAGAAACGCTTCAGACCAAAGACGTTGTTGTAAACGTTCGTGATGTAGTCCTTCTGCAGGTATACGTCAGTGTTGAAGTAAACCGGCATCAGGCACCAAGTGCCCATCAGCAGATCTTCTGCCTCATGCATCACAGCTTCACGCTTGACCAGATCGGTCTCGGTGCGAATCTGATCGATCATGGTGTCAAACTGGTTGCCCCAATCCTGCAGAGCAGCAGCGGGCTTGTCGAACTCAGCCAGAATGGTGCTGTAATCGACAGAACCGGTATCACCAGTACCAGTACCAGCACCGGCAGCAGAAGAAGCATTATCCTTGCTGCCACCACAAGCGGTCAGTGCAGCAGCAGCGGCAACGATGCCGGTGCCCTGCAAAAAGGAACGACGCGAGATAAGTTTTTTCATGATATATTTCCCCTCTTCAATATACTTGCCGATTGATAACCGGCAATTCCCCTCAAATGCTCATCTATGGTGAGCATCGGAAACAAAATAATACAAACCTCTTCCCAAAAAACACGCAAATCGTGTCATACAAATATATATAAATATGGATGTTTCGGCAGCGGCTGCGAAAAACAGCGCCGCAAAACAAGAAAAAAGCGCAAAAAGAGCATCTACACAGAATACTCCAACAGGTGTACCCCATATAGATGCGATTGCGAACCAGTGGAATAAACTTGTGCCAGTTTATTTATTCCAGCAAGCGACATAATGCCCATTGCCGCGATCGGTCAACTGCGGGCAAGCGATAGAGCAACGCTCAGTAGCATAACGGCAGCGCGTACGGAACGGGCAGCCGCTGGGAATGTGCATGGGGCTGGGTACGTCACCTTCCAGCACGATACGCTTGGAGTGTCGTGCAGTTTCCGGGTCGGGAATCGGCACAGCACTGAGCAGGCTTTCGGTGTAAGGATGGATGGGATTTGCATTCAGCTCGTCGGCATCTGCCAGCTCCATCATGTGTCCCAGATACATAACACCGATACGGTCAGAAATGTGATGCACAACCAGCAGGTCGTGGGCGATGAACAGATAAGCAACACCCAGCTTTTCCTGCAGGTCCTCGAACATATTGATGACCTGTGCCTGAATGGAAACGTCCAGTGCAGAAACAGGTTCGTCACAAACGATAAACTTGGGGTTCACAGCCAAAGCACGGGCAATACCAATGCGCTGGCGCTGACCGCCAGAGAACTCGTGCGGGTAACGGCTGGCGTGTTCTGCGTTCATGCCAACCAGTTCCATCAGTTCCATTACCTTTTCGTGGCGCTCCTTGGCATTGCTGCACAGCTTGTGCACATCCAAGGGCTCCGCAATGATTTCCTCAACGGTCATGCGGGGGTTCAGGCTGGAATACGGGTCCTGAAAGACCATCTGCATCTGCTGACGGTACGGCATCATATCCGCGTGCTTGACGCGTTTATGATCAATGACGGGCTTGCCGTTGGCGTCCAGCACAGGCTGGTCGTTTTCGTCGTATACTTCGCCGGAATCGTACAGTACGTTGCCGTCGAATACGATACGACCTGCCGTGGGCTTATACAGCTGCAAAATGGTACGGCCGACAGTGGTCTTGCCGCAGCCGGATTCACCAACCAGACCCAGCGTTTCACCGGGCTTGATGGTAAAGGAAATGTCGTCCACAGCCTTCAGCGGGGTAGTTTTGCCAAAACCGGTGTGGATCGGGAAATACTGTTTCAGGTGGGAGACCTCAAGCAGATTCTTTTCATTGTCAGCCATTGTTCTGCTCCTCCTCTTGCTTCATTTTAGCGATGTTCATCCAGCAGGATGCCAGATGATCTTCGCCAACCCAAATTTCATCGGGCTGCTGAGTCAGGCAAATCTTCATAGCCTTATCGCAGCGGGGGCAGAATGCACAGCCCTGCGGCAGGTTCAGCATATTGATGGGGGTACCACCAATGGGAATCAGACGCTCGTTCATCTTTTCCGTGGTGGGAATGCTGCGCAGCAAACCCTTGGTGTATTCGTGTGCCGGATGATAGAACAGTGCATCGGCAGTGCCGCGCTCACAGATGCGGCCGCCATACATAACAATGATTTCATCGCACATACTTGCGATAACGCCCAGGTCATGGGTAACAATGATGATTGCCATGCCCAGCTTCTTCTGCAGATCCTGCATCAGCTCCAGAATCTGTGCCTGAATCGTTACATCCAGTGCGGTAGTGGGCTCGTCAGCAATCAGAATGTCGGGCTCACAAGCCAGAGCCATAGCGATCATAACACGCTGGCGCATACCGCCGCTCAGCTCGAAAGGATACTGGTCGATACGCTTGGTAGGCTCCGGGATACCAACCAGAGAAAGCATCTCAATGGCACGCTCGCGTGCCTCTTTGCGATTGCGTCCGGTATGGAGCATGATGCCTTCCATCAGCTGGTTGCCAACGGTAAATACCGGGTTCAGGCTGGTCATAGGGTCCTGGAAGATGATAGAACATTTCTTGCCGCGGAAGTTTGCCAGCTGCTTTTCATTCCATTTGGTAATGTCTTCGCCGCGGTACAAAATCTTGCCGCTGGAAATGTTGCCGTTATCTGCCAGAATCTGCATGATGGAGTAAGCGGTAACGGATTTGCCGGAGCCGGATTCACCAACAATGCCAAGGATTTTGCCTTCGTCCAGATTAAAAGAAACGCCGTTTACGGCATGGACTTCGCCGCCCTTGTCGGTGGAGAAGGTGGTGTGCAGGTCCTGCACACTCAATAAATGCTGTGCTTCACTCATAATGCTTCCCTCCTCCTAAAATTTAACGCTGCAGCTTGGGGTCGAATGCGTCACGCAGACCGTCGCCCAACAGGTTGAACGCCAGCACGATCAGGCAGATGACCACAGCCGGGAAAATGAACAAATGCGGATAGCTGGACAGGCCCTCGCGTGCTGCGTTGGCCAGACTGCCCAGAGAAGGCATCGGAGCGGAAACGCCCATGCCCAGGAAACTCAGGTAGCTTTCGGTAAAGATTGCGGAAGGAACCTGCAAAGCCGTAGAAATAATGATGACGGACAAGCAGTTGGGCAGGATGTGCTTGCGCAGGATGCGTCCGGGCTTAGTGCCGATGCACTGTGCAGCCAGAACGTACTCGTTCTGCTTGACGGTCAAAATCTGACCACGCACCAGACGAGCCATGCTGACCCAGTACAGCAGACCGAACACGATAAACATGGAAATCATGTTAGGTCCAAGCGCTGCAAGGAAGGTGCCGTCCAGTTTCAAACTTTCTTTCAGCACGACGCTGAGCAAAATGATGATCAGCATATCCGGCAGCGAGTAAATGATATCGACGATACGCATCATAACCATATCTACCATGCCGCCGAAATAACCGGATACGGAACCATAAATACAGCCGATCACCAAAACCATGATAGCTGCAACACAGCCAACGCTCAGAGAAACGCGGGTGCCGTACAGCACACGCACGAAGTAGTCACGGCCCAGCTTATCGGTACCCATAACGTGGGGGAACAGCTTCTCACCGGTCTTTTCCATGTAAGCCTGTTCTGCTTCGGAATAGGTAAAGGGTGCCAGATTGGACATTCCCTTATCACGTTTGCCGCCGACCTTGATAATGCCGTCGTAGCTGTACGGGATAAACAAGGGGGCGAAAATAATGATTGCGAAAATCAGAATCAAAGTGACCAGAGAAGCCACTGCCAGCGGGTTTTTCATCAAACGGCGCAAACCGTCTTTCAGGAAGGTGGAACTTTCGCCCATAACCTCCTGCTGTGCCTTTTCTGCATCGGTGGCAGGGGCAAAGTCTTCAAAAGAGAATTTAGAAAGATCTACCTGTGCGGAAAGCATTGCCTTTTTGGGCAAGCCTTTTTCATCATGTTCCATTTTTCCTGCCTCCTTTCTTACTCCAGACGAATCCGAGGATCGACCAGGGTGTAAACAATATCAGTGATCAGGTTTGCAACAACCATCAAAATTGCCAGGAAGATGGTCGTGCCCATGATCAGGGTGTAGTCGCGGTCGGTGATCGAAGAAACGAACTTGCTGCCCAGACCGCCGATGGTGAAGATGCTTTCAACAACCATGGAACCGGTCAGGATGTAAGCAATCATAGGTCCGATATAGGTGACGACAGGAATCAAAGCGTTGCGCAGTGCGTGTTTGAACACCACGAAAACCTGCTTAACACCCTTTGCGCGTGCGGTACGGATATAATCCTGAGACAAGGAGTCCAGCATACTGGTTTTGGTCAGACGTGTGATCTGAGCCATGGGGGATGCAGCCAGTGCGATAACCGGCAGCAGATAGTTGGGATTGTTTACGTCCCAAACAGGAATCCACTTCAGCCACATACAGAACACCAAAAGCAATAGTGTACCGAACACGAAGCTGGGCAGTGCGTTGAACAGTGTAACAAGGAACACGATCAACCGGTCTGGCAGCTTATTTCGATTCAGTGCAGCGACACAGCCAAGAACCAGTCCGACGACGATTGCAACAGCGGCAGCCATCAGACCCAGACGAGCACTGACAGCCAGACGGCTGGTGATGGTAGTCCAGATATCACGACCGTCCTTCATGGAGATGCCCCAATCGTTCTCGGTGAGGATGCCCTTCAGGTACAGCACATACTGAGTACCCAGCGGTTTATCCAAGTTAAAGCGTTCTTCCATCTCGGCACGAACTGTTGCGGGGACCTCTTTTTCTGAGGTGAACGGGTCGCCGGGGATGGAATGCATTGTGAAGAAGGTGATGCCACTGATTACGAAAATCGTAAAGATAGCCAGCAGGGTACGCTTCACCACATATTTGCCCATTAAAATCACTCCCTCTAATTTTCGAAAACGGGTTCTGCATGGCAAACAGACACCGCCCGCTGTGTGGATTCGCTCTTTGTCACAGTCTATGCTTGTCGTTGCATGGTGAACACAAAAAACGAAAGACGGCAGAGACGAAATCGGCTTCTCCCTCTGCCATCGGCCAACTTGTTAGGCACTATGTTACTAAAGTGCGCCTAAAATGTCAACAAAGAGTACAAAACAATTTAATGCCCTAAATTGGCATATTTGTGCATTACTGCAATGAAGAACGCGTAGGAAATACAAGTTGTAGTCAGATGGAATACAACTTGAGAAAACCTTAACAAAAAGGGGGCTCTTGTTTAGTCGATATGCCATAAAAACGGGAATGTGTAGGAAAATCAAAAAACTTTTTTTGGTTAGATTGTCATGTCATAAATTCAAAAAAATAGTGCCTGCACCCGGCGGGGTGCAGGCACTATTTATAAAATCAAAACAAAGAAGCTTAAGCGTAGCGCTTGATGACTTCCATCATCTCATCCCAGTGTGCTTCCATATCCTTCACCAGGGTGAACTGGGTGCGTGCACGATCCAGGTTCTGGCCCTCACGATGGGTCTGGAAGTAGTGGTCGCCTTCCAGATAGTCGGTCAGGAAACGCATACCGCACTCCAGGGTCATCAGCTTTGCGCCCCAGGGCAGGCACTCTTTTTCCAGCTCAGGCATAACCTTGCCGGCAGTGGACAGATAGCCCTTGGTGAATACTTCAAACAGGTGCAGGCTGAAGTGAACCTTGCTCTGGTCGGGCTCGTCCTCAGCGCAGTCGTTTGCGCCGAAACGGATGGAGTCACCGAAGTCGTAAGCAGACAGACCGGGCATGATGGTGTCCAGGTCGATGACGCAGATGCCCTCGCCGGACTCGCGGTCCAGCAGAACGTTGTTCAGCTTGGTGTCGTTGTGGGTAACGCGCAGGGGCAGCTTACCAGCAGCCAGCAGGTCTACCAGGTGGTGGCAGTCAGCCTCGTGTGCGTGGATGAAGTCGATTTCGGGCTGAACGTCCTTAGCACGACCCATAACGTCAGCAGCCAGAGCCTTCTCGAAGTTCTCGTAGCGGTTGGGGGTGTCGTGGAAGCGTGCGATGGTCTCGTGCAGAGAAGCAGCGGGGTAATCAGCCAGCTGGTTCATAAAGTTGCCGAAGGTAGCGCCAACGGTGTAGAAGTCCTTTTCGCTCTCAACCTTGTCCAGGCAGATGGTGTCGGTAACAAAGGTGAACACACGCCATGCGCCGCCCTCGCTGTCGGTATAGAAAGGCTTGTCGTCCGTTGTACGGATAACATTCAGGGTTTCGCGCTCCGGATTACCGCCGTTTGCAGTGATGTGCTCGCGCAGGTAAGCGGTTACACCGCAGATGTTTTCCATCAAACCGGTAGGATCTGCAAAAATCTCGGTGTTAATGCGCTGCACGATGTACTTGCGGGAACCATCTTCGGTAGTGACCAGGAAAGTATCGTTGATGTGACCGGAGCCGTAGTGCTGGGGGTTCACAACAGGAGCAGCAAACTGGAATGCGTGGGTAACTTCCTGCAAGAGTGCGTCAGTAATGGTAGATTTCATAAGATTCCTTCCTTGTCCGGCCAAAGGCCTGTTTTAGCATCTGTGGGTTTTCTTTATAAGCGATCGAAGTGGATCAGTGGTTTGCGCTGGAACCATTTCGAATTTGCTTGCGGTAAGTAGTGGGGCTCATATTTTCTGCCTTGTGGAAACACTGGGAAAAATAACTCAAGGACGAGAAGCCCAGCATGGACGCAATCTGAGACAGACTGTGGTCAGTATTGCTCAGCAGATATTTGCTTTCCGAAATACGGCGCTGCATCAAATAGGTGATGGGAGAGATGCCATATTCTTTCTGGAACGTGTGTGCCAGGTAATATTTATTAATATGTACCATGTCAGCCAGCTGATCCAGCGAAGTGTTTTCCCGGAAATTCTCATCCAAGTAGCGTTTGATGGTGACGCACTCCTTTGTACGGGAGCGTGCATTGTCACAGGTACGCATTTTGAAATGCGCACTGCGCACCAGCCAAATCAGCAAAGTGTCCAACAGATCGGTGCATACGGTTTCGCAGCCGTCTGCGTTCATATCGATTTCCCGCAAAAGCATTTGCAGCAGGAAACGGATGCGTTCCCGGTCTGCCTGACAGTTCATGATCGCAAAAGGATTGTTGTTGCTGCCAAACAGAAACTCGATGCCTTCCACACCCAGCACGATGTATTCCAAGGGATTGGAGTTCAGGCTGGTTTCGGTATGTTCAACCTGCGGATTCACAATCACCATGTCATCGGGGAAAACCGGGTACAGCGTTCCTTCAATGTTGAATTGTCCCTGACCGGAAAGGCAGAAGAACAACTCGGAACAAGCATGGGTATGCAGAATGGAGTGCCAGTCGCCGCCAAAACGACTTTTACTAATATATAGTAGCCGTACAGCTTCCCGCGGCGCGGGGGAAAAACTGATATCAAAACGTTCGCTACTCACAGGATCTCTCCTTTTCAATAAAGTACATCTAATAAAATAAAGATAATACCTCAATAAGTTATAGCGGATTTTTTTCAGATACGCAACAACAATAGCAAAAAAAATAAAATACAGGGCAATACCGAATAAAATAATCTTGCAATTTGTCAAGAAAACGCAAATAAAATCAGAATTTTACAGAGAAAGCAGAAAAAAGAGAAGAAAGGCGGATTGGTGCAAAACTATGCGTTGTGCATAATATCTATTCTTTCGCTATGAGATGATTTCGACAAATGTGCAAAAGAGGATGGATTCACCACCCGTTTCGATAGGGGATTTTAGTGCAAAACTTAAAATAATTGCAAATTTTAGTGATTTTATTCCAGATTGGACAAACCGTGGCAATTATTATAAAAAAAGGAGCAACAAGACCCTTGTTCTTGGAGCCGAATGATTCTATTATCATATATAGCATAAGTCATGTATGTCCGAGTTGCGACTACAGACAAATTTTATGAAAAATAAAACAGAAGAAGGAGACCATTACCATGAAGAAGATTTCTCGTCGTTCTTTCCTGATGGCTGCTGGCGTTACCGCAGCAGCTCTGGGTCTGACCGCTTGCGGTGCAGACTCCAACTCCAATTCTAGCTCTACTGTTGACAACTCCACCCCTGATTCTCAGGGCACCGAGGTCAAGGGTGAGATCTCTGTTGCTGCTCTGTCCAGCGCTTACGTAGAAGCTTACCCCACTCTGTGGGACGAGGTCTGCGAGGCATTCACCACTGAGACCGGCATCAAGGTTTCTAACCTGACCGTTGATAAGAACCTGGAGGACGTGATCGGACCCAGCATGCAGGGCGGCGATTACCCCGATGTTGTTTGCCTGTCTGTTGGCCGTCCCGCTGGTCTGACCGAGCAGTTCGTCAAGGACAAGCTGATCGCTGATATCAGCGACGTGCTGACCATGACCATCCCCGGTGAGAGCGAGACCGTTGGCAAGAAGATCGCTGGCGGCTTTACCGATAACTCCATCACCAATCCGTACGGCGATGGCAAGACCTTCCTGGCTCCCATGTTCTACGGTCCCTGCGGTCTGTTCTACAACGCTGGCCTGCTGGAAGAAAAGGGCTGGAAGCTGCCCACCACTTGGGACGAGATGTGGGCTCTGGCTGAAGAAGCTGTGGAGGAAGACATCTACCTGTTTACTTACCCCACTGCTGGTTACTTCGACACCTTCCTGTACGCTCTGATGTACGCTGTGGGCGGTGCTGAGTTCTTCGACAAGGCTACTCACTACGAGGAAGGCATTTGGGATTCTCCCGAAGCTAAGACCTGCTTCGACATCATCGAGAAGCTGGCAAGCTACACCAACCCCATCACCCCTGCACAGGCTAACAACAACGACTTCAAGATGAACCAGCAGCTGGTTCTGGACAACAAGGCAATCTTCATGCCCAACGGCACTTGGATTGTCGGCGAGATGGGCGACAGCCCCCGTGCAGAAAACTTCAAGTGGGGCATGACTGCTCTGCCTGCTGTTGAGGCTGGCGGCGACAGCTACAGCTACACTTGGTTCGAGCAGAGCTGGATTCCTTCCGGTGCTGCAAACGTTGACGCTGCTAAGCAGTTCCTGGCATTCCTGTACAGCGACGCTGCTTGCGCAATCTTCGCTAAGGGTGGCGCAGTTCAGCCTGTTCTGGGCGTTGCTGATCTGCTGGAAGGCGACAACAAGATGTTCTACTCCATCTACGACAACGGCGCTAAGGCTGCTATGGGCAACTTTGCACCTTACAAGTCTGTGGCTGGTCTGGGCACTGTTCAGGAAGTCTTCCTGGATCCCATCAACGGTCTGGTTTCCGGCAGCCTGACTCGCGACAAGTGGGTTGAGGACATCAAGGCAGCTAGCGACGAAATGCGCACTAACCTGCTGTAAGGTCTGATCCTGCTGTAAGGTCTGATCCTAAAGTTTTATAGGTAAAAAAGGGGCGACGGTGGGCGGTTCATGCTGTCCACCGCCGTTTTAGGTTGGGAATTGCACACTCAAGTGAGTGTGTACGCAAAAGAAAGGGGTTGCTCTCATTGAAATCTGATAAGAGACGTAAAGGATTTCTGCTGTTCTGCTTGGCACCGGCATCGATTTTGTTCGTTCTGTTCATGATCGTACCTACGCTGAACGTCTTCCGTATGTCCCTGTTTGAACGCGGTGCTTATTCTCCCACGGAGACCTTTGTAGGTTTCCAGAACTTTGCAACGCTGTTCCAGGACGTGAAGTTCATCACCGCTATGCAGAACACTGTGCTGCTGATTGTAACGGTCACTGTCATTACCTTTGCATTTGCACTGGTATTTGCCGGTATCCTGACTCGCGAAAAGATCCGCGGCCAGAACTTCTTCCGTATTGTGTTCTACATCCCCAATATTCTGTCGGTTGTTGTTATTGCAGGTATCTTCTCTGCAATTTACAAGCCCGATGAGACCGGTATGCTGAACAACATTTTGTCCATGCTGTCCGGTAAAACCGTGGCAATCCTGTGGAAGGATAAGCCCATGGTTATCGTTAGTATCATTATCGCCATGGTTTGGCAGGCAATCGGTTACTACATGGTCATGTACATGGCTTCCATGTCCGCTGTTTCTGAGAGCTTGTACGAGAGTGCAAGCCTGGACGGCGCAGGCCGCCTGACCCAGTTCTTCCAGATCACCATTCCTCTGATCTGGACCAACATCCGCACTACTCTGACCTTCTTCATCATCTCTACCATCAACATGGCTTTCCTGTTCGTCAAGGCTATGGTCGCTCCGGGCATGGCAGACGTGGGTCTGAGCTTTATGTACAACCAGAAGGACGCAGGTCTGTACGGCTACAGCATGGCTGCAGGCGTTGTGATGTTCCTGTTCTCCTTTGCTCTGGCTGGTATGGTAAACTGGGTCACCAAGCGTGACGTGCAGGAGGTGTAAGACAATGGCAGAGGCAAAAATGAGCAAGAAAAACAAAGGTGATATGCTGTATAAAGCATTTATCTATGTTGCACTGATTACCCTGGCAATTCTGGTTATCGTTCCGGTGGGCTGGGCATTCCTGGCTTCTCTGAAAGAGAATCCCCAGTTCTACGGCAATCCCTGGCAGCTGCCCAACGGCCTGCACTGGGAGAACTTTGTGAATGCATGGAACGCAGCAAACATGGGCAGCTACATGCTGAACTCCGTGCTGGTTACCGTGATGGCTCTGGCTATGCTGCTGGTGCTGGCTCTGCCCTGCGCTTATGCAGTTTCTCGTTTTGAGTTTAAGGGCCGTGGTTTCCTGCAGACTGCTTTCATGGCGGGTCTGTTCATCAACGTGAACTACATCGTTGTGCCGATCTTCCTGATGCTGAAGGACGGCGACGTAGCACTGAAGAATACGATCGGTCATCCGTTCCTGCTGAACAACCTGTTCATTCTGGCACTGGTTTACGCAGTCACCGCACTGCCCTTTACCGTGTACATCCTGTCCGGCTACTTTGCATCTCTGCCCCACGACTACGAAGAGGCAGCTTACATTGACGGCGCAGGCTACTTTACCGCCATGGTTCGTATTATCTTCCCCATGGCAAAGCCTTCTATCATTACGATCATTTTGTTCAACTTCCTGTCCTTCTGGAATGAGTACATCATTTCCATGACCTTGATGAGCTCCGCTAAGGGTCCGAAGACCCTGCCGGTCGGCTTGCTGAACCTGATGCAGTCTGCACAGTCTCAGACAGACTTCGGCCGTATGTATGCAGGTCTGGTCATCGTTATGCTGCCCACCATCATCCTGTATATGTGTGTGCAGAAGCAGCTGACCGAAGGTATGACCGTCGGCGGCCTGAAGGGTTAAAGGAGGCGCACCATGAAAAATACGTTTTGGCAGGAGCACAAACAGCTGCGCATGATTTTGATGCTGGTCACTTTCGTTCTGGGCGCAGTACTGTTGTTCGTTGGTTGGAGCATGACCGGTGATTTGAAGGGTCTGGGCATTGAGCTGATCGGTGTCGTTCTAATTCTGGTCACCCTGTGGCTGTACAATAAGCCCTACACAGATTGATGTTGGCAACCCATAGTTTATTTTGAGCTGATTATAAAGGAGATTACCTATGAGCGATGTAAAGCGCCAGGGTCAGGTTACGATTCCCACCGACGTAGACGTTGTCCCTCAGACTTTGGAAATTATGAAGCGCTGGGGCGCAGATGCACTGCGTGACTGCGACGGCACTGATTTCCCCCAGGAACTGCGTGATGCTGATGCAAAGGTATACGCAACCTACTACACGACCCGTAAGGATAATGCTTGGGCAAAGGCAAACCCGGACGAGGTTCAGCAGTGCTATATTATGACCGGTTTCCATACCGCAAACGGCGATACCGTGACCATCCCCCTGCTGAAGGGCATCAGCCCCGAGCTGATGGAGGTCAACACCCGTGACGACATCACCCGTTGGTGGGAAGTCATGGACCGTACCACCGGTGAGCCCGTTCCCTGCGACAAGTGGAGCTATGCAGATGGCGCTGTTACCGTGCAGGCTGTGCCTTTCCACGAGTACACTGTCAGCTTCCTGGCTTACCTGATTTGGGACCCTGTACATATGTACAACGCAACCGTCAACGACTGGAAGGATTTCGAGCACCAGATCACCTTTGACGTGCGTCAGCCCAAGACTCATAAGTACACCATGGAGCGTCTGCGTAAGTTCATCGCAGATCACCCCTATGTTAACGTGATTCGTTACACCACCTTCTTCCACCAGTTCACTCTGGTGTTCGACGAGCTGAAGCGTGAGAAGTACGTTGACTGGTACGGATATTCCGCATCTGTCAGCCCCTACATCCTGAATCAGTTCGAGCAGGAAGTTGGTTACAAGTTCCGCCCCGAGTACATCATCGACCAGGGCTACTACAACAACCAGTATCGTGTGCCCAGCAAGGAGTTCAAGGACTTCCAGGCATTCCAGCGCCGTGAGGTTGCTAAGCTGGCTAAGGAAATGGTCGACATCACCCACGAGTGCGGCTGCGAAGCTATGATGTTCCTGGGCGACCACTGGATCGGCACTGAGCCCTTCATGGAAGAGTTCAAGTCCATCGGTCTGGATGCAGTTGTCGGCAGCGTCGGCAACGGTTCCACCCTGCGTCTGATCAGCGACATCGACGGTGTTAAGTACACCGAGGGTCGTTTCCTGCCTTACTTCTTCCCGGATACCTTCCACGAGGGCGGCGATCCGGTGCAGGAAGCAAAGGTCAACTGGGTCACCGCTCGCCGCGCAATCCTGCGCAAGCCCATCGATCGTATCGGCTACGGCGGCTACCTGAAGCTGGCTCTGGAGTTCCCTGAGTTCATCGACTACGTCCAGTCTGTCTGCGACGAGTTCCGTGAGCTGTACACCAACATCAAGGGCACCACTCCTTACTGCGTTAAGAAGGTTGCTGTTCTGAACTGCTGGGGCAAGATGCGTGCATGGGGCTGCCACATGGTTCACCATGCTCTGTATCAGAAGCAGAACTACAGCTACGCTGGTGTTATCGAGATGCTGTCCGGTGCACCGTTCGACGTGAAGTTCATCAGCTTCGACGACATCAAGGCTGATCCTTCTATCCTGAAGGACATCGACGTTCTGATCAACGTTGGTGACGCAGATACCGCACACACCGGCGGCATCTACTGGGAGGATGCAACCATCAGCGCTGCTGTGAAGGAGTTCGTCTACAACGGCGGCGGCTTCATCGGCGTTGGCGAGCCTTCCGGCCACCAGTATCAGGGTCGTTTCCTGCAGCTGGCAAGCGTGCTGGGTGTTGAGGAAGAGACCGGCTTTACCCTGAACTACGACAAGTACAACTGGGAAGCAAAGCCCGATCACTTCATTCTGGCTGACGCAACCAAGCCGGTTGACTTCGGCGAAGGCAAGAAGAACATCTACGCTTTCGAGGGTACCGATATCCTGGTCCAGAAGGACAAGGAAGTGCAGATGGCTGTGCATGAGTACGGCAAGGGCCGTGCAGTGTACATCAGCGGTGTGCCTTACAGCTTCGAGAACAGCCGTATGCTGTATCGTGCAATGCTGTGGAGCACCCACGGTGAGAACGAGCTGCACACCTGGTTCTCTTCCAACTTCAACGTGGAAGTGCACGCATATGTGGCAAACGGCAAGTACTGTGTTGTCAACAACACCTACGAGCCTCAGGACACTACCGTCTACACCACTGACGGCAACCACTTCGCCCTGCATCTGGATGCAAACGAAATCAAGTGGTACGAGATCTAATCTGATCTGCGCCTGATTGTATGATAAAATCCCCCCGCCTTGGAAAAGGCGGGGGGATTTTTTGCGCAAAGAAAAAGTTTTATTCCGAGCGATGATTCAAAAGCATTTCTTCCAGTTCGCGTGCCGCAATGCTCAAAGGTCGGTCGTTGCGCACCAACAGACAAATATCCCGTTTGGGCGCTTCCGGTGTGACAGCCAGACGGTAAACACCGGTGCTTTCCGATTCGCTGGATAAAAATTCTTCCGGTACAAAGCCAATGCCTAAATCGTTTTTCACCAGCGGCAGGATTTGGTCGGCGGTGGCGGGTTCAATATCCGGGGTCAAAACCAAGCCATTGCGGGAAAACCAGCGAGCATAAAAATCATAGGTTTTGGTCTGCTTACCCAGACAAATCAGCGGATATTCTGCCAACTGTGCAAGCGGTAGTTGTTTGCGGGTGAGATGTGCATAGGCAGCACCGCACACGGGGATTTCCCGAATGGAGCGCAGCAGGATTTTCTTGACTGAGGAGGGCAGATCCATCGGGGTCGTGACCACCGAAAAATCCACCAGACCCTCGGTCAGTGCAGTGACAGCCTGCGGTGTGGAATGATTGCTGACCCGAATGCGCACACCGGGGTGCAGCTGGCGGAACTGGCGCAGTACAGGCAGCAGTGTGCAGTGCAGAGCGACTTCGCTGGCGCCAATGGATACCAGACCGCCCTCCAGACATTTATCCATGGCGAGTTCTCGCTCACCCCGCTCGATATGTTCAAAAGCAAGGGCGATATGGGTATAGAGCTTTTCGCCTTCTGGCGTCAGGGTGACGCCGCGGTTTGAACGGATAAAAAGGGTGCAGCCCAGCTCAGATTCCAGATTTTTGATGCTTCGGGTAATATTCGGCTGATTGTTCAAAAGCACGGCGGCGGCGCGGGTGAAACTCTTATATTTGGCCACATAGTAAAAAATACGGTAGTAATCGTAGCTGATATTCATAATTAGTACTCCGCTATATAGTTTTGATATGATAAAGATATGAAACATACATTTTACATATTGTGGGAAATAGTATAATATTCCGTAGGATTTGTGTCAACACACTGGGGAGAGAGGAGTTTACATGAATAAGGATCTAACCGTAGAAAAACCGGAAACCGTCCTGTGGAAGTTCTGCCTGCCGCTGTTTGGCAGCATTATCTTCCAGCAGCTGTACAACTTGGCAGACAGCTTTGTGGCGGGTAAATTTGTTGGCGAAGCCGCACTGGCTGCTGTGGGTAACAGCTACGAGGTCACCCTGGTTTTTATTGCCTTCGCTTTTGGCTGCAACATTGGCTGCTCGGTGGTGGTATCGCAGCTATTTGGTGCAAAGCGCTACCGCGATATTAAAACCGCTGTGTATACCACACTGATTGCCAGCGGTGTTTTGTGTCTGGTACTGATGCTGCTGGGTATGACCTGCTGTACGGGACTGCTGCATCTGATTCATACGCCGGAAAACGTCATGGCGGATTCCCGCTTGTATCTGGATATTTATATGCTGGGTCTGCCCTTTGTCTTCTATTATAATGTAGCAACCGGCATCTTCTCCGCAATGGGCGATTCCAAAACGCCGTTCTACTTCTTGGCGGCATCTTCGGTCAGCAATATTGCGGTGGATATTCTGTTCGTCACCAAGTTCAACATGGGCGTGGATGGTGTTGCATGGGCAACCTTCCTGTGCCAGGGTGTCAGCTGCGTTCTGGCAGTGATCGTGGTATTCAAGCGCTTCGCTCAGATCAAGACGGACGAGAAAGCACCGATTTTCTCCTGGCAGCTTTTGAAAAAGATTTCCATGATTGCCATCCCCAGTATTTTGCAGCAGAGCTTTATCTCTGTGGGCAACATCGTGATTCAGGGTATCATCAACACCTTCGGTTCCAGCGTTATGGCTGGTTACTCCGCTGCGGTAAAGATGAACAACCTGGTCATTACCTCCTTTACCACGCTGGGCAACGGTATCTCCAACTACACCGCCCAGAACCTGGGTGCAAACAAGCCTAACCGTGTAAAGGAAGGCTTCAAGGCTGGTTTGAAAATCGTATGGCTGCTCAGTGCGCCGCTGGTGCTGCTGTACTTCTTCGGCGGCAAGTATCTGCTGCGCCTGTTCTTGGACGAGCCTGCCGGCTTGGCCATGACCACAGGTATTCAGTTCCTGCGTATTCTGGCACCGTTCTACTTCGTGGTTTCCATGAAGCTGGTTGCAGACGGTATCCTGCGCGGTGCAGAGTGCATGAAGCAGTTCATGATCGCAACCTTTACCGACTTGGTACTGCGTGTAGTGCTGGCAAAAGTATTGTCGGTATCGCTGGGTACGGTTGGTATCTGGCTGGCATGGCCCATCGGCTGGGTTGCTGCTATGCTGATTTCGGTGGTGTTCTATAAGAGCGGCTGCTGGAAAACCGGTTTGATTGACGCGGCAAACGAGTAAACAGAAAAAATGCCCCGCACAGGTGCAGTACCGTGCGGGGCGTTTTTCTTTTGGTGCGGTGGCTTCTGGCGGAACCGCAGAAAAAAGCAAAGGTGCAGAATCCACAGAGTTGTGCTATAATATACCATAAGAAAAATTATCCCGGCGCAAGTTTGTTATCCTTGCGGTCGCCGGGCTTATGAGTTGTTTTGCGGAGGAAATTATGAGCTTTGCAATTTTTACAGATACCTCGGCCAATATCCCCACGGAGCTGGCAGAAAAATACAATATCGGTGTAGTGCCGCTGTCTTATTTCGTGGACGGCGAGCAGCAGGAATGTGTGGATACCCGCACCTTTGATTCCGCAGCCTATTATGCAGGAATGAAGAAAGGTGCTAAGATCACCACTTCTCAGATTAACCCGCAGAAGTATGTGGATTACATGGAACCGACCTTGAAGGAAGGCAAGGACATCCTGTTTGTTGGCATGGCTGCCGGTATCAGCGGCACGCTGAACTCTGCACGCATCGCACGGGAGCAGCTGCTGGACAGCTACCCGGAGCGGAAAATCGTGATCGTGGACAGTTTGGGCGCATCTCTGGGCGAGGGCATTTGGGTGCTGTACGCCTGTCAGTGGCAGCAGGACGGCTTGACCGTAAATGAAGTTGCGGAAAAGCTGGAAGCAGAAAAGCTGCGGATGTATCAGCTGTTCACCGTAGATGATTTGATGCATCTGCGCAAGGGCGGTCGTTTGTCCAACACGGCTGCGGCTGTGGGTACGCTGCTGCAGGTCAAACCCCTGCTGAAAGGTACCGCAGAGGGCGAAATCGTTGCGTTTGAAAAGGTGCGTGGCCGTAAGGCAGTGCTGAACCGCATGGTAGAAAAATACGACGAGATGGTCGTCAATGCAGACCAGCAGATTGTGGGTATTTCTCACTGTGGCTGCCCGGAGGACGCTGCTGCGATGGCAGAAAGCCTGAAGCAGAAGCACCAGCCCAAGGAAATTATGATTGTGGACCATGAGCCGGTTACCGGCTCTTATCTGGGACCCGGCGCTTTGGCAATTTACTTTGTCGGCGCAGAGGATGTCCGCAAGAAGTAAATCTAAAAAGCCGATGTGCATTGTGGCACATCGGCTTTTTTCTACAATGTAAAAAAGAAAGAAAAAGAACAGGAAGTTATAATGGGGATTCTTTCATTTTTGTTCCCGGATTTGCCCAGCAGAGAAGAAATGCTGGGAATGCAAGGGGAGTTTTCCAGCGCAGTGCGGCTGGGCTGGGTCAATTTTTTGGGGTATGACGGGAAAATCCTGCGCAATGTGTATGTACCCAGTAAAAACGGTAAAACCACAGAAATTGACCTTTTATATATTACACAAAAAGGTATTTTCGTGCTCGAAAGCAAAAACTATTCCGGGTACATTTTCGGGGATGAGCAAAACGCTCAGTGGACCACAACGCTGTATGCTGGCAGAGATTGGACGGGAAAAAGCAAGGTAGAAAAACATCACCTGTACAATCCCATTTGGCAGAACCAGACCCATATCAAATTTTTGAAGCGATATCTGAATCGGGACGTGCAGATGATGTCGCTGATTGTTTTTTCCGAGCGCTGTCAGCTCAAACAGATCAACTATCAGTCGCCGGACGTGGTCGTGTGTCAGGTGAATGATTTACCGCGATGCATTCGAAAAATGTGGAGCATGTATCCGGACATTTTTTCAGAGGCGCAAATCGAAGTGATTTACAAGTCATTGCTCCCGCTGACCCATCCGGGCGCAGAAGTGAAAAAGCAGCACGTTCAGGACATTAAAGACAAGCTCAATGATCCGACTGTATGCCCCAGATGCGGCGGTAAATTGATTTTGCGTACCGCGAAAAACGGCGCATATGCAGGCAAGCAGTTTTACGGCTGTTCCAATTACCCGCGCTGTCGTTATATCAGAAATTTATAAGCAGAGTACGCTGGATCGCTTATAAAGTATCCAGTGCCGCTTTCACATCTCCGATTAAATACAGCGAACCAAAGCACAGCACAACACCATCCGCCCCGGCGGCTTCTACTGCGGCGCGCACACCATCGGCGATGGTGGTATAAGGCGTAGCAGGGATACCGGTTTCCGCAAGGTAAGCTGCCAGCTTGTCCGCCTCCAGCTTGCGGGGGCTGGGCGGTGTGACACAGATAAACTGCTGTACATAGGGCAGGACAGGGCGGTACATATCCACATAGTCTTTGTCTGCCAAAACACCGGTGAGGACCACCAGTTTCTGACCGGGCAGGTAATCCCGGATGTTTTGCACAAGTGCTTCGATACACTGGGGATTATGACCGCCGTCAATGATGCACAAGGGGTCGTGGTGCAGAATATCAAATCGACCGGGCCAGCGTGCATCCCGCAAGCCGTCCCGAATATTTTGTTCCGAAATCTGCCAGCCCTTTTCGATTAAGGTGTCCATCACAGACAGAACAACGGCTGCGTTATGGAGCTGATGTACGCCCAGCAGCGGCAGGAAAAGTTCTTTTCTTACGCCGCAGTGGAAGGTTTGTCCCTCCAAAGAGTGCTGAACCAGGCAAAGACCCTCGAAATCTGCCTTTTTCAGGCTGATGTGACGCTGATTACAGATGCGCTCAAACACCGCTTCTACGCCCGGCGTTCCCCGGTAAACCACAGCGCTGCCGTTGGGCTTAAAAATACCCGCCTTGGTTTCGGCAATGGCTTCCAGTGTATCGCCCAGATACTCGGTGTGGTCCAGACCGATGTTGGTGATGACCGCAACCTCCGGAGTGTCGATCACGTTGGTTGCGTCCAGCGCACCACCCATGCCCACTTCCAGCACAACAAGGTCACAGTGCTGGCTTGCAAAGTAAACAAAGGCAATACAGGTGAGCAGTTCAAACTCAGTAGGGCGCTCGGGCATGGATTCCGCAAACGGCTTTACAAATTCCGTGGCAGAAATCAGGTCAGTGTCGGAAATCTGTTCGCCGTTGACCTGCATCCGCTCCTGAAAGCGATAAATGAACGGAGAAGTAAACAAGCCCGTTCGGTAGCCGGCTTTCTGCAAAATGGAGGCCGTCATGGCAGCAGTGCTGCCCTTGCCGTTGGTTCCGGCAATATGAACGAATTTCAGCTTCTTTTCCGGATTGCCCATGCGGCGCAGAAGCTCCTGCGTGCGGGCAAGACCCGGGGTGCTGTTTTTCCAGCAGACGGAATGAATATAAGCAATCGCTTCGTTGGCAGTCATGGTGACAATCCCTTCTTTTTTGGTTTCCTGTTTACTATATCATCCGGTGGCACAAAGTACAAGAAAGGGATTCAGCGCAAAATGGCTGCGCCCAGATATTCCTCTAAGCAAAGCCCGCTTTCATGCATCTCTGCGGCAATTTCGCGCCCGACCCAGCGATAATGCCAAGGCTCGTAAATCACGCCGGTGATTTGGCTTTTATTGTTTGGATAGCGCAAAATAAAGCCATATTGCCAGCTGTTCTGCATCAGCCATTGCTGGGTTGGTGTGGATTCCTGACTTTCATCCAGGTCCCAGTGGTTGGTGTCCACAATATCCAGCGCCAGCCCTAACTGATGCTCGCTGGTGCCGGGTGGTGCGACAACAGTACCCGCCAGTTGAATCGCGTCTGCGTCGGAATGTCCCTGACGGCGGTAAAAATTCACCTTGCGGCGAAAGAGCTTTTTTTGTTTTTCCCAGCTGCGGTATGCTGAGCATACAGCCGGGGAACACCCGGCGGCTTTGCAGTCTGCAAACATTTGCCGCAAGTCATCATAACAGACAGCAGCGATTTGCCGCCCTCCGCCGATTTCCCGCAATTCGACGGTATAGTTTTCCGGCAGTGGGTTTTGTGCATTGGCAAGGGGAACCTCTAACCCGTTGGGGGTAAAATAATGTACTTCGCCCTGAATTTCCTGCCGTCCGGTCAGCATGGCACCGGTTTCGTCGAAATAGCGGCTGCTCTGTTCGGCAGGTACCCAGCCGGTCATAGGCGTGCCGTCTGTGCGAAAGGAGTAGGTTTTGCCGTCAATTGTTTGCCAACCGGTCATGGGCGTGCCGCTTTCCGTAAAGCAGTATCGCTGACCGTCAATGGTCTGCCAGCCAGTGGCGGGTTTTCCGTTTGGTAAATAGTAAATCAGCCCTGCCGGCTCTTGGGACCATCCGGGGGTATGCGCAAACGGTGGATGGCACCCAGCCAGCAGACAGACCAGAATCAACAAAAGCGCGGCGGACGCCGCAGGAAAAGAAAAGTGTTTCATGGTACCTCCCGGAACAGAAAAGCAAAACGGGGACAGCACAGTGTATGCGCTGTATTTCGGGGGTATGCGGTGGGCGGTCAAATTGAATTTTCCGACCCGGAATGATATACTGAGCAAAATCGAAAAAACAGATTTCAGCGCGGCAAAAAGCCGTTTGATATAGGAATCGGAGCAAGAGAAAAGAGGAACGCGGATGCGCTTGGAACAAAATGCCAGCCGATTGGCGATTTTTGCTTATTATGATAAAGATGGCGTAGTGGATGATTATATCCCGTACTTGCTGGAGCAGGTGGGGCACTTTTGCAAACGACAAATCGTTGTGGTAAATGGTGCTTTGAACGATGCAGGGCGAAAGAAACTGGAACCCTTTTGTGACGAGGTGATTTGCCGGGAAAACAGTGGCTTTGATATTACAGCATACAAGGAAACGCTGCTGCGCTTGCAGGACAGCTGGGCGCAGTATGATGAGATCCTGCTGTATAACCAGACCATCTTCGGACCGGTTTGTTCGCTGCAGCCCATGTTTGACGAAATGGCATCCCGTGATGTGGATTTCTGGGGCTTGACCCGGCATAAAGGCGCGCACGCTGCCAGCTGGGACGATACCCAGCCCATCCCACCCCATGTGCAGAGCTTCTTTTTTGCAGTGCGAAAATCCATGTTTACCGACCCTCGTTTTCTGGCGTATTGGACGGACCTGCCGGAGATTCGCACCTACTGGGATGCGGTGGGTAAGCATGAGGTTTTGTTCACGCAGCACTTTGCCCAGATGGGTTTTGTGTGGGATGTGTATGTTTCCACGCAGGACTTGGAATGTTACAATGATTACCCGCTGATGGGGATGCCGGTTACGCTGATGGAGCAGCGCGGCTGCCCGTTCTTTAAGCGGAAAAACTTCCTTGTACCCCGATTTGAATACACCACCGTACCCCAGGGGCGTGCAACACAGGAGTTATATGAATATCTGCGGGACAAAACCGATTACCCGGTGCAGCTGGTTTTCCAGAATCTGCTGCGCACCGAGGATTTGGTTTCGGTTGTGGATGCACTGAACCTGTACTTTGATGCAGAAAATGGTGATACGGCGCAGGACAGCACAGCAGCAGTGCTGTATTTTGCGGAGGAGAATTTGTCCCCCATGCTGGCGCGTGCAGCGATGGATTTGCCCGATGGTACCGTCTGCTATGCGTTGTTTGCATCCGCAGCGCTGGAAGCAAAATGGAAAGTTGCTTTGCCCAGCGGAACCGTTTGTCAGGTGATTTCCCAGCCTGCCCCGGCGGTGATATTTGGCGCATTGTGGCAGGAGCTGAAACAGTTTACCTACCTGTTGTATTTGTCCGGTGATTTGCCCCAGCTGCTGGAGGAATTTGCAGACGCAACCAGTTTGCAGACGGCGATTGATACGCTGCGCCCTGCCCGCGCAACAGCAGTTTTACAGCAGCACCCGGAAATTGGTGTACTTTGCCCGCCCATGCCCAGCCATCAGGAAACCCTTTCGCTGGGGGTCAATTTGCCGGAACAAGCAGATACGATGCAGGCACTTTTGGAGCAGGCAGATATCCATGTAAAGATTCGTCGGGACAGGGGCGGTGTCGCAAGCCGTGGCGGAATGTTCTTTGCACGCACGGATGCGCTGGCAAAGCTGACCAATATGCCGTTTGCTGGTGAAGCTGATGTATTTGACGGAATGTATCCGCTGTGGGAGTTTATGTCGATGCTGGCTGCGCAGGATGCAGGATATATGACAGGATTCCTGTACACGCATCAAGGTGTAATCACGGAGCTTTCCAATCGGGGCGCAGCGCTGAACAGTATTCTGGATTTGTGGAAAGAGCCCGGTATGACCCGATACGATCAGATTCGGTTCCGGATGCAGGGCGTTCTGGATTTCTACGAGGAACGTCACGATCAGATGACGCTGGAACAGGCGTTCCATGCAAAACTGACGCTGCGGCAGAAACTTTGGATTTGTTTGCAGATCGTTTTGAAACCCGAAACCTTTGCGAAGCTGCATAAGCACATTTCGCATTCATAACAAGAAAAAGCCGCCGCTTCGTATGAAGCGGCGGCTTTTATTTTAGGGGAAAGTATAAAAACTGCTGAAGGAAACAAAAAAGAAAAGAAAAATGAGAAATCAGAGATTAGAAATTAGACACCGGAGTATGCAGAGAAGCCAGCGTCAACAGGCAGGATCACGCCGGTGATAGCGGAAGCAGCCTTGTCGTCGCACAGGAACATGGTAGCGCCCAGCAGCTCGTCAGCGTCAACAAAACGATGGGTGGGGGTGCCGTTCAGGATCTTCTCGGAACGAGCGGTGGGGGTGCCATCCTCGTTGTACAGCAGAGCCTTGTTCTGTGCAGAAACCAGGAAGCCCGGAGCGATTGCGTTGCAGCGAATGCCGGAACCTGCAAAGTGAGTAGCCAGCCACTGGGTGAAGTTAGAGATAGCTGCCTTTGCGCCGGAGTATGCGGGGATCTTGGTCAGAGGGATATATGCGTTCATGGAAGAAATGTTCAGGATGCAGCCGGACTTCTTGTTGACCATGTCCATTGCGAAAGCCTGAGTGGGCAGCAGGGTGCCCTGGAAGTTCAGCTTGAACAGGAAGTCAACGCCGTTCTGGTCCAGATCAAAGAAGGTCTTGCAGCCTTCCCATGCTTCGTGCTGGTACTCGTTGTCGGTGGTAGCACGGGGGTTGTTGCCGCCAGCGCCGTTGATCAGAATGTCGCAGGTGCCCAGGTCAGCAACGACCTGATCGTGAACAGCGGTCAGAGCGTCCTTGTCCAGAACGTTTGCCTTGTAGCCTTCGCAGATGAAGCCTTCTGCCTTCAGCTCGTCAGCCAGCTGCTTAACAGCTTCTTCGTTCAGGTCCAGAGCAGCAACCTTAGCGCCGGACTGTGCGAAAGCACGAGCCATAGCGCCGCAGATCAGACCGCCTGCACCGGTAACAACAACAACCTTGCCGGAAAAATCAATGTTCAAGGGCAGATTCATCATAATCATTTACCTCCAAAAGTATCCAATAGATGTGATACAAAAATTACTTGTTATCCAGACGGTCCAGCATATCCCAGACGCCCAGCATATACATGATGCCCAGAGCGCGGTCGTACAGACCATAACCGGGGCGGACAGTGCCGGGGCCTTCGCCCCACAGGTGACGGCCGTGGTCGGGGCGGATGTAGCCTTCGTAACCGCAGTCGTGGTAAGCCTTCAGGATTTCCAGAATGCCGGTATCGCCGTCGCAGTCGCGGTGAGAAGCCTCGGAGAAGTCGCCGTTCTCGAAGTGCTTCACGTTGCGGATGTGAGCAAATGCGATGCGGTCGCAGTGCTTGCGAACGATGTCAGCAACATTGTTGTTGGGGTCAGCATTCAGGCTGCCGGAGCACAGGGTCAGGCAGTTGTAGGGGTTGTCGACCATGGTCAGGAAACGGTTGATGTTTTCCTCGTTGGTCAGCAGACGGGGAATGCCGAAGATGTCCCACGGGGGATCGTCCATGTGGATAGCCATCTTGATGTCGCACTCCTGGCAGGTGGGCATGATTGCTTCCAGGAAGTACTTCAGGTTCTCCCACAGCTTTTCCTTGGTGACAGGTGCGTAAGCCTTGAACAGCTCGTCCAGCTTAGCCATACGCTCCGGCTCCCAGCCGGGGAAGGTCATGTTGTACTTTTCGGTAAAGCCCAGGATGTAGTCAGCCATAGCCTTGTAATCGTCCTGGATCATGTCCTTTTCGTAGTACAGTGCGGTGGAGCCGTCGCCGACCGGGTGGAACAGGTTGGTACGGGTCCAGTCGAAGATGGGCATGAAGTTATAGCAGATGACCTTGACGCCGAACTGAGACAGATTGCGAATGGTCTGCTTGTAGTTCTCGATGTATGCGTCACGGGTGGGCAGGCCGATCTTGATGTCGTCGTGTACGTTGACGGATTCGACCACGTCCATGTTGAAGCCGTACGGCTCCAGCTGCTTCTGAACCTCGGCGATTTCGTTTACCTGCCAAACTTCGCCGGGCATTTTGTGGTGCAGTGCCCAGACGATGCTGGTTACACCGGGGATCTGCTTGATGTCAGACAGCTTGATGTTGTCGTTGCCTTCGCCATACCAGCGAAAACCCATCTGCATAGGCATATGCAATTCCTCCATTCCTACGCGCCTTGGCAAAAGGGGACGATGCCAAAGCATTTTTTTCAATTCGGACTTTTCGTAGGCCGCATACGGTAGCGGCTTTGTTGATGCGAGTATACCATGCAAAATCGCAATAAAAAATGCGAATATTGTTTGACAGATTGCGAATCTTGTTGTAATCTCTGTTTAGAGAGGTGAAAACATGGCAAACAGGGCACATCGGTTCGATAGTCGGCAGAGTATGAACGATAAACAGTTCGAAATCTTCCATTATCGGGATCAGAAAATGGAAACGGTGGGCATCCACCATCACGATTATTATGAGGTGTATTTTCTGCTGGGCGGCAGCGTCAGCTTTCAGGTCGAAGGTAAGTTGTTTTTGGTCGAGCCGGGTGACCTGTTGCTGATCAACCCGCAGGAGCTGCATCAGGCGCAGGTAGGGCAGAATGCCGTTTACGAGCGTTATGTGCTGTGGCTGAGCCGCAGCTATCTGGAGCAGCTGGGCGGGGGTCAGTGTGATTTATCCGCCTGTTTCGATCAGGCAGCATCGGGTCATACCAACTTGCTGCGCCCGGATAAGGTACACAGGGCGATTTTGCAGGACCTTTTGAAAAATGTGAATGCTGAATTTTACGGTGAAGATGCAGACAGCCGACTGTATGCCCAGAGCCTTCTGACACAGTTTTTGGTGGAAGTGAACCGCCTGACCCGCAGCAGTGTGCAGAAATCCAAAAAAGCGGAAGAACCGGATTTGATCAGCCGTGTGCTGGCATATATCGGTACACACTATCAGGAGAGCCTGACACTGGCGGATATTGCCAGCGAATTTTATGTGAGCAAATATTACCTTGCCCATGAGTTTAGTGCGCGTGTGGGTACCAGCGTATACCGATATATTACCTTCCGCCGTCTGATGCAGGCGAAAGAACTGATTTCTTCGGGCATGACACCGGGCGCCGTGTATCAGAACTGCGGTTTCGGCGACTATGCGAATTTCTACCGCGCATTCAAAGCAGAGTATGGGATCAGTCCGCGGGAGTATGCGGCGCAGATTGATCGGTAAAATATAGTATATCCTGAAAAATCGACGAAATAGTGCTTAATTGGTGAAAACGCTGGAAAATTTGTCGAATGTTCAGTATAATAGTTGTGTTTGTCACAAAAACAACTATTGGGATGCTGGCTGTAAAAATCAGCAGAATCCATAGAAGAGGATATATGAAAAATTTCGACTACTTAATGCATCATTTCTTTACCCATAAGGACTATCTGCCGCCCGCAGATCAGCTGCCGGGTACGCTGTTTACACCGCTGCATTTTATTTTTGAAGCGGTGGTGCTTACGATTGTGATTGGATCTGCTATTTATGTAGCAAAACACAAAGACCTGATTAAGCCGGTATTCACCCGGATGCTGGCGGTTCTGGTATTACTGGAAGTAGCAATCGTTACATGGGATAGTTTGGCAGGTACCCGCAACGCATTGGATTTGACCATCAATCTGTCGCTGTATCCGTGCAGTATCTTTATGTACGCAATGCCGTTTGCAATTTGGGGCAAGGGCTTATGGAAACGAGCCGCCTGCGGTTATGTTTGTACCTTGGGTCTGTTGGGCGCGCTGATCAATTTCCTGTATCCGGTGGCACGGCTGATGGACTATTCCTGCATTTCCTTTGCGGCGTTCCACACCTTTATTTATCACGGCTGTATGCTGTTCACCTGTCTGGTCATGCTGCTGTCGGGCTACCACAGCTATACCGGCATCACCAAATGGTGGGAAATGTTCCTTGCCAGCCTGCCGGGCTTGATTGTTTCCATTCCGGCAAACATCATCAATTATTCGCCCATTCAGGCAGACTATATGTATTTCCGCGGTCAGCATTTTCTGGTGCAAATGGTACTGGGCGCAAGAGATCCGCGTATGGTTACCTGCATTTTGTATTTCCTGTATTTGATTGGTCCGGCGCTGTTCTACCTGCCGTCCTATTTGGCAAATAAGTGGAACTGCCGCAAAGAGCTTTTGTGTGCAGAAGCAAAGTAAAAGAGAAAAGCCCGTTGGCGCGTTTTGCGTCAACGGGCTTTTTGCTTTGCGCAGACATAAAAAGGTCCCCCGAAAGAAAACACAGAGACGGTGTGTTTTGCTTTCGGAGGAACCAGAAAAGGGGCTAATTCAATTTGTGCTTTTTCGCAAAAATTACAGCGTGCAGACTGCCTTGGGCAAGCCGGAGGTTTCTGCCGTTACAGTCAGCGGTTCGCTACCGTTGCGGCGAATGATAGCCAGACCCAGACCGTTAAAGGTAGTGCGGGTGTTGGTTACATCCGATTCGTGGCAGGCGGGGTCGCCGTTGCCTACACCAATTACGGTGCCGCCTTCGGCGGTAAAGGTCACAGGCAGGCAAGCACGCAGGCAAGTCAGACCAGCATCGTCAGTGACGGATACCTTGACCAGTACATCCTGCTCGCCGGTATGCACAGGCTCCAGCTTGAGCATAGCAGGCTCGCCGGGGGTGCGGTGAATCTGTTCTGCAGCCTGTACGCCATCGTTATAACCGACCGCGCGCAGGGTACCGGGCTGATAGGTCACCTCCCAGGAAGTGACACGACCCAGCGTATGGTCTTTGCGACCAACGCTTACATCGTTGACAAACAGCTCCACTTCCTGACAGTTGGAGTACAGCTCAATGCGGACAGTCTGACCTTCTTGACCAGCAAGATCCCAGCCGGGCAGACAGTGAACCATCGGTTCCGACGTCCACAGGCTGCGCCAGTAATAGAAGCTGTCCTTTTCAAAACCGCAGTAGTCCATTGCACCATAGCTGCTGACAACAGCGGGCCAATTCCAGGGGAAGGTTTCACCGCGGTAGTCAAATGCAGTCCACAGGAACATACCGCCCAACTGCGGGGTCTTGATGCGGTTATTAAAATAAGTGTGCGTCAGTTCCAGAGAGGATACCGCACCGCCCATCGTACCGGGGTCGATGCCGTTGCGGCGCATGATCTTGAAGTAGTAGTTTTCGCCTTCGTAGCAGTCGCACCAGCCGTGTTCGGGGGAATCCTCGTACACGCCACGGGTGGACAGGAAGCTCACGTCCTCAGTCGCCATAACACGACCCTTGGGGTAAGCCTGCAGGAAGGTCTGTGCCTGACCGTTGTCGTAGTTGTAACCGGCAACATCGGTCAAAGCCAGATAATCCACATCATCACGGCCGAACTGAGTAGCGGTCGTAAAAGCACGGGTGTTATCCAGTGCGTGACCCAGCGCAATCATGCGCTTCAAAATGCGCCGGCCTTGGGGGATACATTCGATGAACTCCTCGTTTTCCATGCAGTACATAAATACGCAAGGATGGTTGCGGGAGCTGCGAATCATATCCTGCAAATCGGCAATGCTTTCCGCCTGCACGTCAAAGTGACGCACTTCGTTGAGCACCAGAATACCCATGCGGTCACATTCTTCCAGCAGTGCGCGGGTTGCGGCATGGTGTGCGGAGCGATAAGCGTTGCCGCCCATATCTTTAATGCGCTGCAAACGATAGTGCAGAATGTCGCGGGTCATAGCGGAACCCACACCGGCGAAATCCTGATGGACGCAGACGCCCTTCAAATCCACCAGCTGACCGTTCAAAAGCAGACCCTTCTGGGTGTATTCTACGGTGCGCACACCAAAGGAAACGGAATCCTTGTCGCTTGCACCGTCGGTCAGTTCCACTTCCGCACGGTACAGATTGGGATGTTCCAAATCCCACAAAGCAGGCTGTTCCAGCTGGAAGGTCACCTCAGCGCTGCCATTTGCAAAAGCCTTGGTGTCAGCGCAGACAGTTTCCTGTGCAGCCAGTACACCGTTCGGGTCATACAGGCGGAAGCAGACATTGCCGCTCCAGGATTTGTCACCGCTGTTTTCCAGCTCTGCGGATATACGCACCTCAGCGTGATCCTTTTCCAGCAGGGTAGTGCAGGCAAAGATGCCGTCCCGTGCAATATGTACCATGGGTACACAGGTCAGCCAAATATCACGGTAGATACCGGCACCATCGCTCCACCAGCCTTCCAACTCGTCAGAGTCGGTGCGCACCAGCAGGGCGTTTTTGCCCTCATCGCCATAGTTGGCATATTCCGAAATATCCACAGCAAATCCGGAGTAGCCGGAGAAATGCTGTGCAATCAAAAAGCCATTCATCCAAATGGAAGCATTGTGCATAACGCCTTCAAACTCCAAAAACAGACGCTGACCTTCTGCTTCCGCAGGCAGAGAAAATACCTTGCGGTAATAGCCCACACCGTGGGGCAGGCTATCGCTGCCCACATTGGTCATACCGGCTTCGGCGCTGGCGGTATCGCCGGGATTGATGTAATCCTGACGGATGTGCCAGTCGTGGGGCAGAGAGACGGGTTCCCAGCTGTCGGTCAGCTCCGGAACCAGATGCACCACCTGATTGCCTGCCTCCTTGCCCTGAGCACCAAACAAACCCCAGAACCGTTCCGGCAGCGGATAAAATCCGCCTTCGGCGTTGGTCAGGTTTGCGGCTCCGCCGCACATACCGGTTTTGCTGCGTGCAGAACAGGGCTTTTGTTCCAGTTCGCCCATGTGGAACTGCCAGCCGTCGTTAAATAAAGTTTTGCGTTCCATTCTTGTGTTACCTCCGATTACTCAGCGTCCAGCGCCATACCTGCGGTTTCCTTGGTCGTGCAGACCAAGAATAGCATAGACAGACCCAAGGTTGCAACGCCGCCCACCAAGCACAGGCTCTTCAGCGGGACAATGGTGACCAGCCATGCAAACAGAGCGGTAGCGCCCAGAGAAGCAACCAGAGAAACCATACCGAACACGCTGTTGACAGAAGCGCGCAGACGGGTGGGGGCAACCTCAGCAGACATCAGCAGGATACTGTTGTTGGAGGTCCAGTAGCTGCCGATTGCGCCGCCCAACAGCAGACCGACCAGCAGCGGGTGCATACCGGAACCAGCGCCGACAATGTAAGCTGCCTGACAAATCATAGCCAGTACACCGAACAGGATAACAGTAAACTTGCGGCCCTTCTTGTCGCTGATGAAGCCGCTGATGAACAGCAGCACAGCCCAGGAGATGGGGTATGCAAACAGTGCAGAGGTGACTGCTTCGGTGCTCATACCGCTCATGGTCATTAAGGATTCGTAGAAGCCGGTGAAAGGCATCATAGCGCACATAAACAGGGACATGGAAATCAACTGCATCAGCAGCTGCTTGTTGTGAATGATCATGCGGAAAGCAGGCAGCAGACCGACCTTTTCGTCCTTCTGGTCCTTTTCGGTTGCTTCGCCGGACAATTCGTGCTCCAGCGTTTCGATGCGGCGGCGCATAAATACGTCGGTTTCGCGGCAGGCAAACAGTGCAATGATAGCCAGACCGATACCTGCAACGGCGGGGATCATGTAAACGATACGCCAGTTGCCGCCGTCCACACCGATGAACATACCGCGGACAACGGCAATCAGTACAATGCCGATGGTGCCGATGCTCTTGGTGATGGAGTAGAAGGTACCGCGCTTGTTATCGGGGGAAACTTCCATTGCGTACAAAACCTGGAAGTCGGTTGCCGTAAAGAAACCAATTACGGTACGGCCCAGGAAATAGAAGAGTGCGTTTTCCGCACAGGCACAGATCAGCATACCGCCGCCCATGCCCAGCGCACTCAGGATAAAGAAGATGCGTCGGCCGTAACGGTCGGACAGCGTCTTATAGAACGATGCAGCCAGAGATGCAACCAGTGTCAGCAATGACACAATCGACATCAAAGAAAGGCCGGCAGTATAGTCCATGCCCATCTGGTTGACGAACAGGTCATTGATGATAGAGGACTGGATTGCACCGGATGCGCTGCTGGCGTATTCATCCAACAGATGGACCAGTGCAATCATGACAATCAGCATAGCACTGTAGCCACGGTACGGCTTTTTTGCCAGCTGACGCTTCCATTTGTCCAGCTCTTTTTGTTTTTTCTGTCGCTGAGCAGCAAGGTCTTTCATGATTTACACTCCTTCGTTTGTATTTGTCGTTGACAAATTCTTTGTCTATAGCGTACAATCTTTTGTGCATAAAAACAATGTCATTCTTCCTACCGAACATAAGAAACTGTATCAAATTTTACACCTTTGAAAGGAGAGCGCTGCAAATGCGGGAAATGTCGGGATTTGATTATTCGTCCATTCTCACGGTGCTGACAGATACGCTGGATGCGGTCCCCGGCAAGTCACTGCGTCGGTATCGGCGGTGGGTTTCTTCGCTGACGGTCAGTATGTGGACGGTGGATCTGGACCAGGGTGCCATGTACTTAATGACCGACTGGGACGGAATGCATCACTGGTACTATTCCAAAGATGAGCTGGGCATTATCCTGAACAATTATTCGCTGGAAAAGCGGTATCACTACCATGATTACTACGAGCTTTTATATGTTATGGATGGCGAGGTCAACGAATGGATCGAGGATGAATGTCTTTGCCTGCGCCGCGGGGATGCCATTCTATTGGATAAAAACGTGCGCCATGCAGAGGAGTATTTACAGTTCGCCAGCTGCGTTTTTCTCAGTCTGGATACCAACTGTGTAGAAAATCTGCTGGCGAATGAGCCGCCTTTTTCCGAAGGTAAAACGGTGATGCAGTTCTTTTTGAATCATCTTGCCCCCAACAGCGATTTCCTGAAAGCCTATTGCCATTTCACTGCATTGTCCTGTATCGGTCCGATGCTTCCGGTGGAGCAGGAAATCAATTCTGTGATGGAGGAGATGCTCCATAAAGAAACCGGGTTCTGGCTGCTGATGCAGGGGCATCTGCGCCGATTGCTGGGCTTATTGGAATCGCCGAAATTGTACCACAGCGCACTGGTCTATAAGGGGAACGACAATAAAAGCGAGTTGGCGAGTGCAATCCGTTTGCAGGTCGAAGTGCGTCAGGGCGTTATTACCAAGCAGGAACTGGCGGAGCAGCTGAATTATAATGCGGCGTATCTATGTCGTTTTATCAAACAGAATTTCGGCAAAACATTTACCGAATACTGCCTTTCGGTGCGGCTGAACTATGCGGCGCAAATGCTGCGCAGTACCCGCTGGAGCGTTGCGACCATTTGCGACAAGTTGGGTTTTACCAATCGTACTTACTTTTATAAGGCGTTCGAAAAAGAGTACCGCATGACCCCCAGCAATTACCGCAATGTACACAGCACAATGAAAGAAAAAAACGCTCTGCGCAAGCGCAGAGCGTGAAAGACATTTGCGATAGACGATACACCAAGTGTCGTCTATCGTTTTTTGGTGGGCCAGGCAGGACTTGAACCCGCGACCAAGCGGTTATGAGCCGCCAGCTCTGACCAGCTGAGCTACTGGCCCGAAAAAAGTCGCTGCAAGCATACTTTGCAAGCAGCGGCACTACACTAGGAAGTATAGCAGAAAACAAGATGTTTTACAATCTTATTTTGTGCGCACGGCATTCAGCTTCTGTGCCATAAAGCGGTCCAGCAGCTCCGGCTGGAACACAGGCTCTTTGTAGCCGAAGGCTTCCCGGCGGAAAATCAGCGTGGCAACCGTCTGTTTGCCCGGGTCTAACCGCAGGGTGTACAGGGTATCCAAAGGCTGTGCGGTGGGCTGGTGCAAGGTAAAGTGCATGGTCCAGCCGCCGTCGGTTTCTCGGCGGAGGGTATAAACAAACTCGTCGGATTCTTGCGGACGATTCAGACGGTCCATGCATTCGTCGATTGCCAAATCAGTGCGAAACTCGCTCATGCCGCTGGGACCGTACTCGCTGTGCTGATGATTATCCTGTCGGCGCAGAACCAGAAAAACCAGTGCAATTGCACACAAAAGCAGCACGGAAGAAATAGCAGCATTCATACCGAAAAAACCTCACTTTTTATACATAAAATACAACGTAAAGTATTGTACCATATCCCGGCGCAGAAATGCTACAAATCCGTGAAATTGCAAAGGACAGCAGAAAAATCCATCGTTTTGTGCTATACTGTACCTGAATTATCATTTGATAGTATAGCATACTGGAAAATTGTGCCCGGAGGCATTCTTATGAAATTTCGTTTTACCCGTAAAACCTGGTATTTTCTGTTGATTGTGTCGGCAGCGTTCAGTCTGGCGGAAGCGATCGGCTGGCTGTTCGGCGAGAGCATGGGCTTTTTGTCCCAGCTGGCATTTGCTGCGGCAGGCATGGCGGTTTTGTTTCTGGCAGCCCAGAAGGAGCTTAGTCCTGACGGCAAACCCGGCAAGACGGCAAATCCGTTCAGCGGTAAGTACATGATTGCATTTTTTGTGCTGCTCGCCAGCTATGTGCTGTTTGGCGCAGAAATGGCTGCACGCATGACATTGTTCTGGCCGGTACTGGCTTGGGTCGAATACAAGCGCGGCATGAATGTTGGTAATCAGATGAAGCTGCTGTGCTTTGCCGAAGTGATTCAGATGGGTCTGCTGCTGGCACAAATCCAGACCGGCATTGGCTGGACAGCAAGCATCCTGTGGGTGCTGGTATGTGTCACCCGCGGCTGGCTGGGCATTACACTGTATAAAGCAAGCAAGGAGTAATTTGTATGGAAGGATTCGAGAAATCGGTTTCCCGCCGTCAAGTGCTGTATGGGATGGGTGCTGCTGCCATGGTGGGGCTTTTATCTGCCTGCGGGCAGCCGAATACACCGGCAGATGTGTCGGCAACGGATACCCCCGGCGCAACCCAGAACCCACAGCAGCCCAAGCCTTCGGCGGAGCAGTATCGTGCCATGTGGCTCAGCTATCTGGATTGGCACTTGGTAGATTTTTCGAGCCAGTCCGCATTTGAAGCATCCTTTGAAACGGTGCTGGAAAAGTGTCAGTCCATGGGGCTGAACACCCTGATTGCGCAGGTGCGCCCCTTTGGCGACGCACTATATAAGAGCGCACTTTTCCCTTGGAGCCATATCTGCACAGGTACCCGTGGGAAAGACCCCGGCTTTGACCCGCTGGACTGCATGGTGCGGCTGTGCCATGAGCGCAGTATCAGTCTGGAAGCGTGGGTCAACCCCTATCGGCTGCGGCTGAACAGCAAGACCCCTGCGGAATTTGCCGAGAATGATTTGGCAAATACCCACCCGGAATGGTGCGTTACAGTGGAAGGCGGCGTGTATCTGAACCCGGCAGAGCCGGCTGCGGCAGATTATGTGGTGCAGGGCGTTACGGAAATTCTGGAACATTACGCGGTAGACGGTATTCATTTCGATGACTATTTCTATCCCACGACAGAACCATGGATTGATGAAGCGCAGTATGCTGCAAAGAGTTCGTCCACTTCGCTGGAAGAATGGCGGCGCAGCAATGTAACCGAGCTGGTGCGCAAAACCAGAGATGCCATTAAGGCAAAAGACCCCACCCTGCGCTTTGGTATCAGCCCGCAGGGTAACCCGGATAATAATTACCAGCAGCAGTACAGTGATGTATCTGCCTGGATGAATGGCGCGGACGGTCCGCTGGTGGACTACATCTGCCCGCAGGTTTACTGGGGTTACGGTTACCAGCTGAAGAGTGGCAGTACCCGCTTTGCATATGAGAACATCACAAAGGAGTGGCTGGAAATGCCCCGCCACGAAGCCTGTGATTTGTATTTTGGTCTGGGTGTATATCGCATCGGCAAAGGGGATGGCGGTGCAAACCCGGACAGTGAAACCCAGTGGCAGTCCGGTCACCAGTTGGCAGACATGGTAGCGGATTTGACCGAAGGTGGCGCAGATGGCTATGGCTTGTTCCGCTACGAATTTGTAGCGGCTTCGCCGTATCCGGAACTGGCAGACGCTGAGTGCAGCGCACTGGCAGAGAAAAATCGAGAAATCGATACACAGCAGGGCTGATTGGCTCGGCGTGAAAACGATTTTGATAGACACACCCGGTGCAAACCGGGCGAAAGGAGCATATATGAAAAAGGCTGTAAAACTGCTGGCACTGGCAACGGCTGCTATTCTGGCAGCGCTGATGCTGACTGGCTGTATTGAAAAGGAACCGGAAGAAGTGCGTGATCCGCTGACCCGTGCAGAAGCAACGGAAGAAACGATTACGCTGCCGGAAGGTATGGACGCTAGCGCGGGCTTTGCAACGCAGATGACCGATACCGGAATGTATATCGTGTTCAATGGCATCAATAAGAGAGAAACGGATTACTTTACTGCGCCCAATGGTTCGTTGACCATTATGTCCCATGCGACCGGCGAAGCAACCGGCATGAAGAGTTTCAAAATCAACTTGTGGAAAAAGGTGGAAGGCGGTGCCGAGTATGTAGACGATAGCACCATCTACTACTACACCAACGGTGATATGCACACCTACACCATCAGTGATCTGGACCCTGCGGCGCAGTATCGTATGGTTTTGTCCTATGACGCATACGGCTATTATATCTACGGTCAGATGCGTGTAGACGGTGCAGCTGCCGTGGCATGAGCCAAAAATCAGAATTGCGTGTGACGTCGGGCGGTATTACCTACCAGCTGACCCGCAAGAAAGTTAAAAATTATAATCTGCATTTGGACAAAGCGGGGATGCCTCAGGTCAGCGCACCACCACGCGCACCCATTACGTCAGTAGACAAATTTGTGGATGACCATGCCCGCTGGCTGGAAAAAGCCCGCAAAACTGCTGCTGCTCGTGCTACCCGCGAAGCACAGCCTTTGCCGGATGAAGCGCAGGCATTGGCAGCATTTACCGCCATGAGTGACCTTGTGTTTCCTGCATTCGAAAAAGTGCTGGGCGGCGAAAAACCTGTTATCAAGGTGCGGGATATGACCAGCCGCTGGGGCGTTTGTCATTTGACCAAAAAGCAGTTGACCTTTGCGCTGCGGCTGTATCAGATGCCGCCGGCAGCGCAGATTTATGTGGTAGTACATGAGTACTGCCACTTTTTAGTGCCAAATCACAGCCCGGAATTCTGGGTGCAGGTAGCACAAATTCTGCCGGACTGGAAAGCCCGGCGGGATTTACTGCGAGAAAAATAATGCTATCTGGAGAAAGCCAGTTTCGTGGCGTTTCCAATCGAAAGAGAGAACTTGCCTATGTCCCAAACAAACTCTGCACCCAAAAGCGATAAGTATTCCAAGCTGGCGGGCAATACACTGATTTTCGCAATTTCCAGCTTTTCCTCGAAGCTGCTCAGCTTCCTGGTTAAGCCTTTTTTGAGCCATGTGATGAAAGAAACCAGCATCATGGGCGTCAGCAATCTGGCAAGCCAGTGCGCAAACCTGCTGATTCCTGTGGTTTCGCTGGGCATTTCCAATGCGGTTATCCGCTTTGGTCTGGATCACAACAACGATGAAAAACAGGTGTTTACCAACAGTCTGCTCTCTATTCTGGCGGGCTACGGTGTGCTGCTGCTGTTGTGGCCGGTCGTCACTATGGTGCCTACCATCGCCGATTACGGCGTGTATATTTACATTTATGTTTTGACCAGCTGTTTCCGCACGCTGTGTACCCAGTTTGTCCGCAGCCGGGAGCTGAACCGATTGGTTGCCATAGATGGTGTGTTATGTACCTTCCTGACCATGGGCTTTTACACCTTGTTCCTGCTGGGCTTGAACATGGGTGCAGCAGGTTATTTGCTGGCAATCATCTGCGGCGACTTCTGCTCGGCAGTATTCCTGTTCTTTAGCGCAAAGCTGTACCGCTATCTGGATTTCTCCCGCATCAACGTCAAGCTGTGGAAAAAGATGCTGTGTTATGCACTGCCTATGATTCCGGCACAGATCAGCTTCTGGATCATCAACGCTTCGGACTTGTTCTTCGTCAAGGGTATGTGCAACGGTTATCAGGGTATGACTGGTGATGAATGGGCAGGTTTGCTGTCCAGTGGTTACTGGATGCCCACTATTTTGAATACACTGGGCATTATTTTCTACGAAGCATGGCAGGTTTCTGCTGTTACGGAAGAAGAAGGCCGTGAGGCATTCTTCTCCAAGATTTTCCGCCTTTACTCCGGTATTTTGTTCTGCTGTGCCGCGGGTATCATCTGGCTGAGCCAGCCGCTGATGCGTGTGTTCCGTGCAAACTTCTTCCAGTCTTGGGAGTTCGTACCGTTCCTGACGGTAGCAGCAATCTTTACCTGCTTTAACCAGTTCTTCAGCAGTATTTATGTGGTATATACCCGAAGTACCAACGCGTTATTCACCATGCTGGCGGGTGCGGTGGCGAATCTTGCGCTGAACTGGATGTTTATTCGCCAGTGGGGTCCGGTGGGTGCAGCAATCGCTTCTGCGCTCAGCCTGAGCTTGGTTTTCGTGCTGCGTGCCGTAGATACCCGACGTTTCTTGAAGGTGCATTTCGCACCAGGTCGGATGCTGGTTTCGCTGGTGATGCTGACCATTGAAGCCTTTGTAATGCTGCAAGGCATTGCAGGCTGGCAGATCATTACAACGCTGCTGACCGCTGCGATGATTTTCTATCAGTGGGACAGCGTATGGGGCATGGCTCGCCTGATTCTGCCCAAACTGTTTGGTCGTCGGGGCCGAGCACTGGTAGCAAAGCTGGAAGGCACTGCCAAAAAGTAAATCAAAACCCCTTGCCGCAGAGCAAGGGGTTTTCCGTTGAAAGGATGTTTAGAATGAAAGATACCTTTGAAATCAATCTGGTGCAGGCACCGGAATCTGATTTGGACGAAATCTATGCACTGTGTCACAATGTAGCAGTTCTCACCCCTAGCTCAGGCTGGGGTGAGGAGTATCCTACCCGTGAAATTCTGGCACATGACCTTGCTACACAAACGCTGTATAAAGTGCCGCACGATGGCAAAATTGCTTCGATCATGCAGATTCGCTCCTGGGCAGAATTTCAGAAAGGAGAGGTAGTGGACGATATCAAAGGCAGGAACCCGTCCACGAAGAATCCCTGCGGCTTGGGTCGCTTCTGTGTTTCGCCGGATTTTCAGGGTCAGGGCTTGGGTCGCCGTGTGATGCTTAAAATGCTGGAAACCGCAAAAGAAATGGGATACGACAGTGCACGTTTCCATGCGGTGACTACCAACCCGATTGCCAATCATTTGTATGAATCCATGGGCTTTCGCCTTGCAGGACGCATCGAAGAATACGGCAAAGAATTTTTCTGCTATGAAATGATTCTGGCATAAAAAAGGGAGCCAGCCTGTAACAGGCTGGCTCCCTTTTCTGTTCAAAGGTTACATAACATCAACGGCGGCGCAATGCGCTCAAATCGTCGTGCAGCTGCTGGAAAATATCATGCCGTTCGTCTGCATTCAAATGGGGGAAAGCACGCAGCAGACGGCGTGTGCCGGAGTGTTCCTGCATCAGGCGGGTACGCAGTTCCTGTGCACGCTGTTCCAAAGCAGCACGGCGGTCAGCAGCTGCATCTTCCAGCTGGTCGGCGGCATCCCGCAGCTCGTAGCTGGCGAGCTTTGCCTGCAAACGGGCACGATCCATGCGCTGGTCGGTTTCCAATGCGCGGGAACCGATGTCGCTACTCATCTTTTCGCTCAAAGCTTCCATGCGGTGGGCAATGCGATCCAGCTCTGCCAGATCTCGGTCCATATAGATGGCGGTGCGTACCGATACGACAGTGTCGATTGCAAACAAAATCAGCAGCGCAGCAAGCACCCAGATGCCGATACCCTTGGGCAGCAGAGAAATCGTCAGCGTATGCACTAGCGGGTGCAGAATACGGCAGGCGACCAAAGTACCCAAACCCCAGCACAGGCTGATACTCAAACAGATAAAACCGTTCACATTGCATTTTTTATCCCGATAGTCCCACCAGCGGGCGTGAAATAGCTTGAGCATTCCCCAGCCCACCAGATATTCCACAGCACTTGCCAGCACCATACCGCACACATATAGCGCCACATTGTGCGCCAAATCGTTGACGGCAAGCAGCGGGCGCAGCAAAAGCAAAATGCCCAGCATACCAAAACCATAAATCGGGCAGACAGGGCCATTCAAAAAGCCACGGTTCACCACATGACCTTCGGTGATGGAGCAGAACACCACCTCCATGCACCAGCCCAGGAATGCATAGGTCAGAAAATACCAGAGAAGCTGGTACAGGGTATATGTATCAAACATGAAAAAAGCCTCCCATTTCATTTCACTCGACAAAATCAGATCAATTTTGATAAAATCAGTATAGCAGACCCTGCATCACTTCGCATGGGGCAAAATGATGAATTTGTGCAAAAAATACCGGAAAGGATGAATGCCCGATGGAAACCAAACAGGAAAAACCACGCTGGATTTTACATTGTGACTGCAACAGCTTTTTTGCCAGCGTGGAGCTTTTGGAGCATCCGGAATTGAAACGTCTTCCGGTGGCAGTATGTGGCGACCCGGATGGGCGTCATGGTATTATTCTGGCGAAAAATGAACCGGCGAAAAAGTACGGCATCCAGACTGCCGAAGTGATCTGGCAGGCAAAGCAGAAATGCCCGGATCTGGTGCTGTTGCCGTCCCATCGGGAAAAGTATCAGCATTATTATCAGGTCATCAATGCGATTTATCAGCAGTACACCACCCGTGTCGAACCGTTTTCGGTGGATGAAAGCTGGCTGGATGTAACCAATACATGGCATCTATATGCGGAAAGCCCCAAAGCTTTGGGGGACCAGATTCGCAACCGGGTTCATGCAGAAACCGGGCTGACCATTTCGGTAGGTGTCAGCTTTAATAAGGTATTCGCCAAAATGGGTTCCGATTACAAAAAGCCGGACGCTACGACCTTAATCAGCAGAGAAAACTATAAAGATATCGTGTGGCCAATGCCGGTAAGTGCGATGCTATTTGTGGGCAGACGGTTGGCAGAAAAGCTGGCATCCATGCAGCTGCGCACCATTGGTGATGTTGCGGCAGCAGATCCGCTGTATCTGGTGCAGGTGCTGGGCAAATCCGGGGCAGAGCTATCCCGAAATGCTCGTGGCGAAGATAATGCCCCAGTGCGTCGTTGGGGGGAAAGCGAACCCATCAAGAGCGTGGGTAACAGCACAACCTATAAAAGAGATTTGAAAGGTTCGGCAGATTTGCGTGCGGGGATTGCAGCTTTGGCGGATGAAGTTGCCGGGCGGCTGCGCCGCCATGGCTTGTATGCGGGAACTGTGCAAATCACCATCAAGGATAACCAGCTGAAAAGCATTCAGCGGCAAAAACAACTGCCGACTTCGACCCATCTGGCAAAAGATTTAGAAGCAGCAGCGTGGGAGCTTTTGCAGAAAAACTGGGATCTATCCCGCCCGGTGCGGCTTTTGGGCGTGACAGCATTGGGGTTGACTGATACGCCGCTGGCAGTGCAGCAAAGCTTCTTTGCAGAGGACACGCCGAAATCCAGCCCCAAGCGGGAAGCGCTGGAGAAAAGTCTGGACAAGATACGGGGCAAATACGGCAAACACGCAATCGCGGGCGCCTATGTTTTGAACAATGAAATCGGGCTGGCATCGCTGTCAATGGATGAAAACAATGCCGAACGGGAACTCAATGATGATGGTTCCGGCCGTCAGGTGACAAAAGGCCCGCTGGGCAGGAAATAACAGAAAAATACCGGCGCGGTTTTCCACCGTGCCGGTATTTTTCGTGGAAAACTTGAGTGCAAGTCACCGCGATTTCTTTTTGTATTTCGGTTCGATGCACAGTACATAAATCAGCATCAGACCCAGCGTACTAAACACAGTGCCGAGAATAGAAAGCAGCGCCCAAGCGGAATTTTGTCCAGCCAAAAGCGGCAGCCCCAGCAAAATAAAAAGCAGGCCATAACCGCACCAGAGTTTGCCCAGTGCCCGATTGTATCCGTTTACATCGTCTACGGGGAAAGTTTCCAC
>CALFLK010000018.1 GCA_937880095.1 uncultured Faecalibacterium sp. | reverse complement strand
TGCAGGACACGATTATCCGGCTGCTGGAAAAGTGGCAGCGAAGTAAACAACGAGACATGGAACGATAAGAAGGAGATTATTATGATGATGAACTTTAAGAAGAATCAGAACAACGCAGTGTGCAGCATGGACTGCAAGAATTGCCCGAACGGTGCATCGCAGCCGAATCCGATGGATGATCCCATGTTTGAGAAGTCCATTGCGATGCTTCATAACTGGGTGATGCTGGAGGCAATCCGTGAAGATCACCCGAAGGAACGCATTGTGATGGTGATCCTGCCGGGGGCTGGCGGCGAACTTCTGACCGAGGCTGGCAGTCGAGACATCTTTGAGGATGTTTACGATGAGATGGAGGCTGATCTGGTGGCAGATGGGGAACTGCTTCTCCATTATGATAAGAGCGATGTGATCGAGACTGACAGAACCCGCTATCTGCTGGGAGCTGCGGAAGTTTCGGAAATCGACCAGAACGGCAACGAATGCAGCATCAATTTGTTTACGCTGGAACGCACCATCGACTATGTGAACGAAAACCTGACGGTGGTTTCCATTGGCGGTGAGTTGGTTCCGGCACTGCGCCTGATCTAAGGAGGTGCCTATGAAGAAATTCGATGTGGAGATTACGGAAACTCTCCAGAGAAAGGTTTCTGTGGAAGCTGCCTCACAGGAAGACGCGGAACGCATGGTGACGCAGGCGTGGAACAATCAGGACTATGTTCTGGATTCCGGCGATTTCACCGGTGTGGACTTCAAGACCGTGGGAGAACATGAACTGGCAGAGACCAGGACAATGAATGTGCTGCTGGTACAGCCCAATGCCTACCCGAAAAAAATCAGTGTTGGCACGGAGCTGGAAGATTTGCAGGCTATGGTCGGCGGCGATATTGAAGTAACCTATCCATTTGAGGATGAAGTGGCCATTATTCTGAATGAATCCGGTAAAATCAATGGTTTACCGCTGAACCGTGCGATTTACACCGAAGACGGGGATATGCAGGACATTTATGCCGGTGATTTTCTGGTGGTAGGGCTGACAGAGGATGATTTTGGTTCTCTGACATCGGAGCAGATGCAGAAATTTGAGGAACAGTTCCATCAGCCCCAGATGTTCGTTCGTATGGGTCGCAGCATCATGGCAATTCCGGTCCCGGATGACATGGTGAAGAAGATGGAGGAAAAGGCTGCAAAGTCCCAGGAAAAGAGCAAACCGGCACCGGACCGGGATAGTTTGTAAGGAAGGAGGCGGATATTCATGCAGGAAGAAGTTGAAAATCGTACAGTCAATCTGGCAATCAGCACCACGAAACTGACCTTTCGCACCATCGTGAATGGCTATAATGCCTGGAAACGGCACCATCAGGCGAAGGTTGCTCAGAAAACGTCGCAGCTGCCGATTGGAAAGCAGAGCATCAAAGAACTGATCGGTCAGAATCAGGGAGTCAGCAGTATCCCCATTGAGAAAACAGATTTGAAAGGCTTTGAACAGGTGGCGCGGAAATATGGTGTGGATTATGCCATTACGAAAGACCAAAATGTGATGCCACCCAAGTACACAGTATTCTTTAAGGCGAAGGATGCGGATGCACTGACTTCCGCTTTTGAGGAATTCACCAACCGCAAGCTGAAAGCAAAGGAAAAACCGAGTGTTCTGGAGCAGCTTAACAAGCTCAAAGAATTGGTTGCTGCAATTCTGCCGGATAAGGTTCGTCACAAAAGTCAGGAGCGTGATCTATGAGTAATAAGACCAAGAAGCTGCTGATCCTGAACCTGCCGTACTTCATTGCCGGTCTTGTATGTACCAATCTGGGAGAAGCGTGGAGAATTGCCGAGGGCGCAGACATGTCTGAAAAGCTCCTTGGCTTTCTTTCTGCCCTGGGTGCAGCATTTTCCAACCCGATGCCAAGTCTGCATCCGCTGGATTTGCTGATTGGTGTGTGCTGTGGAGCAGGTCTGCGGCTTGCCGTGTACCTGAAAGGCAAAAATGCCAAGAAATATCGTCATGGCATGGAGTATGGTTCTGCTCGTTGGGGTACGCAGAAAGACATCGAACCGTTTGAAGATCCGGTGTTTGCAAACAATGTGATTCTGACCCGGACGGAGCGGCTGATGATGGGCAATCGCCCGAAGAATCCGGCAAATGCCAGAAACAAAAATGTGCTTGTGGTTGGTGGTTCCGGCAGCGGTAAGACCCGATTTTGGCTCAAACCCAACCTTTTACAATGTCACAGTTCCTATGTGGTCACTGACCCGAAAGGCGATATCGTAATCGACTGCGGCCAAGCCCTTTTGAAGAACGGATACAGTATCCGGATTTTCAATACTATCAATTTCAGAAAGTCGATGCATTATAATCCCTTCGCGTATATTCACAGCGAAAAGGATATGATATTGTCAATATTGGTTGACACATTTATCTCAAAGATATCACTGCCTATG
>CALFLK010000017.1 GCA_937880095.1 uncultured Faecalibacterium sp. | reverse complement strand
GATTTTTACGCTGTATCGCTCAGCGACTTCCGCACAGGTATACAGTTGTGCCATGTTACGCCTCCTTTCTTTGTGTTCTTTTATAGTTGTGTTTGCTTCGGTTTTGTGATATTATGGATTTGCGAAAATCACAAATAACAAAGCCGAAGTACTCCGGTATATACATCGTTTTTCCGAAGTACATCTATACTATACACCGCAAAACCGATATTTTCAATAGTCTATGCTTTGTATTTCCGTAGTACTTCGGTTTTTCGTAGAGGTGCACAAAAATGTATGATAAATTTGCTGAACTATTGCAAATCCACAACACAACTGCTTACCAAGTCGCAAAGGCAACCGGTATCGGACAATCCACCTTGAGCGATTGGAAAAGTGGTAGGAGCGTTCCAAAGATTGATAAGTTGAAGAAAATTGCGGATTACTTTGGCGTTTCCGTGAATTATTTCACCGAAGATGATAAAAAAGAAAAGCCCGCCGCCTTAGAGGACGACGAGCTGAGTGAATATTTGGAGGAACTAAAGAACAGACCCGAAATGCGTATGCTGTTCAGTTTGACAAAGGGAGCTACCAAAGAAGAAGTAGAACGTGCTGTACGTATCGTGGAGGCTGCTCTAGGAAAGTGAGGCCACATGAATCAAATATTTGTACGAGGTATTGAAATGCCCGGCAGTGTCCGTGGTGTAACTGCCATGGTGCAAGATGATTTTTTCGTATTTATCAATTCCTGCTTAAGCCCAGAAGCGCAAAAGGAAGCCACCTTGCATGAGGTTCGTCACATCAAGTTGGAACACTTCTATAATCAAGATCCTGTCATCATCAACGAATTTGAAGCACAGGGATAACAGAAAGAGAGATGTTAAAAGTGGCAAAATGTATTCGTTGCGGTAGAGGTGGCTTATTTCGTAAATTAAATGAAAAGGGCTTATGTAAGGACTGCGCGGTTCTTGTAGAAATTGAAGAAGTGAAATCCATACCACTATTGCGGAATTTCCGGGAAAGCGTACTGCGATCAATCCCCATTGCTTGAGACAGACTTCCTTGGGTATAACCTTTTTCGAGCATTATCCCGCGCAACTTGGCTACGTTTACGTACATTAAGTCACTCCCTTCTCTCGCATAAATGCGAGTTGCTGTGCATTTATAGTACCACTGCATATTGCAAAAGTCAATCACTTTCTCGCATTTTTGCAAAAAATTATTGCATTTTTGCGATAGGCGTGCTATGATTAAAAATGTAAAAGCTAAAGGAGGCAAGACTATGACGACCGGTGAGCGAATTAAATTACGCAGGAAGGAACTTGGAATGTCTGCAGAACAGCTTGCTGATACTCTCGGCATTTCTGCTGCTACAATATATAGATACGAAAAGGGCGACATCGAAAAAGTACCCGCAAAAAGTTTGCCACTGCTTGCAAAAGCTTTGCGCACTACTCCGCAGTATCTGATGGGCTGGAGCAACCATAACGACAATTCTATCCCTGCCGGCTTTGAACCAATGCCCGAAATGGACACCGTCCCCCTGATTGGTCGTATTGCTTGCGGCAATCCAATTACAGCAGAAGAAAATATTGAGGATACAGTTTCTGTCCCCGCTGCGTGGCACGCAGATTTTACGCTGCGTTGTGAAGGTGCCAGCATGGAACCTCGCATCCAAGACGGTGATCTGGTCGCCATCCGCAAACAACCAGAAGTCGAAAACGGTGAAATAGCTGCAGTGCGCATCGGTGACGAAGCAACCTTAAAGCACGTTTATTATTACCCCAACTATATCGAGCTGCGGCCGGAAAATCCATCGTTTGCATCTATTATTAGAATTGGCCTCGATATGAACGATGTACACATTGAAGGCAAGGCCGTTGGCCTGTGCCGTGGATTGTGAGGTTGCAATGAACAACAATCTTAATCAGGCAGGCGAGCTCCTACACCTATATGGCGGCATTACAAATGAGCTAAACGATGATCTGGACGATATTGCCGCCTTATTGCGAATCAAGGCAGCAATATCAGAAAAAGAAAAGCCTGCTATAGCTGATATGGTATAATGGACATAAAAAAATGACCCCGCCATGGTACGCATCGTTGAGAGGCGTGGCGAGGTCTACTGCTAATAGTATACCGCATCAACAAATATCAATCAAGAAAAAACGCCCCCGGTGTTACAGCACCGAAGGCGTTAAAAACCGGCTCTCCCTTTTGGGGTCCCTTGTTCTCTTTTTTAAGCACTTACAGTCTTAATATATTAACTCATTTCACATGAATAACATATTATTACACACTAAACCATAACCATACCAACTAAAATAGCGCAAAAAAGTTGGTATACTTATAGCTTATAGTTCTATACTAGCTATAGTTATATTATTTAGAGAGTTAGGTGATATTCATGCAGTACGAACCTTTATCTAAACTATTCTATAAAAACCCTTCTTCCTACGAAGAAACTTATCAGAAAAGATTTTCAGATCCAGAGTCTGTGCATTTAGATTTATCTATTAAAGAATCTCCTGCCTTTTTTCTTCAAACTGGTGAAGTATATCGACTGATTATTAGTATCCAAAATTATGACAAGAAAATCGACAATCTGTGCAATCTACTTCCTGGCGTCGCCTTAGATCATTTTACATGGAAGTGTCTGGTCGATGAAATTGTCCTAACCAATGACATTGAAGGTGTCAATAGCACGCGCCGTGAAATCAATGAAGTATTAGAGAAGCTTAATACTAGCCATCAGAAGCAACGTTTCTCCGGATTAGTAAGAAAATATCTTATGCTGCAACATGGCGATAAGCATAATCTGGTTTCCTGCGAAGATATACGCGAATTGTACAACGAGCTCGTTCTCTCAGAGGTTGTTGAGGAAAATCCCGAAGATGCACCTGATGGAAAATATTTCAGAAAGGAATCTGTTTCTGTCAGCAATGCGGCTCAAAAAGAAATCCATAGAGGGTTGATGCCTGAAGAAAATATCATTTCTACAATGGAGAAATCCCTTCAGTTTTTAAATTCAAACGCAAGCGATCCTCTTATACTCATCAGCGCGTTTCATTATCTATTTGGCTATATTCATCCATTTTATAATGGCAACGGAAGACTGTCACGTTTTATCAGTAGCTACCTGCTGGCCCAAGAATTAAACTACCTGATTAGTTACCGTTTGTCTTACACGATTAAGGCGAATATCAAAACATATTATGATGCTTTCAAAATTTGTAACGACTCTAAAAATCGTGGAGATTTAACTCCTTTTGTTATTTGCTTTCTGGAAATTTTGCAGGAAGCAATGGAACAATTATTGAACGCTTTGGATCGGCGTCATTCAGATCTAGAAAGATTTGAAATTCTTTTGGACTCTCATCCCCTTGGACAGAATCCGCGCTACCGCGACCTTGTGTATCATTTAATACAAGCTGGTCTTTTCTCAGAAATGGGCATTTCCACCAAACAATTAAGTAGATGTCTGAACTTGACTTATACGCCTTTAAAAAGTCGCCTTAACACACTTCAAACTCACAATCTATTGCTCGTTGAAAAAAATGGAACTGAAAAATTCTACAAATTAAATTTGGATGAATTTGAACGCCAATCACAACCCAAAGAATAAAAAATCCCCCGCAACTTGTTGGCGCAAGCAGCGGGGGAGCAGATCGGTCTACCCGAAGGTAAAACCACAGCTAACATTGTGATTATACCTCTTTTCGGGTGGGCTTGTCAAAGTGTACCCTAAAGGAGGTATTTTTATGTCTACTCGTACCAACACAGCAACCTGGGACGCGGCGCACGGTCGGTGGCGCATCAGCGTGCAGCGTGAAGGTGTCCGAAAGAGCTTTTACAGCCGCAAGCCGGGGCGCACCGGGCAACGCGAAGCCAACGCAAAGGCAGATGCATGGCTGGACGGCGCTCAAATAAGCCCTGTAACAACGGTTCGTACTGTTTATGTGCAATTTTCCTTGCCAGTAAGGAAAAGACCATTTCACAGGGCTATTTTCGTGATATCCGCAGCCGATGGAATAATAATATCGAGCCTGTGATTGGCGATTGCAAGCTGTCTGCCCTGACGGACGGAAAGCTGCAAGCTGTAATAGACAACGCCTACGCAGAATCACATCTCAGCGCCAAGTCACTGCGCAACATTGCCGGAGACCTAACCGCCTTTTGCAAATACTGCCGTCTGCATCAATTTAGCACGCTGCGGCCGGAGAGCCTTGTTATACCTGCGGAAGCATCACGTCCGTGCAAGCGTATCTTGCAACCGGATGATCTGGCAAAGCTGTTTACCTGCACGGAAACAAAAAAGCGTGGCGTAGTGATGCAAGATCCATACGTCCACGCATATCGTATTGCTGTGCTAACTGGTCTGCGCCCTGGTGAGTTGCTGGGTCTACGCTGGCAGGACACCAAGCCGGACCGTATCCATGTTTCTCGGGCCATCAACGTGCGTGGAGAGATTACGCAAGGCAAGAACCGCAACGCTGTGCGTACCATCGTGCTGTCAGATCGAGCGCAACAGGAATTGCGTGAACAGTGGAAACTAACCGCCGGGCAAGAATCCGTGTTCGGAATTAGCAATCAGGACGCATACAGCAAGCACTGGCGGCGGTTCTGTGAGTACAACAACATCACATATGTTTCCCTTTATGAGCTGCGGCACACCTTTGTTTCTGTCGCTCAGACGCTGCCGGAAGGTATGGTAAAGCAACTTGTCGGCCATAGCAAAAGCATGGACACATGGGGAACGTATGCTCACCTGATGGATGGTCAGCAAGACCAACAGGCGGAGCTTCTGGAAAAAGCGTTTGACGCTGTACTGACCCCGTAAAAAGCAAGTGTGTTCAGAAGTGTGTTATTCATAAACAAAAATAGCCCGAAACTCTAGGTTTCAGGCCATTTTCTTAAAGTGCCGCCGACCGGAATCGAACCGGTACGCTGTTGCCAGCAAGGGATTTTAAGTCCCTGGCGTCTGCCAGTTCCGCCACGACGGCTTATTCGGGTACAAAGGGAATGATACAATACTCCCGCTGAAATGTCAAGGTTTCGCGATTGGATTTGCCTTTTTCCGGCAATATCCGTATAATAAAATAGATTTCTGATATCCGAACACTGGGGAGGAACCAACGTGAAAATTTTGAAAGTAAAATGCCTGGCACCTACTCGCCTGGATAAATATCTGATGGAACAGTTCCCTGTTCTGGGTCCCGGCAAGCTGAATAAAGCCCTGCGCGAAAATAAAATCAAGCTGAACGGCCGCAAACAGCCTTTGTCTACCCGCGTGGTAGCTGGCGACGTGATCAAGCTGTTCATTCTGGACGACCAGCTGGAAGATGCTGCCCGTGTAAACGGTCCTGCTTGGAAATCCGCTCGCTGCCCTGCCGAAGTGGTTTATGACTGCCCCCAGATGATGGTGGTCAACAAGCCCGCAGGCTTGACGGTTGACGGTCCCGACGACGACACCTTGATCAACCGTGTGCTGCTGTATCTGAACAAGGACGGTCAGTACAAGGAAAACGACCCCTACACCCCCGCCCTGTGCCATCGTTTGGACACGGGTACAAGCGGTCTGGTGCTGATTGCTAAAACGCCTTTGGCAGAAGAAGTGCTGACCGAAGCAATCCGCAAGCGGGAAGTGAAAAAGACCTATCTGTGTGTGACCTTTGGTCGCCCCACACCGCCGGACGCTGTGCTGGACGGCTGGCTGGTGAAGGATGCGGACATGGGCATGGTAAAAATCGTACCCGAAAAGCGCCCCGGCGCAAAGAGTGTGGAAACCCGCTATGAAACCATTGCGGTTTCCGGCCGTCTGGCGCTGCTGAAGGTGGATTTGATTACCGGACGTACTCACCAGATTCGTGCCCACATGGCAAGCATTGGCTGCCCCATCTTGGGCGACAGCAAATACGGCAACAATGCCGCAAACCGTGAGCTGAAGCTGAAGTATCAGGCTTTGTGCGCATGGGAACTGACGCTGCCTCGCTTTACTGACCCGGAGCTGGCTTCCCTGAGCGGAAAGAGCTTCCGTGCGCCGAAACCTTGGTATTACAGCCAGGTCATCGACGGCACTCTGAAATAATTTTTGCGACAAAAAGCCGCACAGCTGCGTATCTCACGCAAAGCTGTGCGGCTTTTTTGTTTACAGTTCGTTTTGCACCAGCGTGTCGATTTCCTGCCAAGTATGCAATCGGTTCAAAACCTGCACCATGGCTTTTTTGGAAAGACGCGGGGGCAAATCCAGCTTTTTCAGCAAAGCGTTTTTGCGCTCGGCTGCGCCCGCCGTACCCGACAGACCCCACGCATACAAATCCGTATAGGTGATTTCCCGCCGGGGGGCTGCTTCTGTAGCTTCTTCGGCTTTGGGCTGGGGCTGGGTTTGCACCAGCTCCTGCAAAATCTGGTACAGCACATCATCGTCGATGCCTTCCACGCCAAGCAAACCTTCTTTGCCCGGTTCGGCTTTGCGCTTCTCTTTACCCGGCTGTGCCGGCGTATAGGCTTGCAGGACGTTGTCTGCGCCTACGATGTTGGTCACAAAGTTCCGAATGCGGAACCCAGCCGCATCCGAATCGGTCAGGATAATCAGACCGTTTTTCTTTGCCAGCTGCTTGAGCATCTTTTGGCGGTCGGTATCGGTATAGATACCAAAACCATCGGTACACAAAATGGTTGCGTCGGTGATGCCCGCCAAACGGGATGCGTCATATTTGCCCTCCACCACGATCACGCGGGAGGTATGGATTTTTTCTCTCATCGGCTGCCCCCTACCCGGCACAAACAACAAAGCGCCGTTTCCAGCTGAATTTCACCATCTACCGGGCTGGCTTTCAGGTCACGGTCCAGCGTATCCAGAATTTCCAGACATTGCTTCAACTGGGGCAGCGTATACCGCCGTGCGCTGTCCATCACATATTTCAGGCGGTACGGGCTGCCCTTATAGCCGAAATCCTTGTGGACGGCTTCATAGCCCAGCTTTTTACTCTGACCCAGCTTGACCCGGTACATATCAATATAGCTGCCGTTCAGTGCGGCGGCAATGGGAATCGGCTCGTAACGCAGTTTAATCAGCTGCTGGAGTTTATCACAGGCAGCCGTGGCATTTTTTGCGGTGACCAGCTTTGCCATCTCGAACACGTCTGCTTCCAGATTGGGGGTACCCAGCTGTGCCACCATTGCCGGACTGATGACCTGATAGCCCGACAAAGCACACAGCTTGTCCACTTCGTTTTCAAGCAGGGACGGGTCCTCACCGCTGCGGTCAATCAGCGCACGGGCTGCTGCGTCAGAAAGGGTGGTTCCCTGACGGGATGCACGCTCCATCAGATTTTCCCGCAGCTGGGGTCCGGTCAGCTTTGCGATGTCCTGCACATAGCCCAGCTTTTGGCAAAGATCCATCAGCTTTTTCATCTGCTTGGGGATGCGGGGTTTGTTCCATTCGATGGGGTACACACTGCTCATCACGAACACGGCGTTTTCTGCGCTGGAAATAGCGTCACAGAAATCCGAAAAATCCTTTTCCGAATACGCCGACGGCTCCAGATTGGGCATCACAATCAAACGGCGGGTACCGAAAAAAGAAATGGTACCTGCTGCCATGATGACGGATTCAATGTCAGGGGCAGGCTCGTCCAGCACGGTTTTTTCATCCTCGCCCGCCAGAATCTGAGCGCTGACCTGATGCAGCGCACGGTGCGCCAGATAGGCTTCGCCCGAAACAAAATAGTAAACCGGGCATTGCTTATTTACCAGCTCGGCAATCTGCGGATTTGCTGTCATAGCGTTCCTCCTGTCATGTATCTAAGCGTACCCGCCAATCTTGGCTGAACCAGCGGGGACGAATCCGCACGGTGGCTCTGCCTTTGGCGTAACGTAGTTTTTCTTTGGGTTGGGTGGGTTGGGTTTGCAGCCAGTCGATATTGGGGTTCAAGGTCAGAATGGTTTCGCAGTGCGCCAGACTGCCCGGTTCCCCGTCCGACGCCAAAAGCAGCTGCATGGCGGCTGCGTCTGTTTCCACATCCAGCGAACCGCTGTACAGCCACATCACATACTGCCCGCACACCAGTGCCACCATACCACCGTCTAAATCCATGGTCATAACCAGTATCACATCCTCCAGCGGGAACTCCGGCTGGGGCAGTTCGTACTCTGTTTCTGCCAGCGTTTTATAGCGTTTGCCTTTCAGTGGGCAGGTTGTTTCCGTATCCAGACGCAAATTTACCACATAGTCGATTTCCGGGATGCCCTGCTCATACAGATACGCCTGAATCTGATGTGCGGTGCTTTCGCTGCCGCGGAAAAGAACCATCGCTTTCTGGTGCTGCGTCACCACGACGGCGGGTGCTTTGCTTTGACCCATTACGGTAATCTGTATCAAATCATAATGCAGAATATCCGACCACAGGGTCGCTGTGAGTAAAATAATGGCAACTGCTGGTAAAATCAGTCGAGGACTATACGCCCGGTACATGCAAATCAGCAGAAATCCAATGGTAACGAGCGAAATCAGCAAAACTTCCAGCCCGCTGCCATAGCCGACTTCCTGTGAAATGTGGAGAAAAATCTCCACGATTTCATTCAGCCAGCGCGCCAGTATACCACCCAGCAGACACAAACCACGGGTGATACTTTCCAGACCAGGTACTCCGCCCAGCACCGCCACAGCCAGACCGCAGCAAATCATAGGGCGAATGAGCAGAAAGCAGGCAAGGTTCGCCAAGCCGGAAAACCGACTGATGGACATATGCCACGCCATCTGCACCGGAATCACAAACAATGCCGCCATGCAGGAAAGTATAAATTGCCGCACCAGAATATGATGCACTTTCCTCCAGCCGGAGGCATTTTTTACCGAAAGCCCCATCCTGCCCAGCAGGACCGAACCCAGCAGAACGCCTGCTGTGGCGCAGAAGGACAGCTGAAACCCAATGTCGCACACCGCATACGGGTTGACCACGGACATCAGCACACCCGCCATCGCCAAATTGGTAAACGGGTCCGCCGCCTGCCCCAGCAAAAAACCAGCGCTGTACAAAATCACCCCAATGCCGGCACGCACCACCGACGGTGATGCACCTGTCAGGCAGATGAAAAACAGCGCAAGCAGGATGGAAATGATACAGCCGCGTCTGCGGGATTTTTTCTCTTCCAACGCCATCGGAACCAGACTGCAAATCACTGCCAGATGCAGCCCGCTGACCACCAGAACGTGTGGGATACCTGCTGTTTGATAGGCTTGATACAATTCGCGGGAAACCCCGCTTTTATCGCCTACCGACATAGCAGCAAGGACCCCACCGGTATCATCCTCTAAATAATACCGAATCCGATTGCCCCATGTCAAACGAAGCTGATAAAATTTCCAGAAAAGATTGCGCCGCAATCCTTCCACCGCAAAGCCGGACTGGTACTGTGCCTGGGTAAAAATATGGTCGGCGTAGTGCTGGCGATAAAATTTATCCTTGGGCAGCTTTTCCAGCAGATACTGTCCGGATACAACCTCGCCCATATTACAGTCCGGCATACTGGCACAGATGACCCGCATCCGCACCGGTTTGCCGTTCACCCTGTCCAGCAGCATCACGGCGCGCACCTTATCGGTTTCCGGGATGGCGGTGACCTGCTGCACCTGACCGCGGATTTCTACCGTACCAGCACAGTACAGCGGATTTGCTTTTTCTATCATCCCCTGCCCCGCGATGCCCAACAAAAGCGCCAGCACACCGGAAACACAGAAACACCCGCCCAGCCATTTGCGCTTTGTGCGCAGAAGGACAAGACCCATAAAAAGCGAAAAAGCCGCAGGCAGCCAAAAGACCGCCCGCGGCAAGTACGCTTCTAAAAGCAAGATGGCAAGTATCCCGATTCCGCAGATACACGCCGGACGCTGTGACGCCTTAGGACTCAATCAGGGGCAGAGGCTCCAAATACACGATGTCGCTGCGCTGGGCTGCGTCGCCCTCTGCCAGAACAGCAGCACAGCAAACAACCTCACAGCTGCTCTGTGCAGCCAAGGCTTCCAGTGCGTGCAGAGAGCCACCGGTGGAAATCACGTCGTCCACAATCAGCAGACGCTTGCCGTTCATGGATTCCAGCTCCGGGCGGTCAATGACCAAGGTCTGCTTTGCAGCAGTGGTGATGGACTGGTCCTCGACCACGACAGGGTCACGCATATACAGCTTTTTGCCCTTGCGTGCTACCAGATACGGCTTGCCGCTCTGGCGGCTCATCTCGTGTGCCACCGGGATACCCTTTGCTTCTGCCGTCAGGATGACGTCAAACTCAGGCACCTTCTTCAGCAGCTCAGCAGCGCAAGCCTCAGACAGCTCTGCGTCGCCCAGCATGATGAAGGCAGCAATGTTCAAATGCTCGTTCAGCGGGCAAATGGGCAGCTCACGCGTCAAACCCGCAACGTGCAAAGTATAGGTATCTTTCATTGTATATTCTCCTTTTCCGATTCAGACAAAGCAGGGTCACACATCTGACCAATTAGCCCGGAGGCCATGCCAGACTGCGCTTTGCCAGCACATGGAAGTGCAGGTGCTTCACGCTCTGACCGCCGTCCTCGCCTACGTTGGTCACCACACGGTAACCGCCGTCGCAGCCCAGCTCAGCCGTCAGCTTGGCAATCACTGCGTAGATATGGCCCAGCAGCGCTGCGTCCTTTTCGGTCAGGCAGGCTGCGGAGTCGATGTGCTGCTTGGGAATCACCAAAAAGTGAACGGGAGCCTGCGGGTCGATGTCATAAAACGCCAGCAGCTGGTCGTCCTCGTACAGCTTTTTCGAAGGGATTTCGCCTGCAGCGATTTTGCAGAACAGACAATCCATAGAACGAACCTCCTTTACCATACTGTATCGCTCGGTGCGGTTTGCACCGGTTTTCCTTGCGGAAATAAAAACAGAACTGCACCGCCACGCAGGTTTCCCCCCATAGCGGTGCTGAGATTCTGTTTTGCCGAAATAAAATTACTTCAGGTTTGCCTTGACGATTTCAGCAGCAGCTGCCAGAGCTTCGTCAATCTTGGAAGCGTCCTTCAGGCCAGCCATTGCGAAATCGGGCTTGCCGCCGCCCTTGCCGCCAGCGATCGCAGCAATATCCTTGACCAGAGCACCAGCCTTCAGGCCGTGTGCCTGTGCGTCCTTAGCAACGGTAACAGCCAGGCTCATCTTTTCGCCGTCCACGCTGACCAAAACAGCAACAGCGTCAGCAGCCTTTTCACGGACGGTATCGCACATGCTGCGCAGTGCGTCTGCACCACCAGCGACCTTAGCGGTCATCACACGGACACCGCCCACGTCCACAGCGTTATCGAACAGGCTGTTTGCCTTTGCAGCAGCAGCGGCAGCCTTCATGTCGGACAGTTCCTTAGCCAGAGCCTTGTTCTCTGCAACCAGAGCTTCGGCACGAGCAACCAGATCCTTTGCGCTGGTAGCCTTGATAGCAGCAACGGTCTCCTTGATGGTAGCTTCGTTGTCCTGCATCATCTTGACTGCGTTGCGACCGGTGATTGCTTCGATACGGCGGGTACCTGCTGCAACAGAAGATTCGCTGACGATCTTGAAGCAGCCGATCTGTGCGGTGTTGGAAACATGAGAACCGCCGCAGAACTCAGTGGACCAGCCCTGTACGTTGACAACACGAACGACTTCGCCGTACTTTTCGCCAAACAGAGCCATTGCGCCCAGCTCCTTTGCTTCGGCGATGGGCATATTGCGGATGTCAACATCCATAGCGTCCATGATCTTCTCATTGACGATATCTTCCACCTTCTTCAGCTCTTCCGGGGTAACGGCGCTGAAGTGGGTAAAGTCGAAGCGGGTGACGCCAGCATCCTGATAGGAACCTGCCTGATGGACGTGGTCGCCCAGAACCTCACGCAGAGCAGCCTGCATCAGGTGGGTTGCGGTGTGGTTGCGGGCAATATCCATGTGATATGCCTTGTCCACCTGTGCGTTGACCTTGTCGCCAACCTTGATCAGACCGCTTTCCAAAACGCAGGTGTGGACAAAGTAGCCCTTGGGGGTCTTTTTCACATCCAGCACGCGCAGGGTTGCATCGTCGGTGGTGATGGTGCCGTGGTCAGCAACCTGACCGCCCATCTCTGCATAGAACGGGGTCTTATCCAGAATGACCAGAACGCCTTCCTTTGCGCCGTCGTCGGTAGAAACGCCGTCGGTCAGGGTTTCGTCCTCAGCCAGAGCCACAATGGTAGCCTCGTCAGCCAGCTTTTCATAGCCGGTGTAAACGGTGGGCTCAACGGTCAGCTCGCCGAACAGGTCAGCGCTCCAGCCGGAAATGTTCTTCTTCAGGCGTTCTTCACGAGAACGGGTCTTCTGCTTCTGCAGCTCGGCATAGAAGCCTTCCTCGTCCACCTGAATACCTGCTTCCAGAGCGATCTCCTTGGTCAGATCCATGGGGAAACCGAAGGTATCGTGCAGCTTGAACACCTCTGCACCAGACAGCTCGTTGCCGCCGTTTGCCTTGACCTCGTCGATCAGGTTGTTCAGCAGGTTCATGCCAGCGTCAATGGTGCGGTAGAAGTTCTCTTCCTCGGTGCCGATAACACGCTTGATGTAATCAGCGTGCTCACGCAGTTCGGGGTATGCGCTCTCGCTGGACTGGATAACAGTTTCCACCAGCTCCACCAGGAACGGGCGGTTGATGCCCAGCATACGGCCATGACGTGCAGCACGGCGCAGCAGACGGCGCAGCACATAGCCACGGCCTTCGTTGGTGGGACGTACGCCGTCAGATACCATGAAGGTGCAGCTGCGGACGTGGTCGGTGATGACACGGATGGAAATATCGGTCTTTGCGTCCTTCTTGTATTCCTTGCCGGAAATCTTTTCCACATGGTTCAGGACGGACTTGACGGTGTCGACCTCGAACAGGTTGCCCACGTTCTGCATGACGCAAGCCAGACGCTCCAGACCCATACCGGTATCAATGTTGGGGCGCTCCAGACGGGTGTAGGTGCCCTTGCCGTCGGAATCGAACTGGCTGAACACCAGGTTCCAGATTTCCATGTAGCGGTCGCAGTCACAGCCTATGCCGCAGGTCGGCTTACCGCAGCCGTACTCGGGGCCACGGTCAAAGTGAATCTCAGAGCAGGGACCGCACGGACCAGAGCCGTGCTCCCAGAAGTTATCCTCTTTGCCCAGACGGACCATGTGGTCCTCAGCAACGCCGATCTTCTTGGTCCAGATGTCGTAAGCCTCGTCGTCCTCTTCGTAGACGGAAACATACAGACGATCCTTGGGGATAGCCATCCACTCGTCGCTGGTCAGAAACTCCCAAGCCCAAGGAATGACTTCTTCCTTAAAGTAATCCTGGAAAGAGAAGTTGCCCAGCATCTCGAAGAAGGTGCCATGACGTGCGGTGATGCCGACACGCTCAATGTCAGGGGTGCGGATGCACTTCTGGCAGGTGGTGACACGATGACGAGGGGGCTCTTCCTGACCCAGGAACCACTTTTTCATGGGAGCCATACCGCTGTTGATCAGCAGCAGGCTGGGGTCGTTCTTGGGAACCAGGGGGAAGCTGTCCAGACGCAGGTGGCCCTTGCTCTCAAAGAAACTCAGATACGCATTACGCAGTTCGTTCAAACCGGTCCATTTCATGTTGTTATTCTCCTCTTACTTTGCAAAACTCCATGCAAAAAAATATAGCTTCCGCCCCCAAAACAGGGACGAAAGCTATTTCAGCATCCGTGGTACCACCCAAATTGCAGATGAAATCATCTGCCACTCGTACGCAGTAACGCTGCGCTGCGGCTGGCTCTCACCAGCAGCTCCAGGGTGGCTTAGCATACTCTCGCACAAAGGTCTTGCAGCAGATGACCTTCTCTCTGGGGAACAAGAACTATGCTTTGGCCCTATCAAAGCCTTTTTTGCATTATTATAGTCAAATTATAAGCATTTTTGCCGGGAATGTCAACCTTTTTCCGCCGGGGTTTCGGTGCTGGTGTTGGGATTTTCTTCTGTTTTGCTTTGGGGGGCGGGCTGGGGCTGGGGTTCCAATAGATGCAATGCGTCGCACACCCGCGCAAACACAGCGGCACTGCTGTTTTGGGCATGGATCTGGTCATCCTGCATGACGACCACAGTATAGCGGGGCTGTTCCACTGGGTAAAAACCCGCAAACCAAAGGTTCTTGTATTCGTTGCCGTCTTTGCCAAAGCGTCCAGTCTGGGCGGTTCCGGTTTTTCCCCCTGCTTCGCCCCAAGTGGGGTCCGCATCTTTGCCCAAGCCGTCCGCAACGACGCCCGCCAGCATGGTGCGCAAAGTAGATATCGTTTTTTTCGAAAAGACCGGCACATCCTGAAAGCCGGTATGCATCTCCTCCAGTGTGCTGTCGGTATCCGCATCAAAGGTGCGCATTAAAAAGGAAGGCACCCGATACACGCCGTCCGCGGCAAAGGTGTTCATCATAGCACCGATTTGCACCGGGGTTGCCAGCAATTCGCCCTGACCAAAGCTGAAGTTTGCCAGTGCGCCTGCGTTTGCAAGGGTTTGTGCGCTGGGTAAATTGCCCGCAGCGGCTTTCAAGCCGCCTGTCACATACACCGGCTGACCAAAACCCAGCTTTTCCACATAGGAAAGCAGCTTTTCGCCGCCCAGCTTATCCCCCAGCTCCACAAAATAGCCGTTGCAGCTTTTTTCCAGTGCGGTCTGCAAATCCACATCCCCATGGGGTACACCGCCTGCACAGCGGTAAATATGCTTGTGCCAATCAATATAGCCGGGACACTGGTAGGTGTGCTGGGCATAGCCTTCTTCCAGCGCAACCGCTGCCAACAATGGTTTGAATACCGAGCCCACCGCATAGGCGGAAAACGCACGATTCACCAGCGAACCACGTCCGGTCTGGATGGTGTTTGCCACGGTATCCTGCGAATATGCCGGAAAGCTGGCGCACGCCAGAACCTGTGCGGTTTCCACATCCAGAACCACAATACAGCCGCTGGTCATCATGTCCATGCCAATGCCTTCCACCGAAGCCTGAATGCCGCTGTCGATGGTAAGCTGTACGTCTGCTGCGGTTTTCCCGGCGGGGAAATACCGTGGCTCTGCGGATTCCATCAAACCGCCCCTTGCATTGGTGACACACTGAATGGTGGCTTTTTCATCCGGTGCGCTCAGCACATCGTTCATGGCACTTTCCAAACCGGAAACGCCTTGACTTTCCCCGTCCAGATAGCCAATCAGATGGGGGCAAAGAGGAAATTCCGTGTATCGCTGTTTCTGGGACACGGTAAAGATGCCCTCGTCCGACAAATCCCGGTCCACACGCACCAGAAACGGCTTGGTTGCGTTGCGCTTCTGGTACAGGGTTTTCTGGTCCCGCGGGTCCACAAAGTCAAACAGACGGGTATAGGTGCTTTCACCCGGAATACAAAGCGCATACCAGCACTCCTCTGCCCCGGTCAGCGGTACGCCGTTTCGGTCAAAAAAGTTTCCTCGTTCGGGCTGCAGCTCCAATGTGGTGACGGTTTGCCGTTCGGCGCGCACCGCATAGTCGGTGTTGCTTGCCAGCACATACAGCCGGCACAGCACCGCCCAAAACCCAAACATCAAACAGCTGTATAGTGCAATCAGGCGTTTCCAGTGCAAGACGCTCCCCCCTTTTGCAAAAAGTATGGAGCGATTGGGCACACGCTATACAAAAAAAGCGGCAGCCCGCAAAAGCAGACTGCCGCCAAATTGTTTTTCAGGATTAGCCCTGGTTGTAGCTGGGGGTGCGGTTCTTCAGCAGAACGTCGTGGCTGCCACCCTCGACGATACTGGTGGAAGAAACAACGGTCAGGCGAGCCTTTTCCTGCAGCTCAGGAATGCTCAGCGCACCGCAGTTGCACATGGTGCTCTTGACCTTGTACAGAGTGGTCTGTACGCCGTCTGCCAGAGGACCAGCATAAGGAACGTAGCTGTCAACACCTTCCTCAAAGCTCAGCTTTGCTGCGCCGCCCAGGTCATAACGCTGCCAGTTACGAGCACGGTTAGAGCCTTCGCCCCAGTACTCCTTCATATACTGGCCGTTCACACGGACCTTGTTCGTGGGGCTCTCGTCGAAACGAGCAAAGTAACGGCCCAGCATGACAAAGTCAGCACCCATAGCCAGAGCCAGGGTCATGTGGTAGTCGTGTACGATACCACCGTCAGAGCAGATAGGAACATAGATGCCGGTTTCCTGGAAGTACTCGTCACGAGCCTTAGCAACCTCGATGACTGCGGTTGCCTGACCACGGCCGATACCCTTGGTCTCACGGGTGATGCAGATAGAACCGCCGCCGATACCAATCTTAATGAAGTCAGCACCAGCCTCAGCCAGGAAACGGAAGCCCTCACGGTCAACAACGTTACCTGCGCCAACCTTGACGGAATCGCCGTACTTCTCGCGAATCCATGCGATGGTGCGGCTCTGCCACTCGGAGAAGCCCTCGGAGGAGTCAATGCACAGAACGTCTGCGCCAGCCTCGACCAGAGCGGGAACACGAGTCTCGTAGTCACGGGTGTTGATACCAGCGCCGACCACATAGCTCTTGTTCTTGTCCAGCAGCTCGTTTACGTTTTCCTTGTGGCTCTCGTAGTCCTTACGGAAGACCATATAAACCAGATTGCCGTTGTCATCAACCAGAGGCAGAGCGTTCAGCTTCTTCTCCCAGATGATGTCGTTGCAGTCATGCAGAGAGGTATCAGCAGATGCGGTGATCAGCTTTGCCATGGGGGTCATGAAATCGGTGACGCTCTGGTTCAGATCCATACGGGACAGGCGGTAGTCACGGCTGGTGACCATGCCCAGCAGCTTGCCGTGTGCCGTGCCGTCATCGGTAATAGCGATGGTGGAATGGCCGGTACGCTCCTTCAGGGTCAGTACGTCAGCCAGAGTAGCTTCGGGGCTCAGGTTGGAATCGCTGGTGACAAAGCCCTTCTTGTAGGTCTTGACACGGCGAACCATCTCAGCTTCGTTCTCGACGCTCTGAGAACCATAGATAAAGGAAACACCGCCCTGACGAGCCAGTGCGATTGCCAGACGATCGCCGGAAACCGACTGCATGATTGCGCTGATCATGGGGATGTTCATTTCCAGGGGGCATTCTTCCTGACCCTTGCGGTACTTGACCAACGGAGTCTTCAGGCTGACGTTTGCGGGAACGTGCTCAGAAGAAGAATAACCGGGGACCAACAGATACTCGCCAAAAGTACGGGACGGCTGCTCGAAATAATATGCCATACGAAACTCTCCTTTGTCTATCAGTTGTGCGAATGATTTCATATAATATATCACATTTTCATCATAAATACAAAGATTTCCCGATTTTTCCGGCAACAAACTTTCTTTTCCACCCTTTGAAAAAAACATCCATTTTGCACACAAAAAAGCCGATAAGTATGTCTTATTTGCCGAACAATGCAAAAAAGCCCACCGTTTCCGGCAGGCCCCTTTGCACACGAAGCGGACATTATCATAGCAGAATAGCGGCGAAGGAGAACCGCTAGAAAGGAAGGTCTGCTTATCTGTCCTAAACACACTCATGAAAAAGAATCTTATAGCAATCAGTTCTCGTCTCCTGACTGCATCTAAATTGTAACTCTTTTGACACTATTTTGCAATACTCTTTTGTGATTATTTTGTAATCAAATTGTAAACATCTGGTGTTAGACTTCACAATAGGCTTCAAAAGCAGGCAAATCATCCGCCAAGCGAGTACCGCAGGTGTACCAGCCGTTTTCGACAGCACCACTCTTTAACTGCATGGTTCCGCCCAGCGGGATTTCCCGGTGGTAAGTAACCAGCAGCTTTTTGATGGGTTTTGCACGCACCTGATCCAGCGGCACATTGGCGCACGCCATATCCGCATACTCGCAGTTGTTCAGATGTTGGTTCAAATCGCAGTTCTGATAGTTTGCGGTGACGATGGGCCCATCGGTCAGTTCGGTTGTCTTGGGCAGACGGTATTCCATGGTGGCTTCGACGGTGTCGTTCCAGTGCTGGTCTACTTCGGGCAGGCAGTGGCGCATGATGCGCCGGGTGTTCAAATCCACCAGCACCCACCAGCTGTGGACTTCTGCCACCAGCGCACCGGATTCGTCATACGCGAAAGTGATGCGGCGACTGATGGCACGCTTGGCTTTTTCCGGCATGGTGGTCACGGTCAGGGTTTCGTCAATGCGGGGTACGCGGTGAAATACCAGCCCCTGCTTTGCCAGCAGGAAGGCACAGTGGTTTGCTTCGTAAAATTCCGGGGTGAAGCCCAGCGAGGTACAGTGGTCGGTAGCCACCTGCTGGGCATAGCGCAGCAGCGTACCCGGTTTCAGATAGCCCATAAAATCCGCATCATGGCGGTTTACAAAAAACTTGCGGGTGTAATTACAACTTTCCATGGATTTTTCCCTCCCTTGCGCCGCCGGGGCGCATCCTGAATCAAAAAAGAGCCCGGACCCAAAGCCGGACTCTCTTATTATTAAAGGTATCGCTTACTTGACCAGCTTGCCCTTCTGGATGATGTGCACCAGCTCCAGGTCCTTGTTCACCAGCAGCACATTGCCCCAGCGACCGTCGTCCAAGCTGCCGTAATCGGCATCCACACCGATGCTGCGTGCCGGATTGACGGATGCAGCACGGACTGCGCTTTCCAGCGGGATGTCCATTTCCTGCACGGCACGGCACATGCAGTCATACAGATTGGTTGCGCTGCCAGCGATAACGCCGGGGTCACGGGACAGGGTTGCACGGCGACCCTGCTTGATGACGCCCTGACCGCCCAGGCTGTATTCGCCGTCGGGCAGACCGGTTGCTTCCATGCTGTCCGCAATCAGAACCACCTTGTCGTCACCGAACAGGCGGAAGGTCATGCGCACCACAGCGGGATGGATATGCACGTTATCGGTAATCAGCTCCACATAAGCGCCGTTTTCCTGTGCTGCGGGGATGGGGCCGGGCATACGGTGGTTGATGCCGGGCATTGCGTTGTACAGGTGGGTCATGTGGTTTGCGCCCTTCTGGAATGCCTGCACTGCGGTTTCGTAGTCGGTGCAGGTGTGTGCGATGGACACATTCACCTCGTCCTTGACCTGGTCGATGAAGTCCAGTGCGCCCGGTTCTTCGGGTGCAATGTCACACAGCTTGAACAAGCCGTTTGCACGCTTCTGCAGGCGACGGAACATCTCTACGTTTGCGCCCTGCAGGTAATCGGGGTTCTGTGCGCCGATTTTCTTGGGGCTGATGAAGGGGCCTTCCATGTTGATGCCAACCAGATCCGCACCGCGCTCGTTCTTGTGGGCTGCTGCTGCATCCGCAATGCCGCCCAGAATCTCCTCGCTGTAGGTCATGGTTGCGGGGCAGATTGCCAGAACACCCACGCTGCCCTCGTAATCGGCGATTGCCTGAATGGCTTCCTCGGTGCCTTCGCAGAAATCATGGCCTACACAGCCGTGGAAGTGTACATCCACCAGACCGGGGATGGCATACAAGCCCTCCGCGTCCAGCACGGTATCTTCGCCGCCTGCGGAACCGATACGGCCGTCAGCGCCGATAGTAATATCTTTTTTTACAAAACCTGCTTCGGTTTGGAACACATCTGCATTTTTAATCTGCATGGTTTTAAATCCTCCCAGTGTTACGTTTCTTTTCTCCATTTAACAATGCTTTTCTCCGGCTGTCAACCGGAAAAAGGGCATTGTTTTGCTTTCCATGCGCATTTCACAATTATTTTCCTTTCTAAATTTGGGTTTTGGTAATTCTGTTTTGATTTATTCCTGCCTGCATTTCCCTTTTTTTCGCCTCGCAAACGATTCTTTCTTGCAGTTACAACAAAAATACATGTTCTTTTTTCTTGCTTTATTTTATCATAATAATAAGTATGTTCGCTGCGAAAAGGGCTCTTTTCGCAATACAAAAGAGAGGCGGTATTTCACTATGAAAGAAATTTCCCTGCTGAAATCGGAACTGCAAAACGGTGCTTACGCACAGCGTCTGGCACACCTGTACTGCTGCACCCCCGAGGAAACCTCCGATCAGGCAAAGCGCTATCTGGCTGCCATTGCCGGGTTGGAAAACACCTTTGGCGCACACAGCGCAGTCAAGCTGTTCAGCGCACCCGGCCGCACCGAAATCGGCGGCAACCACACCGACCACCAGCATGGCCGTGTGCTGGCGGGCAGCGTCAATATCGACATGATCGCTGCGGTTGCAGCCAACGATAAGGCACAGCTCCGTGTCCAGAGCGAAGGCTATGATCTGTGCGTCATTGATCTGGCAGATCTGGCAGCTCGCAAGGAAGAAGAAAACACCACCATGTCCCTGCTGCGCGGCACCTGCAAGGCATTTGCCGGCATGGGCGCACAGCTGACCGGTCTGGATGTGTACATTTCTTCCAACGTGCCCAAGGGCAGCGGTGTTTCTTCCTCTGCTGCTTTCGAGGTGCTGATCGGCACCATCCTGAACGAGCTGTTCATGGGTGACAAGAAGGTTTCTGCGATCCAGATCGCACAGATCGGTCAGTGGGCAGAAAACGTCTACTTCGGCAAGCCCTGCGGCCTGATGGACCAGATGGCTTCCAGCGTAGGCAACATTATCACCATTGATTTTGCCGACCCGGCAAACCCGGTGGTTCAGCCTGTTGCTGTAGACTTTGCCAAGGCTGGGCTGGCACTGTGCATTCTGGATTCCGGCGCAGACCACGCAGACCTGACCGACGAGTACGCTGCGGTTCCTGCCGAGTGCAAGGCTGTGGCTGCTGTCTGCGGCAAGGAAGTGCTGCGTGACGTTCCGTTTGATGAATTTTTGAAGCACGTCCCCGAAGCACGCCGCCTGCATGGCGACCGCGCGGTTCTGCGTGCCTTCCATTTCTATGCAGACAACGACCGTGTTCCCCAGCAGGTCGCTGCTTTGCAGCAGGAGGATTTCGATACCTTCCTGCGTCTGGTGACCGAATCCGGCAACAGCAGCTGGGAGTTCTTGCAGAATGTGATTCCCGCAGGCTACAAGGAGCATCAGGAAGTTGCTGTTGCGCTGGCTGTTGCCCGTGAAGCACTGCATGGCAAGGGTGCTGTCCGCGTGCACGGCGGCGGTTTTGCCGGCACCATTCAGGCTTTTGTTCCCGTCGATATGCTGACGGAGTTCAAAGCCGCTACCGAAGCTGTTCTGGGCACTGGTAAGTGCCATGTATTGTCCATTCGTCCTGAAGGAGGCACCGCATTATGATTGATACCGCAATTCGTCAACTGGTCAACTATGGCTTGGATACCGGCCTGATTCTGCCGGAAGACGCTATGTACATCACCAACCAGCTGCTGATGACCATGCAGCTGGACAGCTACGAAGCACCCGAGGGTGACTGCCCCTATGTAGATTTGGAGCAGATCCTGACCGAGCTGGTCAACGATGCCGTTGCACGCGGTATCTGCGCTGACGACGTCACCTCTCGTGATTTGTTCGACACCAAGCTGATGGGCGTTCTGACCCCCCGCCCCAGCATCGTCATTGCAAACTTTGACGAGCGCTATGAAACCGAAGGCCCCAAGGCTGCAACCGACTGGTTCTATGAGTTCAGCCAGGATACCGACTACATCCGCCGCTACCGCATCAAGCGTGACCTGAAGTGGGTCACCCCCACCCAGTACGGCGATCTGGACATTACCATCAACCTGTCCAAGCCCGAAAAGGACCCCAAGGCAATCGCTGCTGCTAAGCTGGCACCCCAGTCCAGCTACCCCAAGTGCCAGCTGTGCCGTGAAAACGAGGGCTATGCAGGCCGTATGAACCACCCGGCTCGTGAGAACCATCGCATCATCCCCATCACCATCAACGACAGCGATTGGTGCTTCCAGTACAGCCCCTATGTGTACTACAACGAGCACTGCATCGTGTTCAATGGCCAGCACACTCCCATGAAGATCGAGCGTGCAACCTTCCGCAAGCTGCTGGACTTCGTGGGTCAGTTCCCCCACTACTTCGTGGGCTCCAACGCTGACCTGCCCATCGTTGGCGGCTCTATCCTGAGCCACGACCACTTCCAGGGCGGCAACTACGAGTTCGCTATGGCAAAGGCTCCCATCGAGGAGAAGTTCACCTTCCCCGGCTTTGAAGATGTGGATTCTGGCATCGTTCAGTGGCCCATGAGCTGCATCCGCCTGACCTGCGAGGACGACGAGCGTCTGGTAGAGCTGGCAGACAATATTCTGACCGCATGGCGTGGCTACACCGACGAAGCTGCTTTCATCTTTGCAGAAACCAACGGTGAGCCCCACAACACCATCACCCCCATTGCTCGTATGCGTGACGGCAAGTATCAGCTGGATCTGGTGCTGCGCAACAACATCACCACCGAGGAGCATCCGCTGGGTGTATATCATCCCCATGCAAAGCTGCACCACATCAAGAAGGAAAACATCGGCTTGATCGAGGTTATGGGTCTGGCAGTTCTGCCCAGCCGCCTGAAGAACGAAATGGCTGAGCTGGAGCCTCTGCTGGTCAACCGCACCCCCGTTGCTGAGTACTCTGAGACCGCTCAGAAGCACGCAGAGTGGGCACAGGAAATTCTGGCTAAGTACCCCGAGCTGAACGCTGAGAACGTCCACAGCATCGTGGAGACCGAAATCGGTCTGGTGTTCGCACAGGTTCTGGCTGACGCCGGCGTTTACAAGATGACCGAAGAAGGTCGTGCTGCATTCCGCCGCTTTATGGAGAGCGTCAAGTAAGCGAAAGCTGCATCAATACAAAAGCGAAGCCCGCAGAGCAATCTGCGGGCTTCTTTTTTATATCATCATGTCGCGGAAGGAAACCGACCGCTCCGACAGAATTTGATGCTATTTAGTCATCATAGAGTTCCATTTCTTGCAAAATTTCACCATCTATCCGGAATAGTTCGCCGAGTTCTTCATTCAAATCATTATAGCTGCCACTGGGATGCTGTATCACGGTAGAGAGCTCCACCCAATTATCAATCATTTGTATGAGATACGCATTATACTCCTCATATCCCTTGGGTGCTTTCGTCAGTTGCTTTTTTAGTTTTCGCAGTTCCATCTGCGTTTCATCAATCAATTCCAACTCCTTACAGAACGCATCATCTGAATAGAGATTCTCTAATGCATCGTTGAAATCGTCCTCAAATACACCTTCGGGGCAAGTATATGGATCTGTTGCCGGATCTGCTTCATAGAAAATTGCGTTGTGCCAAACATCCAGCAAAAGAAAGGAACAATGATTCAACGCGTCAACGCCGGCATTGCGCACATCGTTGATCTCATCCACAAGCTGGTTATATGCCTTTAGCTGATTGTATTCATGTACTTCGTAACCGACAAATCCCAAAATTACGAGAATGACTATAATCATCACATAACGGAAAATGTGTTTCTTTTTCTTTGCACCAGCTTCCGGTTGTTTTTCCGCTGTGCCGCTGTGATTCGGGTAAGCACCCGCCGCATCGGATAAAGTCGGTTCATTTTCTTTGGAGAATTGCGGCTCCTTTTCCAGTTTGTATCCGCAATGCGCACACTGCACGGCATGCTCAGCGATCTCCGCTTTGCATATCGGACATTTGATAACAGCCATTTTTACACCTCTTCCTCTGCAAGCAGCTCATTTTGAATATGAATAATCTTTTCATAGTAATCATTCAGTTCCTTTGTGAGCTGCTTAAGTCTGCCCTCGCTGGGCGTTTCGCGCACATGTACGATGTTACTGATGAATTTGATATAGTGCTGTCCCGCCGAAGTGGACAGCTTCACGAAATTCCCCTGCCTCGAAATGCAGATATCTTTCATGGTTTTCTCCAGCAGTTCCTTCTTCACATTGCTTCGGAATGCAGCAAGTTTTTCTTCCTCTTTATTGCAAAGCTCTGCAGGATAACCAAGCTCCTTCAAACGGCTTATGTTTTCCTGATAGGCAGCTTGCTCATACCCAACGTAAAATTCCTTATAACTCTCATCCACTGACTTCACAACCAGCTTCTTTACGTTCTCGTAAATTTTTTTATTGTGCGCTATCGCCTTTTTCAAAGCGGCTTCGGTAAAGGTGTGCTTTTGTTTTACAAGTTCATTCAGCACTTCGGATATGAAGGGATACATAAAGAAATATTTCCCGTCAGTTTCCCCTTCATGCTTTAATTCATCCTGCAGCACAAATTCATCTGTAAAATAATCCACAATTTCATCCGCAGCTTTGCCTATATTTGCAATCACATCCGGATTATAGTAATCCTCGAATTCCATCTCATTGTAGGCTGTATAAAAAGTCACATGATAAAAATAGGGAAATTCTCTCGCCACCATTTTCTGCAGGATCTCCAGACTATTGCATTCAATCGCAAGGGCAATCAGCCGCATTCTCAGATTTTTACTGCGCAGCTGCTGCGGCATGTAATAATCCACATCCCCAATATTCCGGCCTTTTATGCTTGTTCCGGCTCCGAAATCCAAACGATAGTGCAGCGTTTTCCGATTTGTAATTCCTGCATCGAACCAGATGTAGCCCTTATCTATGAGATAAGCAATAAACTCGATATTCTTAAATTGCACTGCATAATCGAGTGACGTTTTGCCGTATTCGTCCGGATTTAGAATCAGCTTTTGGGGGTAATTGATATATTCTTCCCACAGCTTATCATTCTTTGAAAATGCTACGCTGTAATTTGTAAGGCGTTCCGTATCCGGCTTGAAGACCTTTCCTGCGCTTAACAGCTCCTCGCAGGAAATATGGAGCAGCTTACAAATTGCAGGTAAGTCCTCTATTTGAACGCGCTTATTTCCCCACTTGATCTGAGAAAATTTATTTGTCCTTGCTTCCAAATCACTATCAGACATATTTTCTTCTTTTAGCCACTCTCGGCAAAAGTCTCTTTGACTTTTAAACTGTTCGTTCACCAATTTCGCTAAGTATTTACCGATGCTTTCCGAATCAGCCAATACAAACATATAAACATCTCCCCATCCGGCTTTCACTTTCCATTTGCTTCCATTATACCGAACTGTACCCCATTTGTATATCATTTATATGGATATACAAATGGTATACCCGTTTGGGGGATGCGTTTTATATATGCTGAAAGCATATATAACGCGTATCCTGCATATAAAACCGCACGTTTGCATTTAGAAACAGAAAAAAACGGCACAGCCTTTCGTTTGGGCTGTGCCGAGTGCTTTCATAATTCTCTATTCTGATCTACGCGCACAAATCTGCGGGCTTTGTTTTATGCAATAAACTGGTTACTGGTTCATTTTCTTTTCTTTATGTTCCAGATACAGCACAACGCCTGCCGCCACCAGGCCAATCGCTACAAATGCACCGATGATGGGTCCAAACGGCAAATCCGTATTCGGGTTGCCTACCACATACGCCGGCAGCAGCCACATAATCATGCATAGCGCACCATACAATGCGCCAATGGTCCAGCGGATTTTGCGATAGGGATGCACTGCCGCTGGCTTTTCGGCATCTTCGGCCTTTTCATGCAGGATGCTGTTCGCCATAATGACGGCAACGCTTCCGGCACCAAAGGCGTTCACCAGCTTTGTGACACCGGGCTGCAATTCCGGGCGGCCAGATGCAACTGCAATCGCAAGAACTACCAAAGCACCCGCTACTGCCCAGCCAATCAGGATGTTTCTTCTTGTATTCTTATATTTCATATCTGACACGCCCCTTTCTGAAAACAAATAGATTTCAGCTTCATTATAAATCGGCATTTTCTGTTTTTCCATTGTCAAACTACCGAAGGATTCTTTCGCTTTTTTAGGCAAAAATCACGCTGCACGCTGTGATTTTTCGCAGCCTTGACTTCTGGATTTTGTGGTTTATACTGGGTCCACTCATGAGGAATCGCAACCCGACGCCGTGCGAAATCGAAAAAACGCACTGCGAAAACAACCACACGAAGGAGGAATTTTGTGGCAAGAAGTAACTTTCCTGTTTATTTTTCCATGCGGCGCATGATGGCCGCCTTGCGGGATGACCAGCTGGGGCGTGTTTTGCGTGCTGCGCTGGATTTTGCCGAGCTGGGCAAAGACCCAACCGATTTAGACCAAGCGGAACGCATCGCCTATGAAGCCATGCGGGATACCATCCAGCGGGACTGCGCCAAGTACGATGCCAAGTGCCGTCAGAACAAAGCCAACGGCGCAAAGGGTGGCAGACCGCCCAAGTACAGCGAAAAACCGGACGGTTTCGCCCCAAACCCAGCCGAACCAGACGCAGCTTTTGCGCTCTCAACAGCAGCAGCAACCCCAACAGCAAGACCAACCGCAACAGCAACAGCAGCAGATACAGCTTCGCACCGCTTGCTGCTGCCGCCTAACACACCAGAGGCTTTCTTTTCGGAGAATTTTACCCCCATCACGCCCCACTACAAACGACAGCTTTCCGGCTTTCGCCGTCAGGGCTGCGCAGAGGATTTACTGTTCTGCGCCATGCGGGAAGCGCTGGACCACAATGCACCCCGCTGGTGCTATGTGCGGCGGATTCTGGAGCGGTGTGTGGCAGACGGCATCCTGACCGCCGAAGCCTACCAGAAATCCCGCCCTGCAACGGGTGGCGGGCATAATATCCGAGTAGACCGCGCCCAGCCCAGCGGAAACGATTTTCTCCAAAATGCGGTGAACCGCCCCCACCGCCTGAAACGGGGTGCGGCATAAGCGGCGCATACAGACCGCAGAGCAGCGTTTTGTGTATGGAATACGCAATCCCGCAGAACTCCTGCAAAGGGCTTTGTGGGTGCATCCAGCCCCGCAAAAGCAAAAATCCGGCAACACGCTTACCGTGCCGCCGGATGGAAATATATCTTATGCCGGGTGCTTTTTGATGCTCCACAGCGCGAACACCGCCACCAGCAGTTCCGCTGCCGGCATGGCTGCCCAAACGCCGTTCAGCTGGAACACCAGCGGCAAAACCAGAACCAATACACCACTGACCACGATGCCGCGCATCACCGCAATGAACAGCGACAGCTGATGCGCCATGGTGGATTGCAGGTAATAGATTGCCAGCACCGAAAAGCCCAGCGGAAGGAACATCAAAAAGAAAATGCGGAAAATCGTGGGCGCAGCCTGAACAACCTCCGGCGTTGCATTGATGAACAGCTTTGTGATTTCCACAGGGAATCGCTCGCCGACGGCGGTAAACAAAACGCCCATCAAACCCACCGTCAGCAAAGACAGCCGCAGGAACTGGCGGTTGCGCTCGTGCTTGCCTGCGCCGTAATTGGAAGAAACCAGCGGCTGAATCGCCTGACCCACACCGCTGAACATAGCAGCGAACAGCTGCAGAATCGTGACCAATACACCGTATATGGCAAGCTCGGTGGTGCTGCCATACTGCATGATTTGGTTATTCATCAAAACGGCAATAACGACCGTCCCCAGCTCAATAATGCCGGACGCAAAGCCGACTTTCAGGATGTTCTGGATGCATCGCTGCCAATCCCAAGGCTTTGCCAGCTTCAAATGGCATCGCTTGCCGAAAAAGTGGGTGCTCATCACGCTCAGCTGCACCAGCATACCGCTGACAGTTGCAATCGCTGCGCCCTCCATGCCCATCCCCATGGGGAAGACAAAGAACCAGTCGCCGAAGATGTTCACGCAGCCACCGATGATTACCGCCACCATGGCAAGCCCGGGTGCGCCGTCGTTGCGGATAAACGCACCGATAAAGGAAGGCAGCAAAAACGCAGGAAAACAAATCAGCATCCATTTTGCGTAGGACATCACATGGGGCATCAATACGGCGTCCGCACCCAGCACCCGGAAAATCGGCTTGTGGAACAGCGCCAGAATCAGCCAGACCGCCGCAATCACAGCCGCCATTAACACGACCGAGCCGGTAAAGTAGGCATTGCCCTTTTCTTCGCTGCCTTCGCCTTTTGCACGGCTCAGCTGGACCGCACCGCCAATGCCGCACAGCATGGAAAAGAACCCGAACAGCCCGTACAGCGGCGTGATAACCGCCATCGCTGCCGTACCCATCGGTCCTGCCGACTGACCCACCGCGATGGTATCCACAAAGGCATACACCGACACCACCAGCGCGCTGGTGATGGACGCGGACAAGTACTTGAAATACAGCTTTTTCACATCTGCCGTGAGAAAATTCATAGGCAACCTCCTATCAAACAAAAAACGCCGGACAAGAAAACAAATGCCGCAAGCCCCTCATCCAGCTCCGCTTATACGTAAGCGGTCACCCTCCGAAGCTATTTTGCATTTGCCATCTTGTCCGGCGAAAAAGTACGCTTTAACACCCTCCGATGCCAAAAGAGAATATCATATTCTGATTTTTCTGTCAACACCTGCGCGGTGCTATGATGATTTTTCTTACTTTTTGCGGAACGCAAACAGCATCCCATTATCATGCAGCACCGTGTACGCCATCATCCCGCAGCCCAGCAAAATTGCAGCAAGACCCAGATAATAGCCCACGTCGAAGCCAATCGTAACATTCAGCAGCGGCATACAAAAAATACCAACGCCGACCGCCATGCCGCCCATGCCCATTTTGCGGCAAAAGGGCTTTTGGTCCTCCTGCGGGATGTTCCGCCAGTGATAGGCGTGCAGAAAGCCGATATTCTCTTTCCAGCCGATTTGGTAGCTGGTGTAAATCAGCAAAGCACCAATCAGCAGCTCCCCGAAAAACTCACCCATGCTCATGTTAGATACCTCTTTTTCCTGTAACCTCAAGGGTACATCCGCTTACTGAATATTGATGATGTAGCGGCATTTCGGATAATTCGAGCAGCCGTAAAACTCTTTGCCTGCATAGCTGCCCTTGGTCGCTTTGCGCTTGAACATCACAGCGCCGCAGCGGGGACAAAGAATCTTTTCCTCTGCTGCGGGTGCTTCCACAGGCGGTTCGCTGGGCTGCTCCACAGGCTTTTGTGTTTCGGTTTCCTGCTCTGCTGCCAAGTCTTGTGCAACTGCATCCCGATACTTTGCGGTATAATCTGTTGCGTTTTCCCGATGGTTATTTCGGAAAAACGTCGCTACGTTTTCCATCTCTTTTTCGCTGAAGGATGCGCCGGAGCTTCGATCCGTTGTGCGGATATACTCCGCCAACTGGTCGGCACGAATCACCTGATTTTTAATTTCTTTTTTGGCGTAGCGGTCATACAGCACCGTTTTGGGGTTCGCCAGCACCACAATGGAACGATACGTTTCATAAAAGCTGTTTTCAAACAGTGCCTTTGTAAGCACATTGCTTCTTTCCGCTCCGCGCATTGCCTTAATCAGCTCCAAATGGCGGCGATTCTGGGTAATGGGCGAATAGATGCCCTCTTTATGCGTGCGCTGTCCGGCATACACGGTACGCAAAAAATCGCCAGCGTTATTGATTTCAATATTGCCATACAGGTTCTTGCACTCGATTACATAGACGTGCTTGCGGGTAATCAGCAAATAGTCGATTTGCGCGGTCAAGCCGTCATACTCTAAGTACAAATCCTGCAAAATATACATGGGGATATGGCTGTTTGCCAGCTCAAAATGAATCGCATTCTCGCCATAAACCCCCGCATTGACCCGACTGATTTCTTCGTCCAGCTTTGCTGCCGTTTCTCCGCTGGCTTGTTTGCGAAGTTCTTGCAGCGCCGCAAGCTGCTTTTGCGCATTGCTGTCCTCTTTTAAGAAAATCGGTTCTTTGATTTTATCAAACAACCCCATTGTTCCATCCTCCCGTTTATTCTTCCCCAGACAATACATCCGGTAATCTTGCTTTCCACCGCTCACCGCTTGCAAAAGCGTTGTTTTAACCTACAGCACAGCAGAATGACCAAAGCAATCAGCCAGCCTGCCGCACTAGCACCTATGGGAATCGCAAATAAATCTCCTACGCTCGCGTACAGAAACGACTCCAGCCCACTGGTGGAACGGCACATTACGAAAAAACACAGCATCGCAGCTGCACAGATCAGCAAAGGCAGGAGTTTCCAAATCAGGCGCTTGCATTTCAGGCACAAAATTACCTGTAACGGCACCAAGAACCATGGCGAATATACCAACAAATCCATCAGCATATAACCTCTCCCCTTTTCTTTTGTGCAATGCGCATCCAACGCTCTTATACTCTGATTATACCAGATTTTGGTATATCCTGCCAGATTTTCCGAGCCAAAACCCACGCACAAACAACAAAAAATCGGCAGCACCCGAAACCGGATACTGCCGACTGTTATTTTAGGAACACGCTCGATGTGCTGTATGGATTAGACCGGGTGAGACTTGTTATTGTAGTCTGCATGGTCTGCGTCCACGCCCTGCATCTTAGCGTTGCGCTTTTCAAAGAACTTGGGTGCAACCTGCGGGAACATTGCGTAGGTCAGCACGTCCTCTTCCTGAATTGCGTACTTAGCTGCTTCTGCCTTCAGCTTGTCCATTTCGGGCTCCAGCGTGTCAGCAAAACGGCAGGTGATGGGCTGCTCGTCGCCCAGAATCTTCTTGGTGAACTCGGGGCTGATGGGTGCGGGAGTCTTGCCGTAGTCTCCGTGGACCAGACCCTTGAACTCCTTGGTAACCATCTTGTAGCGCTCGCCCAGGATGACGTTGAACACAGCCTGGGTGCCAACGATCTGGCTGGTGGGGGTAACCAGCGGGGGATAACCTGCGTCTTCACGCACGCGGGGAATCTCTGCCAGCACTTCGTCCAGCTTGTCTTCCTTGCCTGCTTCCTTCAGCTGGTTCAGCATGTTGGAGAACATACCGCCCGGAACCTGATACAGCAGGGTGTTTGCGTCAACGCCCAGAGACTTGTGGCTGATCTGACCATTGGTGACGTACTTGTCACGCAGTTTTGCGAAGTAGTTACGCACTACGTTCAGCTGGTTCAGGTCCAGACCGGTATCGTAATCGGTACCCTTCAGGGCAGCGACCAGAGATTCGGTAGGCATATGAGAAGTACCCATAGCCAGCGGGCTCATGGAAGTATCAATGATGTCTGCGCCAGCCTCGATGCCCTTCAGGATGGACATGGAAGCCAGACCTGCGGTGTAGTGGCTGTGGATGTCAACAGGGATGCTGACAGTTTCCTTCAGCTTGGACACCAGATCGTAGCAAGCATACGGGGTCAGCAGACCAGCCATATCCTTGATGCAGATGGAGTCTGCGCCCATTTCTTCCAAGGTCTTAGCGTAGTTCTTGTAGTACTCGTTGTTATGTACGGGGCTCAGGGTGTAGCTGATGCAGCCCTGAACGTGTGCGCCTTCCTTATTGGCTGCCTTGATCGCAGTCTGCAGGTTGCGTGCATCGTTCAATGCGTCGAAAATACGGATCACGTCGATGCCGTTTGCAACAGACTTCTTCACGAAATACTCGACAGCGTCGTCAGCGTAGGGGCGGTAGCCCAGCATATTCTGACCACGGAACAGCATCTGCAGCTTCTGGTGGGGCAGCTCTTTGCGCAGGATACGCAGGCGCTCCCAGGGGTCCTCATCCAGGAAACGGATGCAGGAGTCAAACGTTGCGCCGCCCCAGCACTCCACGGAGAAGTAAGGGATCTTATCCATTTCGGGCAGGATGGGACGCATCTCGTCCATGGTCATGCGTGTAGCCAGCAGAGACTGATGGGAATCACGCAGGACAACCTCAGTAATCTTGATCGGCTTTTTTGCCATTGTAAGTCACCTCTCTGCTATTTTTAGTTCATAGAAACCAGAACGTCGCCGGAGTTTACGGTGTCGCCCTTGTTTACATTCACAGAAGAAACCGTGCCATCCTGAGGAGCAACGATCTCATTTTCCATCTTCATAGCTTCCAGAATGACCAGCACGTCGCCAGCCTTAACTGCTGCGCCAGCTGCAACCTTAACGTCCAGGATGTTGCCGGGCATGGGAGCCTTAACAGCGACAGCGCCTGCTGCTGCGGGAGCTGCTGCCTTAGGAGCAGCTGCGGGTGCGGGTGCTGCTGCGGGAGCGGGTGCTGCAACGGGAGCTGCAACAGGTGCTGCACCTGCGCTGGTCTCCTCGACAGTGACATTGTAAGCAGTGCCGTTTACGGTGATATTGAAGTATTTCATAGGAAGTTCCTCCTGTTCATTGTTTCAATGTTTGATGGTCGCGGCAGACTCTTACAGAGCCATGTTGCCGTGCTTCTTGGGCAAACGAGCTGCGCGCTTGGTGGACAGCATATCCAGTGCTGCAACCACAGTGCCGCGCACATCACCAGCTGCGCAAGCCAGATCGGCTGCACCGCAGGCGACAGCGTTTTCTGCGCTGCAAACCTCAGCCGCATAAGCAGCTGCCTTTGCGTTGGTAGCAGAAACGATATTGTCGGAAGCCTCGATCTCTGCCTTGTACAGCACAGAAACTGCGACCTTCGGCTCAACGGGAGCAACTACGCTGCCCGCAACAGCAATTTTCAGATCAGAAGAAGCGAATGCCGTGTATACAGCGCCCACAGCGTTGCCTGCCAGAACAGCAATGCGCACGGTGGTAGCGTCGGCATAAGTAGCGGTCAGGCGGGCAGCCTCACGGATGCCGCCAGCAACGTCATCGCTGCAGCTTGCCACGAAGCCCTCGGTATCCACAATGGTAATCACCGGGACACTGAATGCATCGCACAGGCGCACGAAGCGGCTTGCCTTGGATACGCAGTTGTGGCACAGCTTTTTGCCGGTAGCCACAACGCCCACAGCGTTGCCGTTGACGGTTGCGAAAGCAGTATAAACATTCTTGCCGTAGCCTGCGTACAGTTCCAGTGCGCTGTCTGCGTCGATCAGTGCCTCAGCAGCCTTTGCAGGCTCCTTGCCGGCAGCGAAAGCAGCAGTGGGTGCATCGAACTCGAACACGGCAGGGCCGGTCAGGTTGTTTGCGGGCAGCAGACCCACAACGTGTGCAGCCATTTCCGCAGCAGCGGCAGCGTCGTCTGCTACCAGAGCAGCTACGCCAGCCTTAACAGCGGCATCCGCAGTGCCTGCACCTTCCAGCTTGTCACCCTGTGCTGCACTGGTAAAGGGAGCCGTGAAGAACAGCTCTGCATCCTTTGCCATGATGCACACATCCGCATTGGCGGCAGCCAGTGCTGCGGTACCAGCGCAAACGCCGGTGACAACAGCAACCTGAGGCACAACGCCGGAAACCTTAGCGATTTCAGCGTTCAGCTTTGCGGTAGCGGTCAGCACATCCAGACCTTCGGTCAGGACAGCGCCGCTTGCGTTGCAGAAGGTAACAACGGGGTTGCCCGTGGTTACAGCCAGCTGCAAAACCTTGATGTTCTTTTCCACGTCCTTGACGGTCAGTGCATCACCGTTCTGGTAGACAGCATAAACCTGCTGACCGTTTGCCCAACCGCAAGCTGCGCTAACAGCACCATCGGCAAACAGTGCGGTATATGCACCATCATCGAAGAACTTGGACAGGATTTCCTGCTTATTCATTTTCGAAGCCATGTATAGACCTCCCGCTTCTGTGATTATTATTTCAAACAATGTCGAAATGCACCAAAATTATAATTATTATACTATTTCACTCAAGAAGCCACAAGTATTTTGAGCACTTTACAATGAAGAAAAGGAAGCCTCTTATTTGTCATTTTTTAGACAAAGTGACAATTAGCCCTGCTTTTTCTCGAATTTTCGACCTGCAGGGCGACCATTCGGCTTACGATTGCCGTTTGCGGGGCGTCCGCCGGGCTTGCGGTCAGCATAATCACCACGACGCTTTTTGCGTGCTGCAGCAGCTTCCTGCTGGCTGGTGGTGCGGGTGCGTGCACGGCCCTTTGCAGCTGCTGCGCGCAGACCGGACAGCTCCTGCTTGGTCAGGTCACGGTATTCACCGGGCTGCAGCATACCCAGCTTGACAACGCCTTCGGCATTGCGCTTCAGGCGCACAACCTCCAGACCGACGGCTTCGCACATACGGCGAATCTCACGGTTCTTGCCCTCACGCAGGGTCATTTCCATAACGGTACGGCCCGGCTCGTCCACGACAACGTTAACGATTGCGGGCAGGGTCTTGGTGCCGTCATCCAGCACAACGCCCTGGGTCAGCTTGACCACCTGCTGCTCGGTTGCACGGGGGCGCACGGTGACGCGGTACAGCTTGCTGATTTCACCGGACGGGTGGGTCATAGCCTGCGCGAATGCGCCGTCGTTGGTCATCAACAGCAGACCTTCGCTGTCCTTATCCAGACGGCCTACCGGGTAGATACGCGCAGGGACGTCCTTGACCAAGTCCAGAACGGTCTTGCGGCCCAGCTCGTCGCTGGCGGTGGTGACGTATCCACGGGGCTTGTACAGCATGATATAGTACATCTGCTGCTTCTTGTTGTAGATGATGCGCTGACCGTCAACGGTCAAAATGTCCTGATTGGGGTCCATCTTGTCGCCAACCTTAACGGGGTGACCGTTCAGCTTAACACGACCCTCGTTGATGATCTGCTCAGCAGCGCGACGGGAGCAGAGACCCTGCTCAGCCATAATCTTCTGAATTCTTTCCTGTGCCATATTTGTATTCCCTTTTCTTTAATACATATCTTGTGTGTGAATTTCAAACAAGGGGCGGTCAGAAACGATCGCCCCTCACATGGTATGGTTATTGTGCAGCGTCGGTCTTGGCAGTTTCTGCCGCAGGGGCTGCTTTTTCTTTTTTGCCGGAGTTGACCAGCTCGGTCAGTCGGTCCACCAACTCAGGCAGCATGGTCAGCGCACGGTCCATGGCGTTGCCGGAGTTGGACAGCTGAATGGTGCGCACATTGCCGCCCTGAATCACCAAAAAGGCAACCGGAATGACAGATACGCCTGCACCGCCACCACCGCCAAACAAATCCTTGTTGGCTGCGTTTTTGCCCTCAAAATCCGAACCGCCGGAAGCAAAACCGAAGGTAATCTTGGATACCGGCAGAATCACAGTTCCGTCCTCGGTATGCACAGGATCGCCGATGACCGTATTGGCATCGACCATTTCCCGCACCTTATCCATCGTAACACCCATAAAGCCTTGAATTGTATGCTCAGCCATCGTTGTTCTCCTTACTTATTCTTCCTTGCCGGCAAACTGATCTATCAGCACCGGCAGGATATTTGCTTTCCAAAGCAGCCAGACAAAGCGTGTGACTGCTATTACCATTATAAGCAATCGGGCGGATATTTGACAAGAGAAACGGCTTTTTTTCTCGCCTTTCGCCAGAAAATCGGCTTCCAGACGGCACTCGTCAAAATCCAGCCAGATGGCACGGTTCAATACGCCCAGCCCAGCGTGCAGCCAAGCCTGCATTTTGCCGTATTGGATGGCGGTATCTGCCGCATCCTCGCCCGTCACCGGGAGATACAGCCGAATGTGCTTGACCTTCAAGCCGTTCACGATGCGTTTGCCCATTGCGCCCAGACCCTTTACCGCCGTTACCACTTGGTCAAAGGTCAGCTGCATCAGCGCATTTTTGTCTTGGGGTTCCGCTTTGGGCGGGTTTGCGTCCGCAGGTTTCGTTTGCTTTGCCGCTGTCTTAGGCGGTTCTTTTGCTGTCGCTTTGGTTTTTTCCGCAGCCGCAGCTTTTGGCTGCTGTGCCGTTTCCGGTTTGGGCGGCTGTGCAGCCTTGGTTTGCTTCACCGTTTCCGCCTTGGGCGGCTCCGAAGCTGTCGCTTTAGGCGGCTGTGCAGTCGTGGTTTTTGCCTTGGGTTTCTCTGCGGATTTGGCTTTCGGCGTTTCCTCCGGCTTTTCTTTCTGGGGCAGCAAGGTGTATTTGAAGCCCAGCGCACCCACTTTCACCGTCAGGTCCTCGTCGTGGTAATCCAGCCACAGCGATACCGGAATCAGCAGTGCCACCGCGATCAGCCCAAGCGCCACCAGCAGCAAGATGCCCACCGCTTTCAAAAGAAACAGCAAAACCGTAATCAGGGCGGACATGATTATGTCTCCCCTTCTGCGTCCGGCTGGGGCATATCACTGTGCAGCGGGGGCAAATCCGCCAGACTGCGCAGACCGAACACACGCAAAAAGGTGTCTGTCGTGCGGAAGCTCACCGGATGACCGGGCAAATCCAGCCGTCCGGCTTCTTCAATCAAATCCTTTTCCAGCAGATTGCTCACCGTGTGGGAGGAATCCACACCGCGCACCTGCTCAATAAACGAGCGGGAAACCGGCTGGTTGTAGGCGATGATGGTCAGGGTTTCCAGCGCAGCACCAGACAGCGGCACATTCCGCCGGGTGTCCAGAATCTGCTTGACCTGCGTGCTGTATTTGTTTTTGGTTGCCAGCTGCCAGTGGTCCTCTAAATGCAACAGACACAAACCCCGGTCTTTCTTTTCATAATCCTCTTGCAGAGAAAGCAGCAATCGCTCCACCACAGGCGGTTCAATGCCCAGCACCGCCGCCAGCTTTTCGCCGGAAACCGGCTCGCCATGGGCAAACAGCATGGCTTCTGCGGCTGCTTTGTATTCCTTTAAGTCCATTCCGATTCTCCTGACGTATCCCATTTGATTTTTTCCCGGCTGATGGTCAGCTTGGCATCGTCATCAATGCAGATGCGACCGTTGCGCACCATTTCCAGCACCGCCAAAAAGGTAGCAACCGTTGTGCTGCGGCTGTCGCTTTTCGAGAACAGCTGATGCAGGCTGTGCAGCTTGCCCGTCACCAGACCACGCAGAACGTGTACCACACGGCTCACCACCGATACGATGGGGGTGGAAACGATGGGCTCGAATACATCCTGCTCCAGCTTTTTCACCTTTTTGCCCTTGCCGCTCAAAGCGTCCCAAGCATCTACCAGTAGTTTCGGGTCGTGGTGTAGGTTATATTCCAGCGCCCAGGTTACCGGGGCGGGTTTGCGCACCACCATATAGGTATCATCGTACATGGTGCCCAGCTGACCCGCCAACTTTTTGCAAAGGTCGTATTCAATCAGCTGACCGGTCAGTTCTTCTTTCATGCGCTCAGCTTCTTCGCTGCGGGGCAAAAGCAGATAGCTTTTCATCTCCACCAGACGGGCTGCCATCTCGATAAATTCGCTGGCAACGTCCAGCCGATGCTCCTGCACGCTCCGAATGACCACCAGATACTGCTCGATCAGATCCAGAATGGGAATATCGTGCAGGTCCATCTTGTTTTTGCGAATCAGGTTCAGCAAAAGATCCAGCGGACCTTCGAAATTTTCCAGTTTGAATTGCAATTCTTCCATGTTGATCCGGGTCCTTTTCTATCAGGCGAACAACAGCTTGACCGCAATCACATCCACAAAGCTGGTTGCACGGTCCAAAACGCCGATGGTGTAAGCGTTTAGCATACCCAGCGGGCGGTCCAGTACGCCCACCATCAGCAGCAGGAACATACCGACGAAAATGTACTGCTCGTATTTCATGACGTAAAAATACCACTTCTGGGGCAAAAACGTGAGCAGGATACGGCTGCCGTCAAAGGGCGGAACCGGAATCAGGTTGAACACCGCCAGCGACACGTTCATAATAATCATGTAATACAAAATCTGGCTCACCGCCGCAATGAGCATACCGTTTGCACCCGTTGCCAGCGATACATACAGCACGATCTTATACAGAATCGCACTGACGAATGCCAGCGTAAAGTTTGCCGCCGGGCCGGCACAAGCCGTCAGCGCCATACCCACCTTGGGATTGCGGAACCGGTATGCCTGCGTCGGTACGGGCTTTGCCCAGCCAACACCGGCAACGATCATGCACAGCGCACCCATCGGGTCAAAGTGCGCCATAGGGTTGATGGTCATGCGGCCCATATCCTTTGCGGTACTGTCGCCCAGCTTCCAGCTGACAAATGCGTGGGCAGCTTCGTGGAAGGGGATGGCTACCAGCATAACCAGAGCGCGGTAAAAATATGTTATCATAACGGGCACTCCTATCTATAATAATTCATATTATTATACCCTGTTTTTGGATTTCAGACAAGTATCGCAGTGGATTTGCGCAATCACGCAAAAAAAGTAAAAATTATTGGAAAAGCCCTTGCATTTTTTCACGCAGTCTGGTAAAATAGCTTAGCTGATGATTTATACGATTGCACATCATTGTACGAGGAGGTGCAGCAAGTATGGCCAAATGTTCCTGCTGTGGTAAAGGCGTGGCTTTCGGTATCCAGGTCTCCCACTCTCATCGTCGCAGCAACCGTACCTGGAAGTCCAACGTCAAGCGCGTTAAGGCAGTTGTCGATGGTTCTCCCAAGTATGTTTATGCATGCGCTCGTTGCCTGCGCTCTGGTAAGATTACCCGCGCACTGTAAGGCGTAACATAACGAAAAATAGACACGGACGATTAGCCACCGCCCGTGTTTTATTTTACCCTTTTTTCCGAAAACAAAAGCACAGCGGAGGTTTTCTCCCCTGTGCTTTTTGTTTTATGGCGTACACGCGTGTTTCTGTATTGCGGGCATCTCTATCACGATATGCAAAAAAGAAGCGGCTGTCGGCTGCGGCAGTCGGTTCTTTTTATGCCATTTTATGGGCTACTGAGAAAAATCAGCGATTTTTCTGCTGCTTACGATATACGAACGCAACCGCCATCAGTGCGCCGCCCATTGCCATGCACCACAGGATGATGTTGGAGGAATCTCCTGTAGCCGGTGCGGTGGTATGCTGTGCAGGCGTCTGCGGCTGAGGCTGCTGCTCGGGTTTGGGTTCCGGAGTCGGCTCAGGCTTGGGCTCCGGAGTCGGCTCAGGTTTGGGCTCCGGAGTGGGTTCGGGTTTGGGCTCCGGAGTGGGTTCGGGTTTGGGCTCCGGAGTGGGTTCGGGATCGGGCTTCAGATCAGCATTCTTGATGTTGAAGCTGCCGCTCACCTGTCCATCCCGATACACAAACACAATGCTGTGCAAGCCAGCAGACAAATTGTTCAGGTACTGGGGCTGCAGGTCGATGACCGTACCGCCGGGTGCTGCCTTGTACGAATCAGCAGACACCTTGACGCCGTCAATTTCCAGATGCGAGAACTTGCGCAGGCTGCCGTTTGCGGTGATGGTCAGGGGATTTTCCTGTCCCTTTTCCCAGGTGCTTCCATCGCCGGAAAGGATTGCGTATGCGCTGGATTCCTGCGTCAGCTTGTCCAGCTTTTCCGAATACTTTGCATCCAGCATCGCTTTCTCCTGCTCAGACAATGCGGCATAAGCCTCCTGTGCCTGCTGCAGTGCATTTTCTATGCTCTCATCCTCATCCGGGGTGACGCTTTCGGGCAGCGCATTGATTTGTGCCATCACGTCCTCGACCTTTGCGATGCTGTCCAGTGCAGCAGTGATGCGGTCCAGACGTGCTTCCAGCACAGCGGTTTCTTCGGCATGACCGCCTTCTGCCAAAGCCTTTTCCAGCTCAGTGCGCGCTGCGGTCAGTTCGTCCTTATCTGCCAGCGTAACGTTTCCTGCCGGCAGTTCGATGCATTCTGCGTTCAGTGTCACATTGTGTTCCGGCATAGTAAAGGTGACCGTTTCGCCCTTAGCGTCTGCCTCAGACAGCGAAATACCTTCTGCGGTCCACTTGACAAATCTGGTACCCAGTGGGCGTTCCAGCGTCACAGTAACTTCTGCGCCCACCGCATAGCTGCCGCTGCCGGTACCATTTGTTGCCGAAACGGTGTACTGCATCCATTCCGGTGCATCCAGCAGTTTCTGCAATGCCTTCTGTGCAGCTGCGACGCTCTCTGCGGTAGCCTTTTTGTCGTTCAGCTCCATCTGTGCATTGCGGATTGCCTTCTGCAAAGCAGCAATGTATTCTGCGGTATACAAACCGGTTTTTGCAGTTTCTTTCTCTGCTGCCGCAACCAGCTCAGCCAGAGCGCTCTTATCCACGTTGGTTGCGCCATAGACTTCGATTTCATGCAGCAGCAGAGAATTCCAGGTCAGCGTACCATCGGTGGTGACCGGAATGCTGACACGCACATAACGTGCCGGCACAGCCTGTGCTGCATCGTGGGATACGGTACCGGTGGTCTTTTTATCGACCTTTACAAACTGCGTGAAATGGGTACCATCCTGAGAAACCTCTACGGTATAAGCGGACGGTGCAATCTGTCTGTCATCGTTCCAGTACAGGCGTACCTGCTCCACAGCGATTGTACGCTCCAAATCGACCGTCAGGCTGGCGGGGGTCTTGTTCAGAGACGATGCTTCCCATCCGCTGGAATCCTTTACCAGATAGCCATCTGTTGCATGGTCCTTATTGTATCGTTTGTCACCGCTCTGTGCGCCGGTGATGCTGACCGGGCGATGCAGTGCCGCATTCTGGCTGCCGACGGAAGGCTCGACCGCAAAGATTGCCTGAATCACCGTATCGGCTGCAACACCGTTCAGTGTACAGCGGTTATCTTCCACAGCGACCAGTTCCTCGTTAACGAAAAGGCCCTTCGTATAGAAATCAGCTGCAGGGGTCAGCTCAACTTCCAGATTGGTACCGCGGCGCACAGTTGCGCCGGATTTCAGGGGCTGACCATTTGCACGCACAACGACTGTACCGTTTTTACCGCCGAAGGAAACTGTGCAGATATCCGTCTCGCCATCTTCTTTTTTGGTATGCACAACCAGAGCATCCAGCACCATTTCGCCTGCGCTGCCGCCCTGATTTGCCACATGGGTCATAACCAGCTTATAGTCACCATAAGTAAGACCCGTCTTGGCATATGCCGTAAAGTAAGCTGCATTTGCTGTGTCATGGCAGTTTACGGTTTTTTCTTCCACCAGGGTTTCTTCCCCGTTCTTGACCGCATACAGCTGCACCTGCATGGTACCGCCATTGCTGACCTTGGTGCTGAGTACTTCAATACCGCTGCCGGTAAAGCTGTATTCTGCTTTGCCGCCTACCTTTTTGCTCACATGGAGCGTCTTGTCATAAGCAAGACTTGCAGAGTTGGTTGTAGCAGCATCCATGCCGCTGTAGACAATGTCTGCAGAAGCATCATCCACATAATATGCGCCCTCGGCAGGAACCGGAGGTTCTACCGGAATGGAGACATATTCTACCTTCGGCGTCCAGACCACGTCATCATACCAGTCCACACCGCCCTGATTGACTACAAAGTACAGCTTGTCGCCCTTTGCCACATCCAGCGTAACGTCATGTGCAACACCTGTGCTGTCACCGCCGCTGATGTGTACCGGACCCCAAACCACATCCTTGTTTTTCAGGATGGAGAGATTGACGCCGTCATCGCCCGGGTCGTTTGCGCCATTTACATTGCTCTTTGCCGGCTTGCCGGTCAGGCGCAGCACGCCATCCACCGGAGAAGTAAAGCACCGTGCAGCCGACTTGCCTTCCTGCGGCTGCTCGAGCTTGTCTGCGCTTTCTTCGTCCTTTGCGGGCAAATCAGCGGGTTCTTCTTCCGGGAGCGTTTCGGTTTCTTCCGGCAATGCGGGCTCGCTTGCGGCTGCATCGTCCGGCTGTTCAGATTTCTCCGGAAGGGTCGTCGATTCGTTTTCTTCCGGCGATACGAGCCCACTCACGCCCTCATCGCCTTCTGCGGGTACGCTGTCGGCATCTTCTGTTGCCTGCTGCACAACAACAGATGGCTCGACCGCTGCTTCGGCTGCCAAAACGGACGGAGCAGCCACGGACAGTGCCATAAAGACGGAAAGCGTCAAGGCACAGAGCCGTTTCATTGGTTGTTTTCTCATTCCTTTTTCTCCTTTTGCGTCACGACAACGCAGAAATTATGCCACACATGAGGGATACTTTCGAAAATGACGCACACAGGCCTTCTGCACATCGGTTTCGATTTGCTTCTCAATTTGGTACTGACAGTATTTGGAAAGGTACCACTCCCGATTCTCGGCAACGGAATCGGGTACTTGCTCCACCTCTGTAACCTTTCCTACATACCAAACACCATGCACCTCTACCGGACCCACAATCTTTTCCGGCTCCGGCTGGTCCATCACTGCGTAAAACAATTCCGGGCACATCAGCAAATCCTGATGTTTGGTATCTTCTGAAAATACTCTGGTTTCCGCGGAAATCCCGTCGGTTTGCTCTGACAGTTCGTCCTTCCCCTGCCCAAGCTGCTCCACCAAATGCTGGGCTTGCTGCGCGGTCTGTTCCGGCAATGCGCCCGCCTGCCCACTAACTTTGTAAAGGGTGAGCGTTACCGCCGGGTAGCGAAGAATCTGGACCTCCGGGTGCTGCGCAGCAAAGGTTTCCAGCTCTTTGTCAGACAGCGTATCTTCCAGCTCTGCATAGTGCTGTCGCTCCAGCTGAATCAATGTGTTGGAAATCACATATTCCCGATATTCGTCCACCCCATACGCGACAGGTCCATAAATGGTCTGCCCCTGAGCTGCCGCAGCAGCACGCGTTCGGTTTGTTTCCTCGCATTGTGCCTGCAGCTGCTTGTAATTTTGATAGGGCAGCAACCCCGCCTCCCGCAGCAGCTGCTCTGTCGAAACCGTCTGTATCACATCCGAAAGCGCCGCTTCGTTCAGGCGTTCTTCTGCCGTGTATCCGTCAATGGTCACATCCCAAAAATCCGCATCGTATTCGACGCCATGTTCCCGCTGAAACTCCGAAATCACAGACGCTTTGTTTCGCAGCTGTGCGGCAGTAAATTCCTGCTCGGAAATCGGCACACCCTGAACGGTAATCACCGGAATATGTCGACAGCCGACCCCTGCTGCCAGCAAACCCAACAGCAAGACACCACCTGCCAGCCACCACCGCATCTTGTTTCTTTGTTTGTGCGGCTGTGCCACAACAGATTTCTTTTTTTGCGTTTTCTTCATCGGTCAAGCTCCCCTCGTGCTATCCAAAAACTTTCGGGCAGTTCCCAAGAGGGGCTCCCTCATGCAGTGCATCTCTGTTTCAATGCGTTTCTATAAAGATACACTTACACTCATTTTTATTAATTACAACATTTTATTTTCATTTCAAAATGTTTTTCTGTTTCTTCTGTACACATTTCCTCGAAATAACAAAAAATCGAAATAGCCGCCCATTCCTGATAAAATAATCCCAGCGTCTTTGAAGCGATATTGCTCCGCATTTTGCAAATTTTGCGCTTTGCGACACATCGCTGCGACGAATAATCGAATCCACCCTGTAAAAATGCGCATACAGAACCCGAAACTTCCGTTTTCCCATATAAAAATGCACCTACGCAATGCAATTTCTTTTTTTTTGCTTTTTCTGTGTGCAGCGATGTTTCCTCTTTGTAAAAATCCGATTGCAATTCCGGGCGGCTTGTACTATCATGGAATCAACACGAAACCCAACCAATCAAATAATCAGGAGGAACCTTTATGTATATTCCCCAGGATCCTATTTTGCTGATGAGCACCATCAATACCCTGCTGCGTGACCAGTATTCCAGTCTGGAAGCCTTGTGCGAGGACCGTGAGCTGGATGCAGCTTCGATTCGTTCTACTTTGGAAGCCGCAGGCTTTGCCTATGTTCCGGAGCAAAACCAGTTCCGCTGATGCGGGCTGCGTCGTGTAAGAAAAAAGGAGTGGATTGCCATGCAGATCAATTACTATAAAGAGTGGAGCGACTATCTGGGCCGTGAGATGGAGTTCAAGGTATTTGGTGAGGGTGGACGCCCTGTTGTGGTATTCCCCTGCCTGTCCGGTCGGTTTTATGACTGGGAAAATTTCGGCATGGTCGAAAAAGCCGCATGGTGGATCGACAAGGGACAGGTTCAGTTGTTCTGTGTGGATTCCATCGACCCGGAAAGCTGGGATGACCGAGATGGCGACCCCCGCCGCCGCATGGAAATGCAGGAAAAGTGGTTCAACTATCTGACCCATGAGCTGTACCCCCGCATGATTGCGCTGAACGGCGGTGTCAATCAGGGCAAAGCGCTGGTTGCAGGCGCAAGCGCAGGTGCCGGTCATGCCATGAACTGCTTTTTGCGCCGTCCGGATTTGTTCAGCGGCGTGATTGCGCTTTCCGGTATGTACAGCGCACAGCCGTATCTGGGCGATTACACCGACGATTTGATGTACCGCAACACCCCGCTTTGCTATCTGGCAGACCTGCCTGCGGGCGACCCTCGCATGGATTTGTACCGCAAGGCAGACCCGCTGCTTTTGTGCGTGGGTCAGGGCGCATGGGAGGACGACTACACCGCTTCTACCAAAGCACTTGCCGCGCTGCTGGAGGAAAAAGAAATCCCTGCTCAGTTTGAGCTGTGGGGCTATGATGTGACCCACGACTGGGACTGGTGGCAGAAACAGTGGCAGATGTTCTTGGGGCGCATTTTCGGCTGATGCCGCAGAACGCCTGCAAGGATCAACCATTCGGAGGAATGAAATATTAAATCAAACCGGCTTCGATTTATGGGCAGACGGCTACGACCAAAGCGTCGGCATCTCCGACGACAACGGCACTTACCCGTTTGCTGGATATAAAAAGGTCTTGAACGGGATTTACAGCCGTGTGTTGGCACATCCCGGTCGCAAGGTACTGGACATTGGTTTCGGAACCGCTGTGCTCACCTCGAAATTGTATGCCAACGGCTGTGAGATTTTCGGTCAGGACTTTTCTGCCCGCATGATCGCATTGGCGCAGGCTAAAATGCCGGACGCAAAATTGTATCAGGGCGATTTTACCACAGGTCTGATATACCCGTTGATGCAAAACCGTTATGATGCCATTGTGGCAACCTATTCCCTGCATCATCTGACTGACCCGCAGAAAATCGTTTTCTTAACGATGCTGCTGTCACTGTTGCATGACGGCGGTTCTATTTACATCGGCGACGTTGCATTTGAGACCCGCGCACAGCTGGAAAGATGCAAAGCCCAAGCAGGTGACGCATGGGACGAGGACGAAATCTATTTCGTCTATGACGAGCTGAAAGAGAACTTCCCCACATTGCAGTTTGAAAAGGTTTCGGATTGTTCCGGCATCCTTTCCCTGACCCGATAATGCTGAATCGGGCAATCACACAAACAAAAAGGAGCGTATCCACTGGATACGCTCCTTTTTCTGTTAGTTTATGCTGCTTATTCCGTCGCAGAATTTTTGCGGCTTGCCCAGTAGTCGGCACTGCCCTGCTCATAGCCAAAGTATTCCTCCAACATTTCTGATGCGGCAGGCAGTGTCATGCCTTCCTCCCAGAGCAGCACAACATCTTCCCCTGCGCCCAAGAAAACCTGCATTGTTTCGGTTCCGTCACCGTGCAGGCTGTTCCACTGGTTTTGTTCTGCCAGGTCGACGATGCTGTAGCCCATTTCAGACCAGGGCATCATATCCTGATACTTTCCGGGCAAAATAGTTCGTTTCGGCGTGATAAGCAAGCGCTCCTCGTCATACTGGTAGTCTAAAGCATCGATTTCCTTTCCGTTATGATTTGCTCTTTGCCTTGCCATGTGGTGCCTTGCAAGTGGTAACCGCCCCATTTGCTCGGTTCAAACACCGCAATCGCAGCGCAGCCCTGATTGTCGTATGCACCGCTCACCAGATAGCCGTCCACTTCGGATTCTGTGGCAATGGACCAGCACTGCCCTGCCGGTTGGGAAAACACTTCTGCCAGCATCTTTTCCCGGTCTTCTACGGTAGCGCATCTGTTTTTTCGGGCAGCTGCACCCCACACAATGCCGCCAATCAGCACGACCAGTGCAAGCAGAACGGCAATGCCTGCCGTTTTTCTGTCTTTGAGCCACATGGGACTTCCCCCTTATCCTGAAGTGTATAGATTTACACATCTTTGCTGCACTTCTTGCAGGCTGCGCCGATGGCATTGCCCAAAAGCGCAATTACTGCATAGCCCACCACATAGACCCATGCGCTGGCATTGTAAAACAAAAAGATGGTGGGCAAAAACAGCAGCGCCACTGCCGGCGCATACAGCCAACAAAACGAATGTTTGATGCCAAACAGGGCGGATGCAATTAGGCACACCGCCGGGATTGCCACAAGCAAAATTGCCATGCCGGAGCCGGTGTCCCGCATCAGCAGCGGCAGCAGATAAAACGCAGCCGCATTTACGCCCAAATACGGCAGCATTGTTTTGCATTGGTTCATTGGTATCTCCTCCGCAAATTTTACTTTCCTGCGTTGAGTATACCATATCCCGCCGCAAAACAAAACAGAAAAACAGCAGGCATATTTGTCTGATGCCAAAGGTGCGTAATGTAGCATCCTTGCGCTGAAATCAAAAAGCAGGAACAGGAAATGGCATGCCCCATAAGGAAGTTTTGGAAATATCAAAAAGCGAAATGGAGTGTATCATGCCTTGATACACTCCATTTTTTAAATTGCTAGATTTATTGGAATAGGGCGAACAATTCAGGATAACCCTCATATTCTGAGCATAAATGTCAGGCCGTCATATGTTTCTCCACGGACTTCATGTTCCACCTTACTCCGATTGCATTCCTGAAAGCCAAGCTTTTCAGCGACACGAATCATGCGAACATTTCCGGACCATGTCTGCGTATAGATTTCTTTGCATCCGTTCTCTGCATAATACTGGATGAACGTACGAAGGGCATTGGTGCCAGCATGTTTGCCCCAAATATTGGATTCGCAAATGTCAATTCCAATTGTCTGATGCACCTTTTGTCCGTCTTTCACCTGTTTGACGCTGATCCAATCATAGTTTTCATCGGTCAGATAAGAACTGACTCAGCCAATGTGCTGGCCTTCAGATTCAATCTCAAACTTCCAGCGAACTACATCATCGGACATTTCCCGCATGGATTCATAGTACTTCGTCCAGCTTTTCCGTTCTGTATCGGCATCCGACTTCTTCGTTTCCCAGGGGGCATCCCAGTCCATCCATTTTATTTCTGTGGTAAACCAGCGTACATAATCCTCGATGTCGGATTCTTTCATATCCCGAAGGACAATATTATTAAATTGAATTTCCATTTGATTCTCCTCCTGATAAGAAAATTTTGATAAGTCTAACAATCTGCAAAATCAAAAGTTTCATCCCGTCGCCATTTGATTTTGCATCATCTTAGCGAGCATACTGTTTATACTCCATACAGAGTATAAACTGTGCGATTGTTAGGAACAAGTTACTAACACCCTTTTGACAAAATACTCCCTTATAGAATGTACTCAACCCCTGCTCCGGTCTTTTTTATGCGCTTTGATATACGCTTGTGCCTTTTTTGATGGTTTCCAGAACCTGAATCTCCCGGATTTCCATGAGCTGTACCGCCATCGGATTGCGGTCCAGAATCACCAGGTCGGCATATTTACCCGCCTTGATGCTGCCTTTGGTGTCTTCTTCGCCGTACACATAGGCGGCATTGATCGTAGCCGCTTTCAGTGCCTCGTACACACCGATTTTCTGGTCAGCTCCGATAACCTGCCCTTCCCGACTCAGGCGGTTCACCGCACACCACACGCTGTGCAGCATATTGGGCGGTGTGATGGGCGTGTCCTGATGAAAGTTCACGCTGAGGCCGCAGCGCAGCGCGTCAGCAACCGGGCTGATGTGATTGCCCCGCGCAAAGCCGAAGTTCTGCAGGTGTATGTCGCCCCAATAATACACATGACCCACAAAGATACTCGCCAGCATATTGAGCTTTGCCATACGCTGCAGCTGGTCATTGCGCACCGTCTGGCAGTGTACCATCATGGGACGCAGGCTCTGCTTTTCGGGGTTTTCGCTCTCCTGCAGGGCCTGCTCGTAGCTGGTGAGGAACAGCTCACTGGCAGCGTCACCGTTACAGTGGCACAGCAGCTGCAAATTGCTGTCCACGGCAGTTTTCGCACAGTGGAGCGCTTCTTCCCGGCTTACAAAGGGGTATCCGCAGTAGTCGCCCATCCCCTCGTAGGGCTGGCTCATCCAAGCGGTTTTCCCCTGCGGCGAACCGTCCAGAATCATCTTGAGCCCACCGATTTTTATGTGCTTATGATAGCCGTTCAAGCAGTCGGCGTGCTCCTGGAGAAATGCTTCCGGGTTTTCCGTTGCCATGGGGTAGACAACCACATCCACATCCAGCAGGTCCAAATCGTCGGCTTCTCGCAGCAGCGCCATATTTTCCGGGGTCGTTGCTCCATCCTGACAGGTGGTAATGCCGTTTTCCAGATACGCCTGCTGCATTCCTTTCAGCAGTGCTCTGCGGTCCGTCTTTACCGTCTGCTTCATCACGGCCTGCACAGCCATAAAGGCGGTTTCTTCCAGATAGCCGTTGGGGCGATTTGTTCCCGCTTCCCTGCCGTACTTGCCGCCGTAGGGGTCGGGGGTCGTTTCATCCACTCCGGCAAGGGCCAGCATGGCGCTGTTGGCACAGCCCAGATGCCCGGAAATATGCATGAGCAACACAGGGATATCCCGGCTGATTTCATCCAGCGAAGCTGCATCCGGGTGCGCTTTTTCCCGTAGGAAGTTATGGTCATAGCCAAAGCCCACCGCGACGCTGTCGGGCTGCACATGGTTCTTTGCTATGTAGGAACGCATCGTATCCACAATATCAGAAAAGCTCTCGCAGCCGGAAAGATCCGCAAACTGGCGCATCTGGCCAGTCATTACAATGTGGCTGTATGGGTCCACAAATGCCGGCATGAGGCATCGACCCTGCAAATCCCGAATGTTCGCCTTTGGTGCCTGCTGCTTCAGCTGCGCAAGACTGCCCACAGCGGCAATATACGCATCCCGCACCAGAACAGCTTCCGGGCTGTCCTTAGGGCTTTCCATGGTAAGGATCGTGCCACCAGTATAAATCGTTTCCATAAAAACGCCTCACTTTTTCTTTAGTCTGCCTTCTTCCAGCTGAAACCGGGCTTGCCCCAGCAGCCGGTGAGCTTCAGCACCAGCAGGAAGCCCACGCTGAAGGCGACCAGAATTCCAGCCATGGCAATCGGCGCGATCTCACCGGATACATAGCCCAAAAGCAATACATATACCGGGGTATTGAAATACATGATCAGATTCATCAGACCCAGCTCCACAGCCGTGGTGGTCTTGAATTCCGGGTCAATAATGCGCACCAGAGAAATACCGCTGGGTACCGTGCCGGTGGTGGTACCGTACAGAGCCAGCGTGCGTTCCAGATCGTTCTCACCGCCGATGCGCTTGCAGAAGTAAATGCAGGCGAACATGGTGAAGACCGCGACCACCACGCACTCAATGAGGATGGGTACAATCCACTGACCGATGACGCTGACGCTGACCGCCATGAAAGAACAGACAACAATAAAGTCTGTCGCCAGATTGGTGATTTTGCTTTGCAGCTCCTCGTTCTGCACATAGGGAATGCCGCATTTCTTCATCACCCATTTCACGATGTAGGCTGCGTACATACCGTTCATAAACATCATGCCGCTGATGGTTTCGCCCACGAAACCGGGAATGAGCGCCAGAATCTTGGAGATACCCACGCCCATCACATAGCACAGACCGACCAAAGCAAAGTGCAGGGTCAGGGTTTCGATATTACCGGTGCTGGTGGTATCTTTTATCATATACTCGGTCTGCTCCTGCGGCAGCATATAGCCTCGCAGGGTAGCATCGTCCAGCTTTCCGCTGTGCTTTGCCAAGCGATGCTTAATGGCATAGCGCGCCATGGGAATGCCCAGACCGAATGCCGCAAAGAATCCGGCTGCAGCAAAGGTGATGCCTACCATAACGGCGTTTTCCCAGCCGTTGTTTTCAAACATGGTACCGAAGGAGACCGTCGGTCCGGGGCCTTGCGCAAAGCCAAACTGCACCAGAGTGGTGTATACCGGGTCAAAGTTAAAATGGTCACCGAACAGGTAGCCGAGCCCCATACCGATCAGCGGCGTGATGGTATAGATAAAGCACCACAAAATACCCATAGCCCATGCGCCCTTGGTAATATGGCCGGCTGTGCTGCCCTCGCTGGATTTCACGCTCACCAAACCAATGGAAATAAAGGACAAGGTGAACCGCTGATTTACGATGTTCGCAAACATACCTGCATCCGTACCCAGATCCAGCCCGGTAAGGGGGACCGTATTCATAAAAATCAAGCCCAGAACACCGGCAATTACGCTGGCAGGCACCAGCATATTGCGGAACATAGGCACCTTAGCGCGCAGAAATACACCAATACACAGGGCAATACTGGCAAGGCCGAAGGCCATCATACAACCATTCATCCATCTTTCTTCTTTTGACGAAATTGGTCTAATTTATCCATAGTACGGCATTTCGGCGATGCTATCAAGACACCTCGTGCAAAGCGTGATGTATTATGGACAGTTGTACTGCGTCTGCGGTTTCTTAAAACAACAAAACAGCAGGCACAAGGGTCGTCCCCTCATGCCTGCTGTTTTCTGCCCGGTGTCTGCCCTTACAGCAGAAAAAACACCAGATGTAATACGAGCAATAGTATAATCCCCGGTACGCCCAGCACAGCGGCAACCAAAAGCCCGGGTACACCGGGGCGGATGGCAAATCCCAGATACGGCGCAGCGATTTGCAACAGCCCCAACAGGGCAACTGCTGCCGCAGCGGACGCCATCCAATTCAAAAAATGGTCAATCATGCTCGGTCAGGATGGCACGCAGCCCCAGACGGCGTGCCTCCCCAATCAAATACCGATACCGGCATTGCAGTGCCTGCCGCTCATAGATGCACTGCTCGATCAAGTCCGGTTCGGTTTCCAGATTGAACACCATCTCATTGTGGCACAAATCTGCTTTGACCTCTCTGATTTCATCCTCTAGGTCGGGGTGGTACCGCTTCATTTCTGCATCATATGGCACACGGGGCGAAAGAATTCCTTTTCGTTCTGTCAATACGGCCAACGCACTCACACTCCTTTTCGTTTAGTATCAGTATAGGAGTGTTCCGGTAAAAAATTCCTCGATTGGCTTTTCTTTCGCAGAACTTTTCCGCCCATTGGGGCAAAAAGAAAAGGCACGGTATCGCCTACCGTGCCTTTTGTGTCTATTTAGTGCTTGTTTGCTTCGTCGTTGGGCTTTGCGGGCTCAAAGTCCACACGGCCCATGCTTACGCTGGCACGGACGATGGTGACCATGATTTCATCGCCCAGGCTCCAGCTCTTGCCGGATACCGGGTCGTACAGGCGTACGCCCTCGGTCAGCTGGGTACCGGTAGCGGTCAGGCTTGCCGCAGGGACAAAGCCTTCCAGCGAGTTTTCCAGCTCGACAAAGATACCGCGCTGGGTGACGCCGGAAATCACGCCCAGATAGCTTTCGCCCAGATGCTGCTGTGCATATTCTGCCTTGTAGCAATCGTCTGCGGAACGCTCGATCTGCATAGCAATGACTTCACGGTTGCTTGCCTGCTTGCTTGCGTCCTCGACGAACTTGCCGTAACGCTGCTGCAGGGTTGCCTTGTCTGCCTTATCCAGAATATCGGTCAGCACACGGTGAATGGCAAGGTCAGAGTAGCGGCGGATGGGGCTGGTAAAGTGGGCGTAGTCGCTCAGCACCAGACCAAAGTGACCCTTTGCCTTTTCCTCATAGCGAGCCTTTGCCATGCAGCGCAGCATACCGGTGTGGATGATTTTCTCATACTGGGTGCCGCGCACGCTGTCCAGAATAGCGGACAGCTCCTTCTGGGTGGGAACTTCACCGGCGAACTTATCGTTGATACCGCAGCTCTGCAACAGGCTGTGCAGACGCTCCAGCTTTTCGCCGTTGGGCTCCTCGTGTACACGGTACACGAAAGGAGCTTCCTTTACGCGGGCAAAGTGGGCTGCGCTCTGGTTTGCCAGCAGCATGAACTCCTCGATCATGGCTTCTGCTTCGCCCTGTACGCGCTTTTTCAGGTCCACACAGTGACCGTTCTCGTCCAGAATCAGCTTGCACTCGCCGCTCTCGATATCCATGCAGCCACGCTCGCTGCGCAGCTTCTTGCGCAGGCGATACAGCTGCTGCATTGCCGGGAATGCTGCGGAAACCTCAGCATACTTTTCGTCCAGCGCCGGAGTGGTTTCGCCAGCAAAAATCTGGTTCAGCTCGCTGTAAACGCCCTTGACACGGCTGCGGATGACGCTCTTGGCAAAGCGATAACCGGTCAGGTTGCCGCCCTCGTCCAGACGCATCAGGCAGGAGAATGCCAGACGCTCTTCCTGCTCGTTCAGGCTGCATACGCCGTTGGACAGCTCCTTGGGCAGCATGGGCACGACCTGATCCGCATAGTACACGCTGGTACCACGGTTGAAAGCTTCGTTATCCAGCACGCTGCCGGGCTTGACGTAGTGGCTTACGTCTGCGATGTGAACGCCCAGCTCGAAGCCGTCAGCGGTCTTTTCTACGCTGACAGCGTCGTCGATGTCCTTGGTTTCGGCGCTGTCGATGGTAAAGATGGGCACATCACGCAGATCCAGACGACCTGCCTTGTCTGCTTCGGCGATGGTAGCATTCTCATACTGTGCCGCAGCAGCCTGCACTTCCTTGGGGAAGGTGCGGTGAATGTCCTGTGCATACAGCATGGCACGAGCGCACTGTTTGGCTTCTTCGGCATTACCGAAACGCATTACCACGCTGACACGGTGACCGTCGTGGCGCATACCGCGCTGCATGATTTCCACAGCGACCTTGTCGCCGTCCTTTGCGCCGCCTTCGCTGCCCTTGATAATGTTCATGGTCATGGTGGGGCAAACGTCCGGCACGAACATCAAACGACCTTCGATGCGGCGTGCAGCGCCCACAAAGCGGTTATGCTTTTCCACAACGGCAATGACCTGACCTTCGTCGCTGCCTTCCACACGGGGGCGAGCGAACTTTTCCACCAGAACACGGTCACCGGGCATTGCGCCCATCAGGAAACGGCCGGGGATGAAAATATCGCCTTCTTCATCTTCACGCTTTACAAAGCCGAAGTTCTTGCCCAGCTTGACCAGCACGCAGGGAATCATCTTATCGGCACGGCCGCTGCGCACGGTGAAGAACACGCCTTCCCGCTGGCAGACAACGCCGCTGCGCACCAGCTCATCCAGTGCGTCCATTACCTTGCGCTCACCAGCCTTGTCACGGGCCAGACGGCGCTTCAAGTCCTGCACGGTGCTGGGCTTAAAGGTAATTTCATGTTCAACTTGCTCTCGAATCGTCATATCTCTTTTCCTCTCATTCCCCATGCCGGCTCTCCAGCGGAGCCTGCATGGCGCTGCGCCAAACGCGGGCAGCATTCTTTATGCGTATTTTTCTGTACATCCAGTAGTATATCCAGATAAAAAAACAAGCCCCGCACGACGGCGGAGCTCGTCTTTCTTTTTCTTAGCCGATGCGGCTGAAAACGGCACAAGCCACGATTGCAACCACAAACAGAATGCCACCGGCGATCATGGTCAGACGGCTCAGCATACGATCAGTGTGAGAAGCACCTGCATTCATGCCATTGGTGTTACCATTGATTGCACCTGCCAGACCCTGACCACGGCTGTGCTGGCACAGCGTAACGACAATCAGACCAGCGGATACGAGCAGCAGGATAACACCCATAATGATTTCGTACATTTCCATAATGACAACGCTCCTTAAGGCAGAATTATACCTTGTATATACCTGATTATAGTATCACACAAAACAGCGAATTGCAAGAAGGCTTGACAATTTATTCCTGATTGTCCGCTTCTTTTTTCTTTTTTCCATCAAAACGGTACTCGGTACCGTTCAGGATGCGCTTGATGTTGGCGCGGTGCAGATACAGCACCAAAGCACCAATGAACGCGGTTACCGCAACCAGCAGCTTCAGCTCGGTTCCCTGCAGACGCATCACGAAATGGCCGTACAGCGCCGTAACAATGGGGAACGATGCGCCCATGGCGATGCTGCCTGCCGAAACCATGCGGGTCGGCAAAAAGAACAGCAAAAAGATGCAGCCCAGCAGCCCGACCAGTGCGGGCTCGATTGCCAGCAAGCCGCCTGCGCTGACCAGAATGCACTTACCGCCCTTAAAACCGAAGAACACCGGCTTCCAGTGACCGATGACGGCAAAGACATATGCCAGATAGCCACCCCACTGGGCAGGCACCGGCAGCATCTGTGCGAACAGCCACTGACCCAGCCAAACCGCCAGAACGCCTTTCAGCACGTCGCCCAGCGCTGTCAGCACAGCAGCCTTCTTGCCATAGGTGCGCAGCATATTGGTCATGCCGGCACTGCCGCTGCCGTGCTTGCGCACATCGCCGTGCATCAACACTTTGCTGACGATGATGCCGGTATTAATGCTGCCCAGCAGATAGCCCAGCAGTGCCGTCACACAAAACCACAAAACTTCTTTCATAAAGGGACCCTCCACAGGTTCGGGGATGCGCCGAACGGATTAGACATCCTTTACGCGCGCCTCGCCGCCGCGCTCACGCACGATCAGGCGGATAGGCGTGTGGTCCAGTCCAAAGCTCTCACGAATGTTGTTGATGATATAGCGCTGGTAGCTGAAGTGGAACAGGCTAGCCTTGTTCACGAATGCTACAAACGTGGGCGGGCGGGTAGATGCCTGGGTCAGATAGTAAATCTTCAGGCGCTTGCCCTTGTCGCTGGGCGGCTGCATACGCGCAGTTGCGCGTGCCAGCATTTCGTTCAGAACGCCGGTGGTAACACGCATATTGTTCTGCTCGTCCACTTCGCGGATCAGCTGCATCAGGCGACTTACATTGTAGCCCGTCTTTGCAGAGATGAAGATAACCGGAGCGTAGGACATGAACGCAAAGTCTTCCTGATAGTCCTTGCGCTGCTTATCCATGGTGTGGGTGTCCTTGCCTTCGACAGCGTCCCACTTATTGATGACAATGATGCAAGCCTTGCCCTGCTCGTGAGCGTAACCAGCCACCTTGGAGTCCTGCTCGGTAAAGCCGACAGTAGCGTCCACCATAATCAGTGCCACACGGCTACGCTCGACAGCAGCCAGACTGCGCACGACCATGTAACGCTCCAAGCCCTTATCCACATTGCCGCGCTTGCGCAGACCTGCGGTATCGGTAAAGATGAACTTGCCGAACTGGTTGTCCACCGGGGTATCGATGGAGTCGCGGGTGGTGCCTGCTTCGTTGGCAACGATCATGCGGTTTTCGCCCAGGATGTAGTTGGTCAGGCTGGACTTACCTACGTTGGGGCGACCGATGATCGCAACCGGGATGCGCTCGTCATCCACTTCTTCTTCGCTGAAGGTCAGGTGTTCGCACACAGCGTCCAGCAAATCGCCGGTACCGTGACCGTGGACAGAAGAAATAGGCAGCACTTCGTCAAAGCCCAGATTGTAGAACTCGTACAGCTCTGCCGGAATCTGACCAATCTTGTCGCACTTGTTGACAGCCAGAATGATGGGCTTGCGGGAGCGGCGCAGCATATGTGCTACGTCCTCGTCGGCTGCGGTCATGCCGGTGACAACGTCAACGACCATGATGATGCAGTCTGCGGTGTCGATTGCGATTTCTGCCTGCTGGCGCATATGTGCCAGAATGCCTTCGGTTGCCGTGGGCTCGATACCGCCGGTATCCACCAGCAGCATCTGCTTGCCGCACCATTCGCAATCACCGAAAATACGGTCACGGGTGACACCGGGGGTATCTTCCACGATTGCCAGACGCTGACCGCACAGCTTATTGAACAGCGTAGACTTGCCCACGTTGGGGCGGCCGACAACTGCTACGATCGGTTTTGCCATAGTACATTCCCTCCTTTTTATGCTCGATGCCGGTTCAGGCGCAAACCTGTGCGAAGCAGTGCTTTCGCCAAGTCGCCGCCGCCGGCAGGTATAATTTCAAATTTCACACCCAGCTGTTCAGCAACCTGTGCCGGGGTCATGCCATCCAAGAACAAATCTTTCTCGGCACGCAGCATCACTTCCGGGATATACAGCGTTGTTCCGGTCATTTTGCCTTTGCACTGGGCTACAATATCGGTGCCGGTAATCAATCCGGCAACGTCCACGTTTCCGCCGAAGAAATCGTTCTGGATGGCGTGTACGTTTACATGAATCATGGGATACTGGCGTTCCAGCTCCTGCGACATTGCCGCAATCAGCGGAGCTGCCAGCGTACCAGTGACGATGTCAACGCTCTTTTCGCCAAACAGGCGGTGCGGGCGGCGCAGCTCAGCCAGAAATTCTTCTTGGAACAAACGCCACATACCCACGCCGTTTTCCAGCTGGGCGAAATCTTCGTAGTAATCCGCATCCGGAATCAGCTTGCCTGCCTGCAGGAAAAATTCGTCGCTGGGGAACACCACACGGCGACCGTACTTTTCCTTGCTCAAATCGCCGTATTCCTCCAGAATCGCCAGCGTTTCTGCTGCGCCCTGCTGGGTGTACGGTTCCAGATGATACAGCTTATCCCGATAGCGGGTCATGCCAAACGGCACAGCGGCAATGCTCTGCACCGACGGTCCCAAATCCAGCAAATCTGCCAGCGTGCTGCGCAGATGGTCGCCATCGTTGACACCCGGGCACATGACCAGCTGACAGTTCAGCTCGATGCCTGCGTCCGCCATCTTTTTCAGATAGCGCAGCACCTCGCCTGCCTGCTTGTTTGCCAGCATCCGAATGCGCAGCTGGGGGTCGGTGGTATGCACCGACACGTTCACGGGCGAAATGTGCATCTTAATGATGCGGTCGATTTCATGCTCGCCCATGTTGGTCATGGTAATATAGTTGCCGAACAAAAAGCCCAGACGCTCGTCGTCGTCCTTAAAGTACAGGCTTTCGCGCATACCCTTCGGCAGCTGGTCGATAAAACAGAACATACAGTGGTTGGAGCAGGAGTGCTTTTTATCGCCCAGATAGGTTTCAAAGTTGCAGCCGAACGGCTCGTAGGTATCTTTGTCTACCTTGAGTATCTTTTCCACACCGGCGATGCGTGCTTTCAGATGAAAGCTGTCGCTGTCGGTATAAAACTGATAGTCCAGCACATCGTTGATGGGCTCATCATCCACTTGCAAAAGTTCATCGCCGGGGGCAAAGCCCAAGCGGGATGCGATACTGTCTTCATCGACTGAAAAGATCCGTACTGCCATAACGTCTCCCTCCTTCTGATTGTTCTGAAAAGTGTGCTAAGACAACAAGAAGGGGAAGGCAATCTCTGCCCTCCCCTTTTGTCATTCATCGATTTAGAAGAATCAGGCCTTCTTGATGACTTCCTTGCCCTTGTAGAAACCGCAGTTGCCACATGCCTGGTGGGGCAGCTTAAATGCGCCGCAGTTGCTGCACTTTACCAGCGCGGGCGCCTCCAGCTTCCACACGTTGCTGCGACGCTTGTCGCGACGAGCCTTGGAATGATGTCTCTTAGGTACTGCCATTGTGTTTGCACCTCCTCGTTGGATTTCAGTTCAGCAGTGATTCCAATATACTTAACCTCTCGTCTACGGGTGCGCTGCTTTCAGCAGGCTCCTGACAGGTGCAATCCTGTCGTTTTTTACCGCAAACGGGGCAAAGTCCTAAACAATCCGGACTGCAGAGCAGTACGGGCGGGACTTCCAGCGAAATTTCTTGGTTCAGCCAAGCATCCACATCCAGAATCCCATTACCGTCCATGGGCAGCTCAAAATCTTCATCGTCAAAGTCGCGCTCACGCACAATCCAGTGAGAATCCACATTGCACTGCTGTGTGACGGGGTCCAAACAGCGGGCACATTCGCCGCTGATGGTTGCGACAGCCTCCAAACGAAGATCAACTTCGCCTTCCAGCCGTTGAGCCGTGAACGTAACCTCCACGGGTGCAGAAACCTTTGCGCCGAAATAATCGACACCGGAAAGGTCTGCGTTAAAGCGTTTCACCGTCGGGCTGACACCCGCCGACAAAAACTTTCTCAGGTCAAAAAGCATAGTACCTCCTTTTACAAGGCCGCTTTGCTAGTATAGCGCAGGCGGGCATCTTTGTCAACACCTAAAAACAAAGGGGCAGCAATTTTTTGCTGCCCCTTGCTTGTTTTTTGATAAAATACGGGGAATCCGGTGTTTACAGGTACTTCTTGACGTTTGCGGGCAGAGTTTCGGGGTCTGCGCTGACGGTAATCACAGCACGGACAGAATCGCCGGTAACGGCAGCAATCTCGTCCAGGATAACGCCCAGCTTGTTGGTATCGCGATCCAAAACCTTCAGGATACCATCAATGTACAGATCGGTAATGTCATAGTTGCCTGCCAGCAGGCCTGCGATAAAGCCATACAGCATCTCGCCGCCCTCGACCTTATACTCGTCCATATCAACCAGACGTGCCGCGTGAGAAATCTCGGTGGTGAGCTTCATGCCCTTTTCCACTACGACAACATTGCCGCTGGTAGCGGTAACTGCGTTGTTGATCATGTCGATGATAGTCTTGGTTTTGCCGGAGCCTTTGGTGCCAACGATCAGTTTAATCATATTGGAATCCTCCTATTTACTTGCGCCTTGCGGTGCAATAGTCAACAATTTTGAACGGCCCTTTATTTCAGCTTTGCTTCCAGTTCAGCCGTCAGATTCTCATAACCGGGCTTGCCAAGCAGTGCAAACATATTCTTCTTGTAGCTTTCTACGCCGGGCTGGTTGAACGGATTCACACTCAGCAGGTAGCCGCTGCAAGCGCAGGCACGCCAGTAGAAGTAAATCAGATAGCCTACATTATAAGCAGACAGATCGTCCACTTCGATCACCAGCTGGGGTACACCGCCCTCGATGTGTGCCAGGATGGTGCCTTCCATAGCCTTGCGGTTAACAACGCTCATGTTCTGGTTTGCCAGGAAGTTCAAACCGTCGAAGTTGCCTTCCAGCTCTTCCAGATACAGATCCGATGCGGGCTTCTTCACGTCCACAACGGTCTCGAACATGACGCGTGCGCCGTCCTGAATGAACTGACCCATAGAGTGCAGGTCGGTGGACAGGATGCAGCTTGCGGGGAAGATACCCTTCTGGTCCTTGCCTTCGGATTCGCCGAACAGCTGCTTGTACCACTCGTTCATCATGGTGTAATCGGGCTCGTAGCACTCCATGATCTCCACGGACTTGCCCTTGCGGTACAGGATGTTGCGAGCAGCTGCGTAACGATATGCATCGTTATCTGCATTGTCGTTAGAGAACTTGTCCATAGCGTCTGCTGCGCCCTGCATCAGAGCGTCGATGTCGATGTCAGCGCAAGCGATGGGCAGCAGGCCCACAGCGCTCAGCACGGAGTAACGACCGCCGATATCATCGGGAACAACGAAGGTTTCCCAACCCTGCTTGTCAGCCAGCTCTTTCAGCGTGCCGCGAGCACGGTCGGTGGTAGCGTAAATACGCTTGTTGGCTTCCTCTGCACCAACCTGCTCTTCCAGCAGCTTGCGCAGAACACGGAATGCCAGAGAAGTCTCGGTCGTGGTACCGGACTTGGAAATTACGTTGATGGAGAAGCGCTTACCGCGGCAAATCTCCAGGATGTTGTTCAGGTAGCTGGGGCTGATGCTGTTGCCGCAGAAGTAAATCTTCAGACCGTCCTGCAGCTCGTTGTGGTAGATGCCCTTAACGGCTTCGATCACAGCGCGTGCGCCCAAATAGCTGCCACCGATACCGGCAACCACCAGCACGTCGGAATCCTCACGGATCTTCTTTGCAGCAGCCTTAATGCGTGCGAACTCTTCCTTATCGTAATCGCGGGGCTGATACATCCAGCCCAAAAAGTCGTTGCCGGGGCCATTCTTTTCTTCCAGCTGCTTGTGTGCCAGCTGAACCTGAGGCCAAATGGCTTCGAACTCGTGATCTGCGATAAAGTTGCCTAAATGCTTGGTATTGAAACGTACACTCATCTATTTACTACCTCCACGTAGGAAAAGTCTTTTTCATGTACCAAGTGTACCTTTACACCGCCTTAAAGTCAAGGAAAAATCGCTAGTTATTGTATAAAGTTTCCAATAATTTCTTGGTCATTTCACCAAATCTTACATAGATTCCCCACCGACGGCCTGACGCAGGATCAAATCGAACGCCGACGCAAAGTCCAATTTTTCCACCTGCATCGCGCTTTTTACCGCCCAGGAACCCAGTTTTTCTTCCCCTGCGTACAGATTCACCGTACCCAGCTCTTCGCTCTGATCCAGCGGTGCTTCCACCGATTCCGGCAGCTCCAGCTCGGTGCGCAGGTCCTTGCCCTCCCCCTTTTTCAGCAGAATGTGCATGGGCAGATCGTTGTAATCCAGTTGTACGGTACCCTGTTTTGCACCGCGTACCGGCAGCTCCAGCGGCGCATTGGGCAGTGCCGGAACCACACCGGCTTCGTAATTGGCAAAGCCGTAATCCAGCAGCGAAGTTGCTGCTTCAAAGCGTTCCTTGCCGGAGGGCGAGCCCAGAATCACCGCAATCAGAGAAAGGTCGTCCCGGACGGCGGTTGCAGAAATGCACACACCTGCCCCGCTGGTTGTGCCGGTTTTCAGTCCGGTCATGCCCGGATAGCGTTTCAGCAGCTTATTGGTGTTAACCAGATGGGTTTCACCGCTGCGCAGCTGGTCGGTCCAAATACCGGAATACTCCAGAATCTCCGGACAGGTATTCAGGATATAACGGCTCAAAATCGCCACATCGTGCGCCGTAGAATAGTGTCCGCTTGCATCCAAACCGCAGGCGTTGCAGTAATTGGTGTTTTCCATGCCCAACTCTGCCGCACGGGCGTTCATCTGGGATACAAAAGCAGGTTCGCTGCCCGCCACCAGCTCTGCCACAGCAACCGCCGCATCGTTGGCACTGCACACGCAAACGGCTTTCAGCATTTCTTTCAGGGTAAAATGCTCCCCCGGCTCCAACCAAATCTGACTGCCGCCCATCGCCGCTGCGTGTTCGCTGACCGGGACTTCCTGATCATATTGCAGCTTGCCGTCATGGATGGCTTCAAAGGTCAACAGCAGGGTCATCAATTTGGTGATGGACGCCATGGGCATCTGGGTATCGCCGTTCTTATCATAAAGGACGGTTCCGGTGTCCTGATCCATCAAAAGTGCCGCACGGCACGGCAAGGAAAGATTTACCTGTTCGGCTGTGGTCTGTACGATGGGCTCGGTCCTTGCCGGTGGACCCGCCGTCAGTTCGGGGACGTTTTGCGCCGTATAGGCGCATTGTACCAGTAAAATACCGCACAGCAGCACCGCTGCAATCGCAATCCATTTTGATTTTTTCATCTAGATTCCTCCGCATCTGCATTGAAGTATTACCATCTTATGCAGGTGGAAAGTGCTTTATTTTTCTTTTGAAATATCTTATAATAGAGCGTACCCTTTTCCGTCGAAAAAGGGAGTAAAAGATCGGAGTATACTATGCGCGTTAATTTTTACACTCTGGGCTGCAAGGTCAACCTGAACGAGACCGGCGCTCTGGAAAATCTGTTTCGTCAGGCGGGCTTCACCATCGTTGGTCCGGAGGAAGAAGCAGACGTTTATATCATCAACAGCTGCACGGTCACCAATTTCGGTGACCAGAAGAGCCGCAAATGGCTGCGCCGCCAAAAGCGTGAGCATCCCGACGCCGTCACCGTGCTGACCGGATGCTATCCGCAGGCTTTCCCCGAAGAAGCCGCCCAGTGTATGGAGGCAGATTTGGTTTGCGGCAACGGTGACCGCCATTCCATCATTGGCAATGTGCAGAAGCTGCTGGCAGGTCACGAACGAATCGTGGACATCAAACCCCACGCAAAGGGCGAACACTTTGAGGAGCTGCCTGTGGAGCGTTTCGAGAGCCACACCCGCGCCTTTATTAAAATCGAGGACGGCTGTAACCGCCAGTGCGCTTATTGTGTCATTCCCCGCGCACGCGGTCCTGTCCGCAGCCGCAGCGAGGAAAGTATCCTGAACGAGCTGCGCACGCTGGCAAAGGCTGGCTATAAAGAAGTTGTCCTGAGTGCTATCTCCCTGCCCAGCTACGGTCAAGATACCGGCACGGACCTGACCACGCTGGTAGAGCATTGCGCACAGGTGGAAGGCATCGAGCGCATCCGTCTGGGCAGTATCGACCCGGATATGCTGACCGACGAAGCCATCCTGCGTCTGGCAGCCGTCAAAAAGCTGTGTCCCCAGTATCATTTGAGCCTGCAGAGCGGCTGTACCGCTACCCTGCGCCGGATGCGCCGTGTGTATACCGCGGAGCAGTACATGGACGTGGTAGAAAAGCTGCGCAAGGCTTACGGCGGTTCAGACAAAGTCAGCTTCACCACCGACTGCATCTGCGGCTTCCCCGCTGAAACTGAGCAGGACTTCGCCGAGAGCTGTGATTTTCTGGACAAGGTGGGCTTCCTGAAAGTCCATGTGTTCCCCTACTCTCGCCGCAGCGGTACCCCGGCTTACAGCTTCGAGGGTCAAATCTGCGAGCGGGAAAAGCAGGCACGCAGCCGCAGCATGAATGCCCGTGTAGAGGAAATCCGCACCCATGTTCTGGCTGACCTGCAGGGCACCACGGACGAAGTACTGCTGGAAACTCCGCTGTCTGCCACCATGTTTACCGGCTATACCCGCCTGTATGTGCCTGTGGTGGTAGAAGCACCTGGTTACAAGAGCGGCGATATCGTCACCGTACGCCTGGGCGAATACGACGGTCAGCGTGTACATGCTGTGCTGGTGTAAAAGTACAAAATAAATAGGAGCGCATCGCTTGGACACGCTCCCTGAAAAGTTTTTGAAAGGTACCGCACAGTCCCGTTTTGGGGTTTGCGGTACCTTTTTTATGTTTCCGCCTTACGCTGCAAATCCTGCCATCAAATGTGCAGCATTCCTTTGCGCATCAATACCATGCAGATGATGTACGCCACCGTAAACGTCAGCGTCAGCACACCCAAAATCATAGGCGCAACATACAAGCCCTCCCGAATCGTCGCTTTTTCAGGCTCCGCCTTGTGATACATCACCTTGATTTCCTGACCGGTTTTCATATTCGTTGAGAAATAGTTCCCGATGAACTGATACTCTTTTCCATCCACCGTGTAGGACACCACCGGCGAAATCCTTTTATTGGAATCGGAAACCCCGCTGCCCAATGCTGTACTTTCGTAAAAGCCTATGATGCTGCCGGTACATTCGCCATAGGTTTTTAGTTTTCGGTTGCTGTTCACAACCAAAACCACCGTAACCACAAACAAAATTGCCGGGATAAGGACTGACCATTTTAGAATCAAGCCAACCAATCTTCTCACCTTTTCACTTTTGATGCCAAATTCCGATTGCACCGTTATCCGGCGTACCGCACCGGCACTTGCATCGAAAGCATACACATCCTTCTTTTCCTGTTTTCCTGTCATACGCTTTTCTGCTTTCTTTCGGGTCATTCACATTGACCGTTTACTCTTTTTCTTCCCCATATACGGCAAGCACGCCATAATAGCGAGAGATGGTGGATTTATCCCGGATGTACTGTCCTTCGGTATCCAGCCGATAATTCAGCAAAAAATAATCCATATCGTGCAGAACATGATAAAAGTTTTCAACATGGGCAACCTCATGAGTTTGCTGCGCAAGTCGCACTTCATCAATCACATACTGCAAATCGCTGCGCATCGCCTCGTTTTCAACGGTATCTCGGCACTTTTCCAACATCTGTGCAAAATCTTCTGCATCGTAATCGTTATACATAGCGACCTCTTTACCGTACTTTTCATAAAATTCCGCTTCGGTGAGATTTTCTTCTTTCATCACATCCGGCTTGGAGATTTTCCCATCATGCGCCCACCCAATCTGAATTTCACCGGTTTGGTCAAAACTATTCCACAAAAGATCATCTGGGTCAGACAACTTCTGAAAGAATCTGTTATAGATAACCTTGCTCTCAATCTTCTCGTTAGCGTTTTTTACCAGCGAGCACAGGGCCTTTATATCCTCTTCTGCCATTCCATCCAGAACAGTTTCCCGCATTGCCTGAACTTCTTCCTTTTGCGGACCGGGTCTTAGCGTAGGTGTAGGAACGGGTGTCACTTCGGGTGCCGGTGTTGCGTCTGCTTCGATTTTGGACGCAATGGCTTCATCCAGATCCCGCTTGGCGGCTGCGTTGCTGCCAACCATCACTGCCGCCAATCCAACAGCAGCCTGCGCCGATCCCTGCCTCTAAAAATCCGGTTGCCTTGACATATACATCATGCCCACAAATTCGTCAGACAAGTAGACATCCCCAGAAATATCGCTAAAGGAATCAGCACACAGCGTGTCTTATCACTCTTTTTCGTTCTACTTACTTTTTGTCCTCGTTAAAATAAATCATACAGCTACTTGCCGCCGCAATGGCAAACACGATCCCGGTAACTTCCGGCAAATTTACATTCCATGCCATTTCTCCCAGTATATTGCCGTCTTCCATCATCAGACCGAACTGCATCCCCACAACCGCACTCAGCAACACGACACCTACCGTAACAGCAATTTTAACCCACTTATTCATAATCGTACAACTCCTCCTTTTATCTTTGTCTGGCTGCGCAGTGCATCATCGGCTCAAGACTTCCGGTCTGCGCCCGATTCCCTTTTTATGGTTTTTCAGCTGTGCTTTGAGCCGTTCCGCCAATACAAAACAGCCCGCTTTTTCGCACAGGCTGACCCCACATTCCAGCAGCCGAATATCTGTTGCCAAAGGCAGCTCATCTGCATTATCCACCGCCCACCAGGGAACACTCTGCTGGTTTTCTCTGCTTGTGCAATCAAAAACAGATAGCCAATCAGCGCTCCATCCCTGCGGACAAAAACATACTGGGGCAATCTGCCTTCCACGGATTTCTCCATTTCCTGCTGCATCTCTTTTACGCCGCCCCACGCGGGGCAAAATCCGATGCTCAAAATCTGGTTCAGTACATTATCTTTTGCGTCCTGCGGCAAATCCCGGTAATTGATGATTTCATCCACACTCACCGCCTCCTTGATAAGCCGATTATAGCACGATTGCCCCTGAAAAAACAGCTGTGCCAAACGCTGCACCGCCCATTTCTTCGCATCCTTTCTGCGCAAAGTATGCAAAAACGGCAGCCCATGAGAATATCTCACAGGCTGCCGTTTTGATTGTATTATTTTTTGCGCTTAGTGCTTTTTATGCGCGTTTTCCGTCTTTTCGTTTTCTGCCAGAGCGTAACGATCCAGATACTTTTCAAAGCGGCGCTCAAAAGCAGCATTTGCTTCGTTGCTACTGTACTTCAGTGCGCCCAGATAAGCATGGGTATCAAACTTGTTCTCGGCAATTTCCACGATAGCGACTGCGATATTGGAGCAGTGGTCTGCGACACGCTCGTAGCTGATCAGCAGCTCGTCCAGCACAAAGCCGTACTCGATGGTGCAGGTGCCTTCGCGCAGGCGGGCAATGTGGCGTGCCTTAACCTCACGCACCAGCTCGTCGATTACTTCCTCCATGGGCTCGATCTTCTTTGCGCCGTATACGTCCACTTTCTGGAATGCGTCCACAGTACGCTCCAGAATGTCACGCACAGCTGCTTCCAGAACGTGCAGATCGTCCTGTGCCGCCTGACTGAAGTGGATATCCTTTTCGTGGATTTCCTCCGCCATCTTCACCAGATTGGTAGAGTAGTCACTGATGCGCTCAAAGTCGCTGATGGTATACAGCAGCGTATTCACCTTGCGGTGGTCATCCGGCGACAAATGCTTTGCCGACAGCTTGACCAGATAGCTGCCCAAAACGTCCTCGTAATGGTCGACAGCGTCTTCTTCACGGCAGACCTGCTTTGCCAGATCTGCGTTCCAGGTGTGGGTCAAAGCCATTGCCTGCAGCAGAGAAACACGGCTGATTTCTGCCATATCCATACCGGTCAGGTATGCACGGCCGGATGCCACAGAAGGGGTAGACAGCAGACGCTCGTCCAGCAGGGACTGCTGGTCTGCGCCCTCGTCCTTGGTATCGGGCACGGTCAGGATCGCCAGCTTTTCCAGCCAGCTGGCTGCCGGCAGCAGCAGCGCCGTGGTAATCACATTGAACAGGGTATGCACAACGGCGATACCGAAGGTATCCGTTGCCATATCAAAGAAAGAGAAATGGATCAGCGCATTCAGGCCGTAGAAACCGCCCAAAAATACCAGAGAACCAATCAGGTTGAAGTACAGGTGTACAAATGCGGTACGCTTTGCGTTTTTGTTTGCGCCCGTAGAAGACAGCAGCGCGGTAATGGTGGTACCGATATTCTGACCCATGATGATGGGCATTGCGGACGAATAGGTGACCGCACCGGTTCCCGACAGCGCCTGCAAAATACCCACAGCTGCCGACGAAGACTGGAGCAGAGCGGTCAGCACAGCACCGGCCAGCATACCCAGCAGCGGGTTCTGGAAGGACAGGAACAGATCCATAAACCACTGTTCGCCGGCCAGAGGGCTCATTGCGGTGGTCATGGTATCCATACCGAACATCAAAATGGAAAAGCCCAGCAAAATCTTGCCGATGCCGCGCTTGGGGTCCTTGCAGATCATGAACATGAACACGCCGATAAAGCCCAGAATGGGGCTCCATGCGTCGGGGTTCAGCATCCGCGTGATAAAGCTGTCACCCTCCAAGCCGGACAAAGCCAGCAGCCAGCCGGTGACGGTGGTGCCCACGTTTGCGCCCATGATCACGCCGATTGCCTGACGCAGCTGCATCAAGCCGGAGTTTACAAAGCCGACCGCCATAACGGTGGTTGCACCACTGGATTGGATGACTGCCGTAACAGCCAAACCCAGGAAAAGTCCGCGCAACGGGCTGGAGGTCATCTTGCTCAGGATATCCTGCAGCTTACCGCCTGCGGTCTGCTCCAGGCTTTTACCCATCATGTCCATGCCATACAGGAACATGGCGATGCCGCCCATTAACGTAAACACGTTGAAAATACTCATTCTGTACGCTCCATTCTGTACAAAGAGATCTCTGTACCGGTACGTTTGCGCCGGCTTTTTTGCTCTTTGAGATTTGGCTGCTTCAGGATTGCATATCGAGCCACTTTGACAAAGCCCGACATTTCTATTTTACCCATGATGCAAAAGCCACGTCAACTGCAATTTACGCTGCATCGCCTTATTTGTCAAAACTGCTTAAAATTATCCACGATAAGCGAAAATGTACAGCACCATGCTTTATGTTTATTGCTCAAATATTTATCAATCTCATTTCCCCACGTTTATACATTGGGGATTTTTTTCAGCTTTCTATCCAGAAGCTCCATGATTGGCTCTGGGCAGCGAATAAATCCCAGTACGCCACGCAGCACCATTTTGCAATCTTTCAGTCGATCTGCACCCTCGGTGTTCGGGGTCAGACCCACATTGTCCTGCAGGGGCTCCAGCATTTTCTGTGCCATCGAAGTGCGCAAAAGCGGCAGCAGTTTTTTCTGCGCAATGGGGTTTTGCAGCACATGACCCACCGTGCAGTCCAGCGACAGGGTAGGCTCCCGGTCGGCGGTAGCATAATGCCCTACTTTAGGTTTGGTCAAACCGTCTTCGCTGAAATCACCGAACACATCCCGCAGCCAGCCGATGGCGTCTTTCTGCCAGTTGGGCACCCGTGCGCAAATGGGCTCGGACGGATTTTGAATTGAGCTGTCCGCCGTGGAAAAACCATGCGGACCATAGGCGTAGATGTGGCTTTCAAAAGAAACATCCGCCCGCGCCAGCGCATCCATAAAGCGCAGACTGTTCTGGATGGGAACGATTTTGTCATTGCGCGTGGCAAACAAAAAGCAAGGGCAGGTGCGCTCGTCCACATAGTCGATGGTGTCAGGCGCGCTGGGTAAGCAGACTTTCACATCTTCGCCCGCTACCGCATAGCCCAAAATTGCCGCATTGGGGCGCTGACGTGACATGGTCGCAGCCGCAGCTGCCAGATGTCCGCCCGCCGAAAAACCAATCACAGCGATTTTATCCGGGTACAGATTCCATGCACCGGCATTTTGGCGAATCACATCCATTGCCTGGTCGTAATCATTCAAAGGGGTCGGCCAGGTGGCCTCTTTGCGTACAGAGTAATGCAAAATAAAGGTCTGGAACCCGGCCTGTAAAAATCCGTAGGCTACCGGGTCCATCTCTCGTTTGGAACAGTACTGATACCCTCCGCCGGGTAAAATCAAAACCGCCGGGCGGCGCTTTACATAATCAAACGGACCGTCCACTTCCTGTAAATAGGCGGTCAGCGTCACTTTGCGGCTTGCTGAAAGCGTAATAGTTTCTGTTTGCATCAGTATTCCCTCCCCGCTTATGTGCAAGCATTCGAATTCATTTTTTCTATCATAACACGTTGCCGCCACGGGTACAACGGACTTTCTTTTGCAAATTCGTTTATTTTTCAACAAAAAATTCCGTGAATTTTCTCCACGGAATTTTTGTATGCTTCTTAACTTGTATTTTGTTCCGGTTTACAGAGTAGCCAGATACTCTTCGGCATAGTGGGTAGCCACTGCACCGTCTGCCACAGCGGTGACGACCTGACGCATTGCCTTGGTGCGCACATCGCCTACTGCGTATACACCGGGTACGCTGGTGCGGGTACTTTCGTCCGCCTTGATGTAGCCAGCTTCATCCAGCTCCACCTTGCCCTTGACCAGCTCGTTTGCGGGCGCACGGCCGATGCTGACGAACACGCCGTCGCAAGCCAGCTCGGAGATTTCACCTGTCACGGTATCCCGCAGCTTTACGCCGGTCAGCTTGTCCTCACGCATCAAGGAATCAATGGCGCTGTTCCAGCGAATCTCTACATTTTCTGCCTGCATCAGCGGGTCGTGATACACCTTAGTAGCACGCAGGGAATCCCGACGATGCACCAGAATCACCTTTGCCGCCACGCGGGACAGCAGCAGTGCGTCCTCTACAGCGGTATTACCACCGCCAACGACCACAACCGTCTTACCGCGGTACATCATGCCGTCGCAGGCTGCGCAGTAGTGGATACCGCGACCCGTCATTTCCTGCTCGCCTTCCACGCCCAGCAGACGGGGGCTTGCACCGGTTGCCAGCACGATAGTACGGCCATAGAAAGTGCCTTCGCTGGTTTCTGCGGACTTGACCGGACCATCCAGCTGCAAGGAGAACACCTCTGCCAGTTCGGTCTTTGCGCCGAAACGCTCTGCGCCCTGCTGCATCTTTTCGCCCAGCGTGAAGCCATCCACGCCTTCTTCAAAACCGGGATAGTTGTCGATGTCGCTGGTCAAAGCCATCTGACCGCCTGCGGATAGCTTTTCCAGCACGATTGCGTCACGACCGGAGCGTGCCGCGTACATTGCTGCGGTGTATCCGCCGGGACCGCCGCCTACGATGAGCATATCATAAATGTGTTCCATAGTAATTCCCTCTCTATCTGCTTACAGGTACTTCGCCATAAATTCTTCGATCTTCGCCTTGGACTCCGGTGCAACGATGTGGTCCACCGGCTCGCCGTCCTTGTACAGAACCAGCGTGGGTACCAGCTCGATCTGGTATTCCTTAGCCAAATCCGGCTCGTCGTCGATGTTTACCTGTGCAATGGTCATGCGGTCTGCGTACTGCTCTGCCAGCTTGTTGAAAGCGGGCGCAATACGGCGGCAGTATACGCACCAAGGTGCGGAGTATTCAATCAGAGCGAGCTTCTTTTCCTCGCGGACGATCTGGTCAAACTGTTCGTGATTCATATTCATAGCAGACATATTCGCTACTCCTTTGGTTTGCATTGTTGGGTGTTTCATTTCTGTTGTGGATACTATACCGCAAATCCCATTGCTTTTCTGTGATATTATCACCAAGCGATGTGAATTGACAGATACGCCATTCCATTTTATACTGATAATTGCCTATATTCGATATGATTAAAGGAGGGTTCACATTGGAACTTTCATCCTATTTTCCTGTTTGGGACGACCTGACACCGGACCAGCAGGCTCTATTGACCCGCTCTGCCGTGCTGCGCACCGCAAAAGCCGGTGAAATCGTACATCACGGCTCCATGGACTGTCTGGGTCTTTTGCTGATTTGCAGTGGTCAGCTGCGGGTATATTTCACCTCGGAGGACGGTCGGGAAATCACCCTGTTCCGCCTGTTCGAGCACGATGTGTGCCTGTTCTCTGCCTCCTGCACCATGCGCAGCATCCAGTTTGACGCCACCGTCGCAGTCGAAAAAGACACCCAGTTCTGGGTGGTTCCCCCTGCCATTTTCAAACAGCTGATGGAACAGTCCCTGCCGGTGTCCAATTACATCAACGAAGTGATTGCCAGCTACTTCTCCGAAGCCATGTGGCTCATGGAACAAATCATGTGGAAGAGCTTCGACAAGCGCCTTGCCGACTTTTTGCTGGAAGAAAGCGCACTGGAAGAAAACACCCTTTTGAAAATCACCCACGAAAAAATCGCCAATCACATGGGCAGTGCTCGTGAGGTAGTTACCCGTATGCTGCGCTATTTCCAGAACGAAGGTCTGGTCAAGCTGCATCGCGGCGCCATTGAGATTCTGGACGAAAAGGGTCTGCGTGCCTTGCAGTAAGCATTCCCGCTTGTGTGTGGTTTAGTCGGTGACGACTGCACCGCTCCAGCTGTTGATTCCGCCGATTTCTACAACGTTGGTATAGCCCTGCTCTGCCAGCTTGGCAGCAGCCATTTTGCTGCGGTTGCCGCTGCGGCAGTAGACCAAAATTTTCTGCTCCTTGTCGGGCAGCGCGTCAATCGGGTCACTGCCGATGGTTTCATTGGGTACATTGATTGCGCCGGGGATGTGTCCGCCAGCGTATTCTTCTGGGGTGCGCACATCCAGCAGGACAAAATCGGTTTCCTGCTCTATGACCTGCGCGGCTTCCTCCATGGAAATCTGTGCATAATCTGCACCGCTGCAAGCCACCAAAGACAGCGCAGCCAGCATTGCTGCCAACGCCGACAGCACACGTTTGAACTTTTTCATAAAAACATCTCCCTTATATATAATGTGTATCTGGAGTATACCACCCCTTGTCTGGCGTATCCGTGACATGGTCACAATCGTCTGCGACATCGGGAAAGTAAGTTCACCGTAACGCTTTGCTTTCGGCATGTTCACAAAAAAGAAAAGGGACTGCATCTATTTGCGATGCAGTCCCTTTTTTGCTGTATTTTTGAAAAAACGCCCAAAACAGCCTGTTATCGTTTTCCAGTCAGGATAAACGCAATCAATTTCTCCACATCGTCGAAATCATCGTAGTCTCCGTTGATGCCTTCCCGATGATAAACCACGCCGTTTTTCTCGTTTCGCTCCAAGCAGTCCAGCAGCTTTTCTTCGCCGTATCGCTTCACGAACTGGGTGAACGCATACGGCTTGATTTTCTGCAAAAGCCCTTTGCGGCAATCTTCCGAACATTCATAGCAGTGCACAAAATGCTTTTCTGCACTGCACTTCAGATTTTCACACACCGCTTTGTCCGCACATTCTCCTGCCCGACAGCCCTTGCAAGTAACATTTTCCGAACACAAACAGCACGCCAGCCCACAGGCTGCAATCCCTAAACTACGTTTCATCTTTCTGCTTTCCTCTTGTTATACCTGCCGCATTCTGCACCGATGCCGAGCAAAACTACACTTTCACGTTCCCTTTGCCACATCCAGGATGATTTTTTCGCACTTGGGGCAGAAATCCGCCTCTGTATAGCAGGAATCCCAACCGTTGTTGCTGACATCGAACTCCCCTTTTCGCGGAATATTGAAAAGATGAATTTCTTTCTCTGGGCTCCAGCTGAACGGTTTCACGCTTTTCAGATAGCCATGCTGCATTTCCTCACCACAATAGGGGCACTTCATCTGAACACCTCCACATATGAAAAGCCATCAAATCTCCGGCAGCAGACTTGTACTGTCCGGATTTCGCTTTTTAATCTTCGGGACAAACCAGCTCCCGCAGTTCTTCCAAAAAGGCTTCTTCGCCAAAGGTGTTTACCTTAAATAATACGCCCTGACTGCCACCTGCTGCAATCGCAGAAAGATGAATGTCGTCTGTTCCGTTTTGGAACAGCGTCACGCTCAGGCTTAGCCGATTGCCGCCCATCATGCTGTATCGCTCAAACACGCGCACACTGCATCGGGCACCTCCGCTGACAAAATCGCTGGAATCCTCCAGCGTAGCCGACATACTGCTATCCACGATTTCTTCTTCAATCAGATGCAGCAGGCGATCAAAATCTTTATGCAGGGTCACTTCGAATTTCGCCATATATGTTTCTCCTGTTCTGTCTGTTTGCAGACGATTTCTTTATACCTTTTTCAGCGTTCTGCGATAGAGCTCTTCCCCTGGTTTTGGCTGTGTAATGGGTACCAGCCTGCCTTCATCTATGATTTTTTCGATGCGCTGTGTAATCCAAAAATCGCCAATTCCCAGCCGATCGTTAAGTACCGCTATCACCAATTTACTTTCGGGGAAGGTGTCGCCCATCTTCGCCAGCTCTTTTTCGATAAAGGCATCATAAAAATTTTCCGGCACGCTTTGCAGCTGACCGTTGATGACCGCACGCAGCATCGCATTGTCCGCTTGCAGCTGCTGCCACTTTTCTACCATGCATTTGACCAGCGCCGGGATCACTGCTTCTGCCCGCGCTGCATACCTGCCATATTCACCGGGGTCTACATCGCCCCACCCCTGATTCTGCCGAACTTCGCTATCCACCTGCGTAAAATCAGGCAGCTTTACCATCCACATTCGGGGCAGGTTTTCCATTCTCTGGCACAGCTGGCACATCAGCCAGTAAATACCGCAGCATTCATCAGGCTCATCACTGTACCAGATGCGCATTTCTTCTCCTGCCGAAGCACGCTCCACCAGTGTATCCAGCGCACTGCGGGCTTTTTCCAGCGCTTTCAGACAGTACGGAAGACCATTCGGGGAAATCGAGTACAGCTCGGTGATGCTGTCCACCCGCTGCTGCGAAAGGCCATCTCCGGTAATATCCCCCATGCTGTATCCGCAGGAAAAACAGAATATATCCCGCGCCTCGCCGCCCAGCGGCACTGCATTTTCCCAGTTTCTGCGCTCTCTTTCCTGCGCCTGCTGCCGCATCTGCTCCAGTTCTTCTTCGGAAGGTTCGGCGCCGTCGTCATATTGGTAAATCACGCTGATTGCACCGCCGATATAACTTCCGATTCCATACTGCTGTGCAACTTTCATAGCGCCTTCTACGCATTGGCTAAATACAACTTCCAGCATCCCATTTCTCCTGTTCCATCTACTTACTGTCTTTTCCGAGCAAAATAGCGGATACCCGCATCCACAAGTACGCCCAGCAAAAGCCCTGCCATAAAATACAGTTCAAATACATCCAGCAGGAAAACCAGGAAAAGCAGCCAGGAGCCCATCAGCAGCAAAATCTGTGCGGCAACCTCGGTTACAACCAAGACCACTGCACCCAGAATTGCCGGAATCCACGCTTTTCGCGAACCACGGAATTTCCGCAGCATAAACATTTGCAATGCCGCCGCGCCCAAAACCACGCACCAGGAAAGAATACACAGCTCCAGACTTTCCTGATTCAAAAGCGGAACAAAAACACATTGGCAAACACCAGCGGAAGAATCAGTTGCATACAGATTACTCCTTTCTTCCCCGACAGATTGTGGGGTTACCCCACGCTTTAGCCGCATTATACCACGCACAAACGCGCAAAACAATCAGATGCCGTTAACATTCACCTTTACATGAGCGCAAAGCGATGCCTGTGCTGTCCTCTTTGTAATGCAGCCGTTTCCTTACAACAAAAGCAGCGGCAGACCCATGGATCTGCCGCTGCTTTTTCAGCGTTTCGCTTGATTCAACAAGGATGCGTTTCGACGATTACTCCTCGTCGTCTTTTTTCTTTTTCAGCGTAAAGAGTGCTGCTGCACCGCACGCTGCACCCATTGCGATCCAGCCTGTCAGATGGGTTGCATCGCCTGTTGCAGACGCATGATTCTGTGCAGGAGCCGGGGTCGGCGCAGCCGTAGGTGCCGGAGCGGTCGGCTGTGTCGTCGGAGCTGCGGTCGGCACATTCTCAGGCGTTGCTGTCGGGTCCGGCTTATCGGGAGTCGGCTTGTCCGGCTTCGGAGTCGGCTTCGGAGTCGGTTTCGGGGTCGGCTTGTCCGGAGTCGGGATTGGAGTAGGCGTACTCTCATGCAGCTTTGCCAGCTCCTTTTCTGCTGCAATCAGCTTGTCCAGATTCGAAACCAGCTTCTTCTGCGCATCCGTCAGAGCGTCGTAAGCCTTGCGGGCATCTGTAATCGCCTGTTCAGACTCCAGCGTCACCTTGCCGATGGCGTTAATCTTATCTTCCACTGCCTTTGCAGCTGCCTTGTCTGCTGCTTCGCTTTCAGCCTGCTCTTGCAGTTCTGCCAGTTTCTGTTCTGCTGCGGTCAGCTTGTCCACGTTCGGAACCAGCTTCTTCTGTGCATCCGTCAGGGCATCGTAAGCCTTGCGTGCATCTGTAATCGCCTGTTCAGACTCCAGCGTCACCTTGCCGATGGCGTCAATCTTATCTTCCACTGCCTTTGCAGCTGCCTTGTTTGCCGCGTCAATTTCTGCCTGCTCCTGCAGCTCTGCCAGTTTCTGTTCTGCTGCGGTCAGCTTGTCCAGATTCGAAACCAGCTGCTTCTGCACATCCGTCAGGGCATCATATGCCTTGCGGGCATCCGTGATTGCCTGTTCGGACTCCAGCGTCACTTCGCCGATTGCGTCAATCTTGGTTTCCACTGCCTTTGCAGCTGCCTTGTTAGCGGCGTCAATTTCTGCCTGCTCTTGCAGCTCTGCCAGTTTCTGTTCTGCTGCAGTCAGCTTGTCCAGATTGGGAACCAGCTGCTTCTGTGTTTCGGTCAGTGCTTCGTAAGCCGCACGGGCATCCTTGATTGCCTGTTCCGAATCCAGCGTCACTTCACCAATGGCGTCAATCTTGGTTTCTACTGCCTTTGCAGCGGCGCGGTCTGCTTCTTCCTGACCTGCAATATCCTGCAGCTCTTTCAGGCGAGCTTCTGCGTCAATCAAAGTCTGCACATTGGGAACCAGCTGTTTCTGTGCTTCGGTCAGCGCATCATATGCCGCACGAGCTGCATGAATATCCGCTGCGGAATCCAGCGTAATTTCACCCAAAGCGGCAATCCGATCCTCTACTGCCTTTGCGGCGGTCTGGTCTGCCAGTTGCTGCTTCAGCTCTGCCAGTTTTGTCTGTGCATCGACCAGTTTCTGTGCATTGGTGACCTTTGCCCGCAGTGCTTCGGTCAGTGCATCATAAGCGGTCTGTGCGGTGTTGATCTTTTCTTCCGATTCCAAGGTGACCGGGTCGTCAATCGCATCAATCTTGGCGATGACGTCTGCAACCGCAGCAGCATCTGCTGCCTGCTGTTTCAGTTCTGCCAGCTTTGCCTGTGCATCGACCAGCTTCTGTGCATTGGTGACCTTTGCCTGCAATGCTTCGGTCAGTGCATCATAAGCGGTCTGTGCGATGTTGATCTTCTCTTCCGATTCCAAGGTGACCGGATCGTCGATTGCATCAATCTTGGCAATAACGTCTGCAACTGCAGTAGCATCTGCCGCCTGCTGTTTCAGCTCTGCCAGCTTTGCCTGTGCGTCGATCAGCTTCTGTGCATTGGTGACCAGCTGCTTCTGTGCTTCGGTCAGTGCATCATAAGCGGTCTGTGCTGCGTTGATCTTTTCTTCCGATTCTAAGGTGACCGGGTCGTCGATTGCGTCAATCTTGGCAATAACATCGGCGACTGCCTGGGAAGCAAACTTCGCATCTGCCCAGACGGCATGGTCATTGCCGTCGCTTCCGTTCATATCCACCAGGAAAGCAATCGTCTTTGCGCCGGTAACATCAATATCCACCGGCGTTGCATCCTGACCGCCCACCTGCTGCTGACGGAACACTTCCTGACCATCTACTTCAATGGTAAAAATCACGTCGCCGGCTCTCGGCTGGTCTGTGCAGACGCCTACCAGAGCCGTAAAGTTGGTAAATCCTGCGCCGTCAATATCCACGACCAATCGAGCCGGTGCATGGGCGCCCACGCCCTTTTCATACGTTTTTTCCTGTCCGTTCACATAAACGCCCAAGGGATTGCCACAGCTGCAATGGTCGCGGTTATGCTTGGGGAAATAACCTGCTTTATCCACCAACCATGCCATATCGCTCAGGTAGATTTCATCGGAAAGCACGAAATGAATGGTATAGTCCTTCACAACGCCCAACGGCGAAACCGTGTGGATGGTTGCGGTGAGATTTTCAGCGGTTGCCTGTGTTACTTCTGCCACAGCAGCTTCATCCTTCTTCACCACTTCTACCGTGGGGATGCCTTCTGCTGTGAGACCATGCACGGTATACTCTGTCTTATTGGGGTCGAAATCTGCCATCGGCTTGCCGTTTACCAGAATACTATCCAGCGCCTCGCCGGACTGCATATCCGCTTTGCTGGACGCCATGCAGGCATCCACAAAAGCGTCCTTGTCTGCTGCCGCCTGCACGATGGGCGAAATCCGGAACGTCTGGGTATATTCCTTACCCTTTTCCAAGGTATACTTGCCCAGCGGGCCGGGACCGCAGCTTGCATTGCCCAAGCCTCTCTGTGCCAAATCCACGGTCAGGACCACATCATCGGTCTTTTTCACATCATAGAGATGTCTGTGGTTTGCCATATCCTCGGCTTTGTAGTGCAGCGCACTGGTTTCCATCTGGCCGTCTGCCGTAATCAGCAAGCCCTTGCCTGCGTCGTTGGTCAAAGCGCTCCAGCGCACATCAGTACGGTTGCCGTTTTCCTGCGGCTTCACATAGCCGTGCTCAAACATACCGGTAGCGGTATCTTCGTAAACGCCCAGCCGTGCGCCGGTCTTGCGGTCGATGTAGTTTTCCTGAGGTCCGCGGCCATAATAGGTCACGTTTTCAAATTCCTGCGGCAGAATCATCCGCATACCGATTCTTGCAATGTTGCCAACCTGATTGTTGGATGCCGGGGTAAAGCGGTTGGTCACAATGATTTCGCCGTTTGCATAAACGGTGTAGTCCAATCCGTTGGGGGAATTCAAGGTGGGGATGGTACCATCCACATGAATCTGCACTGCCTTGGGTGCAGATGCATCCACTTGGAACGCATTGACCCGGAAATTCTCTGCTGCATGCTTCATTTCATCGGTGAAGCCGGGGTCATTGCTGACCGGTGCGCGCCAATAGTTGGGCTGAGGGCCCTCCTGCAGCAAGGTAATGCCGTTCACCGTGTAATCGGTGATGTAGCCGGTGGTCTTATCAAAGGTAACGCGGAACGTATCCTGCGCGTCGGTCTTACTGCCAGTCAGGGTTGCTTCGGTTTCCGTTTCCGTTACGGTGATATCGTCCCAGCCCTGTACATTCATAGCCGGACGCTGGGCATCGGTCTGGTAATTCAGGATGAACTGCTCATAGGCAATGTCATCGCCAGCCTTGCCGAAACCGTTGCCCTGCCATACCTGATCTGCTTTCAGCGTCACATCAAATTCCAGAATATAATCGCTGCCAGCCTTTACTTCCGGCTGGGTCATTTCAATCGAAACAACCTTTTCCGTTCCGGCGGGGATATTCTTTTGCTCCTCGGTGAGCGCACCGCTTTGCAGCAGCTTGTTATCCTCCATGAGTTTCCAGACAACGTCGTACTGGTTCAGGTTCTGGCTGGTAAACTCGTTTACGATGCGGACCTTACCGTCCTTGGCTTCGCCATCATCGTAGAAGGAAATTTCCTGATGGACCTTTCGCACTTCGTACAGTTCCGGCGAGGGGGTACGGTCGGCTTTCATCAGACCATTGCAGCAGAAATCGTGATCGGTGTAGGTTTCGCCCCAGTCGCCGCCGTAGCCGTCAAATTCCACATCAGAATAGTCGGCAACAATGATGTTCTCTCCGGCAAAATCCAGCTGATAAACCACTTCTTCTGGTTTGGGTACATACTCGCCCGTCAGGTTCTCTGCAGGCAATGCCTTGTTCAGAACCATCACATCGCCGATCTGACCCTTGAAGTCACGTCCAGCCGTAACGCCGTCCGGACCGTCACCGATACCGATGGGGGTGCTGTCAGTATCAAAGGGACCTGTCTTTTTCACGTCCTTGCTGCCGATTTCCTGACCGTCCACATAGATTTTATAGGTGTTTCCGTCATAGGTAGCAGCCAGATAGACCCACTTGCCGTATTTATCCTGCGGGAAATCTGCCATCAGTGTACCATCTTCCCAGCCATCCACGAAGAATTCGACCTTGCCAAAGTTGTTGCCGTCGAATTTCAGGGTATAGCCGTTATCGCCCTTGCAGAGAATGTTCTGGTGGTGTCCTTCGATTGCCTTGGGGCAGTTGATCCATGCGCCCAGCGTCAGCGCATTGCTGTTTGCGCGCTTTGTGGGAACTACCACATGACCGGTCATCGCCTTTTCATTCTCATTGCGACCCTTGCCGATGGTTCCCTCAATGGGGCTGGTGGTGCCATCGTCATTTTTCACACTGATCTTCTGGTCAATGTTGGGCTTGGTGCGGATAGACTGGTCAATCCAGTCCCAGATAAAGCCGCCCTGACCGTTGGGGTAGGTTCGGAACACATCCCAGTATTCCTTAAAGTTGCCCACTGCATTGCCCATAGCGTGTGCATATTCCGACTGGATGTAAGGTGCTTTGTTGCTGGTTGTTTCCACATAGTTCTTGACGCCGTTTACATCCCAGTACTGGGTGGAATAAATGTCCACCATGGACTGTTTTCTGTTGTTCTTGGTAAAGCGGTTGTCGCGCTCGCACTTTCTCATTCGGGAGGGGTCACGCTCCAGAATCCACTGGGTCGAGCGGAAGAAGCAGTACCGATCATTCAGCGGGTGCCGCTGGGGGTCATACACTGCCTCATTGCCCAAAGACCAGATGACAACCGAGGGATGGTTCTTGTCACGCTCCACCATGTTCATGGTGCGGTCCATCACAGAATTCATCCATTTTTGGCTGCCCGCCGGGATGCACGCCTGCTGTGCGCCCATGTGCGACTCAATATTTGCTTCGTCGCAGATATAGATGCCCAGCTCGTCCGCCAGTGCATAGGTATACGGGTCATTCGGGTAGTGGGAGGTACGAATCGCGTTCACATTGAACTGCTTCATCGTCATCAGATCCGTCTTGATTTCCTCGCGGGTGATGGCGCGTCCCTTGTGCTGATCGGTTTCGTGGCGGTTTGTGCCGCGGAACATGATTTTCTTTCCGTTGATCTGTGCCTGCTCCTGACCAGCCGCATTGATGTCTACGGTTTCGATTTCACGGAAACCAACACGCTGGCAGGCGGTTTCGATCACGTTGCCCTGTGCGTCTTTCAGCTCGATCAGCAGTCGGTACAGGTACGGGTCGTCTGCAAACCACTTGTGCGGTGCAGTGACCGGTTTGCTGCCGGAGCTTCTGACACCCTTGTCATCCGCCATGGCTTCCACCGTACTTTTACCGGCAGTCACCTTTACGTCATAGGTCAGGGGTGCATCCCAAACCTGACGGTCGTCTGCATCGTACAGCGTTGCCGATACGGTATAAGTACCGGAAACCTCCGGCGACAGACTACGCACGTCGGTCTCCAGCGTCAGCGTTGCATCCACGAAGTTCTCATCCAAATCTGTCTTTATGAAGAAATCGCGCAGTTCCACGTCGTCCTTCGTGTACAGGAAAACATCGCGGAAAATGCCGCTCTGCCGGATGAAGTCCTGATTTTCCAGATAGCTGCCCAGCGACCAGCGGTAATCCTCTACCGCAATGGTATGCTCGGTCTTGCCCGCATCCAGATACGGTGTGATGTTGAACTCGTCTGCCGTGTAGCTGTCTTCGCCATAGCCCACACGGTGACCGTCCACATACAGATAAAATGCGGATTCCACGCCTTGGAAGGAAACAAAAATGTTGCGATCTTTCCATGCATCGGGAATCGTAAAGGTACGCTTATAATGGGCAACACCGTTGCGCACTGTTGGTGCAAGCGGTTCGTTTAAGCCCTGACCGTTATAATTGACCTTTTCAAAATTCATCCAGGGATACCGGGTATTGATGTACAGTGGCGGGTCATACTTAAAGCTGCCATCCTCGTTTTTCTGCACTTGAATGCTGCTGGGTACCTGAATCTTATCCCAACCTGTGGTGTCCCAGTTTTCTGTATAATTTTTACTCTGCGCACCGCTGACATCCTTCAGGCGGTCGTCCGGGCTTAAAACATACTTAAAATCCCATTCGCCGTTCAGCGTCCGATAATAGGGTGAAGCGGTTTCGTCCAAGCCATCCAATACGGATTTTTCATTTTGCAGTGCCATTGCTTTGTCTGCGTACGGCACAAACCATGCTCTGGCGGGTTCACGGTTTACTTCCACCGTTTCAATGTCGCTGTACCACTCTTCGCCCATGTATTTGCTGCCTGCTGCCTGCACAACCAGCGGTTTCAGGGTCAGTATCGGCGTGAGTGCTAATGTACCCGCCAAAACGCAAGATAAAACCTTTTGCTTATTCATGCGTTTCCATGCTCCCTTTCTTTTTGATTTTACGTTCTTATTGTCATCGTCCCTTGTGTGATATCCGCTATGTTTTGCACAGGCTGCACGACATTCTGCCAAGGCAAACCCGGTAAGCATCCTCTTATCCTTTTCTGCGAATCTTTCGCAAGTGCTTTTTGTGTCTGCCGCAGACTGTCTGCACGGTATCCCCGCGTTTTGCTCCTTTCCCTCATTTTTGCATTGCAGATATCCAAATCACAACTCCGACACACTCTATGAAAAGACTATACTTTTTCCTCCGGGAACGCAACATTCAACTTTCACAAAAAAATAACATTTTTCTATACACCCTCAAAATGGATTCTGAACCGCAGCAGCCTGTCTTTTTTGCATTGGTGCGCAGGGAGCAAAAAAGGCGAATGACCACCTGTCATTCGCCTTTTTCATATATCTTGGATTGGGTTTGCCGCTCACGCTTCTTTGTTGGGAACATCCACTAGAACATCGGAGATAACCCACCCTCATTTTCCATCCTGAAAAGCAGGCTTCCGCTCACGCGTGATTTCTATTCGGAACGGTAATCTTCACTCACACATTCCATTCTTTATGGAGAAATCAACTCGCAATGTAAGCTCTCTGTCCCCATAACAAACCATCCGTGATACGCATACCAGTCACGCGTTGTGTCAAACCAAACGAAATCCGATGTGACACACTTTTATCCATTCCTAAATTCGACTGTTTTCTTGCAATCAGCAATCCGCTTCATAATCTGTGGTTTTGAAAGCAACCGCTCCGCTCTTGTCAGTAAGCGCATTCACTATGCCAATAGCCACGTTGTTTTTTTCACTGGAAATATAAACATTGACACGATTGTCCCGCACAGAGATGTTATAGCTCTCTACACCCACAAGCAATAGGATTGATCTCTTTTGGTCCAGCTTGTAATATATATCCTCAAGATATGGATAGGAATATTCACATTCATTGAACTGGACAGGTGTATCCCCAACCTTTTCCAATACTACCGCTTGATTTTCTTTTGTGTTTTCGGTCAGACCGACCAGGATGGTGTCTGTTTCAAAATCATAATAGCAGCTCCCATACCAACGATACATTTGTTTAGAAATGGTATTGTGGATTCTGTTTGCTTCGGAAAGTTTTTCCGCTTGTTCCGGGCTTACATTGCAGTCACCGCTTTGACCGACGAAATCCTCTGCAGGATTGCTCTGCATCCGTCTTACATTGGCAGCTCGATACAAGATTCCACCAATGAAAACGACGAGCACAATGCAAGCCGCTGCGGCTCCCCACTTTAACCATGAAAATTTCTTTGCTGTTTGCATTTCTTTGCTGTTTGCATAGAAGGGTTCGCCTCTGCTGCTTTCTGTTCATCCAATTTACCAATCCGGCTGGACAGTTCTTCTTTCTTCATAAACCATATCCCCTTTCCATCCAGTATACTTCCATTTCGTACGAATCGACTTTTTCGAACGACTGATTCCGTCTAACTTTTTAGTCTTTCTGCTTTCTCTTTTCCATAAGAACGATATTATAAGCCCCCATAATCAAAACAGCAAATAAAAGTCCTAAGTCACCGTCCACATTGACGGGAGCACCAAGAATCAATCCCAGCCAATATCCTACCAAGGATCATCCAATCGCTGCAACTGCATGAAACATATCCATCGCTCACTTTCTAAAAGATTCCTCTATGTTCTTTCGTTTCATATTTCTAATCAAATTATAGCATAAAACCAGAAAATCGGCAGAGGAAAACTCCTCTGCCGATTTTCGTTTACGCCGCTGCGTCCAACGGATTTTCAATCAAAATTACATAATCCTTTTCCGGGTCAACCATCGGTGCCTCCGCGGGTCGTTCGCTTCATTGATTCTGCTCCAGCATTTGAAGTGTTGCAGGGTCCTGCACGCCGTCAAAATATTGATCCAGCACATCCAGAAAAATTTGGTTATCCTCTGCCACATTTGCAAACAACGTCATGCAGGACCGCAACTTCAGATCGTCTGGGTAACCCATCACCTCTTGGGCAGAAGAGGAATCCAGCGAGAGCAGTGCCCTACAGATTTCCCGCAGGTGTTCTCCTAAACAGGGATCTTTTATATATTCCGTTGCTTCACCTGCGTCCGCAATTCCGTAGTATTCGGAATTGCAGCTCCTGCCCAGTCCTTTCAGCTGTGGGAAAATATACCAGACCCAGTGCCCGATCTTGCGTCCCGAACGGATCTCAGTGAGAGCAGTTTGATAGGTCTTCTGTTGCGCCTTCATAAATCTTGTCAAATCATAGTCCATTTGCAATCCCCCCGTTTCTATTTTCATATTATACAGCTGCTTGCTTTGCTGTTATTGAGTAGCTTCCAGCATATTCTTAATAAAGATACCATATCCCTTGGTGGGATCATTGACCAAAACATGGGTCACAGCACCGACCAGTTTCCCCTCTTGAATAACTGCCGAGTCGGACACGAGTGATTTCTATTCGGGACAATAGCTGTTAAGAAAATCAGAATAAGTTGAACACTTTATGCATCAATTTATCTCTGTCTCATACTGACATCTACCTACATTTTATACAACGTGTGGCGATAAAGGAGGGGACATTCAAATCATGCAGTTTGCCGGTGCCGCTTGTGTCCTCATACAAATCCGTCAGTGTAAAGCCTGCCTTCAATTGCCCGCCAATTTGTTCCTCAATTGTATGAGAAAACTGAATTCCCCAATCATTCTTGATGGAATCTTCATACTGTTGCGGATTGGTTAACGGATTGAATGGGAGCGCATACATCATTTTCTCTTCGTTGTTGTCAAAAATGTAGTTGATTCCCAAATCGTAACCACCCAAAAATATACCATCCTTTTTCAATACGCGATAACATTCTCTAAAAATAGGTAGAACTTCTTCAACATAGCAGTTAGAAACCGGGTGAAAGATGATGTCAAAAGTTTCATCTGCAAAAGGCAGCGGTTTCGTCATATCTGCTTGTATGATTTCTACATGATAGCCTTCTCGCTCTGCAACCAGACGCTCACTGCTGCATTGTTCAGCGGAATAATCCAATACGGTACATTCTGCACCTAAAGCAGTAAATATGGGAATTTGCTGACCGCCTCCGCTGGCCAAGCCCAAAAGTTTTTTCCCGGATATATTCCCGAACCAATCATGAGGGACGAACTTTGTTGGTGTTAAATGGACATTCCATTCTCCGGTTCCTGCTTTTTCATATTCATCATGGGAAATCATCGTCCCCCATCCCCATCCTTCACGGCACCACTTGCTGATTGTTTCAGCATTAAATTTTTGATATTCCATATCTGGACTTTTCTCCTTTTCTGTTTCATTTGCTTTTGATCCATATTCGCGCATTAAAAATATTGACAAGTCTGACGATTCGGATTATTCGAATGGGCGAACACTTTTACAGCATGAGCTTCTTCCACTTCCTGATTTTTGTGCGGAAGGTGCCGAAGGGAGCCACAGTGTTGACATGGATGAATTTATAAACTTCCCAAACCGCAGATTTGGTAGCACCATCTGCCCACTTGCGTCTGTGGGGAACAAAGAGATCCTCGCCAGACATAGAATCGATCATCTCGTAAATTCCCTGGATATTAGTGTCCAGGATTGCCCTAAGTTCATGGAGGGCCAACTCGGCATAAGTATCCGTAAACCACTGATACAACTCCCCGAGCTGATTCCATTTAAACTGATCGGAAGGCGTTTTTACTTCCAGACCATTTCTTTCATCCTGTTCCCACTTAAGGACAAGGGTAGTCCAGCCAACCTGATAAGCCAGCTTCTCTGCCGGAGTACGGTCAACATCTTCTGCACGGAGATCTTTCGTATCTTCCGGGATATTGTCAAACTCAGCAATGAACTTGGTATAGGCTTTCTTGATTTCGTCTTTCAACTCTTCTTTGCTGGTGTATGCTTTCATAAATCAATTACCTTATTTCGGCATCTGTTAGGAAATTTTTGATTTGTTATAATTTCCACCAAATCGTCTTATCGCTAAAGCATTTAATGAATCCACATCTCTGCAAAATTTGTTGCGAGGGGAAATTATCCATTTCTGTTTCTGCAACAATATGTTTAACTTCTTTTTGCTTTTTTCCCCACGCACAAAACGCTTCAACAGCTTCTGTCATATACCCCAAATGTTCATGAGCTTTTCCCAAGCCATAGCCAATTTCAACTTCACCTTTTGCGTTCAGAATATTCTTAAAATCAATCATCCCAACTGCAACATTGTCTTCTTTTCTGATAATCAGCCAAAATGTCAACCACAAATAAGCATTATGATTTGCTTTGGCTTTTAAGCTCTGTTCGCAAAGAATGTTTTCGAAAATCCCCTCAATTTTTTCTCCTTGATAGTAACATTTCAATTCGCTTTCAAATTTCGAAATATCGGCCACCAATATTTGAAGTTGTTCAGGTGTAAGAGCAATTATCTTTAATCGTTTTGTTTCAATCTCCATTATGAAAAGCCCTTTCTTCACATTCATTCTGATTATGTAAAGGACTTACGCAATAAAAACATCCCCTTAAATTCTAATTTTCCTAACAGAAGTATATCATACAAATCACAAAAACGGCAGAGGACAATTTCCTCTGCCGCCTTTGTTTACGCCGCTGCGTTTAACATATTTTCGATGAAAATCCCATACCCCCGGGTGGGGTCATTGACTAAAACGTGGGTCACAGCGCCGACCAGTTTACCGTCCTGAATAATGGGTGAACCGCTCATTCCCTGCACAATACCGCCGGTTTCTTCCAGAAGTGTCGGGTCTGTAACCCGTACCAGCAGATTATGTTTATCGCCGTCGGTATTATACTGTATCCGCTCAATCTCCACCTGATAGCGGGCAGGTTTATCTCCATCCAGCGTGGTGAGAATCTCCGCCGGACCAACTTTTACTTCCTGTGCAAAGGCGATTGGCATATATTCGCCGTCGAACCCACGCCGCACCGTGCCAAACACCCCGGATGCGCTGTTTTTCTGAATCGTACCAATCGAAAGCCCATTCGAAAACTGACCCTTCAGCTCACCCGGGTCGCCTACTCTGCCTTTTGTATAGCCAATAATGGTACAGGGTACAATTTCGCCGGAGCGCAGCGCAATATTTTCTCCGGTATCGCTGTCGCTGATGGGGTGTCCCAACCCTCCGAAAACGCCCTGATTCTCGTCCACAAAAGTCATCGTTCCTACCCCGGCGGAAGAATCCCGGACCCACATTCCGGCTTTCCAGCGCCCATCTTCGCCTTGCGCGGGAATCAGCTGAGTCGTACCTGTCACGCCCTCCCGCCGATAGGTCACAGTTACTGCTAACCCACCTACTTTTTGCAGGGCTGCTGACAAATCCCGATTGGAACGGATTGGCTCCTGACCAATCTGAATGATCCAGTCACCCAGTTTCAGCCCAGCTTCTTTTGCCGGGTTTGCCCGACCGCTTTCTGTCGGTATATCGGAAAATGCCACCACCAGCGCACCTTCCGAAAACATCTTGATGCCAAACGGTGTCCCGCATACACGCAAAACTGGGCGGTCAGTAACTACCGTACGCACAGTTTTCAGTGGCAAGATGCCGCCCAAACTCAGCTGTGTATTACTGCTGTGCGTCGGTGCGCCACGGGAAACCTCCTGGGTTCCCGTATTCTTTTGCACCTTTATATAAGGCATCTGCACAAAGGAGAGCGTCTGCCCCTGCTCCAAAAAGATAACGTCCGGCAGCTGACTGTAAACCCATCCTATCAAAACTGCCAGCAGCACCAGCAGATAGCAGACCGCCATACCCGCGGTCCGCAATGCTCGCCCCTGATACATTTTCTTGTGATTCATGGCTGCGCCCTCCCTTACCTGGATAGTGTTCACCGCCGGGTGGGATTTATACATTTGACAAAACGATTTTCTCTTGATAAACTAATATGGTATGGTTGCTTCGTAGCCATCTTAATTGAATATGCGGGTATGGCGGAATTGGCAGACGCGCTAGATTTAGGCTCTAGTGGTAACCCCGTGCAGGTTCAAGTCCTGTTACCCGCACCAAAAGCAATCGGACGGGTTTAGTTAAACCCGTCCGATTGCTTTTATTTGTTTTTTATCAAATCACTATCAATCCCACTATCTACTGTATACGCTAAAATACGAATATATAACATTTGATACTCTCTTAATGCATTAAATTTTTTGCCTCCTGCATCTCCAACTAAATCGAATAATATATACAGCGTATTGTCTTTCTGTAAAAATTGATTCATTTCTCCATATGCTAAATTAAAAAGAATTTCAATTTCATCTGGTTCTAATGCATCGATGTAATTAGATATTATAGTTTGGACTGACTCTTTAACAATAGACAAACATCGTATCAAAGTTTGTGCTACACACATATTCCCTTGAAAGATTACTTGTGTTGTTACCATATCTCCATTTCCCAACCGATCCGATAGCCAGAGATTCACCAACATCATCGATAGGCAAGCAATTAGACGTCCACAAAATTCCCAAAGGAGGATACCGCCAAGTAATATCCAGTCAGGAAGCTTATGAAACTGTTGTAAGCTCATGGCTGGCGCAAAAAACTGCCCCAAGCCATAATCCCGAAGTACCACAATGATGCGCGGCATGTAAGTCAACAGACAGATAACTCCTGCACCAATGCCGCCTGCTAACAGCTTACAGAGCACCGTATGTCTTCTGCCCAATGGGGTTGTTGTAATCACATGCTGCATACCGCCTTTTTTCTCAAAGGCAAACAATCCTGCGAAACAGATACAGCTTAATAAGCCTGCCCACAGCACCTCCTGCAAATCGTCATCATCATGAAATCCAAACAGCCTTTCCCAGCCGTTTTCATAGACCAAATACGCCTCTGGATTTTCTTTGATATATGCAACATTACCATATATAATATTCTGAAAAACTTCCCATTTCTCCAGTAGTCCGTAATAGCTTGTCATCTGGTCATAGTAACTATCGCTGGAAATCTCGTGTTGCCGATAGGATTTCTCGAGCTCTAACATTGGTATAAATTCTCGCTGCATATTTTTTATTTTTTGGTATGTCTCTTCGGTGTACGGTCCCTCCAGTTGCTTCATATACGCTGCATAATAAATTCCGTTCGCATTGAGATAGCTTTCTTTTTGCACACTCTGCCATGTTTGGTATCCCGCAAAGACCACCATCACTACCAGCGCGCCACCTAACAAATACAACTTTCGCATTTCCTGCCGGAGCACCGTTGTGGATTTTGTCTTTGCCTTTCTGCTAAAAAATCCAGAAAAGACAGGTTGCGGTCGTAATTCACCACAGCAAAATAGCAGACAGAAGCCACTGATTAGCAAAGCAGCGTATAAAAGACCAGCTGTCCATTCCACAGCAGGCATACGCACGGGACTTCCAAACCAGTATAGATTGCGATAGCTGCCCAGTAGTTCATTCGTACACATCAGACTTGCCAGATTTGCGTACTTGATTACATTCCACAAACTGGCAGCCGGAATCACCATTCGCACAATCCACTGGATCAAAGGCAAAGCCAAAGCAGCTATCCAGCCCGCAACAACATGATGCGCCCATAGCATCATGAACATGACCCACAGACCCATTACAAAAGAAGCTGCCCACTTAGCTAATAAAAATCGTATCAGATACTGCCCTATCGTAATCTGCATTGTGCAGCGCATTAAGGCTGGCACACTCTGTATGCTGCGATGCAGCGACCCCAGACCAAAGGTAACATTACAGTAAGCAAGATTTATCCCATACATGAGCACCACTACTACCAGCATACTAATCGCTAAAGCCAACAACTTTGCCCAACCTGTTTTCAGTCTGCCGCCTGGCGTACTGCGCACTACATCCAACATTCCGTTTTCCCGCTCCTACCGGACCAACAGACTCGCGATCAGCAGCATAGATGCCATCAAAATCAAATCCGTTCCCTTATAATCCAGCGCTGTAAAAAGCCCTTTCTGCGGTACATATTGAATGTTCACCTTCTCCATACCCGCATATGCCTGGGCTGTCTTTTCAATATTTTTTTGATTATAATCACTTCCACGATTCTGAAAAATAGAAATAGCAGAAAGTTGATTTGCTTTGACCTGCACTTCGTCCAAGAATGTGGAATAGTTGGCTACCGTATCTAATTCCGCTTGAATTTGACGCAGTAGCGCATAGTCCGTTTCCAGTTGATCTGTATAAAGGGTGTAGGTACGTTGCCGATATGCATCTTCGTACTGCGCAAACACATCCACATATTCTTTACGCAGTTGCTGTAACCGCTCAGGATTTTCTGCACCATCGATCAGAAGCTGCTCCACCCGCCAAACGCCATGTACCAAATCCATTTTTTCTTGAATCAGTTGCTGTTGTTCCTCTGTACTGAGTGTCAGTAAATCTGCCGATACGGCTCGATATGCTTGTGCAGAAATACGCCCTTTACCGGGCTTTGTGCTCATATACAGAAACAACAAGTTGACTGCAACCAGCACCATCAAACTCAAGGAAAATATCCGTTGTCCCCATAATTTTCGCAGTTCAGAAAACAGCAGCTTCATTTGCCATCCTCCTCCCCAAAAATGGACAAATAGACATCCTCAAGCGTACCGCCGGGAGCATATGTGTCGATCAACACTTTCACTGGAGCTTGTTCTACTAATTGTCCATCTCTTAAAAGCAGGATTTCTTTTGCCACCGTTTCCACATCACTCACCACATGTGTAGCCACCAAAACGATCCGATCTTCTGCCAGTTTCTCCAATAGATTTCTCAACCGCACACGTTCTTTCGGGTCAAGTCCCGCAGTCGGTTCATCCAGAATCAGTAACTTTGGTGACCCTAAAAGCGCACCAGCCAGCAAAAGTCGTTGCTTCATGCCACCCGAATACGCCGCCAACCGCTTATCCAATTCGTCTGTCAGATTGACCCACTCAGCAGATCGAGCCACTTGCTCCGCAACATCTTTCGTTGGAATTTCTTTCAGGGCACACATATATGCTAAAAAACGGCGACCGGTATAGTTATCATATAACCCCTGTTGCTGGGGCATGTAGCCTAATATGCGACGAAAATCAATGCGCAATGCACGCACATTTTGTCCACACCACTTGACAGAACCGCTGTCTTGCCGCAAATTTCCAGTGATAATATTGATAAGCGTGGATTTTCCCGCACCATTCGGTCCTAAAAGCCCATACAATCCCGGTTCGAGCGTAAATGATACTTCTCTCAGTGCGCTTTTTGTCACCGTAGTTCGTCTAAACAAACCTTTCTTTGTAAGATATGATTTTTTTAACGACACCACACTTAAGCAAGTTTGCTGCTCCTGTTTTTCCATTTTCGTTACTCAAGCTCGATGATGTTTTGCACACTGTTTATGTAGTCATCTTTATGGATTACCGCATATTTTGGTGCATAAAAAACGACGGTTTCTTTTGTTCCATCCGGCTTTATCAAATCACCTTGCCGTTCAACGGTATCTACCATGCCGAGATAATTCTCTTGTGTGCTTCCACACAGCTGATAGCACCAGGGACCAATTCCTGTCGTTGTAGCCAATGTAATTTCTTTTTCTTCGCCTGTTTGCAAATCAACCGCAAATACTTTTTGTTTTCCCTCCTCTGCGGATTCTATCACCATTTTTCCGTCTGCAAAGAATGCATCATACACACCGTCACCATGATACCCATAAAAAGGCAGTTCTTCTGTAATGACTGACGTTTCCCCGCTACGCAGGTCTTGCTGCGTCAATTTTGCTGTTTTTACGCCGTTCGGAACAATCGTATACAAATTTGCACCGTCAGCATACGCAATCGTATGGGCACCTACCGGATCCTCTATATCGTAGTGCAAAACGGATGATGCTTCTTTATGATTCAAATCATACTGTAGTATGTCACTCTCCGTTGCAGCAATGATATCGCGTCCGTTATCTTGTTCCAGCAAAATAGTCTGATCGAAAGCACCAATTAATTTTGTCTGCTTTTCAAAAGTTTCCAACTTCACATGCGTTCCTGTCCCATAGTCCAACCGATTTAACTCATAACAATCTGTGCCGGATTCTTCGTTATAAAAGGTTGTTATGAAATAGAGATATCGTCCGTCACCTGCAAATGTTCTCTTTAAGTCACGATTTTTCAAATGGAGAATTCTTGTACGATTGGAGCCATCTGGTTCTATCCGATATAAATTCTGTCCCGGATAGGTTTCGTTCGTCTCATCCGAAAAGTTCTCTTGCTCAATTAAAAACAGCGCATCTTTTGCTGGGTTCATGAAAAGAGTATATCCCTCATTCGCTACATAAGCCGTACACTCTGAATTATTGTGTGCGCACTCTGGTCGATTACACAATGGAATCATCGTTTGTGACTTTTCATCGTAATACTGAATTGTATGGATTGGATGGTAGCCCGCATAGTAAAAGCCTTCTTTTCCAGCCGTAACATCAATCGCACCTCGGCGTAAGATTAGCATTTGCAGCGCTCCATTTTTTGTTTCATTCTCCGCTGTACTGATATCTTGCTCTGTGGATTGCATTTCATCGGGAATGTTTCTATTCGATGTTACCACAGCAAATAATAGGACTCCCACAACAAGTAACACACATAGAAAACCCACGCACCATTTCTTTGCTCTATTTTGTCTTGCTTGATTCATAAACGACAGACTCCTTTTCCTAAAAATGCACCAGTCCGCCTGTACACTTCCTTTTGTAATGTCCCGTATGACAAAGCTATTTTCTCCGGCTGGTATATGGAAAACCTGAGTTCTTTCTTTGACCAACATCAATATTTTTCGCACGAAAAGACACAAACCATGTCGTTTTGGTCTATCCTATTTTAGAATGTTGATAATTTTGTTTTGCTATGTTACGATGGTTTTATTAATAAAAGGCAGGTACTATTACACTATGCGAATTCTTTTTTGCGATGATAACGCTGAAATTCTCAAGCAGTTAGCGTGTTACGTTTCTGATTTTTTCAAAAAATATGGTAGCGGACAACCTGAATTTGCCTCCTATACAAGCGGTGATGCATTGCTAAAATCCGAGAAGCAAGCTGACATTGCTTTTTTGGATGTGGAAATGCCCGGCACCAGCGGCATTTCCGTTGGTGCCCAGTTAAAAGAGTTAAACCCGCACATTAAGATTTTTATCGTCACTTCCTATCCGGACTACTTAGATGAAGCCATGCGATTTCAAGTATTTCGGTATCTTTCTAAGCCGATTGATAAAAACCGCTTGTTCTGAAATTTGAAGGATGCACTTTATCAATATAATATGGAAAGTAAAGCGTTTCCGATTGCTACGTCAGAAGGGCTCTTTATCCGTCGCGCCGAAGAAATTATTTTTGTGGAACGAACCGGACGCAAAGTCGTTGTACATACCACAGATGGTGATTATATAAGCACGGATTCATTTTCGTATTGGGCAAGCGTATTAACACTGCCCTGTTTTTATCCTACGCACCGCAGTTTCATCGTCAATATGCGTTTTGTAACTGCAATAGAAAAAGACCGGGTACAGCTTAAGTATAACCATTTCACTTTCTGTGCTTATTTAACGCGGAGAAAATACACGGACTTTAGAAGAACTTACCTTTTGTACTTAGAAAGTGTGAAATGATGACCTCTATGTGTTACTCGCTGATTTATCTCGCCGAAGCAATCGTTGCATGGTACTATTTCAATCATATTTTTTCCAAAAAAAGATCTTCTTTTTTATCCTTTCCTCATTTGCATTCGGCTATTTTTTCCTTTTCATCCTAAACGCATTTCACCAAACGCTCCTGAATACAGTCGCCTTTGTTTTGGTGAATGGTATTCTTCTTTTCTTAAATTATTCTGTAACCATCCACCAGCTTATCCTGCATGTCACCTTTTTGACCTCAACCATGATTTTCACTGAGATGATTTGGTTATGGGGGCTGCATAGCTTTGGATTTGGATTTACAGAAAATGCAAACAATGCATCGCTTGTAATTGCAATCGCCACGCCCAGCAAATTGTTGTATTGGCTGATCATTCTGGTTTGTTGCCAGATCTTCAAATCCGAATCTCTGGAATACACCTCTTATAGACAAGTTTCCACTCTTTTTGCCTTGCCTCTTCTGTCGATTGGCGCGTCTTATCTGGCATCCTATATTGGATTTTCCGTACCGGAATCTGCACCTGTCAGAAATCTTCTGCTTATCATTGTCTGTGTGCTTTTGATCGTAAATCTGCTTTTTATCGCTCTGTATCATCAAATGCAACGGATCAATGCACAACACCTGCAGCTTCAACTGAGCCTTCAGCAAGAACAGGCGGATTTGGTTTACTATCAGGCATTGCAGAAACAATCTGAAAATCAACGCATCCTCATTCATGACATTAAAAATCATTTACAATCTGTACACGGACTTGCACAAACAACCGGCGACCATGCCGTAGTTTCCTATATTGAAACCATTTTGAGTGATATGGTGCATAATCAACCCATACGTCTTTGCACCGATCCTATTTTGAATTCGATTCTGTTAAAAACGCAAGAACAGTGTAAGACCAAACAGATTGATTTCCAATGCGATGTACGAGAGGATTGTCTGGCTTCTATGGATGCTTCCAGTATTACAACGCTATATGGAAATTTACTATCAAATGCTATGGAAGCTGCCGAGCAATCTGCGAATCCATTCATTGAATTATCTGTAACCAAGCGCATTGAACAACAACAAATTGTCATTTCTATCATCAACTCATGTGATGATTCCCCTATTCCCGATGGTATCGGTGGTTTTATTTCTCATAAAAAAGATAAACTCGTCCACGGACTCGGTCTAAAAAGTATCCAACGAATCGTAAAGCGATATCACGGTGCATCTACTGCATATTACGATCTACAAGAAAAGCAATTTCACCATATTTTGCGTTTTCCCTTGTAAGTAGCTGTCTCTCCAGTATTGCTTGGTACAACAACGATACTCACCCGCAATAAAAGAATGCAACGATATTGTCCAATCGTAACCCGTCTTGCATTTTATGTTTTTAAATCACACTCATCCATATCACCCAAATATTTTCACAGGAATAAATCTTCATATTTCCCTAAGATTTGATCGTCTCGTCGGAGGAACACATTGATCTCACTTTCCTTTTCTCCATCAATATTTTCTCAATTTCATTCTCCAGCTGCATTCTTTTATCCTGTAACGCAAAATGTGGGCGTCTTTCCTGCTCGTTGGTCTACTGTTCCAGCGACTTTTCACCAAAGTGACAACACTCGCTGAATCGTAATGCCGTGTGCAAACCACACAAAAAAGCGCCATGATGGTTTTACCCATCATGGCGCTTTGGCTTTATTGGAATTTTATTTTTGCTTATATTTTTTCCAACCCATCAGAATCAGGATGCTGCCAACAACCAGTAAAACAGGTATGGGCCAATTGAGTTGTCCAGTCTGTGGGAGCTTTGGACCATCAAATGCCGGTTTATCTGGATTCTGTGGTTGTGGTGGATCTGTTGGCTCGATTGGAGTATCCGGGTCCTGAGGTGTCCATCCATACTTGGGAGCGACATTTATAACATAATTCACCTGTCCTTCCCACAGTAAAGGGACACTCACAAGAAACGGATCTGCAAAGTATGCTTGGTTTTGCGAGGCTGCCTTCGTACGTACAACCAGATACAATGCTGTATCCAGATTGTTAAACGAGGCATTTCCCTGTTCATCTGTCACAGTCGATACCATGCAATCTCCTGCTTCCATCGCAATCAAAGCCAGTTCCTTCGCTTTTGTGTGGGATTCCTCTGCGCTGAGGTCTCCCCAGTTGCAGTCCAGTTCTTTGTACTTTGGCAATACCGTATACCGGATATTCGGTTTTCCCGCAGAAGTTGTAACCTCGGCATCCGCAATTTTTACAAGAGAAAATTCATCGCCGATAAAGTAGAATCGCTCTCCATCCACATGCGTGGAACAGCGAAGATTCAGTGTTCCGAATGCTTCTGCCGCAAAAGCCGGGAGGCAGAGTATAGGTAGCATCAGCAAAACACCGATCCCTGCAATTATCCTATGCAGTTTCATATTACCTTCTCCTCTTTCGGACAAATTCGGATGCTTTTCTTACACCCCAACGCAGAAGCAGAAATGCTAAAATCGCAAGCAGTCCTAGCATCAGATGCCGATATTGCATGGGGATTTTTGCCAGAAGCGGACCATCCGCCTCAGGGATAAGCAGTTCCCCGTCTTCAGGCGGCACATATGGGATGCGTGTACCGCGAACCAGCAATCGATGTGAGTTTATACCATAGGGTGTACAAGTAATAAGCGTCACACGATCCTCTCCGGGCACGATTGCCAGTTCTTGGGTCTCATCTGGCAGCACCGTCAGGATCTGATCCACTTGATAAGCAAGGATTTGATCCATCATCTTGATATAGAAGCAGTCCCCAATCTCAACCTGATCCAAGTTGGTAAACAGGCTGGCAGAAGGCAGACCCCTATGCCCCGAAAGGGCTGCATGGGTAGATGGTCCACCCACGGGGAATGAGGTATTGACCACATGTCCAATACCGACCTGCAGGACAGCTTCTTCTGTGCTGTGATAAATCGGTATGGTTTCATTTAAGGTAGGCAACACAATGTATCCCATCATGCCGTTACCAGACAAATCCATGATATCCCAATATTCATCCCGGCAGAATGGTCTCCCCTGTGCATCTGTAACGGGGAGACCCGCATCCTGTTGTTCCTCTGCCAGCGTGCGATTGTAATCGATTGCCTGCTGCAGGACCGCTTGTCGTGCCGCTTCATTTTGTTGTTCCACCAATCCGTCATAGCTGCCGGCTGCCCGGCTGCCATTTTTTTCGGACAAATATGTACTGATGGATGGATAGAGCAGAATCGCTGCTCCAACCAGAACACAAAGCAGTCGAATCACGCTCTGCAGTTTTTTTTGCATGGATTACTCCTGCTCTTTCTTCTTGCGAGAGGTAAAGCCCAGACCGCCAATGACCAGAGCAACACCAGCAATAGTCAGACCAATGGTACCGACGCTACCGGTTTCAGGCAAGAAAGCACCGGACTTGTTCTGAATCTCGATAACATTGCTCTCGGTTGCAGTTGCACCGTCAACAACATACTTGGGGTAACCAGCACTCAGGGCACCATCCGCCTCATACTGTGCCTGAATTTCGAACGCAACAGGCTTAGTCAGGGGGTTATAGCCTTCAGGAGCAGCAATTTCCTTCAGCTGATACTTACCAGCCTTCAGGCCATTGATTACGATATTCTTCTCAGCAACGGTCTGGAAGCTATCCACCAGCGTAGCACCCGCAGCAGTAATTTCCTCTGCAGTAGCTACATGGTAAGTGGTTTCATTTTCCTTCACCAGCTTGATGGGCGTGCCATCTGCAGTCTGCAGCTGGAATACTGCACCGGGCAGCAGGTTAACCTTATCATCGTTTGCGTACTTATGAACCTGAACATCGAAAGTATAGGTCTTGGTGACGGAAGGCTCGGAATTACCATGAGAATCGCTATCGGGATCATTGCTGTATTCCAGTTCAGCCTTGTTGGTGTTGGGGTTGGTGCCAATCTGAGCATTCTCATTCAGAGTTGCAGAGTACTCAACCTTGATTTCAGTGCCAGCAGTTGCAGCAGCAACCTTTTTCAGATCAGTGAAAGTAATTGCCAGAAGGGTTTCACCGGTACCGGAAGTGCTAGTAGTAACCGTATAGTCGGTATCCTTAGTGACTACCTGACCAGCGACGGTGACCTTGATGCTGTTTACATCCAGAGTCAGCCCCTTGGACATGGTATCCTTGAATGCAAAGTAGTAAGTGTTATAGTCAGCCATGTTGGGGACCTTGGAGGTCAGGTTGAAGGTCAACTTATCGCCAATCTGAGCGGAAGTGCCGTGGCCACCCTCGGGGGTAACAGTCTTATCCACAGTGGGATACTCCGTCTTCAAGTCAATCTTAGCCACTGCGTTGTCACGCACGTTGACCAGCATAGCATCAGTCACGCGGCTTGCGTTGGTAGAACCGCTGGCAGGCAGAACCAGATAGTAGCCAGAGGTCAGGTTATTGAAGGTAACGCTGTTGGTGTCGCCAGCCTTCTGGGTCTGAGCAAGACTGTTAAAAGCAACCGTATTCTTCTTATACTCAGCCTTTGCAGCCTTTGCAAAATCGATCAGCGTGGTACCGACAACAGTAGTGCTTTCCGACTGGAGCTTGGAAACATACTCATAAGCCTCCTGAGAGGTAGCATTTTCGCCAACGCTCTTACCCAGTTGGGTATTAAAGAAGTTTTGCCATTCAGCCTCCATTTTATAGCCAACGTCGTTGGTAGAACCAATGTTAGCCGTAAACATACGAACAATCGTTACATCTTTGCCCTTCAGCTGAGGACCGCTAACGGTGATAACACCATTCGTTTCGACTGCCCGAGGATTGATAGAGGGCTCAGCCGCAAATGCGGTCAGACCCAAACTCATGACCATGGTAAGAACCACAATCAAAGACATGATTTTCTTCATCGCTTTCATTAGTGTTTCTCCTTTACTTTGATATGCTTATATTTGGTTTTGCGCTGTCTGGACTTTTTCTCGCCTTTCGCTTTGTGGGAAACTCCAAACAATACAAATACACCACCGATTAAGATAAACCACCAATCACCGATTCCGCCAGTATGGGGCAGTTCCGGCCATGAAGCCGTATTGGTAATGATGATCTGCCCGGTCTTGTCCGTAGATACCTTGGAATGATATCCCTCAACCGGAACTTCCTTGCCATAGTAGGTATAGTAATAGATTACTTCTTGACCATCGACTGTGTCCTTTTTTGCAACTGGAAGACCGGAGATTACTTTTCTCCAGGTTGCAGTCTCCTGCTGCGCATCCATTTTGGATAGCGTCACAGTTTGGTACAAAGCATCGTGCTTTGTGCCCTGCGCATCTGTATAACTCTGCCAGATTTCCACTTGGATGGAATCCGGTCGCTGGATCGTCGGATTATACCAATCCTTCCACACTTTTGTGATCGGGAGATCCAACGTATCTTCACAAGGATCTGGAGTATCGCCAGGCTCCGGAGTGGTACCATCTGGGTTATCCGGCAGGTTCGTATCCCGCATCAGCACAGCCTTTGCATCGCTCACATAAACATCCAGCGGAACAGCCCTGTTATTTCCTGCCATGACCGCATCTTTAAAGTCTTTATACTTCTCGATAACGGCCAAATGGGACACATCGTATCGGTTAAACACCATCTGATAGGTGTCATCCCTTTGTGCAATCGCAATTTCTTTTCCGCTCTGTGTTTTTGCGGCGGTCAGCTCGGCATCCTCAGGTCGATAAATCCGATAACCGTTTCCATCGCCCTCGATGCCCTTGATTGTGTTGAAATCATACACCGAATCAAGCTGAGTTGTTCCGGTGAACGGACCAACTTTTTCAGATGTGCCACGCACCACATCGCACCAGTACATCTGGCTGCTGCTGATAACACCCTCGTGGTTAAGACCCACAAAGCCACCTGCGTATCCATCTGCGTGTGTACCATCTTCGGTATCACCCGCACCACCGCCATATACATCGTAGCCCAGCGAAATGCCGAATACGCTGCTATTTTCAATCTTGGTGCGGTTACCCTTGATTAGAGCGATTTCAATTTCTCCATGCTCGCCGCTGGTATCGATACCGTCCTTGCTGCAAGGCAGGCTGATTTTGGAATCGCCAATCATTACGATTACTGTATCGGTCTGATCCGGCTTGCCCGGTTCTGCCTTAGACAGCGATGCACTGATCTTCAGGCCCAGCAGATTTACATAAATGAGATTGCCGTCGCCCATGATCTGCAGCTCAAGCAGTTTACTGAGTGGTGGCGGAAGCTGAATTTTAATCAGGTTCACATCCTGCACCTTATCCAGATACAAGAACTTCACCAATTCATTGACGATTTTGAGCACCAAGTCTACCAGTGCGGAATCCACCTGTGTTTCTACCAGATAACTCATATCGGTTTTACCCACAAAACCGCCCGCAATCTGGGGGCTGACAACCTTTTTCAGATTGGTTACTGTGGAGTTTTTCACGCGGGATAGATCTGCGTATCCGCTGAATCCGCCTACCATAGGCTGTTCTCCGCCCTGTGCCCGGACTTCAAAACCGCTGGAAACACCTGTCACCGAACAGTTTTCTGTATGCGCACCAAAGATGTTCAGTACGCCGGCATTCAGGCCGATTAGATCGCTTACATTCGCGTCATCTGCCTTGACTACACCGTTTTTGCCCAGGTGCCCCACAAAGCCACCCACATAGTTCAGCCCCTGCACCGTGCTTACATTGGTGACGGTACAATCATGAATCGAGCCATTCATCATGCCGCCGCCAAAGCCACCGGCACTGCCCATGTGACGCTTGCTGTCCAGCATACCCGTTGTGTCAGACTTGGTTGCCCGTACTCGGATACCTTCGTCCACACCACTTACCGATGCATGATAAATATAGGTGCGGAATGCATCCAGAACATCCACCTTACCCAGTTTGATCAGTTCCAGAATATTGGTCTTTCCATCGTTACTACCAACCTGCGCAACACCTGTTACATCCGCCAGACCAAAGAAGCCGCCTGCGTACAGACCGCCCTCCACGCTGCGGAGGTTTTCTACTATGATCTGACTCTCATTTTTGGAAGAACCGATCACTGCTGCTTCCAGCAATCCGCCGAAACCGCCGGCATATTCCGCATCACCAGTGACAACAAAGCCCCATGCCGGATCTGCCGCAGTGACTTTGGCACCGCGAATCGTAGTAACGGTTGCATCCATAATGGAAAGCAGATTACCAAGATTACCGATGATATGATCCAGAACACTCTGGAGGAAGTCATCTGCCGCATTGGTGTTAACTTTTGCCAGAGAACCAGCTGTCACATAACCAGCATAACCGCCAGCCGTGTTTCCACCGCTTACTCGGCGCAAGTTAAGTGCATTGCATCCAGAATCTGCATGCGGCTTATCGCCCCAAATCTGGGCACCATACGCACTGCCCACATAACCGCCAGCATTGCCGCTGCTGCGTGCAGTGTCTTTTCCGGTGGCTGTAACGGTCAAGCCAGAGCGATAACCCGCTACAGACGAACCCTTGACAACCGGGACAAAGAATTGTGCTGCCTGCACCAACTGACCCAGATTGAGCTTCAAGCCCAGAATTTTCACAGTACCAAATTCTGCTGCGCCGCCGGAGCGCATCTTACCGGCATAACCACCGGCGTTGCGCATTGCAGTTACAGCTTTCACATCGTGCGCCTGACCGTTGGTAACAACACCACTGATCATCGTACCTACATAACCGCCAGCATTACCGCCTTCGGTAATCGCAGCTGCATCATGTTCGGTACGACCCGCCGCAACCGTGTAGCCGTAGACAAAGTCTTTCAGAATTGCATCCAGTTCTGCCTGATCTTTCACCGGGCCATGAGCTGCAAGCTCTTCCCCTCGTCCGCCATACTTACCAACATACTCCACCCAAGCATTCCAAGTTTCATAGTCAAGGTTTGCAAGAGGTCCGTAGGTTGCGGCATTGGTCTGGGTCGGGTAGGTAATACTCAATGCGCCCAGAATATTGCCCACTTCAATGATGCCGCCCAGCAATTTCAGTCCACCCACATTAGCGGTGTCTGCGCTGCGCATCAGACCTGTAAAACCGCCTGCATACTCATAGCCATAAACCGAATCAATTCGGTCCGCCTTACACTCGCTGATGGGGCCAGTATATGTTTTTTCGCCTTTCCAGCGGCTGGTATCATTACCACGAATCTGTCCGCCTTCATTCAGACCCACATAACCGCCTGCACTGCCCTTTTGCAGCTGCGGTGTAGAAGGATCATTGGCTCGAATTGCACCGCCACAGGGAATACCGCTTGTGGTACTGTTGCGGATAGAAGGCACAAAATTCTCAGCCAAAGAAGCCAGCGCCGCATCTCCGCTAACCAGTCCACCCAAAATGCTGGTGTTATCCAACACCTGGGCAACATTACCGGGCAACAGATTGCCCACATAACCGCCTGCTGTGCTTAGACCAATGATATAGGCGAAGTTATCAACATGGGAGTTTTGTACATGACCGCCGGAAATCTGTCCGGCAAAGCCGCCGCTGTGATCACCAAGTACTGAAAAACCACCCGCACTGCCTACTACATTGGAATGCTCCACAGTGGAAACAACAACAGACAGCGCATCCAGAATATTGGTCAGCTGAATGGTATTGCCCAAAATTTTCAGACCACTGCCCAACGAAGCTGCACTGCCAATATCCAGATGACCCACATAGCCGCCTGCATAGCGTGCACCATGAACGGCATACTGGCTGCTTGCATCAAAATAAGAGGGTGCTTGCACTGCTTCCAGATTTTCAGGCGGTGTTACTTTGGTATGACGCAGCTGATTCACATCACAATGAGAAATCTGTGCACCGCTGGCATAGCCAACAAAGCCACCTGCACTACCAGAATTGGCATTGGTATCGCGAGTGATCGGTGCTGAAACAACAAAACCATTGTCAGACTTTACGCCCGCATAAGTAATGTATGGCACATAAGCTTCCACTACGCTGAGTAAATCCGTCAAATTGATACTTACACCAGTCAAGCCGCCCAAAATAGACAGACCACCACCGGCGCTTGCCAAAGCACCAGATGTGACACGACCACCAAAGCCGCCCGCATAGGACTGACCGTTTACATGGTTAATCTGATAGACTGCGTAACCGTCTTGTTCGCCTCGTGCGGTGTTATCGACCTTGCCGCTGCGGAAATCCGCAGCAAAGCCGCCAGCTACATCGCCCTGTACCCCGCCGTTTTCAAGGAAGGTGACCGTGCAGTTTGTGTACTTAGGAATCAAATAACCAACTGCATTGACCAGATTTCCCAGCTTAATCAGTTCGCCCAGATTTCCTTTATCCACTACATCAGCCAAACCACCAGTTTCAGAGGTTCCTACAAAACCACCAGCATATCCGCTCAAATCCGGCGCGGATACAGAAAGCAAATTGCTTACATGACAGTTCGTCAGCTCTGTACTGTTGCTCTTTGCTGTAAAACCTGCTGCTGTAATGGGTGTTACATTGTCAGTAGCACCCGTACCATTTGCAGTAACCGTTAATCCAGTATCGCTGCCGATTACAGCACAATCTGTGACCGAAACCATGATACCCTGACCAACGGATAAGAGATTTTTAATCTCAAGCAATTTCAATCCCAGCAGATTAAGTTCCAAACCGCCGGAACCTGCCAGATCTCCAGGACCAGCAACGCCAATAAAACCGCCTACACGATCCTGCGCCGTTACCGTTTCCATACCGGATATACGAACATTTTGGACCTTACCGCCAACGGCTTCGCCAGCACATCCACCTGCATAACTGCCATCTGCGATGACAGAGAAGTGATTGCCAGAAAGCTGAATATCCGTCATGGTAAAGCCCAGCATATGTGCCAAGCCCAGGGTTTCGTCCAAAACACCAGCCGCACTGGCGGTTACCATAGAGCCAACCGCACCACCTGTATAATTTCCGCCAGCATGGACACTAGACAGACCGGAAACAGCACAGGTGCGTGTTGTATCGGCTGGCGCCGGAGCTTTTCCGTGCTTCCATGCCGGAAGCTCAGTATATTTGCTGGTGTTCGTCAGATAAGCGCCATCTCCTCTGCCCAAAATACCGCCAACATAGTCACCGTCTGCGGAAACCTTGATATCTGTGCAGTTCATCTGCACACCCAGAATTGCAGAGGGAGACAGACCAACCAGCGAGAGAAGTGCACCGGAACTGGGATTACCAAGCAAGCTCAGCAAAAGTTCTTTTACAGTGGAAAGAAGGTTTTCCTTCTTCACCTCATCTGCGCCCAAGTTCGTTGTCCAGCCAAGGGTTGCAATACCGCTGAAGCCGCCGACATTGCTGCCAGTGCCGGAAACATTCAGGGTTCCGGTCACCGTGTCATTGACCGCATAGCTGCTGGCAAGCGCACCGGTAAAACCACCCAGATAGCTGCCGCCGTTTACGGTCACATTAGAATTTTGAATCTCACACTCCTGTGTAAGGCTCTGGGGCTGGATCACCTTCAAAAGTTCCAGTCCAATATCCTTCAGGATACCAGAGATTTCACCATCTCGGATGATACCGGCAAAGCCGCCGCCATACTGATCCGCCAGAACAGTATAGGTGCTGTCCTTTACCATACAGCCAGTCATTTCTGTGCCGATCTGCGTACCTACAAAGCCGCCCGCAAATCTACCGCTTTCCATGGTCGGCCTTTTTGCCACAGGTGCACTTGTAACATTGCCTACCGTTCCAGAAAGGCCTACGACCGTACAGTCCGTTATGACAGGGTTGTCATAGCCCGTTACAATCAACTTATCGACGCTAAGTAGCTGCAGCACCACGTTCACCAGATCTCCCAGACCCAGCCAAGGCACCGCATTCAAAATCTTAGTCAGCAGCTCCAAAACCCGGCCTACAGCATCCAACAGATACCGAGCTGCACCATCCGTATAGCCTACAAAGCCACCGGTAAAATTGGTCACATTGCTGACCTGTACGTTACGTACTTCACAGCCGCTGACCATTGTGTTGCCCACAACACGTCCTGCAAAGCCACCCGTTGCATAGAAACTCTTTTCTACGGTTCGGGCATTGAGCAACGCCCCTAAAATCTTGTTCAGGTTGGTATGAATACCCAAAATTCCCAAAACAATATCCAGCAATCCACCAACCAGTGAACCCAGTCCGCCCACCAACGCGCCCAGAATAGAAGGGTCGTTGTTAACCTTCGTTTGACTGTTGGTCACAGAAACCTGCTCGAGGATCAGGTTTTTCACGATTACCCGATTGGGGCTGGCAAGGGAACTGCCCAGCAGCTGTGGTTTACTCTGAATGGTGGAAAAGAAGCCCACACCCATGGTCTGATCCGATTTTCGCTGTTTGTCTTGATTGACCAGAATATTGGAAATCACCGGGCGTTCCATGGAAGTGATTGTACTCCCTGTCTCATCCCACAATGCTTCGCCGCTGATTGATTTTGCACCAATCATATTGCCAGAAAACTCCAGCGGTTCCCATTTTTCATTATTAAGATCAATGTCACGGAAAATAATGTAATTGGCCGTATTGGAATACTGATGTGTCTTGCCCAGTGTTTGCATATCCAGATTGGGATCAATCTCACCGGTCTTTGGATTGACGCCACAGCGGCCTGTCAAAGCTCCCTTTGCCTCATCAACTGCACCAAAGGCATAGTCCTTTTTGCCGTTCTGTGTTTGCAACAAATCAGCGTCACCGCCATAGAGCATAATGGGGTTACCAGCTTGGTCCCTATCCACATGCCAATGGACACCATTCAGTTTTGCTTGATACACCGCACCCATAACCGGTTTGTTTGTACCAATGGCCCGCAGTTGGCTGGCATTGCCAATCAGAATGTAATCTTTTCCGCCGATGTTCTTGATGAGCTGACCTGCAAAATCTCGTCCATCTCCACTAGAAGACGCATACAACTCCGCATTCAGAATTTCCGGACGATCCGAGCAAAAATCAGCAGACAGTATATATTTGTGTTCCCCACTGTATGTAAGAAAATCCGCGGCCTCTCCCTGCGGATAAATCAACTGTCCTACACCAAAATACTGAGCATCCGCATCCTGCGTAAGCACTGGCTGCTCCGCAGCGTTTTCCATTGCCATTGTGGCCAGTTGATAAGGATGATACAGATAAATGGTGTCGGTCTGCGCATCATATAACGGCTTTTCTGTCGCAGCCGACTCCATCGGAGAAATGCGCCCGGTAAATCCTTCCGGCAACTGCCATACCGTTCCTTGCGGAATCTCAATATCATTGGCGATGGTATACTGTGCGTTCAAGCCATAGCTTACAGGATCGCCCGCCTCGTTCTGATACGGCTCTCCGCTTACTTCGTCCAGCAATGGCGCGTCGGTTCCCACTCGCTGCAACTGATCAAAGTCGTAAAGATAAATAGTTCCATTTTGGTAGAGCGCTCTGCCAGAAACTGTTTCTTCTGGAACAATCTCTTCCTGCGGTGTTTCCTCTGCTGCAACTTCTTCGTCCAGCGCAGGCGTTTCCTCTGTCGCAGTTTCTGTGCCTGACTCAACCATTTCATCCGTTGCAGTTTCTGCATCCAGCGCAGTTTCCTGATCTGGCGCAGCAGATGTCTCCGGCTCAATTATATCCAGCCCATCCTGTGATTGACCGATCTCCGACTCCTGGTTGCTGTGAATCACATGACTGGTAACGAGCGATTCCGCATCGTAGGTTGCAGCTCCAACAGGCAGCGTACCATAAAAAGACATAACAACCGCCATAAATCCAGCAACCGATTTAATAATGTGTTTCTGTTTCATCTCCGCAACTCTTTTCCATTAGATTTCGACTTTCTTATTCACTCAGAATCCACCGGATTGCAGCCAACCATCGTGCGATATTGCCCCCCGTATGTACAAGTGAAAAGTGTAAGCGCATATTCTCCAGCAGTCACCTTTTCGATATCCGTTGGTTCCACTGTTTCTATACTCGCGATCTCATAGGTTTGCATTCGTCCATCAACGTCTTGAAACTCGATGTTGGAACCAATGCGCAAAGTATGAAGATATCCAAAGTGCTTTTTATAGTTATGCGCTAAAAGAACAAGGTTTTTATCTTCCAATGTGCCTGAATACCTGCATGGAGCTTTTTTCAATCTCGGGTAACTCCACTGTGAGATAACAGGCAGTTCCAAACCAAGATCCGGTATATTTAACTGTCCAATATAACGCTCTCCATCTATTTCAATCTCTGCCATCGGTTGATTCTTGAATTCTTTTGTTTTATCAGATTGGCAGTCATCCTCTGCCATTGCTAACTGCAGTTGCAGTAATGCTGCTTCGCTAGCGAGCGAAGCCTGTTGTGCCTCCCATTTGTTATAACTGAATAACCCAAGTGCCAATACGATTGCGCCTGCTCCCAGAAGAATCAGGAGCAGTCCGTTTCTTTTTTGGGCCATACTCTTCTCTTCCATTTTGCCTCCAGCCTTTAGGCAAGTTTTTTCCTAACTTTACGCAATTTCCTATCACACAGGTGAATAATGATGTAAAAACTATGTTTGGTTATCCGCCCAATTCTTCCATTCCTGTTTAATCCGTAACACAAAAACATCAAATTTATTTGATATTCCTCAGCTACCGAACAATATTTCAAACTTATTCGACATAAAAAGAGTCTCTCACAATCAAAGACTGAGGGAGTTTCTTGACTTATTCATTTTACGATCTCTCTTTCAAGATATGGAAATTGACGTTAACCAAAACAATCGAAAAATGTCTAATTAAGCAGAACATACTCGAATAATCGCGATTTTTCAAAAATAGTGTAATTAATTGTTTCTAAAATGTCAATCCTACGCCGAGGAATAGAGCGCACCTTACTCCCCGCAGCTAGTGTTTTGAATTGGGTTATTCTTGTTTTTTGACCACCTCAGAAAGGTATTGTGGTCAATATGCAACCCTTTTGCAGCTTTCCACGCTGAGAGTTTGTCACTTTTTCATAATTTTACATTTTTTCACATTTCGGTCTTTTTGTGTGTCCGATATCGATATATCCAGCACCACAATGGCTACCTGTTTTTTTGTAAGATAACGCCACTGTTCCAGATTTTCTTCATAACTTTTTCCCAGCCAGTCGATACTCTTTATCACAAGAACATCCTCCGGCTTCATTTTTTTCACAAGCCTGCGAAGTCCCGGTCTGGCAGAATCGTTACCAGATTGCTTATCCAAAACGATATTACTTTCCGGTACGCCAAACTCATGCATGGCAATTCGTTGACCGCTTCATTTTACTCCTTCGCAGATACACGAATATATCCGTACTCGCTCATTTCACTCCCTTCGTTTCATAGTGAGCTCATGTTATATATTATCTTTTCGCATCCAATTCATTAAAAGTATCCCAATTTCATATCAGAAAATAGAACGATACTGAAACATTGCAAATTTCTGGACTAAAACAGACAAGCCTGCTCTGCTGTCGCAAGTAAAAAAGGATATCCCCTTGTTCATTATTCGCTTTACACAAACTCGTATCCATTCCAGAAATGTCTTATCCATTTCACGTTCCACCTGCTTTATGTTCTCCTGTAACGCAAAATGCAGACATTCCGGATTACCTCCTTCGTGCCCACATTTTTCTGTATCCGCTTTTTCTGTTCCCCGATCCACTGCTCTCGCAAGTTTTCACCAAAATGAGCGCAATTTTTAGCTCCAGTGGTAACCCCGTGCAGGTTCATTTTGTGAAAAAATCCGAACCAGTGTTTCTAGCGAGAAACTGGTTCGGATTCATTTCATTTATGTGCAGATATCTGCTTTCCGCCGTCCGTCAATTTGAGGGCAGCCTATTTGCATCAGCTGTCTTATTTCTTCTTCTTTTTGCTGGACTTCTTCTTGCCGGAAGCCTTAGCCTTGGTCTTTGCAGGTGCTGCAGCAACGGTCTTCGGCTCTTCCACAGCAGCAGCCGGCTCAGCCTTTACTGCTTCTACCTTAGCCTCAGCCTTGGGCGCTTCTGCCTTTGCGGGCTCTTCTGCCTTGACTTCTTCGACCTTCTTTTCTGCAGCCTTCTTGGTAGCAGTCTTCTTTGCAGCAGGCTTCTTCTCGGTCTCTTTCTTAGCAGCAGCCTTGCGCTCCTTGACCTCGTCGATAGTCCACTTCTGGTTGTCACCGTTCACATCTTCCCAAATCTGGATATGTGCGCCGTCTTCATTGCTCATACCAACCACGTCGATGCACTTGGTAGGTGCCAGCTGAGCCTTGATCTTAACGGTGCCGTCATTGACAGCCTCCACGATCCACAGCTGAGAAGAACCATTGACATCTTCCCACTGATGCAGCCAAGTGCCGTCAACGGTACCATTCATCATCAGGTCCATCATTTTGCCAGTACCGCGGTTCTGGATGCGGTATACGCCCTCACCCATGCGCAGGAACATCCACTGCTGGTTCTCAGCCTTGGTGGAAGTAGCCAGCTGGATTGCTCCGCCGTTTTCCATTCCTTCGACAGCCTCGATCACCTTGCCGTTAGCATTTGCAATGGTGTAATAGCAGTCCGCTACAATCATCGTTTGTGCGATCTTTTTCATGGTATTTCCCTCTTTCCCAATATACAAATGTGTAAACTGCACAAATGTAAATGTTCACTTTCAGTAAAATTATACCACGCTTTCCTTTGTTTTCAAGCAAACGACGGTTTTCTGTAACTTATGCATAGCGAATCTGCGAAATCTCTCTGAAATTGCATGACCTTCACGAAAAAAAACGTCGAAACGTTTCCTTTTTTCGGTCAGTTTCTTCCCTCCTTACAAAAAAAGCACCGCTCAAATCCTGAGCAGTGCTTTTTTCTTCTTTCATACAGTATCAGAATACCAGCGGCGGGCTGACTTCATTGCGTCTTTGTGTTTGAACGACACAATCCGGCGGCGGTATCACGCCAGCTGCGCCCAAGGTATTAAATACGCTGCTCAGCGCCAGCTCCGGTGTATTATTTTCGCGGGAAAGATGGCACAATGCAATCTTTTTGCAGCCGCTCTGAATCAGTTCCAGCACCTTTGCGCTGCATTCATCGTTGGACAGATGTCCACGCGGGCTTTCAATGCGGGAACGCAAATAGTAAGGATAGGGACCTTCCCGCAGCATTCGCAGATCATAGTTGCTTTCCAGTGCAACCATATCGCAGCCGTCCAATGCTTTATGTACGCCCGGTGTCAAAACGCCAAGGTCCGTTGCAATCGCCATCTGGCGGCCGTCCGGCGTGGTAACACGATATCCCACACAAGGCACGTCATGGCTTGTGCGGAACATTTCCACATGAAAAACGCCCAGATCTTCCGGTGCATTGCAACCCAAGGTAATCAAATCACTGTCCGGCGGGACCAGACCGTTTTGCTGCAGCATATCCAGCGTATCCGCTGCGCCATATACCGGCACATGATAATGCTTCAAAAAGATATTCAGACCCTTTACATGGTCGCTGTGTTCATGGGTAATCAAGATACCGTCGCAATCCTCGATGGTCAAGCCCAGCTCTTTCAGGGCATTCACCGTGGTGCGGCAGCACTTGCCCATATCCACCATCAAATAGCGGTTTTCACAGCGAATGACGCTGCAATTTCCCGACGAACCGGAATACAGTGAAATGAACTCTGCCATGCGTTTTTCTCCTTCTTTCTAGTTTTGCATGAAAAACAGCCGCACCAGCAGATGCGGCTGTCTGATATCATCCTTACCGGATTACAGGCTGTTTTCTTCGCGGTGAATATCCGCGCCCAGTGCCTGCAGCTTTTCTACGATACGCTCGTAACCGCGCTCGATGTGGCCGATCTCGGTCACTTCGCTTACGCCGTCTGCCATCAGTGCAGCAACCACGATTGCAGCGCCTGCACGCAGGTCGCTTGCACGCAGCGGTGCGGGATGCAGCTCATCCACGCCCTGAATCACAGCAACCTGACCGTCTACCTGCATCCGAACGCCCATCTTTGCCAGCTCGTCGGCATAGCGGAAGCGGTTGTCCCAGATGCCTTCGGTCACGGTGCTGGTACCCTTTGCGATGGTCAGCAGCACGCTCATCAGCGGCTGCATATCGGTGGGGAAACCGGGGTGCGGCATGGTATTGATTTTCACAGGGTTTACGTCGCCCGTACGGGAAACACGCACTGCATCATCAAACTGCTCCACAGTAGCGCCTGCCATCATCAACTTAACGGTGATGGGCTCCAGATGCTTGGGGGTGACGTTCTTAATCAGCACATCGCCGCCGGTTGCCGCAGCAGCTACCATATAGCTGCCTGCTTCGATCTGGTCAGGAATGATGCTGTATTCGCAGCCGTGCATACGCTCTACACCACGAATCTTGATCACGTCAGTACCTGCGCCGCGCACATTTGCACCGCACATATTCAAGAAGTTTGCAATGTCAACGACGTGGGGCTCTTTTGCGCAGTTCTCCAGAACGGTCTGACCCTTTGCCATAACAGCGGACAGCATACCGTTGATGGTTGCGCCAACGCTCACCTTGTCAAAAAAGACGTGTGCGCCGTTCAGCTCCTGGCTGCGGACGCTGATCATGCCATAATCCACGCTCTCGGTTGCGCCCAGTGCGCTGAATGCCTTCAGGTGCTGGTCGATGGGGCGGGGGCCCAGATTGCATCCGCCGGGCATTGCCACCTGCGCACGACCAAAGCGGCTCAGCAGTGCGCCCAGGAAGTAGTAGCTTGCGCGCATCTGGCGAGACATATCCTCCGGCACATCGGTACCGGTCAGGTTGGTGGTGTCGATCAGGTAGGTATTATGATTGATCTGCTCAATTTCAGCGCCCAGTGCCTTCAAAATATCCAGGCTGACGTGGACATCACTGATGTCGGGCAGGTTTTCGATTCTGCACTTGCCGGCAGCAAGAATCGTAGCGGGCAGGATTGCCACAGCCGCATTTTTTGCGCCGGAAATAACAACTTCACCATGCAGCGGCTTTCCGCCACGAATCACAAATTTTTCCAAAACGATTACTCCTTTATGAGCCTTGGGTTCCTAAAGAAATCCGTGTAATGTAATCAGATTTCGCTGCGGACACTTTGTCGCAGCATAACTATTATATTATACACAATGCCGCACAAAAAGCAAAGGTAAATCTGCTTTTTAGGTGTTTTCTTCTGTATTTTATCTTTTTCTGCGAATTTATCTTCCCAAACCTATGCAAAACCACCTGTCGCAAGCCATTTTAGGCTTGATTTTTCGGCTTTTCCACTCGGTTTTGCAAAAGCGGATATCCGGTGCTATAATTGCCATACATTCTTCAAATAGTGGTAAGGAGCTTTTTATGTCTGTAAGTTTTCCCCCTGAACACTGCACCCTTTGTCCCCGCCTTTGCGGTGCAGATCGCGCCCACGCAAAAGTTGGCTTCTGCGGGGCTGCCGACAAACTAAAAATCGCACGCGCCGGTCTGCACCACTGGGAAGAACCCTGCATCAGCGGCACTCAAGGCAGCGGAACGGTTTTCTTTTCCGGATGCAGCCTGAAATGCTGTTACTGCCAGAACTTTTCCATCAGTGCCGAAGCTCGCGGCAAAGAAGTTTCCATCGAACGTCTGGCTGAAATTTTTCTGGAATTGCAGGCGCAGGGTGCGCATAATATCAATCTGGTTACACCCGGTCAGTGGCGCCCTTGGATTTGTGCGGCATTGGATATTGCTCGTGAAAAAGGGCTGCATCTGCCCATCGTATGCAACACCGGCGGATATGAAACACTGGAAAGCATCGAAGCATGGCGTGGCTATATTGACATCTGGCTGGCAGATTTGAAATACGATTCCTCTGCTCTGGCAGCGGAGCTGTCCGGTGCAGCGAATTACCCGCAGGTTGCCAAAGATGCCATCCGTGCCATGCTGCAGCAGGCTGGACCTTTGGTCTATGATGACCATGGCATTTTGCAGAAAGGCACCATCCTGCGCCATCTGGCAATTCCCGTTCATGTGCAGGACAGCCTTGCTGTTCTGGAAACCATCGCTGGTCTGAAAGCGGAGTTCCCGCAGCATTTTCTGCCCAGCCTGATGAGCCAGTTTACGCCATTCTACAAAGCTGCGGAACACGGCATCGGACGGCGCATCACCACCTACGAATATCGCAAGGTCATTGACCGTGCCATCGAGCTTGGTCTGACCGACGGCTATATGCAGGAAAAGAGCAGCGCCAAGGAAGAATACACCCCCAGCTTCGATTTTACCGGGGTATAAGCCTAGTATTACCTCCCAAACGCACAGAAACTCTTACACACCCAAAAAAGGCCGATGTGATTTTTCACATCGGTCTTTTCTTATCTTGCAAGCTTACTTTTTCTCGAACTTCTTGTCGAACTTTGCCTTCGGCTCACGAGGCTTGTCGAACTTGGGTGCGTTGTAGTACATGTAAATCTGGCAGGGAATCATGCCGTTGTACATCTTGCGACGCTTGGTTGCACGCTTACCGAAGTGGCTCTCGAATTCCATATCTGCGGTAATGACGTTCACACCAGCACAGGGATGCTCTTCCAGACGCTGACCTAGCGTGCGAGCCAGACGTGCAGCTTCATCCAAGCTACCCAGACGCTCACCATACGGGGGGTTGGTCAGCACGATTGCTTCGGGGCGTGCCTCGAAGTTTGCTACGTCTGCAACCTCAAAGCGGCAGCGCTTTTCTACGCCAGCCAGCTTTGCGTTTGCGTTTGCCAGTGCAACTGCATTGGGGTCGATATCGTAGCCGATGCCTTCAAAGCCTGCGTCCAGCTTTGCTTCTGCCAGAGCCTTCTGGCGCTGTTCTGCCCAAATGCCGGAGGGCAGGAAGCTGTAACGCTCTGCTGCGAAACGGCGCTTCAAGCCGGGTGCAATGTTCATTGCCTTCTGTGCTGCTTCGATAACCATGGTACCGCTGCCGCAGAAGGGGTCTTCCACGATGCTGTCGCGGCGCACACGACCGATGTCAGCGATAGTAGCTGCCAAGGTTTCCTTGATGGGTGCTTCGGTGGAGTTACGGCGGTAACCACGCTTGTGCAGGCCGTCACCAGTGGTGTCCAGCATGATTTCGCACACGTTCTTGCGCAGAGAGAAGCGAATCTTGTACAGGGTACCGTTTTCAGGCAGAGTAGAAACCTTGTGATAGTTCATCAGGCGCTTAACCACAGCCTTCTTCACGATACTCTGGCAGGCAGGCACGCTGGACAGCTGGCTGGACAGAGAAGAACCCTTGACCGGGAACTCTGCGTCTGCGGGCAGGATTTCTTCCCAAGGAATCGAGTATACGCCGTCGAACAGTTCGTCAAAGGTGGTTGCCGGGTAGGTCTTGAGCAGAATCAGCACACGCTCAACGGTACGCAGGTTCAGGTTTGCTGCAGCAATCATCTCTGCGCCGCCAGAAAACAGCAGACGGCCGTCCGTTACGCGGATGTTTTCTGCGCCGATGCGCTTCAGTTCAAAATTTGCGGTTGCTTCGCAGCCAAAGTAGCAAGGTGCTACCAAATCATACTTCGTCATTCTTTTACTCCTGTCATTTCACAAAAAGAGCCCGCCCCCGGCTGGGGCAGGCCCGATCCATTGCTTTGCTTATTTCCGGCGGCTTCGATTGCCATAGCTGCCGCGGCGGTTATGGGGGGCATCTGCATTCAGAGAAGCCAGCTTATCTTCGCTCTGGCTCTTGAAACGGCTCATCATATCCTCAAAGCTCATATTTTCCGGCGTTTCCACCTTCTTGGGCTGCCACACGCGGGGTGCATTGTTGCGCGGTGCGCGGCGCTGACCGCCGTTGCCGCGATAATTGCCGCGGTCACCACGGTCGCCGCGGTTGTTATTTCCACGCTCACGCTGGTCGGGTCGGGGCTCTCTGGGCAGCAGACGCTTGATGGACAAGGCAATCTTGCCATCTTCTGCGATGCTCAGAACCTTGACCATGACCGTTTCGCCCTCTTTCAGGACGGTGTTGATGTCCTCAACGTAAGCATTGGACACCTCAGAAATATGAACCAAACCGTTCTTGCCTTCCGGCAGGGCTACGAATGCACCAAAGCTCTTGATGCCGGTAACCTTTCCCTCCAGAACGCTTCCTACCTCAATTCCCAAACTATAATACTCCTCTTTTAGAAAATAGATGCGTGCAAATTCCGCAAAGTTTCTGCACGCAAAGGTTTATTTGCCAGACATATCCACGAACACACGTTCGTTGGGTGCGGCGTAATCATAGGTATCCCGCGCCACACGCTCCTGAATTGCGGCGTCATCGCCGTCCAGAATACGCTGCAGCTCGGCATTCGATGCCTTTTGCTGATTCAACTGTGCCTGCACACCTGCCAGCTCTTGCTGTTTGGCTGCAATCATCATCAAATCGGAAACATACGCCGCCGTCATCATAATGATCAAGCCAACGCCGCACAGTACAGGGATCACGGCAGAAAGTCGCATCTTTTTCTTTGCTTTTTTCTGCATTTTGTTTCGGTCCCCTTTCCCACGCGACACCTGCCAGCATCTTGTGTTACATATTAGAATTATACAACAAGACACCGTTCGTTTGCAACTGTTTTTCTGTGGTTTTTCTGTGTGGCGGACGTTTTTTTGTGCGTCTGCTGTACTTTTTTTGTCGTTTGTGCAGCACCGCATGGATGCCGCGCTCCACCTTTTGCTGCACACCGCCCAAAAGCTGCTCTACCGCCCACACACCAAGCCCTGCGCAAGCCAGCATATACCAGCGGAAAACACCTGCTTGGCTATACCCCGCCGCATAACTTTGCAGCAAAAGCATACACAGTCCCGTACAGATGAAATCCGCACACACTGCCGCGGCGCGCCAGCGGTAGGGCAAACAGATGCGCACCAGCCCAACCAAAAGCCCCAGCCCCATACAGGGGATCAAATCCTGAACGATTTGCAAGGGCAGATTCTGCGGCGGCATCAGCGCATCAGCCTTTCCCAGAAGGACCGCGACGTGATGCGCTCGCTGTACGCCATACTATCCACCTGACCTTCGATGATCACATCCCCGGTTTCCAGGCTGACCTTGCGCACAGACAGCCCGCGCCCCTGAATCGTCAATGTACCTTTGCTGGTATCCATGGCTGCACTGGTTTCGTCACAGTGCAGCATCCGCAAAACACCGGTCGCTGTAAGATGTTTTCTCTCATCTAAAATAATTTGGTGCGGCAGCGTGCTTTGCACCGTTGGTTGCTGCATTCCTTGTTCCTTGGGCAAAAGAATCCCCCCTCTGCTTTATGTATACGGCAGAGGGGGGCTGTATTATGCCTCGCTGATGATTTCGTACATCTCGCGCGCAATATCTTTGGTACGCGGTTCCACATCGTTCAGCACACGCACCTTGATGGGACGGTTGCCGAAAGTCACTTCGATTTCGTCGCCTACTTTTACCGTGTAGCTGGCTTTTGCCAGCTTACCGTTGACAAAAATGCGCCCTGCGTCCGCAACTTCGTTGGCTACGGTGCGGCGCTTGATCAGGCGGGAAACCTTCAAATACTTATCCAAACGCATGAACTATGCTCCCTCCGATTCAAAAGAAAACCCGCCTTGTTTTACCAAGGCGGGCGCATGGTACAGATTACAGAGTATCCTTCAGAGCCTTGCCGGGCTTGAAAGCAACAGTACGGGATGCGGGGATCACGATTTCTTCCTTGGTGCGGGGGTTGCGGCCCTTGTGCTCAGCACGCTCACGAACCTCGAAAGCACCGAAACCGGAAATAGCGATCTTCTCGCCATTGCTCAGAGCGCCTGCCAGAGCTGCAAATGCAGCGTTCACAGCCTTTTCTGCGTCTTTCTTGCTCATATCTGCGTCAGCAGCAACTTTTGCAATCAGTTCAACCTTAGTCATTATAATCTCCTCCGTTAATGTGGATTTTTATATCAGTTCAGGCTTACGCCTGCTCACTGTCATTTTGTGCCGCACACTCCTGTGCGAAACGGTCATTGTACAAGGAAAGCACTTCTTCTGCATCCATTCCGGCGCTGCGTACCCAGTTGACCGCATGGAACAGATATTCCCCGGCTTTTGCGCGGGTTTCCGCTTCATCACTGCCCTGTGCCAGCTGTTCAGCCAATGCCTGCTGGGCAGCTTGTGCCTGTTGGGCTGCTTTGTCCGGTGCACCGCATACACAGCCATAGGGCTGGGCACGTTTTTGCATCTTCTGTGCTTTCATCATAGCGGGGAACGTCTTGGGAACCGTGTTGATTTCATCTGCCAGACTGCGGCGTCCCTTTTCCTTATTTTTGAGCACATCCCAGTCCATTATTCCGGCTTTTTGCTGTTCCAGGGTCCCGAAAATGTGCGGGTGGCGATAAATCAGCTTGCGGCAGACTTCGTCGCACACGTCCGTAAAGGTAAAGTTCTCTTTTTCCGCTTCCATGACACAGTGGAAAATCACCTGCATCATCACATCGCCCAGTTCTTCCCGCATCATAGCAGGGTCATCCGCATCGATTGCTTCCAGTGCCTCATAGGTTTCTTCCAGAAAGTTCTTGCGAATCGAAGCATGGGTCTGCACCTTATCCCAAGGGCAACCATTTTCCGGGTCACGCAGCAGCATGATGATTTGTTCCAGATCTTCTGCGGTATACTTTTCTTTTTCCGGATAAGTTGCCATGTTTCCCTCCTGAAGTATTGCTGTCCCTTATTTTATCGCAGAAACGGCAGTATTGCAAGGTTTTCGTCATAAAAAAGGGGCTTTCCAATAGCAAAAACCCCATGTCGAACAGGTTCGGCACGGGGTTTCACGCAAAAATGGAAAAAACTGGCGATTTTGTCGCCTTTTAGATGCTTTTTGTCAGCACGCCGCAGTCATTACAGCTGCGCGCCGCAGCGGTTGCAGAACAGTGCGTCTTCCGGCACAGGTGCGCCGCACTTATGGCAGTAATGACCTGCCTGCGGCTGTACATCTGCAAACGGATCTGCCGGAGCAGCTTCCGGTGCGGGGGCAGGCTCTGCTGCGGGTTCTTCTGCATCCTCTGCACCAAAATCCACAACTACCTGCTCAACCGGTTCTTCCGGCTGTGCGGGCTGATCCATGGCACGCAGCTGGTCAATTTCCTGCTCCAGTGCGCTGATGGTATCGATATACTTATCCAGCAAGGGCTGGTTGCTTTCGCCATTCTTTGCCAGGCTGTACACCAGGGCACCCAGCTCACGCTGTGCCTTTGCCAGCTTACTCTGATCATTCAGGATACGAGTCTCACGCTTTGCACGGCTTGCCAAATCGTTTGCCAGATCTACGCTCTTTCCTGCCACATCCATACCGGCAGCCTTAATCTTGTTAAAATCAAACTCAAATTTCATGGTGACACCTTCTTTCCTGCGCTGTGCGCAATCATAACCTATTGAGGTTTTCATCATTATACCGCAGCTTTCCGCCGGGTGCAATGTACCAGCGTGTATTTTACAAACTAGTCATAAACTCATGCGTTATGAAACGCCCCATAAAATTCCCGCAGCATACTGTCTGCCGGTACACACTCCACCGGGATTTTGCGCACACCCGCAAAATCTCTTGCCGTTTCCTGCATCATTGCATACTGGGGGCAGCTGGCATCCAGCGTATGCAGCGCTTTATCCAGCAGACCTGCCATCACGCCCAGCTCGTAAGTGAACGAAGTATCCAGAATCAAATCTGCACGGGGCTTGTAGATACGCACATACTGGTTTTCCCCTTCCAGCACGTCATTCCACATGGACAGGGTTTTTTCCGGGCTGTGCCCACGGGTCATCATATCCCGCAGCACCCTGCGGCACAGACGAATTTCCCGTGTGTTGATGGTGCGCACACCGTCCTGCGCGTATTCCTCCCGCAGACCGGCGTAAATATAAAACACGCCGTCATCCGGCAAAAGCTCGGTCAAAAGCGGGTTCAGCGCATGGATGCCCTCCATAATGCAGACACCGCCCTGCAAATCAATATGCTGGCGATGGTCAGCGCGGCGTTCATGGGCAAAATCATAAATCGGGATATCCGCTTTGCCCGTCTGGTTCAGCTCTGCCAGACAGCGGTTGATTTCCGGCATATCCAGCGTTGCGGGGCTTTCATAATCCCGGTTACCGTTGGGCAGGATGGGATAATTCTCTGCACCGATGAAAAAGTTGTCCAAACTAACCACCTGTGCCGGTGTGCCGTGCCGTTCCAGCGTTTCTGCCAGCTCGATGCTGGTGGTAGTTTTACCGCTGCTGGACGGACCGGTCAGCATGATGATTTTTGCGCCGGATTCCAGAATGCTTTTTGCTGCCAGCTCCAGACGGCGGCGGTATGCCTGCTCGCCATCCTCAATCAAAGCAGCAGGGTTCATGGCTGCAATGTTAAACAGGCTGATTTCCACCAGCCGCTTGGGTATCAGTCTCTTGTTCATAAAAAGCTGTTACTCCTTTTTTCCGCTCCAGAATTTCATCGAAACGCTGGACATATTCCTGCGGATATTTGTAGTTGAAAATGCGATGGATCTCGCCGGGGCGCACCAGCTTGGTGCTACCGCCTGCGCCTGCGGACAGGATAGCATGGACTTCCTCCATGATATAGATATTATAGTATCCTTCATGGCCGGGCTTGCACCAGCCAACGTTTTCCAGATTTTGCAGGGTGTTCTTCTGGCGGTACAGGTAGTACGGAATATAACCCGCCTCCACCAACAGATGACACTTATCCAGCATAGCGGCAACGTCAGCATATTCCTGATCTGCCTGACCCTCGATCATAATGCGGGAAGCACGCTTCAGCGTCAGGGTATGCACCGTGATATTTTCCGGGTCCAGCGCAATGGCACGGCGCAGGCTGGCTTCAAAGCCTTCTACCGTATCACCGGGCAAACCGGCAATCAGATCCATGTTGATATCCTGATGCCCTACTGCACGGGCTTCTTCGTAGCAGCGCACAATATCCTCTGCCGAGTGCTTGCGGCCAATATTCGCCAGCACCTGATCGGAGAAGGTCTGGGGATTGATGGAAATGCGGGTTGCGCCCAGCTCCTTGATGATTGCCAGCTTTTCTGCATCGGTGCAGTCGGGGCGACCCGCCTCGACGGTGTACTCCAGCAGATTGGACAAATCAAAGCATTCCTTCACCGTTTCCATCAGCTGGCGCAGTTGGGGAGCCGACAAACTGGTAGGCGTACCACCGCCGATATACACGCTGCACAGGTGCATATGGTTGTGCTCTGCCTGATTCCGAATGGCACGGATTTCCTCGCACAGGTCATCCACATAGGGCTGCACCAGCTTACGGTCACGGTCCAGATTGCAGCTGACAAAACTGCAATAGCTGCAACGGGACGGGCAGAACGGGATGCCGATATAAAGGCTGTAATAACGATCCCCGCGTCCCTTGTCCAGAATTTCTTCCTGCACATTGGCGATATTGCGAATCATCTCGAATTTTTCGCGGGTGCAGTCGAAGTGATCCATAAAGTAGGATTCGATTTCTGCTTCGGATGCGCCGCGGGCACGCTCATCATGGATCAGGCGCACCGGACGAACGCCGGTCAGCTTGCCCCAAGGCGGACGAATGCCGGTTTGCTCTCGCAGCAAATCGTATACCAGACTTGCCAGTGCCTGATCCTCTTTTGCGCCTTCGTCGGGCAGCGGAGCGGTACGAACGGTCTTTTTACCGTCCTGCACCATTACAGCTGTCATCTCGTCCGGACCGAAGTGGGCGCATACTGCGTCTTCCGTTTCTTCCGGCTGTTCTGCCGTCAGCGGTGCCAGCGGAAAGAACAGCCGCACCAAATGCTCCACATCATAGCCGGAAGCAAGACCTGTAATATAAATTTTCATGCAATCTCCTGTCAATCCTGACACATTACCGTGATAAAATAATTATTTTCCATTTCATAGCCGTAGGTAGAAGTACCCTCGTGTCCGGGCAAAACCTTGGTTTCAGCAGGGATGGGCAGACGCTTGAGCTTTTTACCGCTGGCAATCAGCTGCGGATAGCTGCCGCCGTCCATATCGGTGCGACCGGAACCGCCTGCAAACAGCGTATCGCCGGTAAACAGGTACTCCCCGCACAGAATGCACACACTACCGCGGGTATGACCGGGGGTATGCCATGCAGTAAAAGTCAGCTCGTCCACGTTGAAAGGCTGTGCTTCTTCGTAACCACTGTCGCTGACGGTCAGCGGGTACAGCCAGCCATTATTCAAATCCACCGGCTCGCAATAGAGCATTGCGCCCCACTGCTGGCGCAGCTGTTCTGCTGCACCCACATGATCAAAATGACCGTGTGTGCAGAAAATGTGGGTCAGCTTTGCGCTCTCCTGCCCTAGAATCCGATTATACTGCTCTGCCGAAGCCGCCGGGTCAATAATAATGCCGTGACCGCTTTCGGAAATCAGCAGATAGCTGTTTGTAAACAGCGGTGCCGGACCGTTCAACTGAAAAAATTTCATGCTGTTACCTCTTCCACTCATCGGTGTCCATCACAATGGTGACCGGGCCATCATTGACCAGCGACACCTGCATATCTGCGCCGAATTCGCCGTGCTGCACTTCTTTCAAGCCCTGCTTGTTCATTTCCTCCAGAAACAGGTCATACGCCTGCGTAGAAAGCGGCGGCTTTGCTGCGGCGATAAAGCTGGGGCGCATTCCCTTTTTGGTGTTGCCGTACAAGGTGAAGTTCGACACCACCAGCGCAGAAAGGCCCAGCTCCTTGGCGCTGCAATTCAATTTGCCTTCCGCATCGGAAAAGATGCGCAGACCCGCGCACTTTTCTGCCAGTTTCGGCACAATATCCAGGGTATCGGTATCCTTGATTCCCAAAAGAATCATCAAACCCTGACCGATTTTACGCTCCGGCCCGCCGTTTACCGACACCGAAGCCGAAGTAACACGCTGAATGACTGCTCGCATTTTATCCTCTCGTTACCGTCAATACATCCTTGATTTTCTTCAAACGGGCCAATACGCCCTTCAAATGCTCGGTGTTGGTGATGCCGACCGTCAGGTTCATCACAACACAGCCCTTTTCCGACTGGCGGGCATTGATGGCATAAATCGGCACATGCATATCCTGCAGTGCGCCTGCCACATCACCCAGCAGACCGTCACGGTCCAGTGCAGAGATTTCCAGCGTAGCCTTAAAGTTCTGCTGTCTATCCTCTGCCCATCTTGCCTTGACCCAGCGGTCTGCATTTTCGGGGTCCCGCATACTTGCCATCGCATTGGCGCAAATCCGCTTATGAATCGAAACACCGAAACCACGGGTAACAAAGCCCACAATATCATCACCCGGCAGCGGACTGCAGCACTTGGCAAATTTAATGGGGCAGTTATCCATACCCTCCACAATCACGCCATCTGTTGCGTGCTGCGGGGCAACGGTGGTCACCTCTACCTTTTTGGGTTCGTCTGCGGCACGCAGCTTTGCGTATTCTTCCCGCAGGCGGGGCAGGCAGTTTGCCAGCGTCAAACCACCGTAACCAATGGCTGCGTACAGCTCATCTGGGGTATTCTTCCGCATCCGGTGGGTGACCTCGTTGATATAGTCATCCCACTCATCGTCCCGCACAAAAATCTGATTGCGGCGCAGCTCCTTGCTGAGCAGATCCTTGCCTTCAGCAATATTTTCCTCTCGGCACATCTTTTTGAACCAGTTGCGAATCTTGCTCTTTGCTTCGCTGGTTTTGACGCTCTTGAGCCAGTCACGGCTGGGTCCTTTATCCGCCGGACCGGTAATGATCTCGATGATTTCGCCAGTGTTCACCTGATGGTCAATGGGGACCATGCGGTTATTCACCTTGCAGCCAATCATACGGTTACCAACCGCCGAGTGGATGGCATAGGCAAAGTCGATACAGTTTGCGCCAGCCGGCAGGTTGATCACGTCGCCCTTGGGGGTGAACGCAAACACTTCTTCCGGCAAAAGGTCGCTCTTCAAATCACGCAGCAGGTTGCCGGCATCGTCCGACATTCGCTGGTTTTCCAGCAGCTGACGCACCCATGCCAAGCGAGTATCCAAGCTGTCCTGCGGTGCAGAAATGCCTTCTTTGTAGCGCCAGTGCGCAGCAACGCCGTACTCCGCCATCTCGTCCATTTCACGGGTACGAATCTGCACCTCAAAGGGTATTCCCTCGTGACCGATGACAGTGGTGTGCAAACTCTGGTAGCCGTTGGGCTTGGGGGTAGAGATATAGTCCTTGAAGCGGTTGGGCAGCGGGTGATACATATCGTGAATCAAGCCCAGCGCATTGTAGCACTCTGCCACCGTATCCAGAATGATGCGAACAGCGTAAATATCATAGATTTCATCAAAGCTCTTGCTCTGCATATACATCTTGCGATAAATGCCGTACACGCTCTTGACGCGGCGCTTCATGGTAGCATTGGTGATTTCGCTTTCCTGCAAGCGCTTGTCAATATTGGCGGAAACCTTGCTCAAAAATTCCTCGCCGTTTTTCTCGCTGAGCAGCTGGCAGATTTCCTGATAACTTACCGGGTCCAGATAATGCAGGCTCCGGTCCTCCAGCTCTTCTTTGATATTCAAAATGCCCAATCGGTTTGCAATCGGGGCATATACTTCCATGGTTTCGAGGGCTTTGTCCCGTCGTTTCTGCTCCGGCCAAGCATCGCCCGTACGCATATTGTGCAGTCGGTCGCACAATTTGATAATCATCACGCGCACATCCTGGCTCATTGCCAGCAGCATTTTGCGCAGGTTTTCTGCCTGTTGCTCCTCAATGCTGGAGAACTGGATCTTTGTCAGCTTGGTTACGCCGTCCACCAGCAAAGCTACATCCGGGCCAAACTTGGATTCTACTTCCTCGATGGTGATGGGGGTATCTTCCACGACGTCATGGAGCAGTGCCGCAGCAATGCTTTCACTGTCCATCCCCAAATCCACCAACAAGCGGGCTACTGCCAGCGGGTGACAAATATACGGCTCACCGCTGCGTCGGCAAACGCCCTTGTGCAGCTCATCTGCCGTAACAAAAGCGCGCTCGATCAAATCCATATCATAGCCGCGACCGCTTTCCCGCAGGGCATCCATCAGCTTTTCGTGGGTGATGATTTCCGGCTTGGTCAGGATGGTATCATCCTCCAGCGCAGCATTCGCGGGCTTTGCGGTTGCCGCAAGCGTACCGATTTCCCGCACTTTATCCTGCAAATGGGTTTTCGCCGAGTAGAAATTGGGGTCCACTTCGACCACTTCTTCTTTTTCTTTTTTCTTCTTTGCCTGTGCCATAATTACATATCCTCCATACGTTTCAGGATCGGCGCAGACGCCAGATCTTTTTTCTCCGCCGTGGGGACAAGCGCCAGCACGGTGGCACCATTCTGTTCCTGTTCCGCGACCAGCCCCAGCTGCTTGAGCGCTGTAATGCCGGTCATAATTTTACCTGCCTGCTCCGCACCCAGACGCGCAAACAAAGGCTGCAAATCGTCTGCGTGCCACATTCCGCCGCGCAGCGTTTGGTATACGGCAGCAATATCTTTTCTTGTGGGATACAAGAGAGCTTTTTGTTCTTCGGACAGCTTTGCACCGCCGCAGAAACCCTCAAACAGTTCTGCTTGCTCCGCGGGTGCATTGCCCAGACCCGCCGGGCGAACGTCGACAATCCGACCGGAATACTGGGCACCGCCGCGTGCCTCATATACCGAAAGGTTCAAAATCACATCCACTTTGTCGCCCATCGTATAGGCAAAGCTGGAGGGTGTCATACCGAAATACACAGCGTACAGGCTGGTGTTGCCCTGACGCAGGCGGACACGGGTGTGTCTGCCTTCCGAAACCGGATAGATGCCATCAATCTGCACATTTTCCAGCAGGAAAATCGGAGCGGGGTTTTTACTGCCCAAAGGCGCCATACGGTCCAGCGCACGCACTGCGTCCAGATTGGTTTTATCCAAATGCAGCGACAAATCCGGCTGCAGCGGCGGACGCTTCAGCACGGGTACTTCCCGCACCGCCCATTCGTTCATGCGGCGGCGCAGAGCGGGAACATTTTGTTCTTCCACCGAAAGACCTGCCGCCATTGCGTGACCGCCGTATCGAATCAGCAAATCCGAGCAGGATGCAATGCAGTCGTGCAGGTTCAGACTGCCCAAGCTGCGTCCACTACCGCGACCCTCGCCTTTTTCGTCAATGCTGATGACCATGACCGGACGGCCCAGCTGTTCCACCAGACGGCTGGCAACAATGCCAATCACGCCCGGATGCCAGCCATGCCCACAAACCACGACCACACGGTCCTCCCGCAAAGAAGGGTCTGCCTCCAGCTGTGCCTGCACCGCTGCGGCAATATCCTGTTCGGTTTTCTGGCGGGTCTGGTTTTCTTCGTTCAGCTTTTCCGCCAGCTCTTCGGCGCGGTCTTCATCCTCGCACAATAACAGCTGCAAAGCGGTCACGGCACTGTCCATACGGCCTGCCGCATTGATGCGGGGTGCCAGCGCAAAGCTGACATTTTCTGCTGTGACCGCCTTATCTGCCAGACCGGTAATTTCCAGCAGCGCACGGATGCCGGGTCTGTCGCTGTTTTGCAGCATGGCAAGACCTGCCGATACCAAGGTTCGGTTTTCGCCTACCAGCGGCATCACGTCGGCAATCGTACCCATCGCTGCCAAATCTCCGCAGAAATCAAGCACCTGCTCCGGCATACACTCATCCAGTGCAGCACACAGCTTAAAGGCAACACCCGCACCGGACAAGCCCTTGAAGGGGCTGGTATCATCCGGACGCATCGGGTCCACAACGGCAACTGCCTGGGGCAGCTGTTCGGGCGGCAGATGGTGGTCCGTGATAATCAAATCCATACCCAGCTCTGCCGCATAAGCAGCTTCCTCCACCGCAGAAACGCCGTTATCCACTGTGATAATCAGGCTGTAACCATGCTTATGGATGGCATCCACCGTGTGTCGGCTCAAGCCGTAGCCATCGCCTTCTCGGCTGGGCAGCATACATTTTACATCTGCACCCATACATTTCAGGTGCTGATACAACAGTGCGGTTGCTGTCACACCGTCCACGTCGTAGTCACCAAAGACCACGATGGTTTCCCCTTCATCCACGGCACGATAAATGCGTGCGCAGGCTTTGTCCATATCCAGCATCAGCATGGGATTGGATAGCGGAGCATCCGCTGCCAAAAAGTCCATCACCTGCTCCGGGTCGGTCATGCCGCGGGCTGCTAGCACACCTGCCAGCAGCATATAATTTTTTGTCTGTTGCGCAATGCTCTCCGTCATTTCTTCCGGAGATTGTGCAGATTCCTCCAGTGCCGGGTCTGCATACAGCGCTTCCTCTGCCAGGCACTTCGCCAGGTTTGCCGCTGCCATACGGTCTACTGTGCGCGGCTCCCAACTGCGATACTGCATTTTGCGCTCTCCCTTCTACTCTCTACTTCCACTACTACTCTTTATGCTCTGTCGTCATCCTTCATGCTCTGCGTTTGGGGCGATGTTTCCGGAAACATATTATCCTCCGACAAACCGTCCCATGCCAGCATTCCCTGCAGTGCTGCAATATCTCCGGTAACATCCATCGCCACATCGTCCAGCAGCTTATCCTGCAAAGCAGAAAAACCCAGATTCAGCGAATGCAGCATACCGGCAATATCTTCCCGCACATGGACCGCATTATCGCCGTTGTGCAGTTTCAAATCGTTGTAGGTGTACAGCAGTTTCAGCGTCATGGGGATATACTGCTCGGTCATATGCCGCAGCTTCGGCAGGCTTTCCGGATGCTTTGTGGTCCAGCTCAGGATGGCGCGGCTGGTCTGCTCCAACTCTTTCAGTTCCTGCGCTGCCTGTGCATTATCATCCATCATGCAGGATTCCTTTGCCAGAATCTCCACAAAATTTTTCAGTTTTGCCAGCGACTCCTGCTCTGCGCTGGGGGCTTCCGACTGTGCTTCTTTGGTTTCGGTCTTTTCGGGTTCCGGTTTTTCCTGGGGTGCCGGTTCTGCCTGCTGCGCATCGCGTGCGGCACGCCATTCCGCCAAATCCAGATACAAGGTATCTTTCTCCTTGTCCAGCCATGCACTCATCCAGCCATGGTTCAAATACCGCTGCACAAGCATGCGCAGCTTACGCTCCGACATTTGCATGGCATCGGCCAGATAATCCAGCGACAAAACGGTTTCACCGTCCGCTACCTGTACCAAATCCCGGACAAAGCGTGCAAACCGCAGATTTTGGACACCGTAGTACAGCCCCCAGAGCGATAAACCCGCCAAGAATGCGAACATCCACAAAAAGAATGCATCCACAAACATCGGGATGATAAAGCTAAACGCAAGGATTCCGCACCAAATGGAAAGTCCCATGCCTAAAACACGGCGCTTGGTAGCGGAGCTTTGCAGCTTGCGGAAGCACAGCATTTTCGCTTTTTCTTTCTGCGCTGCGGCATTGTCTTTCTCCGACACAAACGCATACTTGGCTGTATGCTCCAGCTTTTCGCTTACCCGTTCCGCAGCAAATGCCAGTCGGTCGGTCACACGGGTCCAACGTTCGTCATCATGGAACGCTTTATGCATCTGTGCAAAGCCATAGGACATTCCCTCGTCTACGGCACGGCCCACGCTGCGCAGCTGTTCCTCCAGCATATGCTCCAGGTCACTGCTGCTACCATAACTGGGGGTGCCATCTGTTTTTTGCGACTGGTTGTAGGAATTTTGATATAAATGAGAATAATCGTAATTGTCCTTACCTGTTTTCATAACTTCCTGCTTTGATTCCTTTCCGGCTCCCTTCGGCTGATTATTTGTGCGCCGTATACTGCTCACAAATGGTGCGTGCTACACGCAAGCCGTCTACTGCTGCACTCATAATGCCGCCTGCATATCCTGCGCCCTCTCCGCAGGGATACAGACCTTGCAGTTTCTCGCTCTGCATGGTTTCGGTACGGCTCAGGCGTACTGGGCTGCTGGTACGGGTTTCCAGACCGGTCAAAATTGCATCCGAACCGGTATATCCTGCCAGCTTATGTTCGTACGCGCGCAAACCGGTGCGCAGCGTTTCTGCCAATTCATCGGGCAAAAGTGCACCCAAATCCGCCGCAACTACGCCACGGTCATAGGTGGGCTCCACTGCGCCGATACGCAGCTTGCCCTCACCGTTCAAAAAGCTCTGTACGTTTTCTGCCGGGGCTGCATACGCACCCGCCACACAGCCTGCCTGATAGGCGCGACGCTCCAGCTCCCGCTGGAATGCGATTGCTTTGCGGGGGTCCTGGTCAAAGTCACGACCGTCCACGCTGACAACCACTGCTGCGTTGGCATTTTTACCGTCACGGGCATGATAGCTCATGCCGTTGGTGACCACACGGCCTTCCTCGCTGGCAGACGCCACCACACGACCGCCGGGACACATACAAAATGTGTATACGCACCGCTCGCCAACGTGCTGCGACAACTGATATTCACCACGGGGCAAAGCCGGATGTCCGGCTGCCTCATGGTACAGGCTCTTTTCGATTTGGGTCTGCAAATGCTCTGCACGGAAACCCACGCTGAACGGTTTACAGGTCAGCTGCAAGCCGGAATCCATCAGCATTTCAAAGGTATCTCGTGCCGAGTGTCCCACTGCCAGAATCAGCGCCTCGCAGGGAACCTGACCTGCTGTGGTCTGAATGCCAACCAGCTTCCCGCCGTTTTGCACCAGACCCGTCAGCGCAGTATTGAAGCGCACTTCGCCGCCCAGCTGTTCAATTTCTTTGCGGATGGAAGTAATCACACCACGCAACAGGTCCGTACCCACATGGGGTTTCTGCTGCCATGCGATTTCTTTGGGTGCGCCATGCTCCAGCAGTACCTTGGTAACATAACCGCACAGCGCATCGCCAATGCGGGTCGTCAGCTTGCCGTCCGAAAACGTACCGGCACCACCTTCACCAAACTGGATATTTCCATTGGGGTTCAGTTCGCCTGTAGCGGAAAAGTGTTCCACTGCCTGAACACGGTCTTCCAATGCAGGACCGCGCTCCAGCACCAGCGGGCGGAACCCCTGACGCGCCAAAAGCAGCGCTGCAAACATACCTGCGGGACCAAAACCGCACACGACCGGGCGATTTTGCAGCAGCTCTGTACCTTGTTTCAGTTCCAGAGCGGTTTCTTTCTGCTGCGTGACAGCAGAATTGCCCAGATATGCACTTTCGTGTGCCGGGTCACGCAGAGAAATAGCAACGGTATACACCAGCGTAGGCTTGCCATGGCGGGCATCCACCGATAATTTGGAGATACCTGCCGAAGCGATTTCGCCGGCGGGCAGCCGTGCCATTTTTACCGCACGGGCAATGGCGTCACCTTCACAGGCAGTCAGGGGCAGACGGATATTACGAATTAACAGCATTATTGGCTCTCGATCTGGCAGGATACCGAATAGTTGCCCAAAGCGAATACTCGATTATCTGCCGGTACATAAATGTTTACGGCGATTGTTTGTTGTCCGGTGACCACGTTCAGCTCATCCATGTCGATGCGTGCCACTACGGAATCTGCGGTCAAACCGTCCAGAACATCCTTCGGTCCGCAAATTTCCACATTGCGAATACGGTTGGACAAAACCTCCAAGCTGTAACCAGCCGGCATATTGACCACCTGCACCGCATCCGATTTCAAATTAAAGGTCTTTGTCGTCATGTTCGACGTATCAAAATTCAGCGTTACACTGTCCACGTTTTCCTCGCTGACCAGACCATTGGGCAGCTCTACCGGCAGCTCATAGACCTTGTCCAGTGCAAAAGTGCTCAGGTCCACCGAGCCAATGCTCACTTCTGTCATATTTTCGATGACACTTGCGGGACCTGCTACCTGAAGCGTTTTCTGGCTCAAAGTATATTTCAGAGAGGATTCGTCAAATCCCGGAGGCGCATTGATCAGGGTGGCCACCAGCGGCAGCTCTGCCTTCTGGTAGACTGTCAGCGTCACGTCCGCTGCGGTAGCTTCCGGCTTTACATATTTCAGCTCTACGGGCTCGCCTTCTTCGTTTACAAAGGTCAGCGGCGCAGTCAGGGTTTGGGTCTGGGTCAGTTTTTCCTCCACTGCGATTTCTGCCACCGCTTCGGAAATTTTATCCAGTTCGTTTTTCGGTCCCTTCAGGGTAATTTCCGCAGGTACCGGCTGATACTTATACAGCGTATAGCCCGGTGCAACCGCCAAATCCTTGGTTACAACACGCACCGGAATCTTCTTTTCTTCCACCTTATCAAATACAACCGTCACTTCGGTATCGACAGGCTGTACATTTACCTTGATGTTATTTGCATCCACTTTTTGAGAAATGCATTTCACATCCAGCGACAGATCCACCTGCCCCGGACCTTTTACCGCATTGTATTTGGGATATACGATAAAATCTTCTTTCTTCAGGCTGCCAATGTCCGAACCATTGCCATATACCTTCAGGGATACATTTTTTGCCGGCTCGTTCACAATAGAAAGCCCCAGCACACTGTACCGTGCAGAATCATAGGAGAAATCCACCGGAACATTGGTGATGGTTTTGTCGGTATCCGGCTGAATACCAACCGTGACAATGATCCAGCTAATGACAGCCAGCACAAAGGCGACCAGCATCCGCAAACGGGGATTATCCAGCAGGTTGAATACCCGTGGGCGGGAATCTGCTTCATTGCGTCCGTTTCCGTTCATTTTTCAGCATCTCCTTTCCGCGTACTGCCGGAAAACCAATCCAGCAGCGGGATTGCGCTCCAGCGGGAGTGCTTGGTCTTATCTGTATTGTGTTCCTGCGGGAGCATTTCATCCTCCAGACGCATATACAGGCTCTGGCGATCCAGATGGCGCATCAGAACGCCGTTCTTTGCCAGAGAAATAATACCGGTTTCTTCGCTTACAATTACTGCGATGGCATCGGAGTTTTCTGCAATGCCCAGGCCGGCACGGTGGCGGGTACCCATATCCTTGCCGAAATCCAGATTGTTGGACAGCGGCAGCACACAGCCGGCTGCTTTGATCATACCGTTTTCAATGATAACAGCACCGTCATGCAGCGGGGTGCCCTCGTAAAAAATCGTACCCAATACTTCCGGGTTGACCTCACTGTTTACAATAGTACCGGTTCGCACGATTTCAGACAGATTGGTGTGGCGCTCCAGCACGATCAGCGCACCGGTACGGTTTTCGGAAAGGCGCTCTGCTGCGTCACAAATTGCAATGATGGCACTGCGCCATTTCCCACGCAGACCCGGGTCGTTATGCTTGCTGGAGTGGAACAGCGTCGCTACCCAGCGGTCGGTTTGTCCCATACGTTCCAGCGCACGGCGTATCTCCGGATGGAACACGATGATAATAGCCAGAAAACCGATCTGGAACAGCTGCTGCATGATGAACTTGACCATACGCAGGTTTGCCGCAATGGCAAACACATACACCGTCAAAACCACAACAGCGCCCATCGCCAGCTGCCCTGCACGGCTGCGGTTGATAAAACCCAGCAAATGATACAGCGCAAAGGCGACAATAATAATATCGATCAGGTCCCAGATCTTAAATGTTTGAAAGTTCGCAATGATCGCACCAATGCTCACGGCGATTCCCTCCTTCGGCGTTTTGGTCCCGCCTTACAGCCGGTCCAACAATGCTACGGCGTGTACGGCGATTCCCTCGCCCGCACCCGTAAAGCCCAGATGTTCTTCGGTGGTAGCCTTAACGCTCACATCTTCCACATCCATCTGCAGCGCATCTGCCAGATTCTGACGCATTGCCTGAATATAGGGTGCCAGCTTCGGTGCCTGACACAGGATGGTTGCATCCACATTGACCGGACGGTAACCCTTTTCTGCCACCAGTTCTGCCACTGCACGCGCCAGCTTCAGGCTGTCCGCGCCAGCATAGGCGGGATCCGTATCCGGAAAATGCTTGCCGATATCCCCCAGTGCAACAGCACCCAGCAGTGCATCCGAAATGGCGTGTGCCAGAACGTCTGCATCCGAATGACCCAGCAGACCTTTTTCGTGGGGGATGTTCACACCGCCCAAAATCAGCGGACGACCCTCTACCAGCTTATGTACGTCATATCCATGTCCGATTCTCATGGTGTTTTTCTCCTTTATATAAGGGAGCAGATCCTCCCGTGTGGTAATTTTCAAATTGGCGTAATCGCCGGGTACCAGCTGTACCGGCTTGCCTACCAGCTCAAACAGACTGCAATCATCCGTCACCAGACGTGCCTTGTCTGCCGGAAGCTGTTCCAGCGCCCACAAATAGGTTTTACGGTCAAAGCACTGGGGTGTCTGCACCGCATACAGCGTGTTGCGGTCCGGCGTATCGCTGACCATACAATCCTCCGGCACGATTTTGCCGTTACCAGCCGTTGCCTGCTTGATGGTATCCTTGACCGGAACAGCAGGTGCTGCTGCACCGTTTGCCTTTGCGGCATCCAGTGTGCGTTCAATCACTTCCTGACTGACGAACGGGCGGGCTGCGTCATGGATTGCCACAATATCTCCATGTGCTGCCAAAACACCTGCTTTGACGCTTTCGGCACGGGTTGCGCCGCCGGGTACCAGCTGAATCGGTGTGGTGCAAAGTGCAGCTGCCTTGCGTGCCTGCTGCCAAGCATTTTCACCCACCACCAAAACGATTTCGGTCACCTGCGGGCATACATCAAACGCGTGCAGGCTCTGTTCCAACACAGTATATGTACCTAACGGATAGGATAATTTATCAAATCCCATGCGGGTAGAAGACCCAGCTGCAGCCAATACTGCTGTTACATTCTTTTCCATTTTAGTCCTCTTTCTCCCTAAAAATGCTTCTAATAAATCAATTTACATTATACAAAAATCCTGCCAAAGCTTCAAGTAGCCTTCCCAAAAGGCGTTTATCCTGATTGTACATTTTCCTTCCGCATCCCGTCGTTTTCAAGTGTATGTCTGCTCCTTTTCTGGATGGATACACCTTTCCGATCTGCACCGTTTACATAAAGCGTCCTTGAATCTTCCTTACGACTTTCATGCATTTTATTCGCAACGCATTCCTTCTCCCATCGCAGAGGAAAGCAAAAAACATTCGTAAAAACGCAAGAAAGCTATTTTCTTTTCCTTACATCCCACTGGTTGAATCAAACAGTTATACTTTTGTTTCCGGGATGGATTTTGGTTGAAATTTCCCTTGTATCGTTGTTTCAAACGTGTTATCATCATAAACGCTTGCTAAAAAGGAAGAGGAGTGTATATTATGGAGAAAATTCTCATCTGCGTCGCCCTTTGTGTGATTGGCGGCCTTTTGATGTCCCGTGTTGCCAAAAAGCTGTCGCTGCCCGCAGTTACTGCTTATCTGGTAACCGGTCTGCTTCTGGGACCGTTCTGTCTGGGTCGTCTGAACATTGCGGGTTTAGGTTTCCAGTCTTTGGAACAGGTCGAAGGCTTTTCGATTTTGTCTCAGGCAGCCCTTGGCTTTATCGCATTTGCCATAGGCAACGAATTCCGCCTGAACCAGCTGAAAAAGATGGGTAAACAGGCCATCACCGTTGGTATCTTTCAGGCAGTTATTACCACGGTATTTGTGGATATCGTGCTGATTACCCTGCACTTTATCCGCCCGGATGTCATGTCCTTGCCTGCCGCCATCACTTTGGGTGCTATCGCATCCGCTACCGCGCCTGCTGCTACTTTGATGGTTGTGCGCCAGTACAAGGCAGATGGTCCTTTGACCAAACTACTGCTGTTGGTCGTCGCTATTGATGACGCCGTCGGTTTGATGCTGTTCTCTGCATCCTTCGGTGTTGCCGAAGCACTGGAGCAGGGCAGCATCAGCATTACCGCAGTTGTGCTGGAGCCGATTCTGGAAATTGTTCTGTCCCTGATTTTGGGTGCAGCAATGGGTTATGTGCTGTACTTTGTGGAGCAGTTCTTCCACTCCAGAAGTAAGCGTCTGTCCCTGTCTGCCAGCTTCGTGCTGCTGACCGTTGGTCTGTCTATGCTGGAATTTGACATTGGTGGACTGCACCTTGGTTTCTCTCTGCTGCTGGTCTGCATGATGACCGGTACCGTGTTCTGCAACATCTGTGACTTCTCCGAAGAACTGATGGAGCGTGTAGACCGCTGGACCGCACCGCTGAACATCCTGTTCTTCGTTATCTCCGGTGCTGAGCTGAACCTGGGCATCTTTGCCAATCCGCTGGTAGCACTGGTGGGTGTGCTGTTCATCATTTCCCGTTCTCTGGGCAAATACTACGGCGCAAACATCAGCTGCCGTATGAGCCACTGTGACCCCAAGATCACCAAGTATCTGGGCATTACCCTGCTGCCGCAGGCTGGTGTTGCACTGGGCATGGCACAGACCGCTGCTATGCTGGGCGATGGCGCTTTGATTCGCAACGTCGTTTTGTTTGCCGTGTTGATTTACGAGCTAGTAGGACCTGTGCTGACCAAGCGTGCTTTGTTTGGTGCTGGCGAAATCGATCCTTCTCAGAAGACCAGCGCCCGTACCGCCAACAAGCCGGCATAAGATATTTTTACTTTGCACACAAAAAAGGAGTGGCTGCTCGCCACTCCTTTTTTTCTTTTCTATAATACAGCGAAACGCCCCTCTTGACGGTATCATCCAAAAGGGGCGTTTTCTGCTGTTTCGGGCATTGGGTTGCAGCATGGAGGAATTGCTTTTTTACGCGCTCTGCATAAAAAAGGATGCTGCATATCCGCTGCCGTTTTTGTATCAAGCGATTCTGCGGTGTTTATCCAAACGCATCTTATCACTGATCATCGCAATAAACTCGCTGTTTGTGGGTTTACCACGCAGGTTATGAATGGTATAGCCAAAGTAACGATTCAGGGTATCCACATCGCCACGGTCCCATGCCACTTCGATAGCATGGCGGATTGCACGCTCCACGCGGGAGGCAGTCGTATTGTTGCGCTTTGCAATTTCCGGATACAGACGCTTGGTCACCGCATTGATGTAATCCGGGTCGTCCACCGTCAGCAGGATGGCATCCCGCAAAAACTGGTAACCTTTAATATGTGCAGGCACACCGATCTGATGCAGAATCTCGGTAACGGTCAGCTCGTCATTATCCGCAAGATTCATCGAATGGTCGCTGTTGCTTGCTGCCTTTTTCACGCGCTCCGCCAGCACGCTTTCCTCAAAAGGCTTTACAAAATAAAAGGCAAAGCCGGCTTCCAAAAGCTCTTGTTCGACTTCTTCGCTCTGGTATGCACCGGTCGCGAAAAAGACAGTATGGCTGCCGCCAGCCTCCTGATAGCGCTGTTTCACAGTGATTGCGTCCAGTCCCGGCATAAAAGTATCCAGCAGCACGACCTGCGGGCGCAGGGCCAGCAATTTCTGTAAGACTTTGCTGCCGTCTTTTTCCACCACGGCTACTTCTACATTCTCTTTTTCCAGTGCTTTCCGGCAGCGCTCCGTGATTTCCGTACCGGTATCTGACATAACAAACTTAATCTTTTCCATGTGGTCCTCCTTTGTTTTACCTTCCCTCAACAATGTGAATTTTACCATATTTTACCAATTCTAGCAATACAATTTTCAACTTTTTACCATTTTTTGGCATTTCGCACAGTGCCATTCCCTCTTTGACACATTTTTATCACATTTATTCCAGCAAAATCCTGCATTTTCTTTTCACGTCGACACGTTTTTTCTTTTTTTCTTCCCTCTGATTTTGCCGTACATCCGCATCTTTTTATCACAATGACAGAAAACTTTTCCTTTCCGGCTGACTTTTACAATTTTGCCATTCTACAAGATTCGCTATAAAAATCATACTTTATCCTATTTTTTACAAAAAAATTTTCTGCGAATCCATGAATTCACAGCACATACGAAATTCGGCTTTGAAACCGCATTTATGAATTGTCACCGCTGAAAAATTGTGGTACAGTATTCGTTGGTAAGGCTCTTATTACCACTGATACAAACTTGTGTTATTAGGGAAGGAAGTCTGCATTATGAAGAAATTGTACGAAGGCAAGACCAAGGACGTTTTCGAGCTGGAGAACGGCAATGTTATGCTGAAGTTTAAGGACGACTGCACTGGCAAAGACGGCGTATTTGATCCCGGTGAGAACAGTGTCGGTCTGACGATCGAAGGTATCGGCAAGGCAAACCTGCAGACCTCTGTTCTGTACTTTGAACTGCTGAAGAAGGCAGGCATCAAGACCCACTATGTGAGCGCTGATGTTGAGAATGCAACCATGGAAGTTCTGCCCGCTACTGTGTTCGGCCACGGTCTGGAAGTGATCTGCCGCCGTGTTGCTACCGGCAGCTTCATCCGTCGTTACGGCGAGTACATCAAGGACGGCACTCCTCTGGAGGGTGGCTACGTTGAGTGCACCTTCAAGAATGACGAAAAGGGCGATCCCCTGGTTACCGGCGAAGGTCTGGCAGCTCTGGGTATCATGACTCCCGCTCAGTTCGAGAGCATGAAGGAGCAGACCCTGAAGATCACCAACATTGTTGCTGACGATCTGAAGTCCATCGGTCTGGACCTGTGGGACATCAAGTTCGAGTTTGGTTACAACAACGGCGAAGTTATCCTGATCGACGAGATCGCTTCTGGCAATATGCGCGTCTACAAGGACGGCAAAATTGTTGAGCCCGTTGAACTGACCCGCCTGATCCTGAACCGCTAATTGTTCTGACATTTATGGATTTCCATAAAAAGCAGCTGCTCCTTCGGGGCAGCTGCTTTTTTCTGTTTTTATCCGCAAAGAAAAAGAGAAGGTATGACGGAATGTCACACCTTCTCTTTCCTTTTATCCTATCAGCCAAATCGACGGGCATATCCGCATCTCTGGCACAATTCTTCGGTTGCATGGCGGCAGGCAAAACCTTTTCGCATTGCCTGCGCCCGGGGAGAGTGCAAAATCTCCTCTGCATCCTGCTCAAAAATGTTACCCAGCGGAATATCGCCTTCATGGTCCAGACAGCAAGGCACAACACGACCATCGCACAAAACGGCAAAATGGTCCTTCAAGCCATAGCAGAATACCTGCTCACCCTGATTTTCCGCCGTCATATCCGGCCACTGGAAGCGGTCACCATATTCCAGATGCAGTTTATTGCGAATCCGCGCACCACGGGTTCCCCAGTGCCACTCCTCGTCGAATCGCTCTTTCAGGCGCGCCAGAATATCCACATTCCGACCCTCATCCACGCCATTATTCCACAACCGCAAAATCACCAGAACACCCGCTTTGCTGGCTTTATCCGCAAAATCCATACAGTTGTTCAGGTAGGTCAGATAATCTTCCATACTGCCCTTTTCAAAGCTGTGTACCGAGATATTTACTTTATATACACCTGCTTCGATCAGTTCATCGCCGCGCTGCGGCAGCAGTGTGCCGTTGGTTGTAATCGCAGAGCGAAAGCCCAAACTGTTTGCCTCCCGAATAAAATCCGGCAGCAGCGGGTGGGTCAGCGGTTCCCCCATCAGATGGTAATACAGATATTCTGTTACCCCCTGCAGCTTATGGGCAACCGTGCTGAATTCTTCCATGGTCATACGGCGAAGCGGACGCTTCGTACCGGGACAAAAAGAGCAATTCCGGTTGCAAATATTCGTGATTTCCACATATACTCGGGAATACAAGGCGGCACCTCTTTTTTTCTAATATAGTACCGCTATAGTATCATGTTTTTCGCTTTCATGCAAACATCCTCCGACACATCTGCACTTTTTGACGAAAATTCATACATTTCGCCGCTTCACTTTTATGCAGTAAAGCATTGCATTATTGTATTTTTTATGGCATAATTATTAACATTGTTTGAACCAATCAAGGGGTGTTTATTGTGAGTGAAAAACGAAGTCATTTTACCAGTCGAATCGGTTTTGTGCTGGCTGCTGCCGGCTCTGCCGTTGGTCTGGGCAACCTGTGGCGCTTTCCCTACCTTGCCGCAAAGTATGGCGGCGGTATTTTCCTGCTAATTTACATCATTTTGGCTATTACGTTCGGCTTTGCACTGATGACGACCGAAATCGCCATCGGACGCCGCACCCGCAAATCCTGCCTGTTTGCCTATAATGAAGCAGACAAGCGCTTTTCTTTGCTGGGTCCTCTGAGCGCATTGATCCCGGTTTTGATTGCACCTTATTATTGCGTCATCGGCGGCTGGGTCATCAAATATCTGTATGAGTTTTTGGTCGGCCACAATGCTGCCCTTGCCACGGATGCTTACTTTAACAACTTTATCACGGTCAGCATATCTGGTTCGTCCAACGACCCGATGGTCTGGTTCTTTATCTATGTCTTGCTGACTTCTTCTGTCGTACTTTTGGGCGTGAACAAGGGTATCGAAAACATGAGTAAGTTCCTGATGCCGATTCTTGTTCTGCTTTCCATCTTTATTGCCGGCTATTCGCTCACGCTGCCCGGCGCAATGGAAGGTCTGAAATTCTATCTGATTCCGGATTTCTCCCATTTCTCCCTGTCCACAGTGCTGGGCGCAATGGGTCAGCTGTTCTACTCCATGTCGCTTGCTATGGGCATTATGATTACATATGGCTCGTACATGAAGGATGACAACAATCTGGAATCCTCTGTCGGACAAATCGAAATCTTTGATACCTCCATCGCACTGCTTGCCGGTTTGATGATCATTCCTCCTGTAGTCGCTTTCAACGGAGGTGATCCCTCTAAGATTTCCGCAGGTCCCGGCTTGATGTTCAGCGTACTGCCCAAGGTGTTTGAGTCCATGATTGGCGGTCGCTTCATTGGCATTTTGTTCTTTACGCTGGTGTTCTTTGCTGCGCTGACTTCTTCCATTTCTCTGGTGGAAACGCTGATTTCCATTGTGCAGGATACCATCAAGCTGCGCCGTGTTCCCGCAGTTGTTTGCATCACTGCATTTGTGCTGAGTCTTGGCACCTTGTCCTGCCTGGGCTATGGACCTCTGTCCCACATTGCACCGATGGGTATGAGCTTCCTGGATTTCTTTGATTTCCTGACCAACTCCATCCTGATGCCGATTGTTGCTTTCCTGACCTGCATCCTGATTGGTCATGTGGTCGGCACCCACTTTGTAGAAGAAGAAGTGGAAAAGAACGGTCACCACTTTGGCCGCAAGCATCTGTACCGCATTATGATTCGCTGGGTTTCCCCTGTGATTCTGCTGGTCATCCTGCTGGGCGAAGTCGCAAAGTACTTTGGTCTGCTGGTCATTTGATTCTAATACAAAAAGAGAGCCTGTCGCCGGACAGGCTCTCTTTTTCTTTTATTTTCTGCTTAGATACGAGTGCTCCACTGGCTGCAATCCCAAACCTGCGTAACTACATCCTGATAGAACTCAGGCTCATGGCAAATCAGCAGTATACTACCTTTATAAGCCTGTAACGCACGCTTCAGCTCGTCCTTGGCATCCTGATCCAGATGGTTGGTCGGCTCGTCCAGCAGCAGGATATTGGTATCCTTGTTGATGAGCTTGCACAGGCGCACTTTTGCCTGCTCGCCACCGCTTAGCACTCGCACCTGACTTTCAATGTGTTTGGTGGTCAGACCGCACTTTGCCAGTGCTGCACGCACTTCTGCCTGCGTCATGCCGGGGTATTCTTTCCACATCTCATCAATGCAGGTGACCGACTTGCCGTACTCGCCTTCCTGCTCGAAATAGCCGATGTACAGATAATCGCCCAACTCTGCCTTGCCGCTCAGCGGGGGCACCAAGCCCAGAATGCTTTTCAGCAAGGTTGTTTTACCGATACCGTTTGCACCCACCAGTGCGATTTTCTCGCCGCGCTCCATATGCAGATTCAAAGGCTTGGACAGCGGTTCGTCGTAACCGATAACCAAGTCGGTTGTTTCAAACAAAATCTTGCCTGCGGCACGTGCCTCACGGAAATGGAATTCCGGTTTCGGCTTTTCTGCTGCCAGCTCAATGATTTCCATTTTGTCCAGCTTCTTCTGGCGGGACATTGCCATATTGCGGGTAGAAACGCGCGCCTTGTTGCGTGCCACAAAGTCTTTCAGCTCGCTGATTTCCTGCTGCTGGCGCTTATAGGCTGCCTCCAGCTGCTGCTTGCGCACTGCATACACTTCCTGGAACTTATCATAGTTACCCACATAGCGGGTCAGCTCCTGATTTTCCATATGGTAAATCAGGTTGACCACGCTGTTCAGGAACGGAATATCGTGGCTGATCAGCACAAAGGCATTTTCGTACTCCTGCAAATAGCGCTGGAGCCAGAAGATATGTGCTTCGTCCAGATAGTTGGTAGGCTCGTCCAGCAGCAGAATATCCGGCTTTTCCAGCAGCAGCTTTGCCAGCAGAACCTTGGTGCGCTGACCGCCGCTCAACTCGGTTACGTCCTGATCCAAGCCAATCGCATCCAGACCGAATGCGTGTGCGATTTCTGCCACCTTCACGTCAATGTCATAGAAGTCATGCGCCATCAGCAAATCCTGAATGTCACCCAACTCCTCCATGTAACGGTCCAGCTCTTCGCCTTCGGCATCGCACATTTTTTCGCAGATTTCATTCATGCGAGTTTCCTGCTCGAACAAAAAGGCAAAAGCAGATTTCAGCACATCTTCAATGGTCATGCCCTTTTTCAACACAGCGTGCTGATCCAGATAGCCCACACGAACACCCTTTGCCCACTCGACAGTACCTTCGTCCGGCTGCATACTGCCGGTGACGATATTCATAAAAGTGGATTTTCCCTCGCCGTTGGCGCCAATCAATCCGATATGTTCCCCTTTCAAAAGGCGAAAAGAAACATCATTAAAAATCGCACGGTCGCCAAAGCCATGGGTCAGGTGTTCTACGTTCAAAATGCTCATGCAAATCCTCCAAAATCCACTTTCTGCCGTTTCCTCTGCGGCTAATTTTTACTTTTTCTCTCTGCGCTTGCGCATCAGATAATAGTCTAGTTCTTCCTTCATATTGTCGGGCATCTTGCGCTCTACCGGGCAGTGTGCCGCATTTGCCATGCGGTCTGCAAAAGCGGTGATAAATGCCATATCCTCTGCCATCTGCTGTGCGCTCATTACCTTAGCGGTATCATAGCTATTGTGAATGGTTGCGGTGTTCTCCGGTGCTTCACGCGCAAAGGAAACCGCCGGGATACCATGATCCGCAAAGGGCGTAGAATCGCTGGAATACACGCCCTGCACTGCATTCATGCCAAAGCCGTACTCACTGGCGAAATACTCGATATAATGTACCAGCTTTTCCTCTGCGGTCGAGCAAGAATGGAAATAGCCCATGATGCTGCCAATCATATCCAGATTGATGTTCAAAACCACATTATCCAGCTCTGCGGTGTGTGCTGCCACATAAGCCTTGGAACCCAGCAAACCTCGCTCCTCCGAACCACACCAGATAAAGCGCAGGCTCATGCGGTGCGGATGTGCGGAAAAGTACTCTGCCATTTCCAACAGACCAATGCTGCCGGACATATTGTCGTATGCGCCCTGCGACAGCGGAGTGGAATCGTAGTGTGCGGTAAACACGATGGTTTCGTCGCTTTCGCCGGGCAGATCCAGCACCACGTTGCGGGACTGACCCGTGTACTCATCCTGTACCAGCACAATTTTTGCCTGCTTTGCGCCGCTTTCTACCAGACGAATCGCAGCCTTTGCGTTGATGTTCACGCCGGGGATCTTGTTGCCCTTGCTCACATAGCTGCGCAGCTCGCGCTGGTCGATATCTTCATCTACATAGTTGGCGTTGCCGTCATAGGTGATGAAACCAACCGCACCGTTTTCCAGAATATCCTGATAACGCCAGTAGCCCAGGTAACCGTCAATCATCACGATTTTGCCCTTGCACTTGGACAGCGAGTAAGCGTCCGTATTAGGCAGGTAGTAGAACGGTGCTTCTACCGTACCGCTGCCAGCGTTGAGATATCCCTTGCAGGGGATTTCCTGACCATCGACCAGCAGGGTTGCCTGCTGGATGGTTGCCATCTGCACATCAAATGCTTCGATTTCTGCTTTCAAGCCCAGCTCTGCACACTGTGCCTGCAAGTACTGGGCACAGCGTAATTCCTCACCGCTGCCGCCGGTGCGGATATAAGCGGTCTCTGCAAAAATCTGATTGATTTTTTTCAAATCCATACTTCAAACTTCCCCTCATATTTTATTTTTCTATACCCTATCAGTATACGGAAGCCGCCCCGGAAAAGCAATCCATTTTGCGGTTCTTTCCCTCGCCGCCGGACTGTTTTCTTTGTGATACAACAAAAGACCCGCCATGTAATATGGCAGGTCTTTGTTATGATCTTGCTTTAGAAATTGCTCAGCAGTCTGCCTTGGTTTGCAGCATGACCTGCAGGATTTCCTGATCGGTCCCCTCCATGCCAACACTGCCGATTCTGCCGATGCTACGGATGGTCTGTTCCACATCTGCGCCAACGATACCGTCGCCAGCACCAAAAGCGCGGGCATCTCGTGCCATGCAGAAAGAGATATACACAGAATCCAGTGCCGAAGCCAGCTTTGCTGCGCAGGAAGGCTTTGCACCATCGCAGAAAATACCTCCTACCGAAGCCAGCGTATTGCTGATGGTATCTGCAACCACCTGATAGCTGCAATCCTCCAGATAAGCCAGCGCAGCACCTACGCCACAAGCTGCGGTAATGGCGCCACAGAATGCGGACAAATCGCCGATATGGCGCTTCAGGTGAATGGAAGTCAGATTGCTGACTGCCAATGCACGGTAGAGCTTTTCGTCGTTATAGCCCATCTGGCGTGCATAGGTAACCACGGGAACCGATACGACAATGCCCTGATTTCCACTGCCTGCATTGATGACGACGGGCAGCGGACAGCCGGACATACGCGCTTCGGATGCAGCAGCCGCGCGAGCGCGGGCCAGAGAAAACGGCGTATGCGGCATATTGTTCAAAATTGCCTGTGCAACACCGGAACCGTAGACCTTGCTCATACCGGCATCTGCGATTTTGCAGTTGCACTCCACCTGACGCTCCAAAATGGGCTTGATGGCATCCACATCCACCTGTGCTGCAAATTCCAGAATATGCGCTACCGTCAGCTTAGTGCGGTCGCCCTTACGCTTCTGTGCCTGTGCAGGGGTGTAGTCCTTGTGGTACAGAACGGTATCGTCCTTCGTAATATCGGTGATGTTGGTATGATGCCCTTCAATGGTCACGCTTGCGGTATGACCTTCGCCTTCGACCCAAACCTTGATGTACAGCTTGTCCACATCGGTGACCAGCTTGGTCTGACAAAAATCCTTTGTCAGCAGCTGCTTGGTGGTTTCGATTTGCTCCGGCTTGACCTCGGTCAGGACTTCCAGCTGCTTGTCAGCTACGCCGCCCACAAGACCCAGCACGGTTGCTGCTTCGATACCCCGCAAGCCGTTCGAGTTCGGCACCGTGACCGACTTAACATTCTTGACGATATTACCGCTGCAATATGTTACGGCGCGCTCCGGTTTCAGACCCAGCGTTTCGCCAGCCTTTGCTGCTGCGTACGCAATGGCAATCGGCTCCGTACAGCCCAATGCCGGCATCAGTTCTTCTTCCAGAATCGCAATACAGTTCGAAATTTCCGTTTCCTGCATATTCCCTTCCTCCGCTATGCTTTTTTCTTTAGATTTTACCAGCAATCCGGTCTGAAATCAATTTCGTTTCGTTTTTGTCATGGATCTGTGCAGCATTTTTGTATAATCTACGTCAGAAACTACAAATCATAGTCATTATTTACCAATTCCAGACCAACCCACACTCTTTTTACAAGAAGCGATCTAACTCACGCTCCGCCTCCGGCATCTTCTTTACCTTGGGCTGATGGTAGCGTTTACCGCGTGCAACCACCATTTCCAGCCTGCGCAGTGCTTGCAAATTCTCCAGCGGATTTTCCCGCGTTACAATCATGTCGGCACACTTGCCCGGCTCGATGCTGCCGGTCACATCGCCCAGACCCAACAGCTCTGCATTATGCTTGGTACCACTGTACAGCGCAAACGCATTGGTCACGCCGCAATACTTATGGAACCAGTACAGCTCACGCCACATATCGTAGTGCGTAATAAACGGGCATCCGGTATCGGTTCCCAGACCGACAGGGATATCTGCCGCCAAGCACTGCTTGGCACATTCCACAATACCGTCAAACACAATTTTGCCGTTGTACTGTGCCATCTCGCTGCAATAGCTGACCGAGCGGTCAAACAGTGCAAAGGGCAGTGCCGGTGACAAAGTTGCCACATGAACTGCGTGCTTTTCCCGGAACAAATCCAAGATTTCATCATCCGGCTTTGCGCCGTGTTCGATGGTGTCCACTCCGTTTTCCAGTGCAACCCGCACACCTTCGGGGCTTTCCACATGAGCAGCCACCTTCAGTCCCAGCTCGTGCGCGGTATCGCAAGCAGCTTTCACCAACTCCGGCTGCATCCGCAGCACACCCGGCTCACCGCGCTCGGTTGCATCCAGTACGCCGCCGGTAATCATCAGCTTGATGACATCCGGCTGATCCTTGGCAATTTTCCGCACAAAATCTGCTGCCTGTTCCGGTGTAGTTGCTTCATAAGCCAGCGAACCTGCCATATGACCGCCCGGTACCGAAACTGCCATATTGCTTGCCAAAATGCGCGGACCGTCGGCTTCGCCTGCATTGATTTTATTGCGCAGCCAGGTATCGTAGTTTTCCACACCACCCATGGTGCGCAGCGTGGTCACACCGCTGAACAGTTCTGTACGTCCAAAGCTCTTGTACAGATATTCGATGATTTTGCGGGTCAACTTGTTTGCCGTAACCAGCTTCACTGTCTTTTTCGGGTCCTTGGGCTTTTTGCTGGGCTTGCCGCTGGAGGGAATATGTACATGCATATTCACCATACCCGGCATCAAATACTGCCCCTGTAAATCTTCCACTTCGTAACCGGTCAGGTCTGCGCCGTCGTCCACGATTGCCGTAATGGTTTCATTTTCCACCAGCACGCTTTTGCCGGTCTGAGGTGTCATATTTTCGCTGCCATCCAGCAGGATTCCGTTTTTATAAGCTACCTTCATACAAAATTCCTCCTTTTGCTTTTCCACCGCAAAGCGTCTTTTTTGTCATTATAGAACTTTCGCGCACCAAACGCAACGCATCTACCGATTTCCGGATATGACAAAACCGGCGCAGCCCAAAAGCCACGCCGGTTTTGTATATTGGAGTAAATCTGTTCTCTATATCTGTTTAGGGAACACTCATTTTATCGGAGCCACTTCCGACAGGATTACTTCTCCTCGCCGTAGTAAGCCTGCAGGAACAGATCCTTGATCTCGCTAACCAGCGGGTAAACCGGGTTAGCAGTGGTGCACTGGTCCTCGAATGCCTTGTAGCTCAGTGCGTCAACCTTTGCCAGGAAGTCAGCCTCAGAGATACCGCAATCCTTGATGCAAGCGGGACGCTCGGTAGCAGCAATCAGCTTCTTGATTGCGTCGATCAGGCACTGAACAGCCTGCTCGGTGGGAGTGTCCTTGCTGCACAGGCCGCAACGCCATGCGATCTTAGCATAACGCTGATCAGCCACATACTCCTTGTACTTGGGGAAGGATGCGAACTTGGTGGGCTTGGTAGCGTTGTACTTGATGACGTAAGGCAGCAGGATAGCGTTTGCACGACCATGAGGAATGTGGAAATCGCCGCCCAGCTTATGAGCCATGGAGTGGTTCAGGCCCAGGAATGCGTTGGTAAATGCCATACCAGCGATGCAGGATGCATTGTGCATCTTCTCGCGTGCCAGAGGATCGCCGTTGTAGCTAGCCTCCAGATAGTGGAATACCATCTCGATAGCCTGCAGAGCCAGACCGTCGGTGTAGTCGCTTGCCATGACAGAGACATAAGCCTCGATTGCATGGGTCAGAACGTCCAGACCGGTATCAGCAACGATGCTACGGGGCATGCTGCGGGTGAACTGAGGATCGATGATAGCCACATCGGGGGTCAGGCTGTAGTCAGCCAGAGGATACTTGATGTTGCCGTTCTTCTTGTCGGTGATGACAGAGAAGCTGGTAACTTCACTACCGGTACCGGAAGTGGTGGGGATGCAGACCATCTTGGTCTTCTTGCCCAGTGCGGGGAACTTAAATGCACGCTTACGGATATCCAGGAAGCGCTGGCGCAGGCCGTCGAAGCTGGTTTCGGGATGCTCGTAGAACAGCCACATACCCTTTGCTGCGTCCATTGCGCTGCCGCCGCCAACTGCGATGATCACGTCGGGCTGGAAGTTACGCATAGCTTCCACACCACGCATGATGCATTCTACGCTCGGATCGCTCTCAACGTCTGCATAGATTTCGCTGTGGCAGTAATTGTTGCGACGGCGCAAGTAGTACAGAATCTTATCCACGTTGCCCAGCTTGACCATCACGGGGTCGGTAACGATGAATGCACGAGAGATGTCTTCCATCTTCTCCAGGTACTGGATAGAGTCTTCCTCGAAGTAGATCTTGGGCGGAACCTTAAACCACTGCATATTCACTCTCCGTTTTGCGATGCGCTTCTTGTTGATCAGGTTAACGGTAGAAACGTTCTGAGAAACAGAGTTCTTGCCGTAGCTGCCGCAGCCCAGAGTCAGAGAAGGAGTATTGGTGTTGTAGATGTCGCCGATAGCACCCTGAGAAGAAGGTGCGTTTACGATGATACGGCCAACGCGCATTGCGACGCCGTAGTTATCAGCCATCTCGCTGTCGCCGGTGTGGATAACAGCGGAGTGACCCAGACCGCCCAGCTCCAGCATACGGTTAGCATACTCGAAGCCCTGCTCCTGATTTTCGCAGGTGAAGAATGCCAGCACGGGGCTCAGCTTCTCCTTGGACAGCGGATATTCGGTAGAGGGTTCGGGCAGCGGAGCCAGCAGGATCTTGGTCTTTTCGGGAACCTTCAGGCCTGCCTGCTCAGCAATCCAGTTAGCGCTCTTACCAACCAGCACAGCGCGAACGCCAGCGTTGGGGTCCGGGAACATGTAGTCGCTCAGCTTCTTCACTTCTGCTTCGTTCAGGAAGTAGCAGTTGTTAGCGGTCATGTATGCGCGGAACTCATCAGCGATTTCCTTATCGACGATAACTGCCTGCTCAGAAGCGCAGATCATACCGTTATCGAAAGTCTTGGACATCATCAGGTCGGTGCAAGCACGATGCAGGTCAGCGCTCTTGTTGATGTAGCAAGGCACGTTGCCGGGGCCAACGCCCAGAGCAGGCTTGCCGCAGCTGTAAGCGGACTTAACCATGCCAGGACCACCAGTTGCCAGGATGGTAGCAACGCCGGGGTGGTTCATCAGCATCTGAGTTGCCTGAATGGAGGGGTGCTCGATCCACTGGATGCAGTTCTTGGGAGCGCCAGCCTTGACAGCTGCTTCGTAAACGATGCGTGCAGCTTCAGAGGAGCACTTCTGTGCAGAGGGGTGGAATGCGAACACGATGGGGTTACGGGTCTTAACAGCGATCAGGCTCTTGAACAGAGTAGTAGAAGTGGGGTTGGTGGTAGGAGTAACACCGCAGATAACGCCAACGGGCTCTGCAACTTCCACATAGCCTTCCATGTCGTTCTCATCCAGAATGCCAACGGTCTTTTCGTTCTTGATGTTGTGCCAGATGTACTCGGTGGCAAACATATTCTTGATGACCTTATCTTCGTAAACGCCGCGGCCGGTCTCTTCGACTGCCATGCGAGCCAGCTCCTGGTGCTGGTCCAGACCAGCCAGTGCCATTGCGTGTACGATCTCGTCGATCTTGTCCTGATCCAGAGTCAAAAACTCCTTCAGTGCGGTCTGTGCGTTAGCAACCAGCTGATCGATCACGACTGCGTTCTCATCAACGACGGGCTGCTCTGCTACGGGCTGCTCATTGGTCTTTTTCGTTGCCATACGGAAAATCCTCCTATTTGATGACTGCATCTTACCGGCTTCTTGTAACCGGATTTTGTGCAGTTGGTGTCTTGGTGTGCCCATAGTATACCATTTGCGTTAATAATTTAACAAGATGTGAAAAGCACGAAGATTATTCTGCAAAAACGATTATTTTGTTCACTTTGTCAAAAAGTTCACAATAAGTCGTATTTTCGCTATTTTTGAGCCGATGCCTGCCTCACAAAAAATTCAATTTTGCTACGAGTCACAAAATATTTTCGCTAATAAGTTATTTTTAAGAAATCGTTTTTTCAATATCGTTTGACTTCTTTTGCAAGACCCGTTATCTTTATTTTGGATATTTTCTGCATTTTATGAAAGCGAGGCATCCTTATGGAGCAAAATGCACAAACTGCCCACTATTCTTTTTTCTGCAATAATAGCTGTGAGTTTTTCCCCTGTCACAAGGGAGTGAACCCCGCACAGTTTAATTGTTTATTCTGTTATTGCCCGCTGTACGCGCTGGGCAATCGGTGCGGCGGTAACTTTACCTATACGGAAACCGGCATTAAAGATTGCTCTAACTGCACCATCCCCCATCAGCCCGGTGGATACCAGTATATTCTCGATCGGTTTCCGCAGGTTGCCGAGCTTGCCAAAGAAAAACACAGCACGCAAGATTGAGCCCGCCATGTCTGCAAACAAAAGAGCCGTAGAGAAAGGTTTTGCCTTTTCTCCGCGGCTCTTTTTATGATTACAATGAAATCCTGCAGACTGCGCACAGCATTATCTGCTTATGTCTTTGGTAACTTCAACCACATCCATCGGAATCTGATAGTTGTTTGTTGTTCCGTTTTTATCCGTTGTTTCCAATTCAAAATAAAGGTTGTTTTCCAACGCTGTGCTTTTATCTTTTATAAAATGCTCCCCGCTTATTTGTCCGATTTCTTGGTCAAACGAAAGCGTACCGCCGGACTGATCGACTGCAACATTGCTGAAAAGGGTCTCCTTTTCCCCATCGACTAAAACATAAAAGGTTGTGGTGCAGGATACAAGATCCGTAAACTCCCCTTCGACGCCTTCCAGATTTCCTCCATAAAAGACGTCCGCTGTGGGCGAAATCACGATTACGCCATTGTTTACGCTGCATACTTCGTTTTCTCCACGAAACGAGTAAACTTTCGTTGTGGTTTCTTCTGTTTTGGAACATCCCGCAAAGGTCAGTGCCGTCACTATTGCCAAAACAAAGACTGCTAGTTTTTTCATTTCAATCACCTGTTCAAACATCATTGCGTAAGCTGTTTCGTTTCTTACTGTGCCAGTACTGCATTTGCCGCCTGACAGAAACAGGTCCAGTTTTTCTCTGCGGTTTCCGATTCAATGGGGGTACACTCCAAATCGGACAGTAGCGTCATGGCATACTCATCCTGCGCCAGAATACTTGTTCCCATATAAATAACCGTCTGCCAGTTTTCCTTCATGTCCGGATGGAATTCTTCCGGTATACCTGCCAGCCACTCCGCCACTGCAGCTTTCATGACTTCTACATCCAGTTCTTCCGCATTGTTTTCGTCACAGCACACAATCAGCCGATATGCTGCATCTGCGCTGGACAGCGTTGAGCCTGCGGTTCCGGTTCCCCAGCCGGACATTCGATCCAACTGTGCTGTGATCTGCTTTGCGGCTTCCTGTGCCGGGTCGGTTGTAGCCGCCGGGGTTGGTTCCGGGCTTTGCTGCGGCTCTGCCGTTGCCGTTTCCTGCGTTGGCGCAGGGGTATGGGTTTCCGCAGGCGGCACATTGGATTCGGATTCCGGTACTGTGCAGCCAACCAGCAATGCAGCCGACACGACCAGTGCGGCTCCCACTAAGGTACATCGATTCCATTTTTTCATAAGAACGACCTCCTTTTCCGTATCAGCATAGCTTTTATTCCATCATACGCAGTTCCCCCGATTTTGTCCATATCAAAATCAGAGGGTATCTGGACTTTTCCGTTTTGCCGCATGGAATAATAGCAGTTTTGTGCCATATCACATTCTGGGTATAACCACCAACTCTCTTTTGCATCTTACTAACCCACATTCAAAACGACAGCTGTACATAGAAAAAGAGCAGCGCAGACTTTCTCGCCTGTGCTGCTCTTTTTATGTGATACCACCTTACAGCAGATACTTCTCAACATCTGCACGGCACTCGTACTCGCAGTACGCTTCCAAGCCCATGCAGAATACCCGCTGTTCCTCGGACATTGCGTCCGGTAGCAATGCGTCTTCCAGCACGACACGCGCCAGCTCACTGCGCTGCTGCGGTGTCAGCATTGCTTCTGCCTGTTCAAAAGTCAACATAATGATTCCTCCGCTTTTCTGGTTTCGGCGTGTTGCTCAGAACAGGCCGTTCTGCTTTATTGTAGCCGCTTTGCGTCGGAATGTAAACTCTTTTTCTCACAGCGGGCTTCTGTCGGCTCATTTTACCGTAAGCTGCACGCTTTTCAGGATGCTCTGGATGATTTCCAGTCCGCTTTCCGATTCCGCAGCTTCAAATACTGCGTCACCAATGAGGTGCTCCACATTTCCATCTGCATCTGCCAGCCGGAATGTATAGTACTCGCATCCTTCGCTGAAATTTTTCTCTTTCTGGCGGCGGAATATATGCCACGCTTTTCCGTCAGGTCCGGGGAAATTCAAAATCTCCTCGCTTTTCAACGGATAATATTCCACATGGTCCGGCTCATGCCAAAGCTCCAGATAGCTCTTTCCGATGCCGCCAATGTGCAGTCCGCTTGTACTGCCATTCTGTTCGGAAATCGGTGTGACCCATTGTTCCGCATCTCCCGCAAAATATGTCTGCGGCAGTGTGATCGAAATACTGCCCCATGTATCTTCATAGCCAATCTTTGCCGCATCCCCAGCAGGGTCTTTACGCAATTTACAATGGACAGAATCCAAAACCGTTTGGAAGGTCTGCCCGTAATTTTCCCATGCTTCGGTCGGGCAGCGGAAGGTAAAGTTGATATCCGTCCACGGTGCGCCCAGCTGCTCCACATACTATTCTGTAACAGGTTGATTCTTCAGCGTATAAGTGCATCGCCAAGAATCCCAGCTTCTGTCATCCAGCGTGATTTCCTGATGCTCCTGCAGCACAACATCCTCATAATCTTCTGAATACCGGGCACGCCATTCTGCTTTGGTCAGTTTCTCATCTACACGCTCGTCTGCCCGCTGCGTGCCGTAGCGCATAACACAAAATTCCGGCATTTCTGAATCCGTAAACTCTGCCCACGCCAAACCCAAATCATCATGGGTTTGCTTTAGCTCCCACGCAGGCGGATACGCAAACGACAGCCATCCATCTGCATAGCACGCAGTATCCGCATTGACTGCATCTTCCTGCGGTGCATCCGGATGCATTGCAGGTTCTATAATATCCTGCTTTGGGGGTGTCTGCGGTGTATTTTCTACCTTGCAAGCAATCAGACTGCCGCATCCAATACAAAGCAGCACCAGCACTCCGAAAACCAAAAGCGGTGGGCGCTTTTTCTTTCATTGGAAAATGTTGCGCAGCCGAAGCTCGTTTTCCTTTGCGTTACCGGACAACCGGGTTGAAAAAGGCGTACTGAGTCTTTCCATAAAGCCATCTCCTTTCCTGCGTACCGTGGTGCAGCCGTTTCCTATGTCGTACCCCTAAATGATTTTATTTTTTCTGGTCTGTCGCTTCGTCCAGCTCATCCAAAAGCGAACGCAGCTGATCCAGTTCTTCCCGCTTGATGCCGTTGCGTGCCAGCGCCGCTACAAAATTTCGAGGACTGCCGTACAGCTGTTTCAATACCGCCCGACTATCAAAATTCTGATAGTCCTCCCAGCTGATTTGCGGCGTATAGCGGTTTCCCCGTCGGTCACGTTCTACAGATACGAAACCTTTTTTCTCCAGACGTGTCAGATAAGTATTGATGGTATTGGTCGCCCAGCCAAACGGTACAAGCTGTTCTTCCAATGTGGAGCGCATGGTGTTTGCGCCTGTATTCCACAGCGCTTTCATCACTTCCAACTCCGCATCCGGTAATCATTTCATGGAAACCTCCTGTTGCTACAAATGTAGTTTAGGTCAGTTTACAAGGAACTACACGCAGACCGTGAAACGGGCTGCTGACAAC
>CALFLK010000016.1 GCA_937880095.1 uncultured Faecalibacterium sp. | reverse complement strand
CACGCCTCGCAGATATGGACATCTGCATAGCGGCTCAGGGCGTTGATGACCAGCCTGCGATTCAGCGGCTGCCCACACCGAAGACACAGGGGTGGTTGCTCTGCCTCTGGGGCAAACAGCAGTTTGTCCTGCTGCCATACGGTTTCCAACAGGGATTTGGGATAGATACGGATCTTCATGATGATGTCCTCCTATTTTATTGTCTTTTATATTCGTACCGCTTCCTCCGGTCTTCAGACCAGGGAGGGTAGACACGAAGTTCCTCCTGAAACATGGTCATCAGCTCAGTTGCCATGTCCTCTTTACGCCGGTAGATACGTTGCTTCTCCGTACCATCGGCATAGCGGATGGTAGTCTGGAGTGCGGGACCTTTCTGTGTGAAGATGAATTTGCGGCCATGAGAAGGGTCAAATGCCTCGATCCAGAGGGGCAGGGTGGAGGAACTCCCATCCAGACACCGCCAGCCGCTGTAATCGGTGTAGCTGAATCCGTTGATTTCTCGCGCCAGTCTTCGCAGGGCGAGATACAGCCGCTCAAATCGGCGCCCAAGTTCGCCTTTCTGCCGCCGGATGTAGAGGGTGTGCCCCTCATGATCCAGAGCATCCAGTTCTTTGCCATTAAACAGGTATTCGGGGTAAAGGCAGCCATCCGATTCAAGAATTTGCCCGGTAGGTTCCGCAAGGTGATTGTCTGACAGCCAGACTGGAAAAAGTCCGTCTGCGGCTTTTATATTGATGAAAGCGCAGTAGTCGGGCCGGATTCCGGTTAAGTTGGTGGTAAGGGTTTCCCAAAAAATCAGGATGCCGTGATCCTTTTCATAAAGCTTGATGGCGAGATTGCCGTTGGGATAGGTACTGATTTTCAAAGTCAGCTGGGATCGGTATTCGCCCAGCGTAAATGCGAGAGTATTCATAAGCGTTTTCCTCCAAAGAAGCACCGGACGTCTGCAAAAATGCAGATTTCCGGTGCTTCTTAGTGTGTGTTCCGGACAAGGAAACCGGAGCAGGGAGAGGAATGCAGTTCCTCTCTGGTCATCGTCAGCTACACAGCCAAAGTCTTTGACTCGAACTGATAGCGCAGAACCTGAGCCAGCTTTGTCCTGTTTTCACAAGTAATGCGATAGGTAGGGCCATAGTTATGCCTCTGTTCATCCATCCTTCGAATGGAAATGCTAAATCGGGTGCCCTCCTGAGTGATCCACAGACGCCTGCCCGTGGCAGCATCTTCAGCAATAATCCATAAAGGGCACTGCATGGTCATGTAGGTCTGGGGGTAAGCACGCCAGCCGCTGCGGTCATGGTAACAGAAACCGGGGGTAGTCTGCCGCCTTTCATTCAGTACATCATAAATTGCCTTATATTTCATGCGCTGCACCGCCTTTCAAAGTTTTTCAGGTAGCCTGCATACCCTTCCGGGTCCAGCTCCTGCAGCCGGTTGGCACGAAAACGATATTCAGGATAGGTGCAGAACCCACTCTGCATGGTGCGGCCGGTTGGGATAGCCAGACCATGTCGGATGAGCCAGGTGGGAAATTCCGAATCGGCATTGGTGTCGATAAAGGCATGGTCTTTTTGCCGTTGGCCGGGCAGGTTGACGGTGAGAGTCGCCCAGGGTTCCGGGTCGCCGCTTTCCCATGTCACCATTTGTATGGCAAGGTTTCCATTCAGGTAGGAAGTCACCTGCAGCTGGATGGGGTGCGTGGCGCCAAATTTCTTGTAAGGCAAGGTAACAGGTGCCGCATCGGTATCAGGTTCTTCGTCCTCCACGCCCAGTTCCCAACTAAGGGACAGAATCTGGCTCTGGCTCAGCGTGCGGGCATATTTCTTTGCGTATTTTGGCTTGAAGAGCAGGGCCCCGTCCTGCAGGAGCAGTTTTCCTTCTTTTTGTTCCTGGATACAGCGCAGGCCATGCAGACGGGGCTTTGCGCGCTCCACCGCATCGTGGATCTTCGGATGGTCAAACCATATGGAATACTGTACGGCTACATGGAGATGGGGATGCTCCTGAAAGCGTGAGCATAGGAGCTCCAGCACCTGTTGACAGACTTTTTTTCGTTTCTCCAGCGTCTGACGCTCGTTAAAGGTCAGCGTGAAATATGAGAAATCCCGTTCGGATGCGTCTGCGGCGCCGTTAAAGGGATTACACCAGAAGTACAGGTCCCATCGGTCGCTGCCATAGGACACAGGGATATTTTCGTCATACTGGTAGCAGACAAAGTCCTGTGCGATGGCTTCCATGACGGGTTTCATTGCTGCGCTGCTCTCCAAACTTGCCTGACGGATATACTGTTCCCATTCTTCGCGGGTGTGGCTGTCATAAAACTGTTTGTTGGCTGCGGCCTCTGCTTCGGTGCATAGGGATTGCAGGCGCAGGGAGTGGACGTCTTCTTTGGCATAGCCTTTTTCAAACCATCTGGTATCAATATTCATATGGGAACGATCTTCGTGGATTTTCATTTTGTATCCTCCTTGTGTATAGGTGCTGCATTTTTTGACGCAGTGCGGTCATTGGTCTTTCCAGTCATAGAGCAGTAGGTCATGTCCGGAAGATTTGGCTTCGGCTCTTTTGTCCCGGAAACGGTAGTTGGTAAACACAAAGCCGGTGGGCTTGTGGGTATAGCGGACAGCCAGAATGTGGAACTGACTATTTAGCCATCCAGCTGAGTCTACGGCTTCCTCAGCGTTGTTCTCAACATCGGCGGCAAAGAGCCAGTTTTCCCAGTACCAGCCATGTCCAACCGTTTCTCTGGCATCCGGCAGGGAGAGCAGCTTTTCCCTTAGTGCTTCATGATCCTGCAGGTGCGGATGCTGTGCATAAACGGACTGCACCAGCGACTGCCGGAATTGGTAGAAAGGCACGAAGGGTTTCTTGCCTTCAAAGTTACCATTGCCATCCAGCGCACAGACTACACCATTTGCAATCACTTCAAAGATAAGGTCTTCCCGGATGAGACTGCCATTTTCATGCCAGTCCGGTGTAGAGCTGTACCATGCGCCGCTTTCGGTATCTCGGTTGTAGTAGCGTACCGGTTCTGCAATGGTGCAGAATACATCTATACAGAATC
>CALFLK010000015.1 GCA_937880095.1 uncultured Faecalibacterium sp. | reverse complement strand
CACGCCTCGCAGATATGGACATCTGCATAGCGGCTCAGGGCGTTGATGACCAGCCGGTGGTCCAGTGGCTGCCCACATCGAAGACACAGGGGTGGTTGCTCCGCTTCTGGGGTAAACAGCAGTTTGTCCTGCTGCCATACGGTTTCCAACATGGATTTGGGATAGATATGGATCTTCATGATGATGTCCTCCTAATTTTATTCCTTTAATATTCGTACCGTTTCCTCCGGTCTTCAGACCAGGGAGGGTAGACACGCAATTCTTCCTGAAACATGGCCATCAGCTCGGTTGCCATGTCCTCTTTACGCCGATAGATGCGCTGCTTCTCTGTACCATCTGCATAGAGGATGGTAGTTTGGAGTGCGGGACCTTTCTGCGTGAAGATGAATTTGCGGCCATGAGAAGGGTCAAATGCCTCGATCCAGAGGGGCAGGGTGGAGGAACTCCCATCCAGACACCGCCAGCCGCTGTAATCGGTGTAGCTGAATCCGTTGATTTCTCGCGCCAGTCTTCGCAGGGCGAGATACAGCCGCTCAAATCGGCGCCCAAGTTCGCCTTTCTGCCGCCGGATGTAGAGGGTGTGCCCCTCATGATCCAGAGCATCCAGTTCTTTGCCATTAAACAGGTATTCGGGGTAAAGGCAGCCATCCGATTCAAGAATTTGCCCGGTAGGTTCCGCAAGGTGATTGTCTGACAGCCAGACTGGAAAAAGTCCGTCTGCGGCTTTTATATTGATGAAAGCGCAGTAGTCGGGCCGGATTCCGGTTAAGTTGGTGGTAAGGGTTTCCCAAAAAATCAGGATGCCGTGATCCTTTTCATAAAGCTTGATGGCGAGATTGCCGTTGGGATAGGTACTGATTTTCAAAGTCAGCTGGGATCGGTATTCGCCCAGCGTAAATGCGAGAGTATTCATAAGCGTTTTCCTCCAAAGAAGCACCGGACGTCTGCAAAAATGCAGATTTCCGGTGCTTCTTAGTGTGTGTTCCGGACAAGGAAACCGGAGCAGGGAGAGGAATGCAGTTCCTCTCTGGTCATCGTCAGCTACACAGCCAAAGTCTTTGACTCGAACTGATAGCGCAGAACCTGAGCCAGCTTTGTCCTGTTTTCACAAGTAATGCGATAGGTAGGGCCATAGTTATGCCTCTGTTCATCCATCCTTCGAATGGAAATGCTAAATCGGGTGCCCTCCTGAGTGATCCACAGACGCCTGCCCGTGGCAGCATCTTCAGCAATAATCCATAAAGGGCACTGCATGGTCATGTAGGTCTGGGGGTAAGCACGCCAGCCGCTGCGGTCATGGTAACAGAAACCGGGGGTAGTCTGCCGCCTTTCATTCAGTACATCATAAATTGCCTTATATTTCATGCGCTGCACCGCCTTTCAAAGTTTTTCAGGTAGCCTGCATACCCTTCCGGGTCCAGCTCCTGCAGCCGGTTGGCACGAAAACGATATTCAGGATAGGTGCAGAACCCACTCTGCATGGTGCGGCCGGTTGGGATAGCCAGACCATGTCGGATGAGCCAGGTGGGAAATTCCGAATCGGCATTGGTGTCGATAAAGGCATGGTCTTTTTGCCGTTGGCCGGGCAGGTTGACGGTGAGAGTCGCCCAGGGTTCCGGGTCGCCGCTTTCCCATGTCACCATTTGTATGGCAAGGTTTCCATTCAGGTAGGAAGTCACCTGCAGCTGGATGGGGTGCGTGGCGCCAAATTTCTTGTAAGGCAAGGTAACAGGTGCCGCATCGGTATCAGGTTCTTCGTCCTCCACGCCCAGTTCCCAACTAAGGGACAGAATCTGGCTCTGGCTCAGCGTGCGGGCATATTTCTTTGCGTATTTTGGCTTGAAGAGCAGGGCCCCGTCCTGCAGGAGCAGTTTTCCTTCTTTTTGTTCCTGGATACAGCGCAGGCCATGCAGACGGGGCTTTGCGCGCTCCACCGCATCGTGGATCTTCGGATGGTCAAACCATATGGAATACTGTACGGCTACATGGAGATGGGGATGCTCCTGAAAGCGTGAGCATAGGAGCTCCAGCACCTGTTGACAGACTTTTTTTCGTTTCTCCAGCGTCTGACGCTCGTTAAAGGTCAGCGTGAAATATGAGAAATCCCGTTCGGATGCGTCTGCGGCGCCGTTAAAGGGATTACACCAGAAGTACAGGTCCCATCGGTCGCTGCCATAGGACACAGGGATATTTTCGTCATACTGGTAGCAGACAAAGTCCTGTGCGATAGCTTCCATGACGGGTTTCATTGCTGCGCTGCTCTCCAAACTTGCTTGGCGGATATACTGATCCCATTCTTCGCGGGTGTGGCTGTCGTAAAACTGTTTGTTGGCTGCTGCCTCTGCTTCGGTGCATAGAGACTGCAGGCGCAGGGAGTGGACATCTTCTTTGATATAGCCTTTTTCAAACCATCTGGTATCAATATTCATATGAGAACGATCTTCGTGAATTTTCATTTTGCATCCTCCTTGTGTATAGTTGCTGCATTTTTTGACGCAGTGTGGTCATTGGTCTTTCCAGTCATAGAGCAGTAGGTCATGTCCGGAAGATTTGGCTTCGGCTCTTTTGTCCCGGAAACGGTAGTTGGTAAACACAAAGCCGGTGGGCTTGTGGGTATAGCGGACAGCCAGAATGTGGAACTGACTATTTAGCCATTCAGCTGAGTCTACGGCTTCCTCAACGGTGTTCTCAAAATCGGTGGCAAAGAGCCAGTTTTCCCAGTACCAACCATGCCCAACCGTTTCTCTGGCATCCGGCAGGGAGAGCAGCTTTTCCCTTAGTGCTTCCTGATTCTGCAGGTGCGGATATTGTGTATGAACGGACTGCACCAGCGATTGGCGGAATTGGCAGAAAGGTACGAAGGGTTTCTTGCCTTCAAAGTTACCATTGCCGTCCAGTGCACAGACTACGCCATCTGCAATCACTTCAAAGATGAGGTCTTCCCGGATGAGACTGCCATTTTCATTCCAGTCCGGTGTAGAGCTGTACCATGCGCCGCTTTCGGTATCCCGGTTGTAGTAGCGTACCGGTTCTGCAATGGTGCAGAATACATCTATACAGAATC
>CALFLK010000014.1 GCA_937880095.1 uncultured Faecalibacterium sp. | reverse complement strand
TCTTTCCTTTATTAATATGCAGCGCAATTAGTCTTGTAGCCGCCATTTTCATATTTCTCCATCTGTTTCCTCGTACCGTAAATCATAATAATCTTTCATAAACTGAATATCCATCTAATCCCTCCTGAACTCAAATTGTCAAAACATCCTCTACACACTCGCACAGCCGTTCCATCAGTTCCATGATGCCGCCCGCTCCAACCGCAGCTGCGAACAGTCCCATCTCAATCAGGGTCAGCAGGAACACATCCGTCCAGCTCGCCCGAACCACAGAATAAATGCCGCAGCCAAGAACGAAAAGCATAACCGGCGAAAGTACCCACAGGGATAGCTGCATCAGCAGATTCCAGATAAAGCACAGAAATCGCAGCAGAAACGCAACCGGCAGCAACAGGATTTTCAGCACCAGCTTCAACAAAAAACATACGATCTTCATGGATTTCACCCCTTCGCTTTTCTTTTCATCTTCATTTTATCGTACCCGCTTGTCAAACACCACGATGTCAACAGGAAGACCTGCAAAAAATATGTAATGACACAGACTGTTTCATCTGTGCCATGTGCAATAGAAATTCCGCACGTTTGCGCCGTCATCGAATACCAGAAAGCCTCTTTAAGATCAGCTTTTGCATCTCCCAGAGTTCATCCAGCCGCTTCTGCAAATCCCGGATATCCTCCGCATAGATGCTTCCGGATTCATTGGCGCGTTTTGCGTACTGGTTCAGGTTGTTGCTGCATCGCCGAAGAAGGGTGGATACCTGCACCACATCCGACAAATCAAGATTTACGCAGTATCCGTCCATCGCCATTTTTCTCATATAGGCACCGGTATTCCGAATACCCAATTCTTTCTGCTTTTCACGAATCCTCGCCAGCTCTTCCGGGTTTACCCGGACATTGATCCAGTGTTCCCGAACACTCACAGTGCCACCTCCTCATCATCTCGGTGTGTCATCGGCGGAATGCGACCGGCACGGTCACGCAACTCTGCCAGGACAGACGGCTTTTCCGTTGTTTTCTCACGGTCAGGATCATCACTTCCACGGTCATCCATATTCAGCAGTGCGTCCAGTTCTGCCAGTCTTGCACTCTTCTCTGCCAGTTCTGCCTCCTGGGGAAACGGTTTTCCAAGCTCGGCCTGCGCAGCTTCCTGCTGGCTCCTAAGACTGTCCAACTGCTGTTCTGCCTTTTCCAGCCTTGCTGGAATCCCGGCAAGAGCATTGTCCAGACGCTGGATATTGCCCGCAGCACTGGTTCCGATGGGTACCCGGTGGGTCATCTCGCCTTTCAGCAGCACCTGATACTCTTTCTGGAAGCTGTCAAATGCCAGCTCCATCTTGAAACCTCGATAGCTGCCAAGCGGCACCGGCTCCAGACTCTGATTGGCTTTACAGACCGCAAGGATTGCTTCACCGGCCTCGGCTTTTTCAATAAAGCGTGTGCTCTTCACCTCCATGCCGCAGAAACCTTCTTCCGGCAGCGGATGTGCCGCCACCGTCCGAATATCCGACTGAAAGCCCTTGATGAACCCTTGCGTTTTCTCAATCTCCGCAGGGAAATATTTCATCAGCTTATCTTCCAATCGGTACTGCTGGCTCTGATGGTCTGCCTTCAATACTTTCAGCCTTGCAACATCTACATCCAAGTCCATTTTTTCCTTGATCTGCGGGTCTCCTGCACAAAGTGCCTTGATCTCCGCATAGGAAAGTGCCTGCTCATCCACATCATCACAGGAACGAACCGGAGATTTGCTGGTCATGATCTGACTGATAAACTTCTGCTTATTCTCCAGTGTCTGATAGAGGTAGGCATCAAAGGTTCCTTCCGTCACATACTGATAAACCTGCACTTCTTTGTTTCTGTTGCCCTGACGGATAATACGACCATTTCGCTGGGTCATGTCCGCAGGCCGCCAGCCCACATCCAGATGATGCACGGCCACCAGCCTATCCTGCACGTTCGTGCCTGCTCCCATTTTCTGTGTTGAGCCTAACAACAGCCGCACCTGCCCGGTACGGACTTTGGCAAACAAATCTTTCTTTTTTGCCTCGGTATCCGCATCATGGATAAATGCGATTTCTTCCTCCGGTACACCGGACTGGATGAGTTTGGCGCGGATATCCTCATAGACATTGAAGGTTCCATCGTTCTTCGGCGTGCTGAGGTCGCAGAACAGCAGCTGGGTCAGCTTATCCGACTGTCCTTCCTCATAAATCCGAAGCACATTCCGCACACAGGCGTTGAGCTTGCTGTTGGGGTCATCCGGCAAGAGCGGATTCATCAGCCGCTGATCCAGTCCCAGCTTTCTGCCGTCCGATGTGATTTTCAGCATGTTATCGACCGATGGGTCTACCACACCGGAATGCACAGCCGCCGCCCGTTCCGAGAGCTCTGCTACCATCGCCTGCTGATGCTCCGAGGGCTGCACTACCACAGTTTCAAACTTTGCCTCCGGCACCGGCAGATGCAGCTGATCGGAAGTCTTGATATCCGCCACTTCCTTGAACATGTTCATCAGCTCCGGCAGGTTGAAGAATTTTGCAAATCTCGTTCTTGCCCGGTATCCGGTTCCTTCCGGTGCCAGCTCAATGGCCGTGGTGGTCTCGCCAAAGGTAGAAGCCCAGCTGTCGAAATGGGTCAGCCCTTTCTGCTGCAATGTGCCGTACTGGAGATACCGCATCATGGTGTAAAGCTCCGTCATGCTGTTACTGACCGGGGTGCCGGTCGCAAAAATGATGCCGCGCCCGCCTGTCAACTCGTCCATATATTGGCACTTCATAAACATATCCGAAGATTTCTGCGCTTCCGATGTGGACAAGCCTGCGACATTGCGCATTTTTGTGTAGAGAAACAGGTTCTTGAACGCGTGTGCTTCGTCTACAAACAGTCGGTCTACGCCCAGCTGCTCAAAGGTAATCACATCGTCTTTTCGGTCGGTTGCCCGGAGTTTCTCCAATCTCGCCTCCAATCCTTTCCGGGTCTTTTCCATCTGTTTGATAGAGAAACGTTCGCCATTCTGGGATTTCATCTCAGCAATGGCATTTTCGATTTCATCAATCTGAGCAGTCAAAATCCGCTCCTGCCGTTCTGCGGACACCGGGATTTTCTCAAACTGGGAATGCCCGATGATAACCGCATCGTAATCGCCAGTGGCAATTCGTGCGCAGAACTTCTTTCTGCGGGCAGTTTCAAAGTCCTTTTTGCTTGCCACCAGCAATTTTGCACTCGGATACAGACGCAGAAACTCGTTTGCCCACTGAAGGGTCAAATGATTCGGAACGACAAACATGGATTTCTGGCACAGTCCCAGCCGTTTTGCCTCCATAGCAGAAGCGGCCATCTCGAAAGTCTTACCGGCACCCACTTCGTGGGCCAGCAGCGTATTGCCGCCGTACAGCACATGAGCAATGGCATTCTGCTGGTGTTCCCGCAGCCGGATTTCCGGATTCATGCCGCCAAAGCGGATATGAGAACCATCATACTCACGAGGACGGGTACTGTTGAACAGTTCGTTATACTTTTCCACAAGTTCCGCACGGCGATAAGGGTCTTTCCACACCCAGTTCTGGAACGCATCCTTAATGGCCTGCTGTTTCTGCTGGGCGAGAGTGGTTTCCTTTTTATTCAGAACCCGCTTCTGCTTACCGTCTGCATCCTCCACCGTATCGTAGATACGGATATCCCGCAGATTCAGCGTATCCTCCAGAATCCGATAGGCATTGGCACGGCTGGTTCCGTAGGTCATATAGGCATGGACATCATTCCGGCTCGGTGTACTCTTACCTGTGATCTGCCACTCTGCCGTCATGGGAGAGAATTTCACTTCAATGTTCCGGCGCAGGTAAAACGGCGGTTCAAAGGTTTCTTCCATGAACTGCTGGATATAATCCCGATTGACCCATGTGGCACCAAGGCGCACATCAATCTCCGATGCATCCAGGTCTTTCGGCTGCGCCTTTCTCAAATACTCTGTGTTCACCGCAAAGGCAGGGTCAGAGGCTACAGCCAGTTCTGCCACCCGGAGCTTTTCCCGGACATTGCCGGACAGATATTCATCAGCTGTTACCCAGCCGGTTTCCTCGCTACCCTGCGCCATCGGGTCTTTGAAAATGACACCCTGCAGTTCCTGCTGGATTTTTTCATATTCCCCCGGTGTACCTAAAAGCTCCGACATATAGGGCAAATCCACTCTGCCGCGCTCTCCGATGGAGATTGCCAGAGCTTCAGCCGGAGTATCTACGCTGGTAACAGCCCGTTCCGGTCGAATCGTCCGTTTGGTGAACATATCTGCCTTGGATTCCAGCCTGCCGTTTTCATCTACGTTTTCCAGAGAGCAGAGCAGATAATACGATGAATCTTCCGAAAAAGCCTGCGCATTTGCACGGGAATTGATAAGTCCATACTGACCGGCGAATCGGTCATAAGCTACATTCAGTTCCCGCTGTTTCTGGGCAATCGCATCCTCCGGATAGTCGTTCAGCTGGTAGTCAATCAGTTCCTGCACAATGGTACGAAGCTCCACCATACCCTTGATCCTGCCGGTGGCTGTCGCAGAAAGGTCAGCCTTCCGCATGATGCTGTTCTCACGGAAGTAGACATCTCCATCCACTACTGCATAGGAGAAGTTCTTTACATTGGGGTCTGCCGGAATGGTTTCGCCCTGCAAGGACAGTTCTTCCTCCGGTGCCAGCTCCTGCGCTTCATAGTGACCGCCGATGTGCTGCACAGCCTCATGCAGCTGGTCTCCCAGATCTGCTTCTGGAATCGGAATGACCGTACATTCTTCCTTGCCGTACTGGGTACTTTCCGTTGTAATCTCACCCAGCACCATTTCTGGGTGGTCAACAAAGTAGCTGTTGAGGGTTATGCCCTCCGAAGTCAGCCCCAGATGCACCCAATCCGGCTCGATATCAATGGGATGGTCTCTCTTTTGCAGAAAAATGATATCCGACACTACATCTGTACCGGCATTGGCACGGAATGCGTTGTTTGGAAGTCGGATGGCTCCCAGCAGTTCTGCCCGCTGTGCCAGATACTTTCGTGCGTCCGGATTCTTGGAATCCATCGTATAGCGGCTGGTAACAAAGGCCACGATACCACCGGGACGAACCTGATCCAATGCCTTGGCAAAGAAATAGTTGTGGATAGAAAAGCCGAGTTTATCATAGGGCTTATCGCTGACACGGTAGTTGCCAAAGGGCACATTGCCGACGGCCAGATCATAGAAGTCGCGCCGGTCGGTGGTTTCAAAGCCTGCCACCTTGATTTCTGCCTGCGGATACAGCTTCTGCGCAATGCGCCCGGTGATGGAATCCAGTTCCACACCATACAGTCTGCTTTCCAACATGGAATCCGGCAGCATACCGAAGAAGTTGCCGACACCCATCGACGGTTCCAAAATGTTGCCCTTTTCAAATCCCATACCGTCCAATGCTTCATAGATTGCACGGATCACGGTAGGGCTGGTGTAATGCGCATTCAGAGTCGAAGCCCTTGCTGCGGCATATTCTTCTTCCGTAAGAGCTGCTTTCAGCTCCTTATATTCGCCTGTCCAGGCAGTTTTCTCTGCGTCAAAAGCATCTGCCAGCCCGCCCCAGCCGACATAATTGGCCAGTGTTTCCTGTTCCTCCGGTGTCGCATTCCTGTGCTGATTTTCCAAGGTTTTCAGCGTATAGATGGCATCCATGTTGGCACGGAATTTCTGCTTTGGACTGCTTTCGCCGAGGTGAAAGCTGTTTATGCGATAGTTTTCTGCATGAGTACTCTCCGGTTCTGTCTCCGGGATAGTCAAATGCTGTTCTTCACTTTGCTTTTCTCTGCCAGGATTCAGATCAACCACCTGATTATGCAGGTGAACATTTTCCTCATGCCCCAAAAGTCTTGCCAGATTTTCTTTGCTTTCCGAGCGGAAGATCGGATACACGGAATCCGGGTCCCGAAGCTCCACATCGAAAAGCCCGACTTTTTCAATCGTAAATGCCTTTCCGTCCAGATACAGCGTATCGCCGACACGATAATCCGGCTGCACCGGAGCTGCGGGTTCTGGCTGCACAGTTGCAGGCTCTTTTTCAGCCTCCATGTTCCTGCCGCGAATCTCCTGCAACGCCTCGGACGCACTCACATAATCGGCAAATGTCTGCACTTTTCCGTCTGAATATCCGTAATACTCTTCTTTGACATAATCCCAGATGGCAAACGCATCCTTAGAATCCGGGAAGTTCTCGCCGGTCATCGTGACTACAAATCGTTCATCCGGTGCATAGCCTGACTCTCTGGAAAGTTCTCTGGCATGTTCCCGCATTTCCAGCACCAGAGGATCTGTCTCTGCGTGAGCCGATTCCGGTGCTTCTTCGGATTCCACATCCGGAAATGGAATGTCCTGTTGCAAATTCTGCTTGCTCTGTTCAACATAGAGCCAGTCTTTTGCTTCTCGTTCCTGAACTTTTTCAATCAGTTGCTGGCGGTAAGTCTCTGCCTCCCATTCGCTGGTAAACTCTTCGCTAACACCATCCGGTTCCACATGAATGCCGTCCTGAATATCATCCCAAACAGCATAGCCATCGTCAGTTTCCATCACGGTAAACCGCTGGGGTGCTGCCAACTCGCTCCGGGCGTAGATATCCGCAGCCGTATTCAGCATGTTGTCCACATGCTCATTTCCGGTATCGTAGCGT